>JABDBI010000051.1 GCA_013288705.1 Methanobacteriota archaeon | reverse complement strand
ATCCAGAACGCTTTTTTTCGGCATCACAGCCACGCGAACATGCATATTCATGACTCTTGGCTAGCACCAAATTAATGGGTTGGCCAGTATTCCTATCAAAGCGAGGATCCACCTATGCGCCTAACCATTTTGATTGCACTCACTCTCGTAGTCGGCTGCGGAACTCCTATCCAGACATGCTGAAAGATCGTCTGAAGAGCAACATGTCTGCCGCTGCTAATGCAGCAGCAAAGGGCAGCAAGGAAGTCGCGCAAAATTCAACGTGGCAAAGCATGACGACCATGGGGTTCTTTCACGGCCATGGTAATTCAACCACACCGGTCGATGGCGCAACAAATAACGCTCCCATGATGGGCGAAGTAGTTGCTCAACTTTTTGATAGTCCACTTGGTCAAGAAGTTTTTAACAAAGCCAATATCACTGCCAATGATGGCACTCAAATTACTTACGCTCTCAAGCCAGCTTTATGCGATGCGGTCGCACAAACAATGGACAATGGCGCGAGTAATTTAAGCAGCGGGTGCAAAGCGTTCCTGACCAACAACAGCTTGCAACTCGGTGTGAAGCTGACAGGCAGCGATGTCGTAGAAATCTCTTTGCTATTTGGCGGAGCGACGGTCGGCACGCTGCGATCTGCGCCGACGCTGCTCGGCAGCTCAGGCGATTTAGCAAACGTCAAAAAGTTGGCCAACGCACTTGGTGTTCTACACGTCGATACGTTGAAAGGTGCTATCGCCTGGCAACTCCAATTTGCCACCCAAGGTAAAGCATCTGGCTGCCACAACGGTGCTAAGCTATGCCTCACCTTCAATGTCGATCAAGACATCGACATCAAGGGCAATATTCTTGGCCATCTCGCCCTCTCAATTGGAACCTCGCCACAGGCAGAGCCGGCATTGTTTATGTCGATGGATGATCAGAATGGCATTGTAGCATCGCTGAACTTAGGCACGGTGCACGGCAAAATGAACCAAGATGCCGAACTCCACCTCGACGGCCTAGGCGGCCAGATCACCATCCCTAAAACAACCGATGGAAAGATTGGCAGTATCACGGTGGAGAATCTGCATACCGGGACAAAATTGACTCTCGATATGAATAAAGATGATGAACGCAAAATTGCTTTCACCAAGTTGTGGACGGTGGGCAACATGCTGTTTGCACAAGTCTCACCATTCAATTTGGATCTGAAAATCGAGAGTGGCGGTGCGGACTGCGCGCTTGCTGAAGAATTGACCCTATCGAATGGTGTGTCGAGCAGCGATGGGAAATCGACCTTCAAGTGGCTGTTGCCGCAAGATGGTATGAGCAGCATCGCCGCCCTTGCGTCTGCCCCAGCTGCGCCTGCGACAGGTTGTGCAGCCAACGCATTGTTACGATCGATTGTGCAATCGCTAAGCGCTGCGGACACGTGCCAAAAGCCATTGGAACTGCAGGCAGACAAAGGCTCGTTTCACCTTGTTTATGATGTGAAATCAGGCAACACCAGCGTCGCATCCGCAGACATCACCATCGCAGAGGGCAAATGCATGGCGCTGCATTAACTAGGCGGCTGATTGAGTGGATTCGGGCATACGCACTGTGGCTCCGTGGCTGCGGCTCCCGCCCGAATCGTTCGAGCCGTCGCATGGGGGCTCAACACACGAATGGTCAAATCCCGAGCCAATTGTGCATCAGCTATGCTAGACGGTTGTCGCGTGTGTATAACCTGTCCCGCCGCTGCAGGTGCTGCTGCATGTGCAGATGCGGGGCCTGCCCTGGGGGCCGATGATGCAGGAGACGGATGAGCCATGTCGCCGAGGGCGATTGGTGGGACGTGGGCATGTGCAAACGTACCAGATCCCGAAGGCGTTGTTGGCGCTACTGAATTCGACTCATTTACCGAGCCATCCACAGCTCCGGTGGAAGACTCACTGACGTCCATCCCGGCCGCGGCGGAAGCACGCAAAGCTGCATCAGATATTGTCAGCGCACCGATAATCTCATTTCGAGAGGGCGCTGCAACTGCTGCTCCCGCTGAAGCGTCACCGCCTTGTTGCGTCCACGCTATGACAGGAGGAGAAGGTGGAGCAGGCACCAGCGTGACTGTGGGAGTTTGATGTACCTGTACCACAGCGTCGCTATTGTAGTTGACCTGCCGCGCCCCTTTGGAGCCGCAAGGACAACTCAACTCCGGACAATTCTCCCTATCGCCCATGAGGACAAATACGGAAAGAAGAAACAGAGCCCGCAGCAGACATCTTTTCATCATGCCGGCATCCTGCCCAAGATTTCTCGAGGAATCAAGCGCAAATTACAGCGGCAACACCCAGGCGTCAGGGGAAGCACCTACCTGCAGCAAATCCAAGGTGCTTTGTTCTACATAGGCAACTCCGTCGTCAGATGCGTATGAAAATGGCGCATAAATCGCGCGAAATCCCGCGTTGGCAGAAAATGGTTCGGTAAAAGTCGCGATCATCCCCAAGTCCATCATCGACGCATTACCAGCCGTGGACAACGCAAGCCGCACCGGCTTTGATTGCATAACCGGCACGATGTCATCCATGGCCGCATCAAAATGTGGCCCGCCATCGAAGGGATCGATGCGATTGCTGTAGGAAAACCCAATCCCCTCGAGC
>JABDBI010000050.1 GCA_013288705.1 Methanobacteriota archaeon | reverse complement strand
GGCAAGCGATCAAGACAAGCGCGAATCAGCTCGGGATTGCCGCCGTAAAGCGCTGCTAACACGGCTTCTTCCGCTGGAGGTCGGCCATGACTCCCAGGTTCGTGCGCCACAACGCCATTTTTGATGAGCTGGTGATAAGCCTTCGCATCGCCTGCAGCAAGCGTGGCATACAAGAGCCGACTATTATAATCCTGTGTCGACACGGGAGGCCCATAACTAAAAAGTTTACGAACCACTCCTCGCAAGAAGCCACGTATGCGACCCAGGGGAGGCAACCCAGCGGCGCGAATCATCGCTCCAGCTGACTCGGGCCGGTTCCCATAGATGCAATCATTCGTTATCTGTCCAAGATCCACTCCAGCAGTTCCGAGCGCCTGCACCAATTCCGTTCTGCCCTGACGGGCCCATTGAACGGCCAAGCCATCCCAAGAGTCACGCGCATTCACGTCCAAGATCAGATGCCTAAGCTCAGAGAGCTGGGCGGCTGCGAGAACAAGCTCTTTTCTTTGTGGGTGATCAGCGGCCACCATGTCGACCCTTGGGAGCGGCACTGTCAAAATGGCAAGAATCAGATCGCGATTTGGACGATCTATGAGCGCAGTGGTTGGTCGTCCGTTTACATCGAACAACATCTGCCGAATATCGGGGCCTGCCAGCAGTCGATAACCATCGCGCACCACGCGTGGGTCACTCGAGGCCAAATAACCTCTCGCCAAACGCAAGCGCTTATCGAGCGCCGCTGTTTGCTTGATTGCCTCTACGTTCTCTTCCGTGGTGTGTGCGCCAAAGGTACCTTCCTCGGCAGATAATTTCGTCATAGCTCCTGCAGCTTTTGCATCTTTTCGCTTCTGTACAGCGCGCACACCAGCGCTAGCGTCACTCGGAACGACTGAAAGGGCGCTAGGAACATCACTGGCGTCAAGTAGGCTGACAATCTTCCCCCTTAGAGCTCGTGGTATTGTCGGGAGATTCGGCTGAAAAGCATCGGCAGTGGGAGCAAGCGGCGCATGCGTCGACGCTGGTGCATGATGCGGCCCCGCGGTGGTTTCGGCCGCGCCATGCTTTGCCGATGCTGGCGTCGGATGCGGAGCGACACCGAGATGGGTCCCCTGTCCACCGGCAACCTCGCCTAAATCTTTTTCGCTGAGTTTACCTTTCTTATGCCGCTTGCGCATCGCCCCCTCCCGCGCCAACAGTTCAAGCTTAGCACGGAGCTGGTCCCAAATGTGAAGTCAAGCGTTGAACATTTTTCGCGTCTAACCGTGGTCATCCATCAATCTGATGGCGTCAATCGTGCACCGTCCGTTCACCATCCGCGTCCTCGCCGAAATTTGAACGATGAAGCTATCTCCCTCGTTGACCAAAATTGGCTCTGTTTCGAGAGAATAGACATTCTCGTTGACACTCGACAAACCACTGGGATCGTCCAGGGCAATCACTTTGATTTGCGGATAGCGTGCGTTGTTAAGAGCTGCATTTGCAGTACGAAACACCACAGAATCACACGCTGGTTCTCGAGGTCCATCCGCATTGAACATACCACCATCCCCTAGCTCATAGACAATACATCTTTGCTCAAGAGTCGCCCCGGACAAATCACTTTTTGTCATCAGGTTCTGTGTCTGCACTGTATAGGTTTCGCCCATCGCGCTTTGTATGGTTTCTTGAACAACTTGATCGCAGGGGGCCGCGGGGACGACATCGTCTGTGTAGGCAATCGATTGATGAAAACATACCGCGAGAAAAGCGGCACAAAGCAGGGTGATCTGGTTCATGTGTTCTTAAAACTCCCTCAGCAAGTCGACGTCGCGCCACACTTGCACGGAGGCGCTAACTAGGTCAAGTTCTCCTTTTAACCGATGGGAGAGATCTTAAAAAATATAAGGAATCAGACGGTACTTAACCTGCGCACGATATTCCTGCCAGTAACTGCCATACTTATGCTCGCATCTGTGTTCGTCCCTTAAACAGCGGTGAATCAGCAAGATCGAAATAAATACAAAATAAAAATAGGGAAACAAGTGTGTGAAACCACAGGCTAAACTACACGCAAGAGAAAGCATGAGATCTCCGGTATAGTTCATATGGCGTCCTATTCCCCACCATCCTGAAAGCAGAAGCTTATTCTCTCGAGTCTGACCATCTTTAGTTGTGTAATGGCAGCTAATATATTCTGGCTTCTTGCCCCAAATTAATGTGTTGCCCTGAGTTTTCCTAAAGAGGTCTTTCTGATTATTTGCCGAAACAAAAATCCAGAATCCCAACAAGCCAAACGCCAGCAAAAATAGTGTAAAAGGCAAACTAAGTTTTACCGGATTAAATACTAAAAACAGCCCTTGCAGCGTGTACATATACGGCAGCCATACGGAATCTCCCCACGCTAACATCCAGCCGAAATGATCGTGATGAATGTCTATCGTATTTAAATACCACGCTTCCTTCCAGAAAAAATACAAAACGTAGAGTCCCTGGAACAAGTTAACCAGAAGCATGGAATTCGTGATATAGCCATACCGGTCATACTGTGCAGCCATAAACGAGATATTGATCAGTGTCCAAGCTACAATGCCAGGCCTTCCATTGAAAAACAATTTACAATCTATCCGACCCAGCCTGGGGTTTAATTCAATGCCCATAAAGAAGTCATAGAGGACATTGCCGCTAA
>JABDBI010000049.1 GCA_013288705.1 Methanobacteriota archaeon | reverse complement strand
TCGGAGCACTCAACCACATCCATGAAACTGGCGGCACAAAAGCAATTTTGTCGATGCTTGTCGATAACGATAAGGATGTGAGAGACGAAGCGCTCAGGGTTGGAAAAATACTGACACTGTCAGAAGATAAAGCTAAGTTCCTCATCGAGAAAGCAATCGAAATTGCAAATAGTCTTCTCATTCATCCCGATAGAGAAAAAGCGAAAATTACTGCTATCCTTGAGATCTTGGTGCTAGCGAAGAATAAGCCATTCCTGACGAAGAATGCGCTTCAGCCCGCTCTTGATGCTCTGAAAAGGACAGCTGCCAAAGACTACGAACTTGGGCAAATCGTCACACTTGTCCTCGATCCATTACTAGAGCACGTGGACCCACCCGCCGCCATCAATATGCGTATTCAAGCAATCAAAACGCTTGGGTCAAGGTCGAATGAAAGCCCCCACATTACTATCCTCCGCGTCGAAATGATAGAGAAGCTTAACAAAGATAATATCCCAGGACACGAACAAGAGCTGCAAACATTGTTTGACTTGAATAACAGTCTCATCTCGAACTCAGCGTTAAAGATATTCTCCGAAATGCCGGGTGAAAAAGCTACTGACGCACTAATCCACGCAATGGGCTTCAAAAATAGTCTTCGCCCTGCAGTCGCCGCTTTGACTAAACGTGTTGCAACAATTACGCCCGTACAAGTTAATAAAATAGTGGCGGAATTTAAACCCATTTCAAGCTGTGCAGATGACGCTCGGTGCAACAACATCGACAACACGCATGCATTTCTATTTTTACTTCCACCCGCGTCCTTTTCTAAACCGTCTAAAATTAAGCTATTGGGAGAAGTATCCTTTGCTAGGCAGTTTCAGGGGCAAGGTTTGCTTAATCGATTGGATTGGCGCGATTGCAAAGATGAGGTCAAGGAACAGTGCAGAACGTGGAAAAACAATAGTCAATCGCTATCCTCGGACCTTCTCGTGGCCTGGTGCACGGGTGAGTTTCTCGCCTATCTAGATATGGATGAACTAATAGCTGGGATAAGCTCGGATGACAATGTCATATCGGAAATTTATTCTCGCCTACACGCAGCTCCAAATCCGCAAACTTTGACAGACGCACAGCAAACTGCATTTGTTCGGTATTTAACCAACAACGCCGTGCCATTGGCGACTCGTGAATTATTAGCTACTTTTCTCGGGGAGAAACCTACTTGCAAAGGCGCCATCTATCAGGCGGCGATTAATTCCAATATCGCGGCAGTGGGTACTCCACGGGAAGTCAAAACTGCTCTTGAGCAAGCAAAAGCACGATGCGCAATGCCCTAGCGCTGCCAAGCAGCTAGCCAAATATACGCCTACTCCGCTCACTGACCACCCTCAGATATTTGTCTTTCATCATTTCAGACAAAAAACTCTGCCGCAAAATACTCTCCCACGCAGGCTGCGCGCGCTCTAAGCGTTCGATTTCCTCGGCAACTACAGAAGGCAGCAGCCCCATACGCTCCCGCGCGAAGTAATCGACGAAATGCTCTTTCCTAAAACCTGACTTTTTCCCCATCAATGGAAGCGCCAGCTCATCGTTTGCGCGCAAAACAATGGTGGAATTCAGCAAATCATAAGCTGGCGTTAGCTCTATTTTGCCATCGCGACGAATCAATGAAAAATTCTTGAGATGCATATCCTCATTGCCAATCAAAAAGCTAAAAAGTGTCCTGCGAAATAATTTTCGTTTCTCAACAACGGGAAATGTACAAAACTGCTCAATGATGAGAGCAACCTGCTCCATGCTGCTGTTATATTTTGTGTCCCGGTTATGACCGCTCAGCTGCGCAAAGTCTTCCATCGCCAGTTTTTTATTTCGGCCCGAGCGGTCAAAGCGCCGAATCAAATAGGTGAGACTCCCATCGCTGCTGTAAATCATTCCATGCACAGGCACTTCAATGTCGACAGCAGCGGCGAGTCGCATCGAAACGTCTTCGTTTTCAACGAGCTCTGGATAAATCAGGTGCGGAGGTTTAATAATAAACGTGCCCTTCTGGTCGACGATCTCAAACTGCTCGCGTGCGACGTTGAGTTTGACGCTCAGTTTAGGCTGCACACCCTGGATGGACATCTTGGCTGCCTGCAACGACGCTTGCTCAAGCTGTTCCGCGCGCGTGTATGGAAAGTCTTGAAGATTTTGCAACCGAGGCGACAGCAGTGAAAGCCCGCGCTTTGAATATCGACGCTCTCCGCAAGATTCAAACGTGATGGGGCACCGATTCATCGCAGCTCTCGTACCTGGACATTTCCAACCAAGTCTTCACCGACGGTAACAAGTTGAAGAAACAGATCGGTGCGGTCAATTTTTGCGCCTTTCAGCAACGACTCAAGCATGACGCCTTCGGGCAAAAGCCCGTCGAAGAAGGGAGGGAATCCGTCAAATTCATAACTCTTGCTCACAATCGGCATGGTGAGTGATACGGGCAAGCCTCGATAATTCTCATCGTAGACAAAACGATAGCGGCGATTCGGCTCTGTTTCTTCGAGCACGCCGGCACGCGCCCCATCTACCAAGACCTCAGCCTTTCTCATGGTCTTTCTCCTCAAACTCATTCATGAGCGGGCTTTCAAAATGAATTTGGATATTGAGCACGTGTAGAATCTTCACTAACGTTGCCCATTGCACAGTGATTTTGCCTCGCTCAACATCAAATACGGCAGTCTTACCAACGCCCGCAAGTTGGCCTAGCTCCAACTGTGTGAGCCCACTCCGTTTTCGATGGAAGCGCACCATCTGTGGAATTTTGTCGATTTTAACTGCCATAGCAGTAAATTACCACGTTAAAGCAAAGATGCAAAGCTATGAAGAAGAAAATTGGCTATTTTTACTGCTAAGACAGTATTTATCTCACTAAAAATGCCCATGCAGCCGCAACCCAAAAACCCCAGCCGGCCCATGCCCGGCATTCATCCCTGGATTAAATATCCCCTGCACGTCCGCT
>JABDBI010000048.1:2967-3586 GCA_013288705.1 Methanobacteriota archaeon | reverse complement strand
GCAGAACTCATGAACGAGCTAAGGCCCATCGTCGAGGCTTGTGGCAAGGAAATGGCATGACACAGACAAATGCACTCGGTCATGTGCATAGCGTGTTTAAGCGCTTGGATATCTTGCCGGATCCAACCTTGTTGTTTCGGCAACTCACAAAGGACGGCACCGAGCCAAACACGCTGTTGCTTGAATCTGCCGATATTATCACCCGTAAAGGCGAACGAAGCATGATCGCCGCGCGATCTGCGCTTAAAATTGTGTGTCGCGGGCTTGACGTCGATGTAGTTGCTTTAAATAGTAATGGCGAACGGGCTCTGGCGTGGCTTCAACAGAAGCTTCAGAAACATGTGACTCGCGCCGATGAAAAACAGCTTTCGCTGTCTTTTCAGCCACCCGTGCGCGATCAAAGTCTGGCGACAAGGCTTCGTGCGCCTTCGCCGCTGGACGTTCTGCGCGTCTTAAGCTCTGATTTCACGCTTAGCAAAAAGCAGTTAGGACGATCGCTCTTTACGGCAGGTATTTTTTCGTACGACCTTGTCGATTGCTTCGAGGAATTGCCCAACCCGAAGGCTGATCCCGTTGGCTTTCCTAACTATGTTTTTTGGCAGCCCGATAGGATTGTGGT
>JABDBI010000048.1:0-2957 GCA_013288705.1 Methanobacteriota archaeon | reverse complement strand
GTTTTGCACAAACGCAGAGCGAATCACAATCGCCGTATCCATTTCGCCCGATAGGATTGTGGTCGTTGATCATCTCCAGAAGGAAACCGTTATTTTTGCCCATGTCTTTGGTGGGCCTGGCAGCAATATTGAAGTTGATACCAGCGCACTCGAGCATGCCTGCAGATCCACTCCGGCGATGCGAGATTTGGCGTTACCACATCACGACTCAGACCACCCTAGCATCAATGTCAGTATCGACACGACCGATGCTGAATTTGCCAACGTTGTGCTCGAGATGAAAAAGCACATTGTCGCTGGGGACGTATTTCAAATCGTCCCCTCGCGTACGTTCAGCACGCCGTGCCCCAAACCCATGCGGGCTTACGAGAAGCTCAAAGCGCTAAACCCCAGCCCCTACATGTATTATATTTGCGACAATGATTTCTCATTGTTTGGCGCATCACCCGAAACATTCATCAAAGTTAGCGGTACGCCAAAAACAGTTGAAGTGAGACCTATTGCAGGTACACGCAGGCGCGGGTTTGACGAAGATGGCGAGATTAGTGTCGATTTAGATTCGAGGCGAGAGGCAGAACTTCGGCTCGATCACAAAGAAGTGGCGGAGCATATGATGCTTGTCGATCTGGCGCGCAACGATGTGGCGCGCGTATGCAAACCTAAAACGCGATATGTAGAGAAGCTGATGAACGTGGATCGATTTTCCCACGTCATGCATCTCACATCCTACGTGCGCGGAGAGCTGCGGGATGACCTCGATGCGCTGCATGCCTATCAGGCATCGCTGAACATGGGCACATTGGTGGGCGCTCCGAAGGTAAAAGCGTCGGAGATTTTGCGCCTGCAAGAATCGGCGAAGCGAGCCACCTATGGTGGTGCTGTTGGTTACATCGATCATTCGGGCGAAATGGATACGGCGATTGTGATTCGCTCTGCGTTTGTGCAAAACGGGATCGCCCATGTGCGCGCCGGAGCAGGCGTGGTGTATGACTCGATCCCGAAGGAAGAAGCCAAAGAAACACGCAGCAAAGCCGAGGCTGTGCTGGCCGCAATTGCGCAAAGCTTGGATGGAGTTTCAACATGACTTCACACAAACCCGTTCACGTGCTTTTGATCGACAACTTTGATTCGTTTTCATTCAATCTTGCAGAGGAGTTTGAGGCGAGGGGATGCAAGGTTGAAGTGTGGCGCAACGATATCTCCGCAGATAAGGCGATGCAGATTGCACTCTCTTTTCCGACGCCGCGCTTGATCGTGTTGTCTCCCGGACCAGGCACGCCTGCTGAGGCGGGATGTAATATTGAACTCATTCAGAAAAATCTGGGCCGCGTTCCGCTGCTCGGTGTCTGCTTGGGGCATCAAGCGATGGTCGAAGCGCTCGGGGGAACTGTGGGTCCTGCGCCGGAGATTGTGCATGGCAAGTCGTGTGTGATCGAACTCGATGGCGAGGGTATTTTTGCTGGTTTTGGCACACGTATGGCCGTTGGTCGCTACCACTCTCTTGCAGCGACAAAGCTGCCGGACACGCTTCACGTTCAAGCACACTACAACAATATTGTGATGGCGGTGCGTCATGTCACACAGCCCATGATTGGATTGCAGTTTCATCCCGAGTCTATTTTGACGACGGAAGGTGGCACGCTGATTGCCAATATTCTGCGCTGGGTGCAAGCAGAGGGAGCTTCATGATTACGAAGGTTATCGAAACACTTTGTCTCCGAGAGAATCTATCGAAATCGCAAACCCGGGAACTCTTCGAGAAAATTGTCCATGGTGAACTCTCCGACATCGAGTTGGCAGCATTTCTAGTAGCATTGAAAGCCAAGGGCGAATGTGCTGATGAAATTGCCGGAGCGGCTGAAGCGTTACGACATGCGGCAGCACCTTTTCCGAGGCCCGATGGCATTGTCGCTGACAGCGTTGGCACTGGAGGAGATGGCAAGGGTACAGTGAACGTCTCTACAGCTGTCGCCTTTATCGCCGCTGAGCTTGGCGTAAAAGTCGCTAAGATTGGCAACGTCTCGGTATCGTCGAAATGTGGCACTGCAGATGTTTTGCGCGCAGCAGGAATCTGCATCGATGCGCCTAGTGACGTGATGCGTAAATGCCTCGATGCACTCAACATCTGCTTTCTCTTTGCGCCACTATACCATGCGGGCGTTCGCCACGCGATGCCCATACGCAAAGCACTCGCGACGCGCACCATTTTCAACATGCTTGGACCGCTTATCAATCCTGCGCATCCCTCGCACCAATTAACCGGCGTTTACGACCCCAAGCTGTGCGAGATTTTTGCGCATACGTTACAAACACTCGGGTGCGAATCCGCTCTAATTGTACACGGCTCCGGGCTCGACGAGATTGCGCTGCATGGACCGACCAATGCGGCGTTGCTGCAGCGTGGCAAAATCAAGTCATTCACGATCACACCTGAAGATGCTGGTTGCAAGTCTTACCCCATCGAAGCACTGCTTGGTGGTGGTCCCGAGGAAAACGCCGCGTGGCTGAAAAAGCTCCTGCAGGGAAAAGCAGATGCCGCGCACAACGAGGCCGTCGCGATCAATGCCGGAGCGCTCTTATGGATCTGCGGCAAGAGTGCCGATATCAAAAGTGGCGCGGACTTGGCTCGCCATACAATTGCTTCTGGAAAAGCCTATGAACGATTGATGAAATTTGCGGAGATGAGCAATGGTATTTGAAAAAATTCTAAATGCGAAACGAAGCGATATCGAAAAGAGGCAACTAGAGAAACCTCTTGCGACATTGAAGGGCAACTTAAAACCTTCCGATCGCAGCCTTGAACAAGTGCTGCGCAAAGACCAAACCGGGTTCATTCTCGAGTGCAAGAAGGCCTCGCCATCGAAGGGCCTAATTCGACCGGATTTTCATCTTGCCGAAATTGTGAAGGCTTATGCGGGTTTTGCCAGCGCCATCTCCGTGATTACAGATGGACCTTT
>JABDBI010000047.1 GCA_013288705.1 Methanobacteriota archaeon | reverse complement strand
CAATGCTGGCGATTATGACGCGAATGCACAAGTCGATGGGAAAGCCATAAATCCCCGAGCTGATGGCGGGCAGTGCAATGCTCTTCAATCCATTCTTGGTGGCGAGCGCTAGACTCGCCTTTACGGCTGAAGCAAGAAGCTCTTCTTCGTGGGCCTTTCCACCTTGCCAAACGGGTCCCACCGCATGGATCAAAGCTTTGCACGGCAAATTGCCCGCACCTGTGATGGCAGCCTGGCCAGTTGGCACTTCGCCGTGTGCTTGTACCCAGGAATCGCATGCCTCTTGGATAGCGGGCCCTCCACGGCGGGCAATTGCGCCAGCGACGCCCGCACCTAGAACGAGCTGCGAATTCGCTGCATTGACGATCGCATCGACATTCTCATCGGTGATATCACCATGAACAATTTTAATAGCTTGATTCACAGTTCAGATTTTACCTGATGGCAAATATTTTGCACAGAATGTTTCAACTTTGGGCCAGCTTGATTATGATTCCAAAGACCGCATAACAGCATGGTCGGAGGAATCTATGTCTGATAACGAGATTTTGGTTGTTGTGTCAAAATTGAAAGCATACATCAATGCCAAGTCAGGTATGAACACATCGGGGACCGTGGCGGCGCGCATCTCTGAGATTGTTCAGCGTGAATGCGACAAGGCGATTGAGAACGCGAAGAATGACCGTCGGAAAACGGTGATGGATCGCGATTTCACCTAACCCCGTCGCATGACGCGGGCCACTTCGCGGTCCGCGTCGCGGCGCTTCAGATCTTGCCGCTTGTCGACATCGCTCTTGCCCTTGGCCACACCAATCAGCACTTTAGCCCGTCCACGCTTAAAGTAGAGTTTTAATGGCACCAACGTCGAGCCTTTCTCACGCGTGGCCCGATATAACTTCTCGATTTCCTTTTTGTGCAGCAAAAGTTTACGCGTCTGCTCCGGCTCATGATTTTGGTGCGTACCAAAAGCATATCGCTCGATTTTAAGCCCAAGCAAAAACACTTCCATGTTTTTCAAAATCGCATAGGCATCCGAAAAGTTAACGCGCTTTTCACGCAACGATTTCACCTCGGTACCAGTGAGCACAATCCCAGCTTCATAGGTATCGCCAACCGAATAATTATGCCGAGCACGGCGGTTTTCCGCGATAAGCAAGATGCCGTCATTGGCTGGTTGTTTTGCCGTCGCCATGTTTACCTCTGCCAATAACTATGCTCAGGCCCTGGAAAAGTGCCACGCTTCACTTCGAGCATATAGGATTGGCAAGCGCTTTTCACCACGCTGTCACCTTCAGCAAAGTGCTTGAGGAATTTCGCATGAAACCCTTGGGTCAATTTAAGCATGTCATAAAGCACCAACACCTGCCCATCGCAATGCACGCCCGCGCCGATGCCAATTGTGGGGATGCGCAGCTTGGCTGTGATTTCTTGAGCCAGATTGGCCTCAATACCTTCGAGCACGATCATAAAGCAGCCCGCCTGCTCGAGGCCAACAGCATCGTCGAGAATACGTTTGCGTGATGCTTCATCGCGTCCTTGCACCAAGTAGCCACTTTGCGCATGTACGCTTTGCGGGAGCAGGCCGATGTGGCCTATTACCGGAATGCCGAGTTGCACCAATCGATGTACGCGGTCACAAATTGCGAGCCCGCCTTCCATCTTGATGGAATGAGCACCAGCGCGGATGAGTTTACCGGCGTTTTCAATCGTCGCTGCGTCGCTGCTATGATAGCTCATGAAAGGCATATCGCCCACGATGTGTGCGCGCTTGGAACCGCGCGCGACTGCGCTCACATGGTAAGCAATTTCGTCGATTGTGACGCCAAGTGTGGTCTCCTCGCCTTTAAACACCATGCCAAGCGTATCGCCGACGAGCAACATGTCGACACCCGCTTCATCGAGAAGACGCGCAAAAGTAGCATCGTAGCAGGTGAGCATGCAGATGCGCTCTGCCTGCGCTTTCATTTCGATGAGGTGCTTGATGGTGACTTTGGTCATATGGCTATTTGGCCCAAATAACGCTCTTATACAATACCTGTGAAAAGCAGTTGCAAAGCGCATGAAAAATAGATGCGCCCATCACGGAACCCGAGCGATACGCCAAGTATGAGAAAACGAGGCCAGGGAAAAATGGCAACAGTCGAGCGATATTGTAGTCGCCAACAAAGTGGGCGAGGGCGAAGAACAAATTGGCGACAAGCGCTGCTTTCCAGAACGGCCACATGCGAAGCAGGCGTGTTTGTAAGAAGCCGCGATAGAAAACCTCCTCGGGAATGGCCACGAGGGCTAGCTCTGTGAAAAACATCCAGGCGAGGCCAATTTGCAAATCGGGATGGATATGAATGACGAAGCTGTTACGCCATGCGAGATACCATTGCATGCCAAAATAAAGCAACGCATAAATGGGAAAGATGATGACGATGGCGAGGGCAGTGCGGCGCAGATCTTGTCGGCCGTGGATGTTGATGCCGAAATCTGCTGGCTCTAGTCGGTTATATCGGATCCACCATAGGGGCACATAGAGCTGGTAGGCCATGACGAGGAGGAAGCCTATCTCGAGCCCTCGGGGGGGCGAGCGGGATGAGATGTTTGCAGATGGCGAGTAGCGCAAGAAGGGCGAGGGGCCATGCGAATAGGCGGTAGGTGGTGCTCATCTGCCTTTGGCCCATGGTTAGTTGACTTTTACCTTGTTCTTAGCTAAACTAGACTAAGTCATACAGGATGAGAGTCATGGTGATCGCTAACATACATGAAGCAAAAACCCACTTATCGCAATTGCTTGAGCGCGTTTGTCATGGTGAAGAAGTTGTGATTGCGAAAGCTGGCAAGCCTATCGTTCGCCTGGTAGTTTATGAGCCTAGCAAAAAGCCCCGTAAGCCAGGGTATTGGCGCGGCCGAGTCAAAATAAAAAAGGGTTTTGACGATTTACCAAAAGAAATTCTCGCAGCATTTAAAGGCGAATAGCCATGATGTTTTTACTCGATACGCACGTGCTGCTGTGGTGGCTGATGGATGATGCGCTGCTTTCAAAAAAAGTCCGCGATGTGATTGGCGATTCGCGGAATCGTATTTTTGTGAGTGCGGCAAGCGCATGGGAAATATCGATTAAGAAGAGTCTGAAGAAGTTGGATGCGCCCAATGATTTGGAAGATGCGATTGCGCAAAATGGATTTGAAGCGCTTCCGATTGCCTTTGCGCACGCGAGAGTAGTTGGTGCATTGCCACGTCATCACGACGATCCATTCGACCGCATGTTAATTGCTCAGGCCAAGGTGGAGAATTTAAGCATCATCACACATGATATGCAGATGCAGAAATATCATAAACTTATTTCATTGCTCGCAGCTTAGAAGCGCTTGACACCAATATCAGCTGGTCTATAAAAATTCCATTAGTCGATCATTCAATCCTAATATCAGGAGTAATTACAGCTCCGATCACTTGGATAGAACATAACCAGCGTGCTTAAAAACCCCTTCTAGTTTGGCAGTCGTGACGAGGCTTCGTGCGTGATGCATGGCGTCGATAGACTTGGCATTGAAGAATCTGCGTCGAAATTAAGTTGCCACCATTGAAGTAAACTGATTGCTTCTCTAAAAGCAGGGCATGACTGAACAAATCCTCGTTGTTTTGATCACCGTGCCCGATCTGCAAGTTGGCAAGGCTCTTGCTCGAACATTGA
>JABDBI010000046.1 GCA_013288705.1 Methanobacteriota archaeon | reverse complement strand
TCTGCCAGGCCGCGCGCATTGTTCATGTGTTCGTCGTACCGCCGCAACTCATCAGCGATGTCGCCAGTGGGCAGCGGTGGTATGGGAACTACACCCTGTTCGCGCAGTACCGACAGCAGATGGCCGAGCGCGGCGCGCAAAGAACGGTAATCACGTAACACGGGAGACGAGCAATCACAGCGCGGAAGGTGCTCGCCCAGGAACTGCATGACCGAATTCTCGTCCAGACTTTGGGCTGACTGCTCTTGTCGTGTCATCCAGCGGGCGAAGTGGGTAATACCGGAAATGTATTTATTGATCGTGACGGCAGCGTAACGACCACGCCGCAGTCGATCATTGAATGCATCGAGGTATGGCGCGAGCGCGCTATTGAGTAGAAACGTGCTGTGCAGCGATGTGATACGTTCCATGATGGTCTCCTGAAGTGGAGCCACCAGTTCAAACGATCGCTGAAATTATGTATACTATTTCCACGTTCAATCTTTCGCAAAGCCAGTCTTTACAAGGGTTTGCGGACATTCGAAGAAAATGCTATGCATAATCAAGTCCTTTGCCGGCATTTTTAAGGTCAGAAACGGCTCCGACTTTCCCTCGGTGCATCGGAGAAAGCTCGGAACCTATTCGGCCGCATGCGCAACGATCCAAATCTCGCATGTCAATGCGAGGATACCCGAATACAAATTGATATCGCCTTGCGAGGGACAAATGAACCTCGCAGATTTGGCTAAAATTTAGTTCGATTTCAAAAAAAAATCAAGAGTCGAGCGGTGAAATTTGGAACTAATTTTGATGCGGATAATGAGAAAGGGATGTAATACTTTGCGTTAAGTTATTGAAATCACTGAAATCTCATAATATGAAATTCATTCGAATTAGTTCAGAGCGCTACTCTCTAACGTAAGCCATATCGGAAATGAACGCAAAGCTAGATTGGAAAAGTAAAAATCGCATTTGTGTTTTTCCGATACTGGGTTACGTAATGTAATTTCGAGTATCTTTTTACCCCATAAGATTACGTCGCGAAGCGTATATCTACAAATATTTAAACCCACGACGGCGGCAACCGTAAATTCACACCTGAAGTCTTGAACAGCCATTTAGTCTGTTGTGGATGGCTTAAACCGGCACCACTGTGACATGCTGAATCATTCCCAAATCAGAATGATGCAACATTTGGCAATGCATTAGATAAGGGCCCGTGAAGCTCACAAAGCGCATCCTGAAGGTAATCGACTTGGGTTGTCCTGGTGTGCCACCAGAAGGTAAAGCAATCGTATCGCACCAGTAAGGTTGAATCGAATTCCCATTTATCTTGGTAACATACATCGGGTTAACATGAATATGAAATGGGTGAGAGATGCTATTGCAGTTAAAAATAGTCCACTCCTCTACCGCACCTAGGATAACATTTTGGGTGATGGTGTTTGAAGGTTGCAACTGATACTCGTAACTCGGAATAGGATTAGGTGTAGTAAGCGCAAAGTATGCAGACTTCCATATGGATTGTGCGTCAGCAGAAGGCCCCAAGACATCATTGCCCAGCATGTTGAAAATAATGCTGCGCTTCTTACCGCCGGCATTAGCAAACTCTTCATCTGTGATGGGCTTTAAAAACTCAGAGATCGGAAGAGGCACTGCGGGTATTGCCGTACTTTTCTTCTGCTTACTAGCTTTCGCAGCCTCAATCACAATCACCTTGGCCAAGATGTCGCCTGACAAAACGGCTATCTGCGCACCTTGTGCAATTGATATGGGCAATGATCGAAGTAAATAGGTTCCTGGGGCACCTGCTTTTACAATCACTGAAGAGCGATTGCCTGCTGATAACACTATCCCCCTTCCACCTTTTTGGCGTGCATCCGGGTAATCTTGATAAGCGATACTGCCCCAACCATCCGATGTGTATTGCTGCAGAGTGTGCCCATCTAAATTCAGGTTAAGGCAATTAAAGACTTGGGTATTGATAAAGCGCCATCTTTGTACCTCACCGCTCTCCATGACTATGGTTGGCTGCCTTACGCCATTGATTAAAACCGGCGCTGCAGCTAAGTCATTGTGATTCATGTCGCTACGTTTTATACCATCTCCAGTTGGATGGTTAGCGATTTGCGAGAACTTTTCAAGAGTGCTTTTTTTCACTCCGTAGTTATCAACTGCTTCATTCTTTGCAAAATACGGCCCCTGAAATAAAAATATGAGTTCGTTGGCTTGCGCCATCTCCGGCAAATCATCTACTGGACCACGCACCAGGATTGCCCCAGCCATGAGACTGGCCACCTGAAGAGCACTAGATCCATGGTACTGAGGGTGGTAATAAAACGGTCCCGCAGGATGATTTAACGGCAAGTTATAAACATATTGGCGCGCGCCCCCTTGTGGAATGACACCACCAGTATTGGGATCAACAACATAATCACCATACTCAAGCGGATTTTTTTCAGAATAGATCCCCGGAAAAACATGCAAGCCGTGCGTGTGCAGATTCGTGGTGTTAGGCTTCATGTAGTTGGTCGGATCTCTAAATGCCACAAATGGTGGGTTTACAGGCAATTGATTGATTAACTCGATACGTAACTGATCCCCTCCTCTCACAACCAAACTTGGCCCACAGTAATTGGGGCCATTAGCGTCATAACCATAGGCACGCAAAGACACTGCATACTGCCGACTTGGGTTCGATCCGGATAACTTCGTATCAAAATAGGATGCCGTCAATGTCAAATCGAGCAAACCATCTTTTGCTTCCAACATGGCTGGCTGCACAAACGTTTGCTGCGGCCTTGATCCTCCGTTTTCCCGCTCATCCCGGCGGCATGAATTTAGACTTACTGGAGTCAGAATGCCTGAGGCCAGAGTAAAGCCAAAACGCAAGAAATTGCGACGGTTGTTCTCGGGATCCATAGTCTTTGCCCTGATTTATGCAATCGCTAGAAATGGATTTGGCGACAACTGTCTTTCAGCCGCTTTACCAATTTGCATGGAATTATTGTTTCCCCAACCAAATAAGTGCTCATGACCGATTGCCAGAGCATGCATTTCTCCAGCGGCAATAGCACGCACCCCAGATAAACTTGGAATGAGCGTAGGGACACTACGGGACTGCAAGTCATTTAATCCCAGTTGGCCAAATCCGTTCCAGCCCCAAGCATAGACCTTTCCGGATGCCGTTAATGCTAATGAGTAATGCATTCCTGCGGCAACTGCGGAGATCTTTTCTGGAAATGCAATCAGTTTTGGGCTAGCAACATATAAATGCTTGGCAACGCCCAACTGTCCAAGGTGATTACTACCCCAACCGTATACCTTGCCATCCGAAGTAACTGCTAGAACATGAGTCGATCCCATTGCAATACTCGATATTGGAGAGGAAAGTACGACGGGCTGCGGATGAAATATCGCATTCAGATGACTTACACCCAATTGGCCAGCAGAATTATTACCCCAAACGTATAGCTTGCCATCTCTTGTCACGCAGAGCATGCAGTTATCGCCGATGACGATGTCCCGCATGGGCGGTATTCCGGCAATGACAGCAGGTGGTGCATTGGTTTGAGAGACAGTACGCCCCAATGATCCATCTATATTTAGTCCCCAGCTATAAACACTACCCGATTGATCGATAGCGGCAAACAAAAACTGTCCTGCCGCCACCTTGGACACATCAGAAATTCCATCAATTAAATGA
>JABDBI010000045.1:3526-3769 GCA_013288705.1 Methanobacteriota archaeon | reverse complement strand
AGAGTTGATGGGAAAGCCCAATGCATAGGCTGTGAAATGTGGCACCGCTTTGAATAAGGCAATGCCGAGCAAAATACTTGTGAACATGGTGAGCAAAAGCGACTTATCGAGGCCAGTGGAAGGTGCTTTGTTCTCCTCGACTTTCCCGTCCACCATGGCCTGCTCTGCAGAGAATTGCAGCGCGCTCATGCCATTGTACATGCTCTCGATGAGCATATTGGCCCCGCGCAACAGGGGCCATCG
>JABDBI010000045.1:447-3516 GCA_013288705.1 Methanobacteriota archaeon | reverse complement strand
CAAAAAGGGAAAGCGTTCAGCAAAAGACAGCCATTGTCGCTCACGCACCACAATTTGCTTATCTGGCCGCCGCACAGCGACGGCAAAGCTATTGGGTGAACGCATCATCACACCCTCGATCACCGCCTGCCCACCCACGAGGGGTTTGGTAGCGGAAAAGAGGATGGATGCGACATAGAGTCGTAAAAGTTTGAGCGATTGCAATGTCATGCCTACTTGTATCACAGCGAGCGAAAAGCCAGCTATTTCTTCATCGCATACTTCTTGCGGAAGCGCTCGACACGGCCTTCTGTGTCCAACATCTTGGACTTGCCGGTGAAAAACGGATGGCAAGCGGAGCATACATCTACGTTGTAGACCTTGGTTGATCTGGTTTCGTATTTGGCACCGCAGGCGCAAGAGATGGTGACGGGATTGTATTGCGGATGGATATCGGGCTTCATGTTTTTTTCCTTTATAAAACAAGGGCCAATGGTAAAAGAACGGTCACTGTAGCAGCTTGATGGGGGCGGTCAATAGACGTTCGGCCCATGGGGAGTGTGGCAATGAGCCTTTTTACCAGTCTGCCCAAAACGGACCTGCACTGCCATTTGGATGGCAGTCTGAGGATGGAAACGCTGTGTGAGTTGGCTGATATGCAAGGCATTCGCTTGCCAGCTCTTCCTGGCAGCGCTGCATACGACAGCCTAGAGCAATACCTACAAGCCTTCGCGATCACGTGCAGCGTCATGCAAACTGCGGACGCGATCGCCCGCGTGGCGTTCGAGCTCATCGAAGATGCTGCTCTAGACAACGTGAAACACATCGAAGTACGCTTTTGCCCAACGTTTTTGACCGAGCAGGGATTATCTCACGATGAGGTTATCGAGGCAGCATTGCATGGCATGGGCTCGGCATCCGGGAAATATGGCATCAGTACTGGCCTGATCTTATGTGCCATGCGTAATTCGCCCCCGACACAGAGTCTTGCAATCGCAAAGCTTGCGATCACCTATCGGCGTCGTGGCGTTGTGGCATTGGATCTCGCCGGGCCAGAAGCAGGATATCCCGCGAAAGCGCATGCAGAAAGTTTTCGCGAAGCTCTGCGACATGGCCTCCATACCACTGTTCATGCAGGGGAAGGCGATGGCGCTGAGAGCATCCGGCAAGCCCTAGTTGATTGCGGCGCGCAACGTATCGGGCATGGAGTGCGGGTCGTGGAAAGCTCCGAGCTACTCGATGAGGTGATTAAACGACAGATTCCTCTAGAAGTCTGCCTGTCAAGCAACGTGCAAACCGGCGTGGTGGCTTCCATGGATAACCACCCGCTCAGACGGCTTTATGACCTTGGCGCCAAGGTCACCATTAATACCGACAATCGATTGATATCGCATACCACAATGTCCGGTGAGCTACTGCTCGCCCATGAGCACCTTGGGTTCAGCCAGGCAGAGCTTACCAAGCTGATAAGCAATGGGGCTGACAGCGCGTTTTTATCGGCCAGTGAAAGGCTTGAGCTTCATGGAGCTTTGGATGTAAGCTAGGTAAAACGTAGAACGGGGGGCAGGCGACATGAACTTTCTTAAATTGCGCAGTGTAATCAGCCTCACGGTTATCATCCTGACGGTTTTGCAAACAGGCTGTTCCAGCTCGTCGCCAACTTCAGCAAGCACACTCGCGTCATCTCAGACTCAAACAGTCACGCTTGGAATGTCCTACTCGGTAACCGGAGCCAACGCCACACCTAGCACAAATGGTTGGCAAGGCGTCAATGCCATGGTAAACTGGGTGAACTCAAACGGTGGCGTTCTGCTTAGCAATGGGCAACACGTTATGTTCTCCATGATGAACGCCGGCGATGATGCATCAAATACGAGCACAGTTCAAACGTTGTACACCCAACTTGCCAACAATCCGGCAGTGAACTTTCTCGTTGGCCCTTATGGTACTGCTGCGAGCGCCATCGCAAATCCGATTGCTGAATCAACCCAGAAGCTCATTTTATCGGCTTATGGCGCTGATGACTCGCTCTTTCAAAACAACTCGAGCTGGCGCGTCCAAGTCATCCCTAAGGCCTCGGAATTTCTAAACACCACCGTCGATTTGCTTGCAGGCATCGCAGCGAGACAAAATGGTCCGCTCAAGATTGCGCTCACCTCAGAAAACGATCCATTTAGCAAATCTGTTCTTGGCGGCGTTAAAGCTGAAATAGCCACCCACGGCACGACTTTTCAAGTTGTCTCTGATTCGACGTCCAGTGGCTATTATCCTGGTGGCCTTACAAACACCGCCGCCAACCAGACGACCATGAATGCATTTGTGGCAGGTGTGCAGCCCCTTAAATCAGACCAAAACCTTCTCATCATCAACACAGGGCATAACACCGATGGCATCCTATACACCAAAGCTCTGCAGGCAGCAGGTATTCAGCCATCTGCTCTTGCGCTCACCGTTGCGCCTGCAAGCAACAGCTTTTATGCAGCCATTCCAAATAGCTACGCAAGGGGCGTGATGAGCAGCGTCGCATGGACGGATTCACAAGAGATCTACAGCACCACAAATGTACCCTCCGGATTTGAGTTCTATGGGCCAGACCAGGCCACATGCGTGTCGTTTATTCACCAGCAAAATGGCAACACCGTTCCCAGCTATCATGCGGCCCTTGGTGGGATGGCGGTTTTAGCATTAGCCAAGGCAATCGAAGTCGCTGGAACGACCGACCCAACGACTGTCAGTAAGGCAATTCGGCATCTGCAAATGCAGACGTGCTTTGGGCAATACGAAGTTGATGCCAATACTGGGCTGCAAACAGCGTGGAAAATGCTGACGGTGCAGTGGCAGACTTCCGCTGATAATCAAACGCTTGCTGCACCGACGCTACGGGTTGTGGAGGTTCCAGCGAGTATTCAGGCAGCCACCAGCACTTTGATTTTTCCGAAGCCTTAGACTCTTGGGAGTCTTGCACCTTTGCCACGCATTCCTTATACAAGTCGGCATGCCTACATCCAGCAAAACACTACGTTCCAAGTTTCTGCAGTTCTTCGCCAACAAGGGCCATGAAGTGGTAAAGAGCGCTCCGCTCCTCCCCAA
>JABDBI010000045.1:0-437 GCA_013288705.1 Methanobacteriota archaeon | reverse complement strand
TACCAAGTACAACCACACCAGACCCCACGCTGCTCTTCGTCAATGCCGGCATGGTACAATTCAAAGATGTCTTTACCGGCAAAGAACGCCGCCCCTACAAACGCGCCACCAGCAGTCAAAAATGCGTGCGCGCTGGCGGTAAACACAACGACCTCGAGAATGTAGGGCGTACGGCCAGGCATCATACTTTTTCCGAAATGTCTCTTCTTCTTGCTGAACGACTTTGCCAAGCAGCGCACGTGCATCGAGAAGCTCCGGGTAAACACTGCCAAATTCTTCAACGACATGGTCACAAACGCGGTGGAAAAATAGCTCGTTCAACCCAAGCCTTGCGCCGTGGCGAATCGCTCGACGCATAATGCGCCTGAGCACGTAGCCGCGACCTTCGTTGCTGGGCAAAATGCCATCAGCGATCAGAAACGCTGTGGCACGGCTGT
>JABDBI010000044.1 GCA_013288705.1 Methanobacteriota archaeon | reverse complement strand
GGCCCGATGATATACAGAGAGAGACTTTAATTTCCAGTGCTTACACTATAAAAGTTGGCATAGGTTCTTGCTGAAAACCCAAGGCCGGCAACTTTTATTACCACTCTGACCTGGAATCGGCGATTTTTATTACCAGGATCATCCGACAAACGGCTTGCTCGAAATCGAAAATAATAGTAATATGACCATAGATATATAACCATCATCGGAGGTTCCATGATTCGACAAACCGAAACCATCTCCGCGGGTGAATTCAAAGCGCATTGTCTCCAGCTAATGGATGAAGTGAAAAACACGGGTAGGTCGTTAATTGTCACCAAACGAGGAAAGCCCGTAGCAAAATTGGTTCCTGTAGATGCACAGCAAAGGGATCCTATCGGTGCTCTCAAGGGCACCGTAACGATTGTAGGTGATATCGTTGCGCCTTTGGATGAGGTCTGGCATGCCGCACAATGAGGAGCTATTTTTGCTCGATACTCACGTATGGATTTGGCTCGCCGAAGGCTCAAAGAATATCTCAATGAAAAATCAGGCAGTATTTCGCCAAGCCATTTTGCGAGACTCCGTTTATGTTGCTGCCATCTCAGTTTGGGAAATCAGCATGCTTGTCGCCAAGCAGAGAATTATTTTGGACATGCCGCTCCCTGAGTGGGTTAACAAGAGTTTTGAGGCGCTTCGGTTAAAACTCATTCCGTTGTCGCCTCAAATTTCGATTGATAGTTGCTTTCTGCCAGGCACATTTCATGGCGACCCAGCAGATCGCATGATTGTGTCGACCGCGCGTGTGGAGAACCTTTGTCTGGCAACGAAGGACCAGAATATTATCGCGTTTGGCAGAGGACATCACGTGAAGGTGATGGCAGCATCTTGATTTAATGGTGTAATGTGCCGAAAAATAAAGAATATTTTCGGTGGATGAGAGTTATTTTTTGTGCAGAGCCAGGTGAATTTGTTCTGCACGTTTTTCACCGATACCTGGAACCTTGGCGATATCCTCCAGTGATGCTTCGCTTACAGACTTGGCTGTTCCAAAGTGTTCTAAGAGTAATGCCTTTCCTTTTGGGCCGAGTCCAAGAACGTGGTCCAGCACCGATGTCAGTGTACGCTTTTTGCGGCGCTCGCGGTGGAAGGTGATGGCGAAGCGGTGGGCCTCGTCGCGGATGCGTTCGACGAGGTAGCGCTCCGAGGTGTGTTTGCGGAGGATGATGGGGTCTTTGACGCCGGGGATGAAGAGGCGCTCGTCGGTGTGGGTGGGGTCGTCGCTCAGCGGGAGAGGGGTTTTTAGGCGCGCTTTGGCGATGCCGGCTACGTAAAGCGTGGATTTGCTTACTGGGATGCCCGCGTCTTTGCAGGCGGCAAGAGCCATGGAGAGTTGGCCTTTGCCGCCGTCGACGAGAATGAGGTCGGGGAGGTCTTTGGCTTCTAGGCCGCGTTTGAGGCGTCTCGATACGACTTCATACATCATTGCGAAGTCGTCTGTTCCGGTGACAGTCTTAATCTTGTAGCGTCGGTAACGGGACTTGTCTGGCTCGCCATCTTTGAAGCACACCTGTGATGCCACAGCGTCGGTGCCCTGAAACAATGATACGTCGAAGCACTCGATCGTTGTTGGTACCTTCTCGAGATCGAGAGTTTTACGAAGTTGCTCGAGAGCAGAACGTTGCGTCTCTACTTGCTTCAGCTTATTGGCGAGCGCAATGTCAGCGTTTTTTTGCGCGATTTCAACTAACGCTTTCAGCTTTCCGCGGGTGGGCTTGCGCACGTGCATGGGGAGCATGGCATCCTCGAGGGCAACACGCGTCAAGACTTCATCGGGTAAATTCTTGGCATCCAACTTGGTGTAAAGCTGTGTCAAGAAACTTGCCACCAACTCTTCAGTCGGGAATTCCTGGTGATCAAAGAAATAGTTGTTGCTCCCAAGCACGCGCCCTTTTTGTGCAACGAGACGCACAATCACGAGCAAAGAGCCAGCTCTGCTCGCAGCAATGACATCGTGGTTCAAATGACGCCCAACGAGCTGAACAGATTGGCTCTCGAGCGACGTCTTGATCGCCTGATATTGGTCTCGTAGACGCGCTGCGCGCTCGAAGTTCTCATCCTTCGACGCCTGCCACATGGCAAAAGTGAGTCGACGCTCTAACTCATTGGTTTGGCCACTCAAAAAGTGCACAACGTTTTTGACTTCCTCTTGGTAATCTGGAACGGGATACACACAAGGGGCAGGGCAGCGGCCAATTTGGTATTGAATGCAGGGCTTGGCGCGGTTATCGATGACGTGATCGTTGCACGTCCGCAGTTGAAAATGTTTATCGATGAGCCGCACCATTGCACGCGCTTGGGACGCCTGTGGGTAAGGACCAAAATAGCGCGCACCATCGTTTTTAGCCTCGCGTACAATCTCGAGCTTTGGGTATCGCTTATGCAGCCTTGCGTGAGGCGGAGTTTGTCTGGTGTCTAGTCGGAGCAGTAGATAGTTTTTGTCATCTTTAAGCTGAATATTGAATTTGGGCTGATGTTGCTTAATGAGCGTTTGCTCAAGAAGCAGCGCCTCTTTGTCGTTGCGAACCACAATCGTTTCGATGTCGGTAAGCATGCGGCTTAGCCAACCCACAAAAGGCCTATCATCGCTGCCAGAAAAATAACTGCGAACGCGCGCTCTGAGATTAATCGCCTTTCCAATATAAAAGATTTTGCCACGCTTATCTTTCATGAGATAACATCCCGGCTCCTGCGGGAGGTTGCGTGTGCGTTCAAGCAGCTTTTCGAATTGAGAAAAGGTCATAATGCGGTAGTATAACAGGTCTCCATTAGAAGAAAGGGCGTCATGCAGCAACAAGATCCAGTCAAACGGCTCATGGAGCAATTGTCACAATTGCCCGGAATCGGCGAACGCACATCGCTGCGCTTGGTGTTACATATGCTGAGCAGTGCACGGGAATCCATGTATACTTTGGCGCAAACTTTGACCGAAGTGGCTGATCGCGTGAAGGAATGCATGACTTGCGCGATGCTCACTACGGAAGAAAATGGCTGTAGCATTTGCAGCTCACTCTCTCGGGATCGTACGATTCTATGTGTTGTAGCGAGTATTCAGGACTTGATGGCGATTGAAACAACTGCTGAGTTTCGTGGTGTCTACCACGTGTTACATGGTACGCTCGCACCTATGGATGGCATTGGCCCACAAGATTTGCGTATTCCCTCGCTGCTCACGCGCTTGTCTAATAAAGCTGAAGCGGTGCGGGAGATCATTTTGGCGACCCCGCCTACGGTGGAAGGAGAAGCGACTGCGCTTTATTTGGCTGAACAGATGAAGGGCTTTGGCATACCAATATCACGTATAGCCTCTGGAGTGCCCGTGGGTGGAGATTTGCAGTATGCCGACCGACTGACGCTTTCTCGCTCTATGCAGCTTCGGCGAGGTTTTTGATTGATGGATGCTTTGCAGCAGTTGTGTGACGAAATTTACTATGTGTGTGTTGCACGACACCTGCTTTTGATCGACAAATACGGCCGGCCCATTCTCGCATCGGGCGCTAACCCAGATGTGGATCAGACTAGTCTCGCTTCTTTGGCGGCCGCAGGTATAGCTGCAAGCCAGGCGATGGTCCAGCTGTCTGGGGGAAATGCCCTGTCTTTTTTGTCCCATGAGACCGATAATGTCTGCCTGCTGCTTCACAAAGTTGGTGGGGCAATTTTATTGATGGTCTTAAATGACAATCAGTCTTTGGGCTGGGCTAAATTTCAGGTGAGAAAAAGGAAAGATTTGCTTCTTGAAAGCTTGACGGCAATGGAAAAGGCAACGACCAACGCTGAATCGCCGTTGAACAACGCATCAGACGAGGAAATAGAGGGTTTATTTTATGGCACACATCAATCACCAAACCCGCGAAATTAACTGCAAGATCGTTTATTGCGGGGCCGGACTGTCCGGCAAAACGACAAATTTGCAATATATTTATTCGCAGACAAGCCCGCTTTTTAAGGGTGAGTTGATTTCATTGGCTACAGAGCATGAAAGAACAATATTTTTTGACTTTTTGCCTCTTTCACTTGGCGAAATTCGCGGGTTTAAGACGAGATTTCATCTCTACTCTGTGCCCGGGCAGGTTTTTTATGACGCATCACGTAAGGTGATTTTGCAGAGCGTGGATGGTGTTGTTTTCGTCGTTGATTCTAGAAAAGAAAGAATGGATGCAAATCTGGAGTCGTTTGATAATTTAC
>JABDBI010000043.1 GCA_013288705.1 Methanobacteriota archaeon | reverse complement strand
TGGCGTTGATGCACTTCTGCCACAGATTTTGGCAAACCTCAGCAATAAGAAGGGTGGCCCATTTTTTCCTGATTTGGTGAGCGACGATGAAAATCGGATCATGCAGATTTTTCGCATACACGGCTATTTTGATATGGACGTGGATGCACATGTCGAAGACACTTCCCACGGTGCCATCATCTCGTTTGTCGTTACGTCTAAGGCTGGCGCCTTGCGGCAACATCAGATCGGCGGTGTGGTCATCAGTGGGAATCTCAAGACCAGTGAAAATGCAATCTTGGCGGAATTTCCCAAAGACTCTCTTGAAACTGGATCGCCACTCATTCCGAAGAACATTGACGAAGGTGTCATCAAACTTAGGCGGCGCAATCTCTTTTCGAAAATCGATCTTCGCTACGTACCATCTGGAACAGACCCAAACGATCAATTTGTATTGCTCGACGTGATCGAAAAACCTTCGCTCACCCTCGACACCGCGATAACCTTTAGCACAGATAATCTTTTATCGATCGATTTAGAACTGCTTGAGCGAAATCTCTTTGGTCATATGTTGGAGTTAAATACCGAGCTTGACTTTGGGCTCTTTTGGGGACATCTCAGCAGCCTTACAAATACAATTCGCTGGCCATTTTTACTTGGTTCACCATTTAGCCTCGATCTCACAATACCTAATTTCACTTATGAGGATCAGCCGTGGAAATTGGAAAGGCACTTTCGCAGCGAGATTGAAGCGCGTGTGGACTGGCAAGCTCTACCGCTCCTTTCGCCCTATCTTGAGCTAATCATGCGCTGGGATCAATGGCAAACACCTTACGAACCCATTTCGTTTCTATCGAATCCACAACAATCTCTGCAAACTCTCGATGGCCTAATTTCGGCGTTAAAACAAGCTGCCACAACCCGCGCGATTTTGGAGCCGGGCATTTTGTATGCCAAAGTCGACAATCCCATTGATCCACACCGGGGATTTCGGCTCAAGCTTTTCGCGCAATTCAGCGCCGAGCTTGCAGTTGCAAATCCTCTTCCCTACACCATCTTGGGTGGCGATGCAGCGGGTTACTATACCCTTGCGGGCATCACACTTGCGACACAGCTCAAGCTACGCAGAGCGTTCATCGACAACCCAGAACAGCAATGGTGGGTGCTCAAATACCAGTCCGATATGGATACCCTCGGCGGTGATCGCAGCGTTCGTGGATTCAACGAGGGACAGATTGGCATTCAAGGTGCCATTCTCGACGACAAGGGCCATCTCGAACCAGGCTTCCAACCGCATCCAGGCAATCTGAGCTTGCAAGCCAATCTGGAGTTACGCTTCCCTTTAGCCAAAAATATTCTCTTTGGAGATTTAAATGGCGCAATCTTCACCGATGTTGGCTTGGTAGATAACTGCACATCGCTTTTTCAGTGCGATACGTTCAACAGCGCACTGCCAGTGGAGAGCCGTTTTGGGTGGAGCATCGGTGCAGGTCTACGCTATCTTCTTCCCGTGGGCCCCATTTCAATCGACTACGCCATTTCGCCCATCACCCAAAGCAGCGGGATTTTTGGCAGGCAATCGCGTATCCATGTATACTTTGGCTATGCGTTTTAGGATTATCGAAGACATAACTCGGCTCGCCTTTCTCTGTCTGTTTTGTGTGACTTTGCATGCTCAAAACCAGGCGCCTGCTTATTTCGTGAGCCTACGCTTTGACAACTTGAATGCTAAGATCAGCAACGAAGCAATTTCTGATTTCTTGGTCGTCTCGCAGTTCATTCAGATGGCCAACCAACTCACGAAAAAAAGTCTCTTTCACCCTATTCCGCAGGCACTCGACGCCTTTGAGCTCATGTCCTGGTTTAATCTCAGTCAAGTCGGTGCAGCGGTGTTACCGGTGCCACTCTTTCACTTGCTTCAAAAAGCCGGCTTGCTTGATTCTTTTGTGCCACTGGCATTTTTGCCAGACGATGCTGCCTATCTTGTCGCTAACACGACAGGAAACCTAGACTGCAACACCTTCTCGCTGACAAAACATGCTTTTTCAGCGAATGATGAAATCTCATTTCCAAATGAATATCACAACAAAGGGTTTTTGCTTTATCACACGCTGACCCGACTAAATCCATCTCTGGCTCTGGCAGATTTGTATTTTTATCAAGACGACAGCGCGAGCATCAAGAGATTTTTGAAGAAACCAGATCGAGGCGGAACGCGATTCGGCATTTTTTCGCAAACTGTGCTCCCTCGCGTGCTGTCAAATCCTGGCGCTTGCATTGTTGCCAAAGACTTAACCACAGACGTGTCAGGGTATTTTCTATTGATCCACAAATCGATTCCGCTTGATAAGAGCGTGCTTGACAAAATGCATGGTGCCTTCGTCACACAAGTTGACGCGATTCCCAAAACACTTCGACCCTATTTCAAACTCTACGCTGAAGCCATTACGGAGCCAAAGGCATTACAGCAAAAAATTCGGGCAATCGATGCATATTATCAGAACATACCTGCTCTACCGAAGCTGACCTATAAGAACGTTTCGGAAAGACTTGCCGATGAGGTTGGTAACAACAGTATTGCTCTCGCGTTTATGGGCGGAGGCGCACGTACACCTTATACCTTTCGGTTTGGCAACGAGTTTATTCGGGAAGTCATTGAGCCCACCCATCTCGACAACCAGGTGGTTCTTCTCGGAATTTCCGGGGGTGCTATTAATTCTCTGGCCCTATCAGTACTCAAACCTAATACGCTAGTCGGTGATGAAACAACATCGCGTCTGTCAGACATCACCCGCTATATCTCGCCCTCGTTGCGTTCCCGTGTCATTGCCACTGTCATTCAGTACCCAAAAGCAACAATGCTTGCAGCAGCATTGATTTTTCTCTATTACTTTTTTTCCATTGGGCACATTTTATTCACGCGAAAAATAGTTCATTCATGGCTAAAAATTGCGATTTTAGTGGCGTCTATCATTGCGGCTGTTCTAATTCCAGATATTCCGATCGAGTATGTCATCCTGCTTTTGGTCGGCATCTTTTTTATCTCCGTGGTGCTCCACCTGTTTATGCGACGGTATGCACCTGGGCTTGCTATTCATGTGGCATCGGCAGCAATTTTCGTTGTGCTGTTTGTTGGCATGGCGAAACTACCTTTCGCGCGTGGCAATTTATTTGACCGGTTTAACGTCGACACTGCGATGGCCGACTTATTGAAAGGCGTCGGCGACAATAGCTGCATTGGCTCCAAAAATCGTCAAGAGCTGTCGCGCTGTCTCTTTGCCAAGGTTCGATATCCCATTGTCATCACAACCACTGAAGTCAATGCTCTCAATCGCTTGAACTTTTATGTAAGACCAGCAAGCTCCAACATCATTTTCCCAAGTCGGTTCGACTGGATCAATTTGGCCGAGTGCCCAGAACATTTGCTTGATGTCGTCGAAGGAAGCACCGCCTTGCCTGCAATTTTTGCACCTCCCCGCTTTTCGTGTGGCGCAAAAACTTATGAATTATCCGATGGCGGCGTGATTTCATCGCTGCCATTGGAGCAGGCGAGCGAGCTTCACATCCATTACCAATTCTTATTCTGGAACAGCTTCATCGACATGAACAATCATTTTCTAAGTCTACAAAAAGTGCTGAAGAATCCCAGCATGGTCGATCACCTCCAACTGTCTTGGACGTCAGGATTTCAACAAGTATTCGATCGTGAGGCAATTCAAAGGGCATTGCAGCAGACATTTTTCATCTCGCTACCACGCATCGAGCTGATTCAATCATCGGATTTTTGGGGCGGATATTTGGGCGACGGGAGATTTGTTTTGCCAAGCGAGTTGGCCAAGCTCGCCACACAAGACTTCTTTGCCAGGCCCGGCACGTTCACAGAACTCGCCAAGGGCCATATGACTCCCAATACATTTTGGCTGCGCTATAAGAGCGAGATTGAGGCAGTCATGAAAGACATGCCGAGTCGCTAGAACATGTAAAACGCTGAGACCTGCACACGATGATTAACCGCATCGACACCATCCGCGTAGTGATCATTAAAGTAAGCGTACTCTGCCCCTAGCCTAAATGCCTTGGTTACGTCACCAAAGAGATTCACATCCATCCAATCTTCAGCCAAACGCGTTTTGCTTGTTTCACCGTAGAGCTTGGCATTATTCGATTCAATGCGGGCATAATTGCCCGAAACCCACATACGCCCATCTAATCCCGGGAAATAGTACTGCACACCGACATGGGCAGATTGCCAATTGATAAGATGCGTTATGCCATCAGCCGAGATCG
>JABDBI010000042.1:2889-4336 GCA_013288705.1 Methanobacteriota archaeon | reverse complement strand
TTGTGCATCCGAAAATATTTCGCGACCCAAAGAGCGAGCAATTTGCGGCAACGGTCGAGAGAAAGAATGGCTCCGTGAAAGTGAACTACAAAAATGAACGGGCAAACTTTGGGCTCTTCTCGTGGTTTCTGAATCCGTCGAAGCGCGAGATCGTGCACACGGACGCGTTTCACATGCCCAATGTCACAAGTGTGGACTATCAGTTTAGTGAGACCAAGCGGTTTATCATTACGTCGCAATCTGTCCCTGTCAGCGATGAAGAGACTCTGGTTTACACGGATCTTACTTACAACTATGGCATCTGGAGTACTTTGGCAGCTCCGATCATTCGTCGGCAAGCGCAGGCGATTATCGATCAGGATGTGGAGATTTTGTCTAACCAGGCACGATGCATCAAACGCTACGACGCGCATTTTGCTTACACGCAGTCTGATGTTGTGTACAGGCTGATTGACGGTATCCGCCAAGCAATTGCACTGGGCAATGATCCGAGGCATCTTCCTGACGTGCAGCAAGAAATCGATTTTTGGGTATGATGGTTTTTGTTGTATTTGCACTGCTCTCCTCGATGACGTTGCTGAATGCTAAAATGCGCGCGGGTGCTTTTTCCCGCACTTCGCAAGAATGGTTGATCGATGGTATCTCGCTGTTCTTACAAGGCTTCGCCATACCGCTTCTGCAAGTGCTGGTTGTCGTGCAACTACTCGGTGCACTCTTGCCAAACGATGCCCATCGTCTAGATCTCGGGCCAGTAGGTTGCTTCTTCCTGAATTTTGCTTTTGTCGATTACATCTACTATTGGAACCATCGCTTGCTGCATAAAAAGAAACTGTGGCGCTGGCACGCTGTGCATCATAGCGCGACACACTTGGATGTATGGGTCACGTCGCGGAATTCTGCGTTGTCACACCTGCTCATCCTCTATTGGTGGCTCAACGGGCTCTGCCTATTTTTGCTTAAAGACCCGACGTGGTTTATCGCAAGTGCTTCGATCACTGCTTCTCTCGATTTGTGGCGACACACTTCTTACACAGATTCAAGATTACGCCGCCTGCTCGCTTACATATTTATTACGCCGAACGAGCACGCCTGGCATCACAGTAGCTTTCGCAGCAATGTCAACTTCGGGGCTAATCTGTCGATCTGGGATCGCCTACATGGAACTTATTATGCTGCCGAAGCCGCGCCGCGATCGCTGGGCATTCCCGTCAAGCTCGGCTTTCTTCAAAAGTTCCTTTGGCCTTTCGCCAAGAGGCGTGCATGACGGTGTTGAGCATTTTCATGCTATGCTTTCCCGGGTTGCTAGTGACTCTCACGCTCACCCAAATTCTATGGTTTGCATACTCACCTAGTTTGTGGCCGGTTTTATTATCGCCGTGCATTTTATATGGGTTGCCACCAATTGCATTTCGCGTCCATCGATGGTTTTTCCCGATCGAGCTGGGTA
>JABDBI010000042.1:0-2879 GCA_013288705.1 Methanobacteriota archaeon | reverse complement strand
CACCCTGGTGGGGCGTACAGCAATTGCAAGTCATCTACATGTACCTGCCTGCGCTCGAGGCGCTCTTGCAAATGATCCCGGGTGCGTTTAGTTGTTGGCTTCGCCTCTGGGGCAGCAAGATTGGCAAAAGAGTGTATTGGACTCCCCGTCTTGAATTACTCGATCGGCACTTGCTCGACATTGGCGATAGTGTGGTGTTTGGCTACAACTCCGGACTCTGTGGACATATTGTCGTGTCGAGAAGACAATTTGAGAAGCAATCTCAGCTCGGGATCAGTGACACAGTCGCGCAAAGCAAAGATGATCGACCCGTGCTGCTCATAGGCAAGGTCACCATTGGCGATGGTGCCTTTATTGGCGCGGGCAGCCGTCTTGGTCCGGGAGTTGTGATTGGTAAACGCGTTTCGTTGCCGGTGCTTTCTATTCTAATCGCTAACCAGACAGTTGAAGAGAAAAAATGAGAATCGGCTTTGTGACTTGTGCAGATCTTTCGCGTTATCGGGTCAGCAAACAGAACCCGCTCTATACGCACGACGATCAGATTGCTGCAGACTTTTTACTTGCGCAAGGCTGTGACGTCGTTCCAATTGTTTGGGGCGAGCCGGTCGAGCAAGTCAAAAAGAAAAATCTCGATGTTCTGGTCGTGCGATCTCCCTGGGACTATTCTGACTCCGAAGAAAATCGCGCTAGTTTTCTCGCTTGGCTGCAAGAATTGAATAAGCACTCCCTTCCATTGGCCAACCCGTTTCCGGTGCTGCGCTGGAATTTGGACAAGCACTACTTGCAGGAGCTCGAGAATTCGGGCGTGTCTATCCCGCCGACGATTCTCATGGGGCCACAAGATACGTTGGAAGTCTTGGACGATGCGCTTGCAAAGTGGGGAAAGATTGTTGTCAAACCATGTATCTCTGCCGGTGCACGAGATACTTTTCTGTTCGACCAACGTGATGCCCTGCGAATGCTACAACCGATACGGTGTGGCCGTACATTCATGGTACAACCGTTTCTGCCAGCGATCTCTGATGTTGGCGAATGGTCGTTGGTGTTTCTGAACCAAGAATATTCTCACGCTGTTTTAAAATTGCCTAAGAAGGGTCACTGGCTGGTACAAGATGAACTCGGCGGATCAGTCCAATGCTTGGAGGCGCCCAACGACATAAGAGAATTTGCTCAAGCAACATTTGAGAAGGCGCAAAGCCTGTTGCAGACCAAGTTCGGCTCTCACGGCCATTTGCTTTATGCCCGAGTAGACATTTTACCCGGGTGCGTGCTGGGAGAGCTAGAACTCCTCGAGCCGGAGCTGTTTTTTCGAGATCACATTGGAGCCGTGCAAAAATTTCACCAAGGTTTGTTGAGACTTACAAAATGAACCGGCTCTTTGGTCGCATCTTTTTTCCCTTGCTGCGTCTCGCGCTTAAACCGAAGAAAAGCGGGTTTCTGAAACAACTCTCGAACGTCGAGAATTCGCAAAACAATGTTCTCGCACGCGTGGTCCGAAACTTATCGAAAACCGAGTATGGTCGACACCATGAGATTTTGCCCAGTGATTCTTACGCGCAATTTGCAAACAAGATTCCTCTCTCTACTTATGACGACTTAGAACCATGGATCGCCAAGCAACGAAAGACCGGGCAGCGTGTGCTGGTTAACGAACCCGTTCTTTTTTATGAAAAGACATCGGGGAGCTCTGGGCCCGCTAAGCACATTCCCTACACGAAGAGTTTGAAGCGGGCGTTTTCGAATATGTTTGCCATTTGGCTTTGTGATTTGCTGGATGCCGATTTGGGTTTCTCGACCGGCAAGGTGTTTGCCAGTATTTCGCCGCAGTTTCGTGATGCGCGTGAAGGCGTGAAGCATGACGCGGACTATGTGAGTGGTGTGTTGAATTTGCTGCTCAAACGCTTTTTGGTGCAGCCCAAGAATTTGCATGCGTTGCAGGATCCCATTGCCTTCAAAACTGCCGTCATCGATGTAATGTTGAAAGAGCGCGATCTCGAAGTCATTTCTCTATGGCATCCATCATTCCTAGAAATTCTTCTCCGAGAGATGCCTGCTGATTGGCAAAAAACATGGCCCAAGCTCAAACTTATCTCCTGTTGGACTAGCGCGCACGCGGCACTTACAGCAAGGCAACTGAGGGAAAAATTTCCAAGCGTATTGATGCAGGGCAAAGGGCTGTTGGCGACAGAAGCGCCGATGACGATTCCATTGCTTGAGGCGAGCGGGTGTGTTCCCCTTATCGGCGACGTGTTTTTTGAATTTATCGATCGTGAGCAACGCATCTTTCGTTTGCATGAGCTTAGATTGGGCGCAGAATATGAGATTGTTTTGACCCAGTATGCAGGTCTATATCGCTATCGAATCGGCGATATGGTTCGCGTCACCCATTTCTACATGAACGCGCCTTGTTTTGATTTTGTGGGTAGAGCAGATGCCGTCAGTGATTTGGTTGGAGAAAAATTACACGAAGAATTTGTTTCTACTTGTCTCAATGCTGTCTTTGTCGATGATATCCCACGGTTTTGTTTACTCTTACCAATCATACCGGCCCGCTACTGGCTAATCGTGGAGGGTGCCCATGACGCGCAACTGTTAGAAAAAAAGATCGAGCATGAGCTGTTGCGGGGTTTTCATTATCGCAATGCTCGGCTCTTAGGTCAGATTGCGCCCGCGAAATGCATGCCGTGCCCACGCGCAAGAACTATTTACTTTAGTTACTTCGAAAGGAGGGGAATGTTGCTTGGCGACATCAAACAACCGGCTTTGATACACAACCAAGACGACGCCACGCGTTTGTTCAGCGAATTCGCCTATCGGCCGTGAAGACCCGCGATTTGTCCCCGGACGATGCGTTTTAGTTTTTCCGTCATATTTCTTTC
>JABDBI010000041.1 GCA_013288705.1 Methanobacteriota archaeon | reverse complement strand
ATTACGGCGAGGCCCTCTGTCAAAGCGACGTTGGGCAAAAGCCCCCAAATGCCCGGCGTGCCCATGAGAGTTGGGCCAACTTGGCCAAGCAAAATATGGGCCAACTCGTGACCAAGTGTCCGGTGGGGAATCTCTGTTCCAGTGATATGAATTTCGCGATGGCTTGGCAGTGCAAAATGCACGTTTTTGGCGCCGGTGATCCGTTCTTGCTCTGCTGTAGATGCATGGAGCCAAATGTGAATGTCTTTGGTCGTGCGCAGCCCTGTGCGCTGCTCGAGTCGGTTTAACCAGAGCGTTCCCTCGGCCAAGATAGCCTCAGCTTCGTGGCGATTGGTGGCACTTGGAACAGCATGCAAGACGAGAGGTCCACGGCGCAATTTGAGCGTGTACTGACGATTGACTTCCGGCTGACTTGGCACGATAGCGTCAACACTCAGCACGTGGCAAGAAATGGCGATGATCAAAATCACAAACGCGGCAAAACTAAGCCCAGAATGTGGGGAGGACGAGCTAGAGAAGCCCATGCGCTGCTTGTTGCGAAAAAACATGAGGCCAAGCAACGACAGAAAAATGGCGAAAAGTAATGTGCTCACGCGGAAGGTGGCGAGCGCCGGCGTGAGGCCTTGACCTTGGATGAGGTCTGAGGTCACGACAATCCAGTACTGGTTGAAAAAGCGCATGCTGGGCGCGAGCCACCACATGAGAGCTTGCGCCGCAAGGTAGAGAAGCCAGAGCACACCTGTGAGAAAAACGGCGATGATGCGCTGTCCAACAATGCGGCCGATCCAAATACCGGTGATTGCGTTAAGAAGGAGTACCGGAAGCCCAAGAATGAAGACGGCAACAAATCCTCGATCGGGAGAGCAACTTTGAAAGCGAAGTGAGTTGAACGCCAGAAACGCCACATAGATGATGAAAACGATACCTATCAGCGATCCTTCCGATATGAGGTCATAGGCAAATCCGCGAATGTCACGTCGGGCGCCCTTCGCTGCGCCGCGTAGCAAGAGCAACGGGCCCAGTATGACGCCGAGCAAAATCCCTGCTTCTGGCCCAGGGGTTCCCAGCAGAGGGTAGGGCGCGACAAGACAGATCAGTGCGAAGAGCCCAGCAAGAATAATTAGGAGCGAAGTTTGTCTCATGAGGTTGCCATTTCTTTGGTCAATAGTGCGCGATAGATTGGAATGCCTACACTCTCACATTTTTTTTCGCGGTGGGATTGGGCATTCATCGGATTGTGCAAAAGTGGTCCGTCGTATTTAAGATCAGGGTGTGCTTTTAGGCGCCCCGTATATTCTTCAAATAATGGGCCAACGTCTGTTTGTAAAAAGAGTGTCCCCTGTGGAGCAAGTCTAGAAGCTAAAATGTTCACAAAGACATCGTTGACGATGCGTCGCTTCTGATGCTTTTTCTTCCACCAGGGATCTGGAAAATTAAGCACGATGTTACTTAGTGTGTTTGGCGCAAACAAAGCTGGGAGCAAGAGCCACGCGTTACCATGAAGGGCGCAAACGTTGTTTATGCTCTCGCGCACGATTTTGCGATTTGCTTGTTCCACCCAGCGCTGCTTCCACTCGATACCAACGATATTGTGCGCGGGCATAGAAGCAGCACGCTCGAACAAAAAGTGCGATCGGCCCATGCCGAGCTCAAGCTCGAGCGGATGGTCATTGCCAAAGTAAGCTTGCCAATTGGGCGCGCTTGGGAAAATGCTGGGGAAGATTGCGGGCTGATATTCTAATTCGTGTTTCATCTTGCACGGAAGCTTTTTCATCAATAACAATCAAAGAATGCGCATTTGGGGAATATCCGATCTACACCTGTCTTTCTCATCCAACAAGCCCATGGATAAATTTGGGCCTCATTGGCAGGGTCATGCGCTGCGCATACAGGAAGCATGGGACGCGCTTGTGAAAGCGGACGACATCGTGCTTTGCCCTGGAGATTTGTCTTGGGCGATGCGTCTCGATGAGGCGCAAAAAGATCTCGAATGGATTGGCAATCGTCCGGGGCTCAAGATTCTCGGTCGCGGCAATCACGATTATTGGTGGAGCAGTATTGGTAAAGTGCGCGCGCAAATTCCGAAGAGTTGCGTGGCGTTGCAAAATGATGCTTATGATTTAGGCGAAGTTGTTGTTGCGGGAAGTCGCTGCTGGTCCGCTCCGGGGACGGCTGACTTCACGCCGGAAGATCAGAAGATTTATGAACGCGAGTTGTTGCGCCTGCGTATGTCGCTTGAGGCTGCCAAAAAAATGGCATCCGGACGACCTTTGATCGCCGCCATTCACTATCCGCCTTTTACGACGAACGGTAGCCCGACGGGCTATGCGCAGCTCATGGAGGAATTTGGTGTGGCTGTATGCGTCTATGGGCATTTGCATGACGAGAGATCACATCGGAATGCCGTCCAAGGGCAGGTGAATGGCACGACCTATCATCTGATTGCTTGTGATTTTCTCAGATTTACGCCGAAGCTAATATGGCCTCAGGATCTGTCATGACCACGCGCTGGATGGAGCGCGTCTATGACCAAGACAAAGCAGCAAACCTCGCGCGTGATATGGATTTGCGCCCCATCGTCGCACGTGTGATGGCTGCTCGGGGCATTGACACTCGGGAGGCTGCCACTGCTTTTCTCGGCCCCAAACTCGAGCATCTCGGGGATCCAGGTTTATTGGCCGACATGCCTGCTGCAGCAGAGCGCATTGTCTACGCTGTGCGTCAGGGCCAGACGATTGGTATCTTTGGCGACTATGACGTGGATGGTGTCACCTCTACCACGCTTCTCTGGGAGTTTCTCGAGCAAGTTGGCGCCAAGGTGTTTGCGACAATTCCCGACCGTTTGAAAGAGGGATATGGTCTGAGCGTTCCGGGTGTGGAGCGATTGAAGGCTGCTGGTGCACAGCTCATCATCACGGTGGATTGTGGTATCACCGCCCATGAAGAAGTGCTCGCTGCAGTGCAGCATGGCATAGACGTAATCGTGATCGATCACCACACAGTGCCGGTGGAGTTGCCCAAAGCCGTTGCTGTTATCAACCCACATCGGGTAGATTGTAGCTCCGATGCGAAGCATCTGTGTGCGGTGGCGGTGACGTTTAATTTGTGTTTGGCAGTGCGCCGCATGCTCCGAGAGCAAACCTATTTCGCGAATTGCCAAGAACCTAATATGCGTGCCGCACTCGACTTGGTTGCGCTTGGTACGGTGGCCGATGTGATGCCGCTGGTGCGCGACAATCGGGTGTTTGTGGTGCACGGCCTTGCGGTGATGGCAAGAAATCTGCGCCCCGGCATCCAGGCGATGCTGCATGCTGCAAGTATTGATCCATCGAAGCTATCGGCAGGGACGCTTGGCTTTCATCTGGGCCCTCGTATCAATGCAGCCGGTCGCCTCGAAGACGCCATGCAGGCAGTGCATTTGCTCCGAGCGCGGGACTTTGGGCAGGCGCTTGTGATTGCTGAGCAGCTCGAGAAGAAGAACGCAGAGCGACGGAGCCTCGAGCAAGCAATCGTGCAAGAAGCTATCGCCGAGGTCGAAGCTTCAGCTGATCATCGGGAAGCGAAAGTCTTGGTGGTTGGACGTGAACATTGGCATCCCGGCGTGGTTGGCATCGCTGCCAGTCGCTTGGTGGATAAGTTTGGCAAACCGGCAATCGTGATCGGCGAAGGCGGTAAAGGCTCCGGGCGCAGCATTCCAGCGTTTCATTTGCACGAAGCGCTTTGCGAAGTGAAATCTTCACTGCACGGTTTTGGCGGACATGCCCATGCAGTTGGTGTTCAACTTGGAACAAAGAGCCTGAGCTCTTTTCGTGACGCTCTTTTGGCGCATGCACATAAGATCCTGCGCGCAGAAGATCTTGGCCGGGTTGTGTTACATGATGGCGCAATCCCGCTAGAAGAAGTGAGTGATCGGTTGGTAGAGGCGCTTTCTCAAATAGCGCCCTTTGGCCGTGCAAACCCCGAGCCGGTGTTTCGCTTAAATAGCGTGACAGCTACCAGTATACGGGAACTCAAAGGGGCACATCTACGCGGTATAGTGCGTGGGGCGGGCCAAGATATTGGGTTTATTGCGTTTGGCATGGCAACGCAGGCTGCGCTTTTTCAAAAACCAGTCGATTTGTTGGCCGTGCCCGAAATCAACGAATGGCAAAATAGAAAGCAGTTGCAGCTACGCGTAAAAGAAGTAGCTGAGACTAAGCAGTAGCCGTTTGAATCGAAAATAAAGTATGCTAAAAGCGCCTGTTGGTCCGAATTTTGTAGGTGAATTGTCAAATGAGTCAATTGGGATTGAATGCGACTTATGTCGAAGTGCTCCGCGCGCAATGGCAACTGGATCGAATGAGTGTCCCCGAGAGCTGGCGCACTTTTTTTGAAGCAAAAGATGTTGTGAAAGAGCCTGTTCCTGCTCCTGTCGTGGAATCAAAAGCGGCGTCTGAGACGCCCAGTCTGCCAGGTGCAGTTCCCTTACTCGGGGTGGCCAAAAAAATTGTGGAGAATATGGAGCAGAGCCTCACCATTCCTACAGCCACTTCTTCTCGCGACATTCCTGTCAAAGTGCTCGAAGAAAATCGCGGAATGATTAACGACTACCTGGAAGATGACGCCTTGCCACGTTGCTCGTTTACGCATTTGATCGCGTTTGCCATTGTGCGTGCCATTCAGGCAAATCCCGCCATGAATGGTGGGTTTGCTCGACAAAATAATCAGCCGGTGAAGCTTGTCAGGCCCGATATCAATCTTGGTTTGGCCATTGATCTCCCCGCGCGCGATGGCGGGCGCACGCTGGTCGTG
>JABDBI010000040.1 GCA_013288705.1 Methanobacteriota archaeon | reverse complement strand
GCTGATCTGTTAGGACATCATAAGTCCGTGCAATATCAAAAATACTCTGGCGACCATTGGCGCGAAAACGTGCGCGAATATGATTGGCTGCAATACTCTTTCGTGCTTCGCTCACGTCATGGAGACGCAGGAAAAATTTCTCCGTGCTGTCCTTAGGCACACGGAGCGTGAAGCCCGTGGGCAATACCTCTCGCCCTCGCAAAGCGAGTGGAGTCAGCGCCGGATTGTAACGGCGAAGCCATTCCTCATCGATCGCTCGCGTTTTCAGCAGATCGCTTACAAAGGCGGGATGAGGCAATGTCACCACTTCGTAGTCCCAGTGGGGAGCCGGTTTGACATCGGGAAACAAGACATGCGCATTACCATAGACATCAAGTGCCGCCAAAAATTCGGCGTAGTAGTTACGGGAAGCAAAGCGAAAGTGTTGGTGATCATACTGACTGAGAATGTCGACGAAATCTGACGAACCAACCTGATTGACAGCACGGTTCATACCAGCTCTGCCATAGTTATACGAAGTGATGACGAGAGGCCACTGACCTAAAATGTCTTTCGCTTGTTTAAAGTAAGCGATGGCCGCCTCGGTCGCTAAAACAGGGTCCAGGCGCTCATCCACAAGGTTGTTGACGTGCATAAATTCCTTGGCTGTTCCACGCATGAATTGCCAAATACCCTTTGCACCGGCCTTTGAATGGGAAGAAGGGTAAAAAAGACTTTCTACAAAGACGATGGCGATCAGTTCTTTTGGCAGACCTGCCACCTCCAGACGGTGTTTAATCTCTTTCTCGTAAACTCCCGATAGAAAATATCCGTGTTCAAAACTATCTTTTAGACCGTTTTGGCTGCGAATCGAATCCGTGCGTTGATACTTATCGTCCCGCTCAATGTTCTGCAGCGACAAAAATACTTCGCGCTGCTCCTCAGTTAGCCCTTCGGAAGATTTGGGCCGCAAATGGTCCAGCGTTTGCAAAACGCCAATCAGCTCTTTTCTCTCGCGCTCAATGGTTCGATCGCGCGTCAGCCCGTTGACCCGGCCTCCGAGGGGTGCCACGTCAATGACCTTGTAGATCAAACGCAGGTCCTCGCCATCAAATAGGGCAACTTGGCGTGTGCTCCACTCGCCATAGACTTTTTTCCAAAACGCTACATTCGGCTCAAGTTCCTCGGGCAGCGGGAAAACTGCGGAATCGACCAAAGGTTCGTGCTCCGCTCGAAGAACGCCGGCACACAAAACCAGAGCGATAATAAGAAAGCGCATGTTTAACCTGCTCTAACTTCCCGAGTCAGTTTTCAATCGCACCGCCGCAAGTCCCGGCGCTTTCGCTACACGCACTTTCGCAAGTGCACCACAAATGCGGTCTTCCAGCGCCAAAATACTTCTTAAAGGTGCGCGATGGCCGTCGACCAAAATCGAAAACGCCAAAACATCATGGTCCTTCGTTGGCACATAGCCTGACAATGCGCTTATCCCGTGTTCCGTCCCAGTCTTTGCGCGCAGAAGACCATAAGTTGCCGCATCACGCATGCGCTTGCGGATTGTCCCCTGCGTTCCGGCAATAGCAAGTGAGCTCACAAACTCCGACGCGATGGAAAAATCTTTGTACGCATAGGTGAGCAGCTGCACAATTTGTTTTGCGCTAAATCGATTCACTTCATTTAACCCAGAGCCATTTCCAAGCACGTATTCGCCTCTTTGAAAACCAACTCTGTTCTCTAAGAACTTCCGAATCTCTACAAGTCCATTGGCAAAAGTGCCAGGCAGCGCAAGGTGTGCACCGACTGCTTTCACCAACATTTCAGCCATGAAATTATTCGAAAATTTATTCATCTCATTCACCACTTCTGAAAGCGGCGGAGACTGATCCACCTCCAGTAACTTGGCAGATCGCGGAACCAACCCGTGCGAAATTTCTCCCGTTACAGCAATGCCCGCCTGTCTTAAATCCTGCGCTAGAGTTGCAGCAAAATAGCGGCTTGGATCATAAATGCTCCGAATGTTGCGTTGAGCGGGCACATTTCCCTTCACTTGACCGCTCACAAAAATAGCCATGCGGCCGTTGCTCTCATGATCAAAAATACCAAATCGGTTGCGCTTGCAGGTCGTTTTCACTGAGCCCTTTAAGTCGACGTAATCGGTTTGGGGATCGGTTGCCACAAGCGCCGGGCTACCACATTCGGTGGGTCGCACATAGATTGCGATGGTATTGTGATTGAGTGATAGCGCACCAACGGGAGCGGCGTAGGCTTTAAAGCTCTTGCGCTCCTCTCTAAAACCCTTCGCTTTAAGATCGCCGTCGAAGTAACTGTCGTCATAGACAATGCGACCAGTAATTTTCTGGATACCAAGAAAGTGAAGGTTGTGTGCCACCGATTCGAGGCGTTCGTTCACAACCGTTGGGTCACCATAGCCTTTCACAATGAGATCGCCCGCAAGAACGCCATCACGAATTGGTCCGGTAGCATAATATTCAGTCTTGAAGCGAAATTCTGGCTTCAGGATATGCAGCGCGGCCACACTGCTGACAATCTTCACATTGCTGGCCGGGTTTAATGCGAGGCCCGCACCGCGTTCTGTGAGCATTTCACCAGTCTTGATAGAACTGACGGCAACTCCAACTTTAGCGCCATCTTTTTGCATCGTTGCAACGATTTGATCGAGCAACGTCGAGAATTCGCTAAAGGAGAGATTGTCGTTGGCCGAATCTGAAATAGGCCGCGCGAATAACGTGCTGGCAGCCAAAATTGAAATGAAAAAAATTACTTTCCCTAAGGCTTGCACCACTGTCTCCTCCGCTCCTTAATTGTAGCGGAGTTAGGCTATTTACTTCCACTCTTTCGCCAGAAAATATGACATCCGTGCGTTACCTTATACTCATCATCATCGCCTGTTTGCTCACGAGCTGCCGTCCTGGCGGGCAAAAAGTGGCGTCAGAACGCGCTTTGCACCTGATTGTCAACAGTGCGCCGGAGGCGCTTGATCCGCGTTATGCGAGCTCGGCGGTTGCGGAGAACATTCTTCAGCTGATCTATGCGCCACTCTTTCTGCCCGGGGATGACCTCTTGCCCAAGCCTTTTTTGGCAGCAGGCTATACCGAGCATAGTCCAACGGCGTTTTTGATTCACCTGCGGCCAGACGCATACTTTCACGATGGTACTCCCATCTCAGCAGAAGACGTGGTCTATACCTTTGGTGAGTTAAATAGCACTGATGTGAACTCGCCGCATGCCGCGAAGTTCAAGTACATTCGACAGATCTCCGCGTTAGGACCTCATTTGGTGCGGTTTGAACTCAAAGAGCCCTATGCGCCATTTTTGCTCGATTTATGTGGTATGGGAATTGTCTCGAAGAAGAGCTGTTCGGGGCGTTCGCAACAGTGTCGGTTTGAGCTGAATGGCTCTGGTCCATTTCGTGTTGCCAAGTATCACAACGCAACGGATAAAATTTCGCTGCAACCAAATCCAAAATGGTTTACTGGGGCACCCAAGCTTCCAGAGATCGATATTCGTGTCGTGAGAGATCCGACAACGAGGCTGTTAGAGCTCATCAAAGGCAAAGCTGATATGGCGATGGCGGGCGCTATTTTACCCATTCAGCTACCGGCGCTGGATGCTTATCGTGGACAGCTTAACGTCTACTCGCAGCCGGGGCTTGGTTATGGCTACATCGGGATGAATCTGCGCGGGCCGAGAAATCCATCGGCAACGCAAGAATCGGAGCAGGATCGCACGAGGCGCGCGCTTGCTCACCAGGATGTGCGACGCGCACTGGCGCTCGCGATCAACGTCGATGAAATTATTGTTACAAAGTTTCGGGGAAAGGCGCGTCGGGCGTCGGGCATGATTCCCGATGGGCACTGGGCTAAAGCGAGCGGTCTGCGGCCCCTGCCCTACGATCCGCAGCTTGCGCAAAAGCTACTCGATCGAGCTGGCTTTTATGATCGTGGCCGCCGCAAACATGGTCGATTTCGTCTGACAATCTCAGCGACACCCGATCGTTTTCGACAGAGCATCGCACTGATTTATGCCCACGCCTTTAGGCAAATCGGCGTTGATGTTTCGGTGCGCGTGCAAGACTGGGCGTCGCTCTACCAAGATATCAAGCAAGGGAACTTCGAGATGTTTAGCGCGATGTGGACTCCGGTGCTCGAGCCTGATTTGTTGCACTGGGTGTTTCATTCCGAGAATATTCCGAGCGCGAACCACGGTGGTGGCAATCGGGGATCTTTTCGAGATGCGCTCATTGATAAATGGACCACCGAGGCGCGGCACTCCGACGATCTTCTTGAGCGAAAGCGTTTGTACCAGGCCATTGAGGAGAGACTGCAAGAAACCCTGCCCTATATTCCACTTTGGTTTGAAGATGACACGATCGTGGCAAGCAAACGCGTGAAGGGATTTCGCCAAATGCGCTCCGGGTCATTGCTCGAGCTTATGCGGGCGACAAAACAATGAAGATGACACAGCTATCGAATACAACGTTGTGGCACAATTTCCCTCTCCCGCTCAGCGGGAGAGGGACCAAGGGTGAGGGTGGGAATCTGCGTTTTGCAACTTTTCCACCCTCATCCTTAATCCTTCTCCCGACCAGCGGGAGAAGGAAATCTTGGCGTCTCGATGCTACGAGAAGCAACAAATGAAAAAGTTCTTATCCATTCTATTCGTCATGTTTGGCACCACCGTCATTGTCACGGGCCTGCTCCGATTAGTACCGGGAGATCCCGTCGATAACATCCTGGGCGATCAAGCGCCCGAAGAAGCTCGAATAGCTCTAGCCAAATCCTTAGGCTTACGCGATGCCAATAATCAGCCAACCGGTTTTATCACTCAATACACGCACTTTGTTCGGAGCGCCGTCACCAACGATCTAAAAAGTTATCGCACACAGCGCCCTGTATTCACCGTCATCGCCGAGCGCCTGCCCTACACACTCGTGCTTGCCTTCGCAGCCATGCTCATCGCGATTTTGTTCGGACCGCCCCTCGGCGTGCTGGCCGCCTTTCGCAAAAATTCCTGGCTCGACATTTTGACCATGGTATTCGCCACTCTCGGAGCTGCCATCCCCCGCTTTTGGCTCGGACCAATGCTGCTTCTCATCTTCTCGATCAAACTGCAACTCTTACCCGTGAGCGGCATCGAGGACGGTGCCATCTCGATCGTCCTCCCAGCTATCAGCCTCGGCACTGCACTCGCTGCAATTCTTGCACGCATGACACGTGCACAAGTGCTAGAAGTACTTGGGGAAGACTATATTCGCACGGCCAAAGCAAAAGGTCTCAAACAAGCGAGCGTCTTTTTTAAACACGCGCTCTCAAACGCGCTAATCCCCTTGCTCACGGTGATCGGACTACAG
>JABDBI010000039.1 GCA_013288705.1 Methanobacteriota archaeon | reverse complement strand
TCGCTGACAATAAAAACCAATTGTTTTGCCAAATATGAAATTTTACGGCTGCATCGTAATCAAGTGAGCCGCGCAAGCCAGCGTAAGTGAAATCAACGTCGCCAGCACCGATCACAGCCTGTGTGGCAATAGAGACTTGTATCGCGAGCCAATCTAAAACAAGCGCGCGAGCGCATACTCAGAATTTGGGCCTCAGGTCGGTCTGCAAAGTGCAATTGCTATCAACGATACATTTGGTATTTATGGTGCAGCGTTATACAGACACTATTTTAACAACTGGCAGGATCTAACCAGCTTTAATAGTGTGCTTAGGCTTGCTGCGGCAGCTGATTTAGATTTGCGTCCTCGTCTGAAAACTCCTGTCGGTTTGCTCTTATCTGCCGTCGCAGACGTCGGTTTGTTCACAGGAAAAAGCGAAGATTTCGCAAGCATCGAGACATCGCTTAGCGTCTTTTATACGGCACGTTACAACTTCAGTTTAGGGGGAGGGCTGTCCTATCGTTCGTTTCCCTTCGGAACAACTTCCGCATCGAGGGATGCTGACGCAATTGAGGCGGTATTTCTGCTGAGATATTATTGGCAGTAGGGGGCAAAGGTGAATCAACTCAGTCTTGCGCTGGTTCTCGCGCTTTTTTTGGCTAGCTGCTCTTACACTGGCGGTGCTGCGGGATCGTGCCCGATGTTTAATCAGAGCAATGGCGAACCTGTTTCCCCGAGAGTCCTCACCCCCGGAGGGGGAGCGACGGCGTCCGACAACGGTTGGCTGTCATTGCTGGGAGCCAATATAGAGAATGACCAAAATTGCACTGCGGCGCAACTGAAAGAGATTGCGATCAATACGGGTGCCAACATCGGCGATGCGCTTGGCAGCGTGGTCGACGATCCCTGTCGCACCTGCAAGATAGTTGCGGAAGCCGTGGCAGACTATGAAGTTTGTGTTACTTTTATTCAGGAATTGCCGTCTATACTCTGCGCAGCCGGCAAGACATTGCCGGCGAGTTTTTGCGCTGGGGCTTCTTGGCTTGACAGTTGGACAAAGTACTATCTAGGATCACTTGGTGCAAACATTTGCAACCAAAAGTCGGCGCTGAATAAATTTATCAATAGCTTTAAAGTGCAAGCAGACTGCATGTGCGATCTTTACATTCCACAATGTAAGGCCATGAACGAGCCAATCCCTCCAACCTGCCAGACTAATTTTCCAGGGGCTCCAACGCCTCCGCAATAGGTCATCTAATTACTTGACTGTTATCCACGTCGGTCTAAAACCATTTTCCTTACCCAAGGGTTTGAAATGGATGTAAGTGTGAAGTCGTATCAGGGAACATCAGCCAAAAAAATGCTGCAGGCTTACAGGCTCATGCAGACTTCCCGCATGCTCGACAAAAAAATGCTGGTGATGCTACGCCAAGGCAAAAGCTATTTTCACATCGGTTGCATGGGCCACGAGGCGATTCAAGCAGCTTCCGCCTTCTCTTTAATTCCCAAACGCGACTGGCTATTTCCTTATTATCGCGACCAAACATTGGTGCTTGGGCTCGGCATGACGCCGAAGGAATGCATGCTGGGTTTTTTGGCACGTGCGTCAGACCCAAGCTCTGGTGGCAGGCAGCTGCCGATGCATTATGGCGATGCGAGCTTAAATATTCCGACGAGTTCCTCATCAACAGGGACGCAGTTTTTGCAGGCGGTAGGTTGCGCGCATGCATCCATGCGGGAGTGGAGAAAAACTGCGAAGAAAAATGCTAAGCCAGATTATGCTGTCACATTGGTATGCGCGGGAGATGGCACTACCAGTCAAGGTGATTTTCACGAGGCGCTTAATTGGGCAGCGCGCGAGAAATTGCCAATTATTTTTCTCATTGAGAACAATGGCTATGCCATCAGCGTGCCTTTGCGGGACCAGCGCCCCGGCGCTAAAGTTGCCACCCTAGGCAAAGGCTATGAGGGATTGCGTGTCATCGAGGTAGATGGTTGTAATTTTGCTGAGAGTCTCGAAGCGATGGGTCAGGCGGTATCCCATGCACGTTTGGGTCATGGTCCGGTTCTTGTAGACGCGAGTGTGGTGCGGCTCTTGCCTCACAGTTCATCGGACGATCATCAGAAATACCGCCCGGCTAAAGAACTCGAGGCGGATAAAAAACGCGATCCAATAGAATTGATGCATCAGTTTTTGCTCAAACAGCATTTTGCCACGAAGGAAGAACTGCACAAACTCGATGCAGAAGTGGTTGCGCTGGTAGAGGAATCTGCAGACTTCGCCGAGGGTCAAGCGATAGCTGCTCGAGAGACTGCGACGACCTATGTGCTTTCCGATAAGCCTGAACCCAAGTTGGTGGAGCCACAAATCGATCCTTCTTCCAGCGAGGTCGTCTTGGTGGACGCCATCAACCGTGCGCTTGCAGAAGAGATGGCCCGCGATGAGAAGGTGCTGGTATTTGGCCAAGACGTGGCTGGAGGCAAGGGCGGCGTTTTTACTGCGACTCGGTATTTGACTGACAAATTTGGTGCCGATCGTTGTTTCAACGCTCCTCTTGCGGAGTCCAGCATTGTTGGCGTCGCCATTGGGCTTGCCATGCGCGGTTTTAAGCCGGTGCCTGAAATTCAATTCGGTGACTACATCTGGACTGCCATGATGCAGATTCGCAACGAACTTACTACCATTCGCTATCGATCTAACAACATGTTTTCGGCGCCCGTTGTGATTCGTACGCCCGTGGGTGGGTACATTCATGGAGGGTTATGCCATTCGCAGAATATAGAGGCGGTGTTTGCGCATTTTCCGGGTATTAAAGTTGCTTTGCCGTCGACAGCGCTAGATGCATATGGGCTCCTGAAATCAGCGATTATGGGCGATGATCCTGTGTTGTTCTTGGAGCATAAAGCGCTCTATCGACAGAATTTTGCGAAGAGCAAATTGCCTACCGGCGATGATTGGCTGCTGCCGTTTGGCAAAGGTGCTGTGCGCAGGGCGGGACGCGATCTGACCGTGGTGACCTATGGTGCGATGGTGCAAAGAGCGATAGAGGCGGCGCGGCAGGTTGAGGCGGATGATATTGATGTAGAGGTTATCGATTTGCGTACGATACGCCCTTATGATTTTGAGATGGTGGCGTCGAGTGTGGCGAAGACATCGCGGGTATTGGTGCTCTATGAAGATAATCGCTTCTTGGGTTTTGGTGCGGAGATCGCAGCGGAGATTGCGGAGAAGTGCTTTGCGAGCTTGGATGCGCCGGTGATGCGTCTTGCGGGCGCGGATGTGCCGATTCCATATAGCTGGGAGTTGGAGGAGGAAGTATTGCCGCAGACGAAGAATATTGTTGAGGCTATTCAGAGATTGGCGTCCTATTGAATCCTTCGTTTTCAAACGCCGAAATTTGCCCTATAGAAGCGCGATGGAAAAGTTGCACCCAGCTTGCCTTGTCCTTGCCGATGGCACTTTTTTTCGCGGAGAGGCGTTCGGAGCTCTCGACGCCGAAGCGCATGGTGAATTAGTCTTCTCCACCTCAATGACCGGCTACCCCGAGCTTCTCACCGATCCATCCTACTGCGAACAAATCCTCACCCTCACCACACCAGAAATCGGCAACTACGGTGTAACGGCAGCCGATTTCGAATCCCATCGCATTTGGGCAAGTGGATTGGTCATTCGCTCTCTCTCCCCGATTGTTTCTAACTGGCGCTCCGAGATGAGCCTCGATACTTGGCTCAAGCAAGAAAAGATCCCAGGGATTTGCAGCATCGATACCAGAGCGCTCGTCAGACACTTGCGCGACGCCGGATCGATGATGTCGATCCTAAGCACCCACGCGAATGTTGACGTGGCCGAACTCACACATCGCGCCAAGAATCTTCCCGGAATGGCCGGACGCGACCTGATGTCCAAAGTCACCTGCAAGTCCGCTTACGAGTTTGGTGCGGGGAATAATCTATTCCATGTCGTGGCTGTTGATTATGGTGTCAAACATAACATGTTGAGAATTCTCGTGCAGCTTGGATGTCGTGTGACGGTCGTACCGGCAAGTATGTCGGCGGACGCGATCATGGGCTATGCCCCAGATGGGGTATTGCTGAGCAATGGCCCCGGGGATCCAAAAGCTGCCACAGGTGCAATCAAGACAATCAAAAACCTGCTCGGCAAGGTGCCCATTTTTGGCATCTGCATGGGTCACCAAATTTTATGTCTGGCCCTAGGTGGCAGCACGTATAAACTCAAGTTTGGCCATCGTGGCGGAAATCAACCCGTGCGCACGGAGACGGGTAGGGTGATGATGACAAGTCAAAACCACGGGTTTGCCGTAGAACACAAGAAAGACGTGGACTTCTCCCGCATCAACATCTCCGACGATACAGTTGAGGGAATGGACCGACCAGATCTTTGGGCATTCAGTGTGCAATACCATCCAGAAGCGGCGCCTGGTCCGCACGATGCCAGATGGGAGTTTGATAAATTCATCAACATGATGAAGGCTTTCAATGAGCGTCAAACTAATCGCGGGTAAATATCTTCTCTTGCACCGCCTTGCGCTCGGCGGCATGGCCGAGGTGTACCTGGCCAAGCAAATTGGCCTCGATGGTTTTGAAAAGCATGTTGTCTTAAAGCGTATTCTTCCGCATCTCGCCAGCAACGCAGATTATGTGCGCATGTTTTTGGACGAAGCAAAAACAGCGGCTGATTTGCGCCATGCCAATGTTGTGCACACTTTTGAAGTAGGCGAAGAAGACGGCGTTTATTTTATGGTCATGGAATATCTCCATGGTCAAGATCTGCGCGCGGTTTTTAAAAAGGCGCGGGATGCCCAAAAGCCTATTCCGCTTGCACACGCGGCTGGCATCATTATGGACGCATGTGCGGGTCTCCACTACGCGCATACGAAGAGGGATTTCGACGGAAAGCGTCTTTCCATCGTCCATCGCGATATGTCGCCGCATAATATTGTCGTCAGTTATGAAGGCGAAACAAAGATAGTAGATTTTGGTATTGCCAAAGCTTCGCACCAAAAAAACCATACTGCTGCTGGTGTGCTCAAAGGAAAATTTAGCTACATGTCGCCGGAGCAAGCTGCGGGTCTTGAGGCGGATCCGCGCTCCGATTTGTTTTCTCTCGGGATTGTTCTCTATGAAATCACCACCATGCGGCGGCTTTTTAAACGCGATAACGAAGTTGCTACGCTTAGGGCAATCTCAGAGTGTCGCATTGTTCCACCGACGACTATTATCCCGAATTTTCCCAAAGAGCTCGAAGCCATTTTGCTTTGTGCTTTGGCGAAAAATCGAGATGAGCGTTTTACCAATTGCGATTCGTTTCGAGCTGCGCTGGAAGAGTATTTGCTTTCCAATACCTGGTCGCATTCGCAAAAGCGATTGGGGCGTTATGTTAGGGAGCTGTTTCAAGATGACGTCGAGCAGAAGAAAGAGCCTGGGGAACAGACGTGGTACCAAAATCGCACCGACCCTGATTCTTGGATGGTGCGGAAGTC
>JABDBI010000038.1 GCA_013288705.1 Methanobacteriota archaeon | reverse complement strand
CGCAGAGCAACTGAAAGCGCTGCGCGAATTCTTGCTGTCGCGTGCCAGGGATGGTCAGAACGCTGTGGTGTTGATCGACGAGGCGCAAAATTTGTCGGCCGACGCCCTGGAAATGATTCGGCTTCTCTCTAACCTGGAAACCGACAGCCATAAATTACTGCAGATTGTGTTGGTAGGGCAACCAGAATTAGAATCGACTTTACAAGGTTATAGTTTGCGCCAGCTCAATCAACGCATCAGCATACGTCGACAACTTGGAGCACTGAGCTCTGCCGAACTGGAACCATATATTTTTCATCGCCTAAGGGTTGCCGGCGATAAGGGTAATATCACTTTCAAGAAGAATGCGTTGAAGCCAATTTTTGACTGCACGCGTGGGTATCCACGTCTCATTAATATGTTGTGCGATCGCGTGTTGCTCGCTGCGTATGCCAAGCGAAGCACGCGCATTGATAAGTATTTGGTGCGAGATGGAATCAGCGATTTAGGGCTGCCGATGAAGCAATCTTGGTGGAGACTGTAGCCATGTCAGTTATCTTGGACGCGTTGCGATCCCAAAAAAAAGAGAAGAACGGCGCGTCGCCTCCGGCCGTGGGAGGTGAGGGGCTCGTTTGGGGGGAGAAAACCGGTCCGCATCGAGAAATGCCCCCTTCGACCAAAACAATTTCTATTCTACTCGGTCTATTTGTTGGTTTGGCCGGACTCTCTATTGCGCTTTGGCTCTACAATGCGGCCATGCGCGGTGTGCAGGCACAGCCAGCGCCCGTCGCCCACATGGCAGCGCCAGTGCCGGCTCCAAGCGGGATTGACAAAATTGTTGGGCAGGCGAGGACCAGTTTTCAAGAGGGGCGCTACGATGAGAGCGAGAAGCTTTATCAAGATGCCATCGCATTGGATCCAAAAAATGCCGCCCTCCGCAACAATGCTGGCATGGCATTGTTAAGAGCCAAGCATTATGATGAAAGCGAAAAGCAATTCGAGAGCGCTCTTGCGTTGGACAAAAAATGCGTCGAGTGCCTAAATAACTTGGGATATCTGAAGGGCTTGCAGGGTAACCCTCTTGATGCTGAGAAAATTCTTAATGAGGCAATTGCCCTTGATAGTGATTACCCGGACCCTTACTTTAACCTAGGTGTACTTTACGAAAACAATGATGATATTGGACGTGCTATCGTCGCATATGAGAAGTTTCTGCATGTTTCTCGAGATAAAAACACGCCCTTGTTTTTGCAGGTGCAAGAGCATGTTGGTGTGTTGCGGGAGAAATAAGCCATGCAATCTTTTTTGCACGATCAAGCGGAGCGGTGGTCAATTGGATTGGATTTGGGAGCTGACCAAGTCAAATTCATTTGTCTCGCGCATTTGAAAGGCACCCACGAGCTGATGGCTCATGGGCTATTTAAGAGAAGCAACACCGATGGTATTCGAGCAGCATTGCGGCATCCTGCGATTCGCAATGGAGACATTCGCGCGAATGTTGCAGATCCCGGAATTAGAATTCAAAAGCTAGATCTTCCGGAAGTTCCTGAAAGCGAGCTCGATGAAATTGCAAAATGGGCGATTAAAGACCAGCTCGAGAATTCCCTTGAAGAGTATTTATTTCGGTATGACCGAACTGGCGAGGTACCTACGAAGACTGGGGTGCCGTATCTGGTGATTGCGGTTCCGCAAAGAGCGATTGAGAATCTTGAAAAGGAACTCAAGGGCCTCGGTATCCGTAGAGCCCACGTGATCGAGCCGAATATCTATGCGCTTGCAAACAGTGTACTCCATAATTATGAGCCGCAAAAAGATGACCGTTATGCCGTCATAGACTTAGGTAAGGTACAGGCGTTATTTGGTGTTGTCTCGCCGCATGGACTTGTGAATAGTCGAGACTTAAAGGGAATCTCTGGAGAGATTCTAACGCAGCTTCTTAGCAGCGATCGGGGAGTGTCTTTGGAAGAGGCTGAACGTTATAAAATTAGTGAGCCTGATCTTCTTCGCGGGCCGCAGGCGGGGAACACGGAGGGGCTTGTTCAATATCTCTCCAGGGCCGCCGTCGAGATCCAGCATTCATTGGATAACTATGCCTTATTATACCCGAAGGATTCTATTACGAATATCCTTCTTACCGGTGGGGAGTCATGTTTGAAAATTTTGAGCCCCTATATCCAAGACACCTTGAAAATTCCGACTAGGGTTCTTGATCCATTTCGGAAGGTAGACATATCAAGGTTTGAGAAAACGAACCTTGACCAAACAAAGGCACTCTACGGTGTTGCCATGGGTTTGGCACTATGAAGCACATGAATTTCACGACAAGGCAGACAAAGGAAACCATCAAACTACAGCCGAATTATCTTTGGATGGCTGTCTTTTTTGTAGTCGTCGTTTTGTTGATTATAGCGATAGGCTATGTTGAAAAAAGAAAGGCTGATGACACTGCAGGTCGTCTTGCAGCGACGTCGACCGAGGTAGGGCAAATGCGTGCGGAACTGGCGGCAAAGAAAGGCAAAGACTCTAGCAATGCATCGGCAATGCCGGCCTTGCTTAGCAATCCAATTGCGTGGGCTGATCTATTGAGTGATCTTTCCAGCAAGTTTCCAGCATCTGCCAGAATTCTACGGATTGACGGTTCAATCGCGGACAAGCGAACGCTGATCATTGAGGCCACTGGACAGCGCCTTTCTTCTATATCGGAAGTGAAAAAGAACTTGGCGGATTTTAAATGGTGTGAAAACATTGATTTGGTCTCTTTACATTCTGAAATTTCTGCAGAGCAAGAGCAAATTTCCTTTCGACTTGAGTGTCAACTTCGATGAACATCAAAGAACTCTTAAAAGTCAACTTGAAGCAAAAGCCAAACACGCGTGAAACAATCATTTATAGTGTCGCGCTCATTTTCGTCTGTTTTTCTCTCTGCAGGCATCTTATCTACGGCCCCTATTCTGCAATTGCAGATGCCAAGCGGCAGCTGGTTCCTCTTGAAGAGGAAAGGACACATATAGCGCAACTCCTGGCGATGCCCGAAAAGTTTGTCGTGGCTACCAAGGCGCGTCGGTGGGTGGGGAATTCTCCCGAGGCATTTGATGGTGCAGCAGAGGAAATCACCAATCTGATTCACCAGAAAGGGGTGACGATTCAAAAGCTCCAGTTGGGTGCGGTGCAAAAAGAAGGAGCGTTCACGAGTAGAGATGCATCACTTACCATCCTTGGTAGTTATGACACGCTTGGCCGTTTCATTGAACACTTGGAGGGCATGCCCGCGCCTCTGGTGATTCAAGCTTTGTCTATGCAGCCCGATGTCGATAATCCAGATAACGTCGTTGTCAACCTTAAGGGAAGTATTTATGGCAGATTTTAAGCACCAATTCTTGATTGCGCTATGCGGCATGTTTTTTCTCTTTGATCCGTGTTTGCACGCCCAGACACAGAAAGAGAAACCGCTATCTGGTCTCAATACGGAGAGCTTTAAGCCCGCAATCAAAACCGGCGATAAATGGAAGAATAATCCATTCGCACAATCTCTTGACGATGTCAGTGTGACCAGCCTGAAGCTCTTTGCAATTGTGTATCATCCGAAGGACGCCGCTGCGTTGATCAGTCATCATATCGTTCGCGTCGGTGATAAAATTGGCTCGGCGGAAGTGGTGTCTATAAAAAAGAGAGAAGTTGTTTTACGTGATGAGAGCGGGATATTTAAGCTTAATTTCGAAAGCAGAAGGAAATAATTTTTGACAAGTCGGAAATCAAAAATGGAGGTGTGTTACATTTTCTTCAAATGAGAAAGTGTTACACATGTATCGCCTGCGTATTTTTCTTAAGCCTCTCGTTATTTTCGCTTGAGCAAACAAACGACTATGCGATTGAAATTCGAGATGCACCACTCGCGGATGTTGTTCGATTGCTGGCGGAAATGCGGGGAAAAAACGTCGTCATTCCCCCCACCAAGCCTGACGACATGGTGACGGCAGTTTTCCCGTCGATCTCGTTGAAAGATGCTCTGAGTACCGTGTTGGAATCCAAAGATCTTGGGGAATATACCAAAGATGATGTCATCCGCATCGTATCTAAAAAGGAACTAGAGACACTTGGTCGAGACTTAGTAACGACGACAATTCCATTAAAATATGCGAAAGCAAAGGAGTTAAAAGAGCAATTGCTCGCTTTGATTTCGCTAAGAGGATCAGTGCTGATCGACGATCGGACCAATTCGATAACCCTTCGAGATACACAGCAATTTATTTCTAATATCACCAATTTTATTTCTCGCATCGATAGAATAGATCGGCAGGTCCTGATAGAAGCGAGACTGGTGGAGGCTACCTCGGACTTCTCGCGCAATCTCGGTATTCAATGGGGTTTCAGGGCAAGCACGCCTCGCTTTTTCATCGATGGCGTGCCGCCGGGAGTTCTTCAGCCCAACTCTGCGCAACCATCAGCAGGCACATCGGTGGGCAGCTCGGGCACATCTGGTACATCTGGTGCATCTGGCACGACAGGCACGACTTCTGGAACAGGCTTGTCTTCTGCTAATACAGGTCAGCCCAACTATCAGCTGGCTACGCCGTCAGGCAATCCCTTGGCAGCAGTTGCGCTGGGTTTTCCACTTGGTGCCGGTGAGCTTGATATGCAATTATCCGCAGGTGAGGAAAACGGAAAAGTCTCTACTCTATCTCGTCCAACCATCGTGACCATGAATAACCGTCCAGCCACCATAAGAAGTGGTCTTAAATTCTATGTCAGGCAGCCTGGCAGTGTTTCAATTGCAACCGGCTCGTCGGGATCAGCAGGCGCCAATAGTTTACAGCAGGTTGATGCGGGTATTACGATGGTGGTGACGCCACAGCTGACCGCCGAAGAAAAAATTAATCTCACGATTAATGTGACAGAGTCTCAACCAGACTTTTCAAAGCTTGTGGATGGAATTCCTACGATCTCTGACAACAATGCTTCTACAACTGTATTGCTAGAAGATGGAGAGACAACTGTGATTGGCGGAATGTTTCAGCTGCAGAACTCAAATACCGACCAAGGCATACCTGTGCTTTATCGCATCCCTATTCTTGGCAAGTTGTTTGGGACATCGGCAGACAGCAAGGTCAAAAAGGAACTCTTAATTTTCATCAGGCCGATTATTGTCAGGCACATCGAGCAGAATTTGAAACAGAACACGAAGACCACAAGAGTGTCGGAGCGCGTCCAACATGGATAAACACAACCATAAAGGTATTTTCTTTTGCCTGTTCTTGGCTTTGTGCTTTTGTGCATGCACGCACGCACCGGCAGTCACGGACGCGCCTAAAGCAGTTTGCGATGACTCAGATGTGACAGCCGGAGTGAATGCGAACAACCATGAATTTTGGTCACAGCTGAACCAGTGCGCGTCGAACCAAATGGTAGATAAGGAGCAAACCACTGCTTGTATCCGCCATGCGTATCCAGGCTTGAGTAAGGGCTGTGGAGAGTGTTTTGGACAAATGGCATCTTGTGTGGCAGCGAGCTGCATATTTGCCTGTATGATCGACTATACAACAGCTGAGTGTCGGCAGTG
>JABDBI010000037.1 GCA_013288705.1 Methanobacteriota archaeon | reverse complement strand
AATGGTCGAGGGCAACGCCAAAATTGACCCTACTGAAAAAGCCAACGCAGGTCTAAAGATTCTCACGCAGCAGCGTCTCACTTCAAGAACCGAAGGCGATCACATTATTTCTTTTGATGGCACTGCTTCTTTGGTAGGAAGCGTGGTGGCAGTCAGAGTAACCGAAGCCACTTCATTGTCACTGTCGGGCGAACTTGTTTAAGGAATTTTATGGAACCTATTCTGCAATGGGGCTTGCGCGTCATTGACGCCGTGCAAGCCATACGCTCGCCGGCAATGGACACGGCATTCGAAGCAATCACTGAATTCGGTTCAGCGAATTTCTACATCGCTGCGCTCATCGCTTTTTGCTGGATAGCCGACCCACGGCTAGGTGCCAAGATTGCCGCGGTCATAGCCGTATCGGTGTTGGTTAATTATGGTTTGAAGCACATGCTGCACGAACCAAGACCCTTTCTGCTCAACCCATCTGTCGCTGTCATCTCCGAATCTGGCTATAGCTTACCGAGTGGCCACGCGCAGCACAGCTTGTTATTTTGGGGCCTCATAGGAGCGTATTTCCAGCGGAAGAGTGTTTGGATTTTCGGAACCATACTCGTGATGCTCATTGGCTTATCGCGCGTCTATTTAGGTGTGCATTTCCCAACCGATATTCTCGTTGGCTGGTTAGTCGGCGGAGCCATTCTCAGCACTACGCTATTTTACGTGACAAACAGAGTCGCGCGGCCAACAGGCCAAGCTCATAGAGCAGAATCATTGGAACAGCCATCATCACTTGCGTCAACGGATCAGGGGTCGGTGTCAAAACCGCCGCCACAATAAACGCCATCACGATCACGTAGCGCCGATAGCTCTGAAGATCAGCTATATCGACGATACCCATCCAAATCAGCAAGAATACCACCACTGGCGTTTCAAAGACCAAACCAAAAGCAAGCAGCATGTTGGTGGCAAAACTAAAGAGCATTCCAATCGAATAGTTGCCATGAACTCCGGGCGGCAGCGTACCAACAAAGAACTTGAACATCGGCGGAAATACAACGAGGTAGCAAAAAATGGCACCGGCAACAAAGAAGAATGCGCCTGCAAATACAAACCCAAACGCCAGTTTTTGCTCTTTGCGATATAGCCCCGGGGCAATAAAAAGCCAGAGCTGATAGAGTATCCATGGGCTCGCCACAAAAATTCCTGCAACAAGACCAGCTTTCATTTCGGTGAAAAAATACTCATGTGGCGTAAGCACGACGAAGTGACTAAAATCCCCGAGCACACTCTCCATCGGTCTTTGAAGCCAAGCCAGCAATTGCTTAGAGAAGAAAAGACTACCACACATGGCTAATGCCACGCCAATCATCGCCCGCCACAAGCATTTGCGCAGATCTTTGAGGTGCTCCATAAATGGATATGCTTTTTCATCCATCGTGTTTCTTTTCCTCGATGCGCGGCTTCATCATGTCTCGAAAATCCGCCTCATCTTCCGCATTAAATACAGCGTACTGCAAATCTGCTTTGGCCCGACGAAACTCGGCAAGCATTTTAGCCACAGTTTTGATCAGCGACGGCAGCTTATCAGGTCCGATCGCCAACACCGTCACAATCAAAATTAATATGAGCTCGCCGAAGCCAATGCCAAACACGTGGCCATCCTTTCTTTTGTCACGGGATACCGTGGAAACGTCGCATGCGCGGGGATTTGCGCAAGCGACAAATCATCCGGATAATACACCCGCTGCAAGGTCAAACCTTTTGCTGGAGCAGTCTTGCCCGCAAGTTTGCGATCTCTCGCTTGCAACATTGTGAGCATAGCATCTGAGCTGAACTTGCCAACGCCGATATCGGCTAACGTCCCAACGATAATGCGCACCATATTGTGGCAAAAGGCATTGCCACGAATATCTACCTCAAGCACCGGGCCATCTTTGGCAACATCCACTTTCCACAAATATCGGCGCGCATGTGCAGCACTGCAGGCTGCGGAGCGAAAACTCTCATAATCGTGATCGCCCACAAGATGTGACGCTGCTGCCCGCATCTTCGCAACATCCAGTGCGCGTGGATGATGCCAGGTGAAGCGATCGATAAACGGATCGATAGTAAGTCCCTGGTAGATGCGATAGATGTAGTTCTTACCCACCGCATCCGTCTTTGCACTAAAGCCCTCGGGCACTTCATCAACACGCCAAACTGAAATATCTCGAGGCAACACACTGCCCAGCGCGCGCAATAATTTCTCTGGGGTAAAACGACTAGTAAAACGGCAAGACACAACCTGCCCACGAGCATGTACGCCCGCATCTGTACGCCCTGCGACCGTTAGACATACGTCCTGCCCCATGAGCTTGCTCAACGCCCCGGACAATTCTGCCTGGACAGTATTTTGTCCCTGCTGAAGCTGCCAACCAGCATAGTTGGTGCCATCGTAAGACAACCACAGCCGCCAATGCTTGGAAGCTGGTAGACATCCCGGGCACAAACAACTTTTCTTTTCTGTATCAATTTTTTGAACGACTGGCCTGGCCACGCACCAACAAGGCGAAGCATCCCGCATACCGCAATGAAAGTGCGTGCCACACTGAAAGCAAGTTTCATCCATAAACTATACGCGAGGCTTACCGCCACCTTGCATCGCCTGCACAAACACCACGCGCAGCTCATACAAAAGCGTCTCAAACATGCGCTCTTCATCTGGTGTCAGATTGCCTTTGGTTTTCTCGCGCAACAACGCCAGCACGTCGATGGTCTCACGCGCCTGTTCGAGCCGCGGCTCTACGAGACCCGAATCGGGCCAGGGCACGAGACCCATGCCCATCAGTGCCTGGTGGGCGAGCGACTGGATGAAAATAGAAAAATCTATTTGTGGGAGAGTCGCAGCTTTTGTCGGTTCCGCAGCAGCAGACTTGGCTTGCGGCTCGCTCTCCGCTTCCACATTGGACCGCCGCCTGTCTACTACCTTAAACGCTGGTTCAGGTTGCTCTTCGTCATGCTTACTGTGCTGATCCATTGCCCATCCCCTCGATGTCAGCAAAAATCATCGGAGCAATATCTTCGCACTGGTCTTCCAGATCAGGAAGCTTATGCAAATGCTCTTCCATCTCGTTTTGCGAAACTTTGCCTTCTGCCACATTGCGATGCATCACACGCTTATCGAAAAGCATCGGATCCATTTTTTTCTTTTCCTGCATCGGCCATTCTCCTCATATTCATAAACAAAGAACCGGCAACCTATAGCCAATTAAAGTACAAGCCACAAGCCCCTTGCCGGGCTTTTTAGCTTGACAGCCTGTTAGCGCTCTGGCATGCCTCAGGTATGAACCGACTAATTCATGTTACAACGAAAGTTACAGTTACCACCACTACGGTATGTGTGGCCGTTGTTGATATGAGTTGATCGTTTAAATAACCCTCTCAAATCAACGCCGGCCAAAACAGCCGGCGTTTTTTTTTGTCATAATCGAAGGAATGCACATGAATAATGAAAAGGCAAAATTGAGCATTATCCCAGTGGGCCTCGCCATCTTCTCCATGTTTTTTGGGGCAGGAAACCTCATCTTTGTAGTCAACGTGGGCAAAGAATTCCAAAACCAAACGCCCCTCGCTCTAGCCGCTTTCATGGTCACTGCAGTCATCCTTCCGGTGGTCGGCATTGCCAGCATTCTTCTTTATGATGGCGATTATAAAGCCTTCTTTGGCCGCATCGGCAAAACGCCCGGCTTCCTGCTTTGCTTCTTTTGCTTTCTTATCGTCGGGCCCTTTGTGGCAATTCCGCGCGTTGTCACGCTTTCCTACACCATGTTTTCGCCATTTTTGCCAGGCGTCTCATTGCCCCTTTTTGCCGTCGCGTTTTTACTGCTGACTTTTATGCTCACGGTAACTGAAAGCAGGATCATCGATCTACTTGGTCTCATCATCAGCCCACTCTTGGTGGTGGCTTTGGTGGCCATTTTTATTGCTGGTTTTTTTCATCCTGCACAGTTGGTAGAACTGCATCGTGCACCGCTCGGTATCGTGACTAAGAATTTACAGTACGGTTATAACACTCTCGACTTTCTATCTTCAATTTTCTTCGGCTCCATTGTTTTTAGCATTTTGCAAAAATCCAATGCTGCAAAGCTTGGCCTTGACCGGCCCGCACTTGAGCGCTTTGGTATTCGCGCGAGCATCTTTGGCATGGCCATCCTTGGGCTGATTTATGTTGGACTGACCACGCTGGGTGCACTCTTTGGTCATCACGCCGAAAACCTGAACGAAGCGGAAGTCTTGCGTGAAATCATTTTTCTATTACTCGGCAATGAGGGAGCGTTTGTCATGTGCGTCGCAGTGCTGATGGCATGCCTGTCGACCATTATTGCGCAGTCTGCAGTGTCCGCAGAGTACTTTCAGAAAGAAATTTTTAACAATCGTCTGCATTATCGTAGTTGCTTGGTTATTGCTGTAGTGATCTCTGGTATCGTCTCTATTCTCGGGTTGAGCACCTTGATCCAGCTGTCTAAGCCCATTATCGCCGTCGTGCACCCCTGCATCATCGTTTTAGCGATTGCGAATCTTCTGTACAAAAAATATAATTTCAAACCGGTCAAATCACTTGTGTTTGGCACGCTGGCCATTTCTGTTTGGGCGCATCAACACGAACTTCTGGTATTCTGGCAAGAGTTGCAAAAAATTTAAGGAGCAAAACGTGAGAGTGCTCAAATTTGGTGGATCATCTGTCGGCTCCCTCGAGAGAATCTCCGGTGTGGTGCAGATTGTCAAAGAACAGCTTGATAAAGATCCCCGCGTGGTAGTGGTTGTATCCGCCCTTGGCGGTGTCACCGATGATCTCATTCGTATTAGCCAGAAGGCAGCACTTGGAGACACCAGCTACCAGCAGGAATTGGTGCAGCTCCAAGATCGCCATCGTGCGATTTCGACGAGCGAAGCGCAAAACGATCAAATCGACAAGTTTTTTAAAAAGCTCAACGATGCGCTGCACGGCGTGATGCTCGTTCGGGAGCTATCGAAGCGCTCGCTTGACTTCATCATGAGCTTTGGCGAAAGGCTGTCGGCTTACTTGATTAGCGAGGCGATGAAACCATCGATTCCGTCAGCGATATTTCTAGATGCGCGGGAATTGATTCAGACCGACCGTAATTTTGGCGCTGCCCGCGTGGATTATAAAGAAACCAATGCGCGCATCCAAAAGTACTTTGCTGATTGCGCTTTTGTACCCGTTGTCACTGGATTCATTGGCGCTACGAAGGAACGAGAGACAACAACTCTGGGACGAGGCGGCTCTGATTTTACCGCCTCTATTCTTGGCGCTGCATTGCACGCACAAGAAATTGAGATTTGGACAGATGTGAGTGGCGTCATGACGGCTGACCCACGTCGCGTACCGCAAGCATCACCCATCCCACAAATGAGTTATCAAGAAGCTTTGGAAATGTCGCATTTTGGCGCAAAAGTTCTCCATCCGCCGACCATCGCGCCTGCGCTTTCGCAAAAAGTACCGATTCGCATTAAGAATACTTTTTATCCAAAGGCACCGGGAACTCTCATTTCTGCTGAGCCGCAAAATCATGACTCGCTTATTTGTGGCATTTCCTCCATCTCCCATGTCGCCCTGTTGCGTGTGGAAGGCGGCGGTATGGTCGGCGTAAGTGGCGTGGCCATGCGT
>JABDBI010000036.1:1304-6013 GCA_013288705.1 Methanobacteriota archaeon | reverse complement strand
CTATGCCAGACTTGAGCAAACATCAAACAGGCCTGCCGAAAAACTGATGTATGGAGATTTGCTGGATCGGGCACAGGTGATTCTGCAATCAAAAACGAACACACCAGAGCTTTACCTTCACGGAGACAGATGGCTATTGGAACCGGTTTCAAAAGCTCTATAGGCGGCCGCCTTCCTTTAGATGGGTTGGCGCCGAAACAAATTTTCCGCGTAGACGTCTCTTTTCACCGAGCGACTCCACATTGACCGCCAAACCTTTCTTGACCGCGCGCTCGTAAGACGCGGGGCTACGAAGAACAAACATCTCCTGCAGGCGCACCATGGGCCGAATCACCACAGGCAACACCCACCGAATTGATCTTCCACCCACACCGAGCTTATTCGCGACTCTGCCACCGAGAAAATTGCGAGCATACATGCTGAGCAGCGGCGCGTCGATCATGCGATAGAGAAATCGCTGCCATGGAGAATTTGTCTCACCCGCAAAAATACTTGCTTTGGCAAGTGCTCGACAGTCGTTATCTGGCGGCGGATTGGTCAGAAACCATAGGTCCCAAAACTGTTTCATATCTTGTGCATTAATGCGTTTGACGAGCTCAGCATGAATACCCAAAACAGATCCAACATGGCGCCACAAAGCATAGATGCCGTCTTGTTCTTCGCGACTCAGCCTGTGACCCATTTGCCTTAGCGCACGAATAGCAAGGTAGGTAAATCCGGCAGTCTGAAAAAGCAGATCGCTTTGATTAATGGGAACTCCCCAGTTCTCAGTCTTCCATAACCCACTCTTCCCGAGCATGTGGCGCACATGCGCATGGATAACCCGCACGCGTAACGTCGTCTTAAATCCCTCGCCCTCTGGTCGCATGCCCCCTGGCGTATGCGCCTCAAGCCACCAAGCCGTTGTTTGCAATAAACGATGGGCTGTATTCTCGACTAGGGTGCCAGTCAATGTGAGAGGTTTGGAAAATGGGGGAGACCAGTAGTCAGCCATCAACGCCCCAGCGATTAAGACAATTCCAGCATTAATACCTGGACGAATGAGGGCTTTTTGCCCAGCCTCAATTTCCTTCCAGTTTATTGAAGCAGTGTCTTGCACAGACTGAAACAGCTCAACCAACGCACTGGGAGCGTTCTGCACCGATGCAATACCACCCGCAAGGGCGAGCTCCAGCTGTTTATGCCCCTCTCCCTTGGGCAGGCCTGAAAATGCGTCCACTACGGCATCTGCGAGCGGGTCACCCTCCATCAAGTAGTTGAAGGAAAGGTCGGCCAACTCACCAAATTTTAAACGCGCCTTATCGGCATTGCAAACCCGTGCTGCTATCATGACAGCGACAATAACAGACATTCAGATCCGCCGTGAAGCAACCGGCCCAAAAAAATCACCGCAAGCCACCATAATATCTACTTTTTCGATCTTTAATCGGCCAATAATTTAGTTAATTATATATGTCGTATGATAGATTTATATTTATGGATAAAGAAAGATCAACAACAGAAAAAAGCCAGCAGCGTACTTCCTCATTTAAACAGAAATTCTGCGATATCATTCAACGCGCGTATTGTGATAAAACCATCGTTTTCTCGCCGGTAGATGACTGGGCGTATGTTCTGGCTATTTCTCCCTTCTTTCAATATTCCGAAGACGAAACATTACAAATCGCCAAAGAAATTCAGCAATCCATTCTTCCCAATCGCTATCCGACAAGCAAATTTCAAATCCTCACGTGGCGCTCGATGACAAGCGTGCACCATGCCTTGGAACCGTCTTACCGCCAATGGTACAAAGAGTATGAAGAACATATTGATAAGGGCACAAAAATCGTCTTTTTTGTCAATATACGAGCAATGAAAGAAGCGCTCGACAGTGAAGCAAAAAACCATGGCTTTTCGACTCGCATGAACAATTCTCCAACGCAGGTGATCATCAGTGATCAGACATTTGAAGAGTTTGTTGATGTTGCTGATCTTGCTTCACAAGGCCTCTGGCTGGGCCACGGCACAGCATGGTCCATCAAGTCTTGTGCACTCCAGTTGCCAGCGACATTTAAGCGATTTCACGCACTATACAGTGAAATGTCTAAAGCCTTTCCCAAAGCAACCTTTTGGCGTGCACACGCTAAAATTCATGTTATCCACGATAAAACGCATGCCACTGTGAATTACCGACAACTATCCCGTGCACTCCTCTTCGCACAAATGCACCCGTTTGAGTGGCTGAGGCGCATGGAGATTTCTGACCTGCTGGCCATCGATCATGCACCGATCGTTTCTATACGCTCACCCGTCTACCAGAAAGCCTATCCCAAAGCGCTCGTGCGCCCGATGAACGGATATCTGCTCGCCGCTGAATCGACCGCCCAGGGACGCTCCCATGTTGTTTGCCATGTCGATGGGGAAAGCAACAACCGCTTCGATCACTACAGCAATGAGGCGCAGCGCACTGTTCACCAGCGTGATTTCTCTGCACGCGCCTTTGTCTGCGACAAAGCCCAGGTATTTTGCGCTGCGCTGGTTGGCGACCAAATCGCCAGCGCAGCGCTGTATCCTGCGCTGTTGATGGGTGCACTTCGTCATCTTGGGCCACATCCTAAAAGTGTCCGCGCCTACACCACATGCGAGGATATTCTTATTGTCGCAGACCCAAACGCTCCCTGGCAGCTTATTGCTGATTGCTTGAAGCGCGCGCGAAATTTGCTCCCCACGATTGTGAGCGATGGCTCTGATCCATTGCAGTTCGACGAGAAAATTGTGCTGCCTCAATTTCCCTGCGGCCAATGGATCATCCAGGTAGTTCCTGCTGCTTACTTTGAGCTCATCGAAACCGCCAGCGATCCAGCAATTACGATGCCGCCGGGCCGCAACGAATTTTTGCGCGGACTCGCCTATGAGATCATTCACGAGTGGCGTCTAGCCGTCACAGCATTCAGAAAGGCATTCCGCTTTGACACGACGGACGGAGACATTAACCATGCACTTGGCCGCGCCATGGCAGAAACCGGTGATTTTGCCGAAGCCGTCCCTTTTTTGGAGCGTGCCTTTCGTAAATTGCCCGGCGATGCGGAAGTCGCCAATACCTTAGGGCTCGCTTATTTGGCTTGCGACAAAAATCATGCTGCTGTCGATGCGCTTGAGCATGCTGTAGATATTGCTCCTGATGACGTGCAATTTCTTTCCAATCTTGGTAGGTGCTATTTCGCTGAGACGCGGTTTCAAGACGCGGAGAGAGTTCTTCTACGCGCCCTGCAATTTGCCCCTCACTACGCGGAGGCACATGCGACGCTGGCGCAAATCAAATGGCGCCTCGGCGATGTCAAAACCGCGCGCCTACATGCACGCAAAGCATTTGCGTCGAATCCAGGTAACAAGTGCATGCAAGATCTGCTATGGGCACTGAGTATCGACGATGAAGAAGGTGCTTAACTTTCATGCTGATACTTGCGAAAGATCAACCTTTGCGAGAGCTTCTTAAAGCTCCCGACCCGGGCGGCCACAAAGGTAACTATGACCATGTTGGCATTTTAATCGGTGCTGTCGAGACAGAGGGCGCGGCGCATCTCTGCGCGCGTGCAGCCTTACGCACGGGCGCTAGCCTCGTGACACTTCTCGCCCATGGAGAGCAGACTACCAGAGGCGGTGCGCTTTCCGAGTGTATGTTTCGGCTGCTTCCTGAACAAATAACGACTGCTTCGCTAGCAAAAATCTCTTCGCTCGTTATCGGGCCAGGGCTTGGTCAGCAGCAAACATTACAAGCTATCGCAAGGCAATTCGCCATCCAGGCTACCGCATTGCGGATTCCTATGGTGATAGATGCGGACGCGCTATTTTTGCTTACCGAAAATCCAGCGCAACTCGCAGGCGCACGCATTGTCGCTACTCCGCATCCAGGTGAAGCGGCGAACTTGCTTGGCATCAGCGTGAAAGACATCGAAGCAAACCGCTTAAGAGCTATGCATGCGCTTTGCAACTTGGATGTTTGCAAACAGGCCCATGTAGTTTGGGTGCTCAAGGGGCATAGCCCCATTGTTGCAGAGAAGATTGATCGCTACCAGATATGCGAGGGTCATGTGCCAGCGCTTAGCGTTGGCGGTAGTGGCGATGTGCTCTCTGGCATTATTGCGGCTCTATTTCGGCAGACGCACGAGATGTTGGATGCAGCGCTACTTGGCGTGACAGCGCATCTTGCGGCTGGGCGTTTGCTGCAGACGAAGGCGACTCGAGGGCATTTGGCGAGCGAGATCGCAGATGCGGTGCCTTCCGTGCTTTTCCATTAGTTATCGAGCGCCCTCAATGGCGCCCCAACAAAAGCGACAAAGCTTCCAAATGGCGTTTTTTCCATCGCCCGCACAAGACGCTCATCTGCGGTTACCAACAGAGCATTGCAAACCTGTGCGGTCTTCACATAGACAATATCAAACAAGCTCTGCTGGTACTTCAGCGCAATAGGAACGCAATCCACCAAAATTGGCGTCGAAACAACCGAGCGTACCCCCACACGTTCAAGCTCAATCATCGCATCCTTTACCCGTGCTGCCCTAAGCTCGCCGAGGCGCACCTTTCGACAAAGCACATTGCCAACTTCCATGGGCATAAAATCTGGTGCAATTAGGGTTGCGTCAGAAAGCAGAATCTCTTCTGACTGTTCCGTCAATACTTCCGGCACCAACCACTTCACCGCAACGCTCGCATCTACAACGATGGTTCTC
>JABDBI010000036.1:0-1294 GCA_013288705.1 Methanobacteriota archaeon | reverse complement strand
CTCATCGATGGCCTTCTTGACGAAGCTTTCTTAGTTCTTTAGTTGAGTCTGAAACGGGAACATTGCTCATTGTTTTTCGAAAGACGCGCAATTCTTGGACCAGCGAAAGACGATCTACTAAATCCGCCTCGCGCTCCAAAATGGCCTTCGCTTCAGCCTGCAAGCTACGCCCATGTGCCAAGGCCTGGGCCTTCAAGTGCTGCAGTGTTTGGTCAGAAACATTCCGGACTAAAACGTTTGCCATAGAACCTCCTATGCTATCATATTGTAAGCAATAGAGAGGCAAAATGCAAGCTCGCCTCTAAGCGATGGGGGCGTGTCAAAGCAGGTTCTTGAACGGCTTGTGATTCTTAAAGCGATAAACATGAAAGTCTCTTTGATCGGTAGAAACAATATCACCACAACCGAGATCTTCGGCAAGAATTACCAGCGAAGCATCGGCGAGGTCCATCGGTAAATCGCGATACTTCTCTACGAGAGGTCTCACTCTCTTCATGTGCTCTATTTTCAAATCAAAAACCGCAAAGCCACTACTTTCAAGCAACCGCAAAAGCCCGTCCATTGCAGTTGGCTTCATTTTTCCAAGAAAATGGCACGTCTCGGTAAGCACTGGCCAGGTTGTCCACCATCGCAGTTTTGCGATCTTGGCAGCAGCCACTAACGCACGGCGATGGAACTGATCATTCTCTGATAGCACAGCAAGAAAAAAGCCTGTGTCAATGATCACATTAGCCATGCTTTTTTCTTATACCTTCTAGGAACACGGCTTTGTAATCTTGCGATAAATTTGCAGGCGCATCCTTGATGCACCCAACAAGCCCCAGATCTTCCATCAATTCAATTGGAGATTTTTGTGGCCTGTTCTGCATTCGCTCGCTTGCAACTTGATGCAACGCGAACAAGACAACATCTGTTGTATTCTTTAGTCCCAAATCAGCCTTCAAGAATTCTATTTCTTGCAGAGCCTCATCTGGCACTCTCGCATGAATGGTTGCTGCTTTCATCTAGCCGCCTCTCTGTAATACAACATGTAACACGCATAGAAACCAATCGTCAAGTCCTGGAGCCTTTTCCGCCAAATAGCTAGATAAGTGGATCACGCGTTCGCAATCCAGGAATGCTGATGAAATTCTTATCATGCGTCCAAATTTCAGCGGCCCCATTTTCAAAGGCAATAAGCGCGATCTGGAGATCAAATATTCTGACACCAGATACCTTCAAATCCATGGCAAGCTGCATCAGCCGCTGCGAAAAATCTGCACGCGGTTGCCAAATCTGGAGACCAGCAGTATCG
>JABDBI010000035.1 GCA_013288705.1 Methanobacteriota archaeon | reverse complement strand
TGCGCAAGATTTTGCCAAAAAACTCTTGGAAGGAATGGGAAGCAGGATTGCTCGCGGACAGCTTCGCGCATTTTCTTAATTTTCTCTCTGGCTATGTACATCATCAAGATAGCGAGGCAGCGCTTGATGCGTTGACCACCGACGGAGTTCGCAAGTTCAACCAGGAATATCCGTGGGGTTTGCCAGATTTTCCCTGCGGTGAAGGTGTGTATGCGCATCATGGCGTGCGCTTTTATTCGTGGTCTGGCGGGGCGGTGGAAACCAATCGCTATGATTTTACTGATGCTGGATTTGCTCAGACTGCGGTGTTTGATGACGAGCAGAGCGATGGTTTGGTGGGGCGGTGCAATTCGCATTTTGGGCAAGTGATTCGTGACGACTATGGGTTGAATCATCTCGATGAAATTAATGGATTGCATGGGCTTGTACCGTATTTGGCGCCGAAGCCGGTGGCGTTGTTTAGGATGCATGCGAATCGGCTTAAGAACGCTGGGCTTTAGCACGGCGGTTGCGGGGTTGCTTGGGGCGCTTTGGCGGCCTTGGGTGTGTGAGATGGGTGCACCCTCACCCTTAATCCCTCTCCCGCACAGCGGGAGAGGGAGACAATTGCGGACGTTTGAGGGGACGGAGGTTGATGGGAGATTTTCCGTCGGCAAAGATGGAAATCTCGTGGTCAATGAGGAGACGCGGCGGGTGTTTGATTATTATTTGAGTGCGCTTGGGGAAGTGTCTTTGGCGGATGTTGAGCGCCTCGTCTTTGGTGAAATCGAGCAGAAGTTGGCGGGTAAGGCGGTGGCGCAAGCTAAAGAACTTTACCGTCGGTATATCCGCTTTTTGCGGGAAGCGGATCTCGACCCTTTGCCCGTGCGTGTGAAGCGTCTTAAACGTGATTGCCAATCGCTGTTTCAGCCCCTAGAAGGGAGTGTCGCCACAGCGGCACAGGTGGACGCTGGTTGCCCAAAAGGCAACGAGAGGAAAGTCCGGGCACCGTAGGGCGAGGGTGCTGGTTAATGGCCAGTCAGGGCGACCTGAAGGAAAGTGCCACAGAAAACGTACCGCCGGTTGACGCTTGAAAAAGCGGCAGCAGGTAAGGGTGAAAAGGTGCGGCAAGAGCGCACCGCGTGCTTGGTAACAGGCATGGCAGGGTAAACCCCACCCGGTGCAAGGTCATGGGGAAATCTACTTGAGCTTCGGCTCAGACGCGTTGCCCGCGCGGGGATTTCTAAGGAGACTGCTGGAGGGTGTTGGCAACAGCACTCCTAGAGGAATGGCCACCTAACGTGTATGCGCAAGCATCGCGGGGACAGAACCCGGCTTAAGGGCCGACTGCGACGATAAACTCCCTCGGCAACGGTGCGAACCATGGCCGGGGGTTTTTTATTGTCGCGACGGAAGAAAATTCCCCCTTTGGAAAAGGGGGTAGGGGGATTTTCCGAGTTTTGTCTCGTCGATTGAGAAATCCCCCTTGCCCCCTTTTTCAAAGGGGGAATTAGAATCGCTGATTTCATCTCACGGTGCTAAACGGCTCATATGCCAAGTACCCGCATCGTCACGACGAAAAAAGAGCCGATCGTGCAGCCGGTTCTCGCGGCCTTGCCAAAATTCGATTGTAAGTGGCGTGAGGCAAAAGCCACCCCAATGCGAAGGCCGAGGAACATCTTTGCCGGCAAAACGTTGCTCCATTTGCGCCATATTGTCGTCGAGCATATTTCGATCGGCGATCACCATGCTTTGTGGCGACGCCCAGGCGCCTAGCTGGGCGCTGCGTGGGCGGGTGGCAAAATAAGTATCTGCGACTTTGTCGTCGGTTTTCTGTAAGTGTCCTCGAACACGTACTTGCCGTTCAAACTCAGGCCACCAAAAGACCAACGCGGCATTCGGATTTTGCTCTAGTTGGTCACCTTTCGGACTCATAAAATTGGTATAGAAAACGAATCCCTCCGGGTTAACTGCTTTGAGTAAAACAATTCGTGCGTCGGGAATACCTTCGGGGCTTACTGTCGCCAGTGTCATCGCATCGGGGAGTTTGAGGTTGGCATGGACTGCATCGTGAAACCAGCCTTCAAACTGGGTGATGGGATCAGTTTTGACGTCAGCTTCGTTTAATGCACCATGGGTGTATTCTTTACGCTGCACGGGCATGAGTGGCTCCAAGCAAAAGAATGTGAACGGCTATTTTGATCGGTTCAGCAGAAAGCGCAAGGCTATCTCGAGGTCTGGATGTGCGAATTGAAATCCGCTGTCAGTGAGACGTTTGGGAATGGCCCTATTTCCCTCGAGGAAAAGCGTTTCGCCCATCTCGCCAAAGATGAATTTGATCGCAAAAGCCGGTATGGCTAATGCTGTTGGCCGATTGAGGACTCTCCCTAAAGTGTGGGTGAATTCTCTGTTGGTCACCGCATTTGGCGCCGTAATATTAACGGGGCCCTCAAGGCTTTCTGTGTTGATAATGTGCAAAATCGCCTGAATCCAATCTGTGAGGCTCACCCAACTAAGGTATTGCTCGCCTGAGCCTATGGGGCCTCCGAGCCCGACGCGAAAGAGCGGGAGCAGTTCTTTGAGCACGCCCCCATCTGGTGAGAGCACAATTCCCGTCCGCGCATGGCAAACGCGAAGGCCTTTCTTTTTCGCCTCGGCGGATGCTTGCTCCCAGTCAGCGCACAAATCTGGCAAAAAACCTGCGCCGCGGGGAGAGTCTTCTTCCACAACCTCGTTTTCGCGGTTGCCATAGTAGCCGGTGGCAGAAGATGAGATGAGCAGCCGCGGCGGTCGCAAGAGCTTGGAAATGGCATGGCTTAAGAGTTGAGTAGACTTAATGCGGCTGTCGCGAATATACTTCTTCTGCGTCGCGCTCCAGCGTCTTTCGGCTACATTGGCGCCACAGAGATTGATGGCAATCTGCACGCCCTCTAACCCGTGGGTTTCAATATGCCCAGAATCCGGATTCCAATAAATATCGCTCGATACATATTGCTGCGGTTTGTGGCGAACAAGCCGCAAAACAGTATGGCCTTGGCTTCGCAAAAACGCACAAAGATGGCTGCCCAAGAAGCCAGTTGACCCAGCAATGGCGATCACTTGTGGCAAACAAACCACCCTTAAGAACGTGGATGGTAAATCTCACGCTCTTCTTCAATCGTTACTAATTTACGATAGCGCTTCACAATCATATAGGTCAAGAGTAACCATACTATTAATAACAGGCACGTGATGTGGACTACGTATTGAATTATCCCGGTGCTGATTAGGCTGATCAACAATATGGACGATAATCCTCTGGCTAGACGGTACATGAAGATATCAATCAGCGCCTTGCCTTGCGTCTTTTCTAGCTGGGAGAGTGGAATGTAGAGAATCTCTTTGGCTGCGCGAAAAATAGAATAATCAAAGCACTTGCTGGCTATTTTGGCCGCAATCATCATTCCCAACCGGGGCAGCAAAACGTACCCGAGGAGTACCGAGACGACAATCGTTGGAATACCAATGAGCGTTCCTGCGACGCCCAGCAAGCGCAGAATGGGCCCGGCCAAGAGCTGCATGGTAAAAGCAATCACGTCAGTTACTGCGTGTACTTTCCCGATGACGTCAGTGCGCATGTCGATGTTTTGATAGGTAGATTGCAGGGTCACGTTAAATGCATAGTCTACGAGCGTAATAGAAACTTGGACAATACCCATCAGAGCAAACATTGGGACGAGGTATTTGCTGCGCCACAAGACCTCGAGGCTCTGGCCAAAATGAGCGCTTTTGCGCATCATCACGCTGGGAGCAATATCATCTGTATTCTTCGCTAATACAACGCTGATCAAGCAGGCGAGTAATAAGATTGGGCACAAAAACCAGAGCGTAGAAGCGGTTCCAATCGCATGTGCCAAATATCCGACAGAAAGGCTAGCAATAAAGCCTCCGGCCGAGCCTGAGGCGAGCAAAATGCCATAGGTGCCTCGAGCAGACTGAATAGAAAAAACAGTGTTCGAAAAGCTCCAAAATATTTCGTTCAGAACGACAATGTAAACGTCTTTCCAAATATAAAGCAGGAACACCACGCCCGGCACATGGTTCTGATAGCCAAGAATTAAAAGCGCAAACATTCCCGCAATGAGGCAGGAGGCCGCTCCATATAATGTGAGCAGGGAGTGGCGCGTATTGAAGTGGTTATAGATGCCGATGACCGCTGCTGCCAGTCCAGCAGACATTAGCCATACGACAGGGAGTTCGCTGGTGGAGTGATGTTCTAAAAACAATGAGTCTATTGCGGGCCTCGCCATGGCATAGCTGGCGATGAGCAAAAAGGCCATTGCGGATAAGCAGGCCACACGAACAGAGTAAATTGTGTTCAAAAGGCGCATTTCGAATAAAACTCACAATTCAGGCAAAATATTTATAAAAATATCTGTGCCTTCTTTGTTTTGAATAGGCAATGGCGGCTAGACCCCACCTGGTGTGATGGCGATGACTTGCTTTTGAAAGCTGGTGCCTGTTTTGTCGCCCGAAATGCCGTTAAGGGCTTTTGCTGCCAGATCTGTGCGAAAGGAGTTGATTGGTTGTGCCAGCAATGATCCCAGACCGATCATCAGATCTACGGTGACTTGCCAAGTGTCCTGCTGCAAGATACCGATGTTGCTGACTGACGGCCATATGAGGGCGTTGACTTCGTTCATCATCCAACGCTGATGGTTCTTTTTGAGGTTTGGCTGTGCTTGTAAGACAATGTTGACACAGTCTTCGGGATTATCGCGGCAATACATCCATCCCTTGAAAGTAGCGCGCAAAAAACTGATGGCTGTGCTCTCATTTTGGCTGAGCCAGTCGGAGTTGGCCCAGATGCCATCTTGCAGCATAGACGCGCCGAGTTGTTCCATGTTGAGAACGTTAAAGTCGCTGGGTTGGTAGAGCTTGCCCGTGGTCGGGTTCGCTGTCTCGAGAAGTAATGCATACTCGTTATAGGTCTCGGCCTGGGCCGCATCGAGGCTGCCATCCAGGAGCTGGCTCATGTCTGTACCATTTTGCGGCAGGATGTTCACATCTTCAAACGGATTGATCCCAGCTAAGAACAGGGCGACATAGAGCTCCCATTCTTGGCCAAACCCCCAGCTGCCGACTTTTTTGCCAGCCAAATTTTTTGGAGTGAGAATATTTTCATTCGTGAAAGAGACTTGTAACGTGCCGCTGCGTTGAAAGATCTGCGCGATATTGACGAGATGCGCATTAGTTTCATCCGAAACAAGAACTTTCGCCAACCATGCCACACCAAATTGTGCGTCGCCTCTTTGAACGACGTCCTGCGGAACAATATTTGATGCGCCAGGCAATATTGTAACGTTCAAGCCTTCCGCTTGATAGTAGCCTTTGGCAAGGGCCGCATAATAACCAGCGAATTGGGCTTGCGGTGTCCATTGAAGCTGTAATTTGACATTGGTCAACCCTGTCGTCGCGAGGCCGCTCGTCGTAGTGGTGTTGCTTTGCGTGCACGTGGTTAACGCAAGGAGGGAGCTACAGAGGAGGAACAGGTAGATGGGACGCATTTACCGATTGTAATTTATTTCGCAGCTTTGGTCACCAATGCGAGCGCATGAATTTTGCTTTGCATGAGCTCCCCGAGCGCTGCGTAGACCATGCGGTGTTGCTCCACAACAGATTTGCCAGCAAACAACGGGCTCACGATGCGCACTTGATAGTGCCCATGCTCCGGATGTGCTTTTGCTTCCCGGTGGCCGGCGTGACTGGCGCTATCATCGATGACTTCGAGTTCTGTGGGGGTGAGCTTATCGCGTAGGCGCTTTTCGATTTCTTCTCTCATGCTCGCGCTTCTAGCCGTGCGAGCGCGTTCTGACAAGCTCTTTTCATGTAGACGCGTACCATTTCTTTGCGCCAATCTGGATCGTCACAAATGTTGGTGAGTGGCGTGCATCGGGCGTATGTGTAATCTGCGAGCTGGTTGATCGTCGCTTCATCGAGGCGTATCCCTGTGAGCCAATCTGTTTGGATGACCTTAGGTTTGGCAGCCAGTGCGTTGAGGGTCGCGCGCGCATTCTTGATTTGCAAATCATCATCAACATCGAAGCGCACACCCACAGAGAGCATCGGGTAGTCAATGCTGCTTCGATGTCTGAGCTTGGCAAAACCCTCGAGGCGTTTGATTGTGCTGTCTGCCTTTGGCACATGTACGCGCAGGAGTAATTCTCCGGGGGAGAGGACGTTGTTTTTCATCCCGTCTGCTTTGTAAAAGTCGATAAGCGAGAGCGTGCGTAAACCGCTCTTGGCAACCAAGTCTACTTTTGCATCGAGGCAAATGAGCATTGTGGCTGTGTCGTTTGAGGAGGCTGCGACACAGCGTTTTCCTGTTTGCGTGACATGGCAGGTGGTGCCGTCTTTTTTCAGGCAGAAGCCTAGAGCTTCACGCCAGAAATAAGTCTGGTTATAGTAAAGACACCGGGTGTCGAGGCACAAATTCCCCCCAAGTGTTCCCATTCGCCGGAGTTGCGGGCCAGCTACGTGACTTGCTGCATCACAAAGCCCTGGGGCATGTGTTTGCAGAAGATTGTTGCTGGCGATGGCATCAATGGTGGTTGTTGATCCGATGGTAATTTTGTCGCTATGCTCTGTGATTCCATGGAGCCCATGCACATGTGCAAGATGTATCACGTGCTCGGGGGCGAACAATTCATGTTTCAGATTGGGGACGACATCGGTGCCACCGGCGCAAATCATTGCGCTTGCACCATGGGCATCGAGGAGTGCGGTGACATCGTCGAGCGTTGTAGGGTAATGTGCAGTGAAGGGTTGCATGCGTAGCATGTTAATGTGCCCTCTCTTTTTCTTGCAGCGCCCGGAGTACCTTGTTTGGTGAAAAGGGCAATTCGAAGAGACGAATACCGACGGCGTCATAAATTGCATTGGCGATGGCTGGGATGGTGCTGTGCAAGGGACCTTCTCCGGCTTCTTTGGCGCCATATGGACCATTGTCATCGGGCTTTTCAACGATCATCGCCTGAATCGGGGGAGTGTCCATCGATGTAGGAATGCGATAGTCGAGCAAGCTAGGGCCCACAAGCATACCGCGGCGAACTTCGTCATCGCCATAAACCATCTCTTCGAGATTGACTTCGGCCGCGCCCATGTACGTGCTGCCTTCAATTTGCCCCTCGGCGAGAATTGGGTTAATGGCTTTGCCGCAATCGTGGGCGACCCAGATTTTATTGACCTTGATGAAGCCTGTATCTATATCGACCGAGACGTCAGCAATATGCGCGGTGCAAGAATAAGCTGGCGATGCCCCGATAGTGCCGCCTTTGTAATCCCCCCCACGCGGTGTTGTACGATAATTCCCCGTAGCACAGAGCGCCCCAAATTTCGCTTCCGCCGCCCGAAACGCCTGCTGCCTTTCCCCCTTAGAAAAAGGGGGACCAAGGGGGATTTCGCTCGCCACCTCCACCTTCATGCGAATTTCCCGACAAGCCTCCTTCGCCGCAATTCCCATCATCAACGTCACACGACTCGAATATGCCCCCAAGTCCACCGGAGTCAAATCCGTGTCACTCGTGACCACACAAACATCGTCAAGCTCAACGCCAAGTTCTTCACACGCAATATAAGCCAGCACCGAGTTGCTTCCCTGCCCAATGTCCGACGCGCCACAAAACAGCGTCACTCTCCCCGAGCGATCCACTTTCACCTGCACAGCACACTGCGGCATCTCGTTCGGATAGACCGGATAGTTGGTTCCTGAAATGTACATGCTACTCGCCACACCAAGTCCTCGGCCAAATCCAAGCTTGCCTTTGCGTGCATACCACTCCGAAGCGTTGGCAACAGCATCGAGACATTCGGCCAGTCCAAGCGAGCCAACTTGCATCCCGTTTACCGTCACGCTGCCTTCGGGGACAGCATTGCGTTTGCGCAGCTCAATCGGATCGAGCCCCAGCTTCTCAGCAATCATATCGAGATGGACTTCGAGGGCAAATCTGGGTTGTACGGAACCATGTCCACGCTTAGGTCCGCATGCTGGCTTGTTCGTATAGTAACGTGTCGCATCAAATGCGTAGGAGTCAAAGCCAACCGGGCCCGTGAGCAGCTGTCCGGCATAAAACGCCGTGATCATACCAAACGACGCATATGCGCCACCGTCGATATCGATTTTACTTTTGACTGCTTTGATGCGCCCATCTTTGCTTGCACCGCAGCGAAAATGCATGCGCATGGGATGGCGCCCTCGGTGCGCGTAGAACACTTCTTCGCGGGTGTACAAGCACTTCACGGGTCGTCCCGTTTTCATCGAGAGTTTAGCGACGATAAATTCGAGGTCGAATGGTTCGCTCTTGCCTCCGAACGCTCCTCCAACAGCTGGTTGAATGACACGGATATGGTTCTCTGGGAGCTCCAATACTTCTGCCAGCGCTCGATGCAAGTAATGAGGAACCTGCGTCGAGGAAGTCACAGTGAGCATGCCGCGGGCGTTGTAATCTCCGATGGCGCAATGCGGCTCGATGGGGGTGTGGGTTGTGTTGCTGAAAACAAATGTGTTGTCGACTACTACATCGCTGTCTTGCAAGGCTTGGTCGACATCGCCGAAGGTGAGGGCAACGTGCTTGGTGATGTTATCGACTTTGGCTTTCTCATTTACTTTGCTGTCGGGGTTCTCGCCCGGATTGAAGACAGCCGGCAAATCTTCATAGACAACGTGAATGGCTTTTAGAGCTTGATTTGCTGTTTCTTCGTCGATGGCAGCAACCGCAGCAACTGCATCTCCGATGTAGCGCACTTTGCTGACGCATAGGGGATATTCATCTTTGGTCCAAGGAATCACGCCGTACTTCACGGGCATTTCCTCGCCAGTGACCACCGCATATACGCCCGGGATCGCGAGTGCCTTGGTGCAATCGATGCTTAAGATATGTGCATGTGCGCGTGTGCTGCGTTTGATCTTTGCGTGCAGCATGCCGGGCAGGGCGATATCGTCTGCGTATTGCGTGCGCCCAGTGGCCTTGTCGAGGCCATCGATTTTGCGTTGGCGTTTGCCGACACCGTGCTCCGATGTCATGGTGTTTTCTCCATTTGCGCAGCCAGCTGCACAGCTTCATAGATTTTGGTATAGCCGGTGCAACGACAAAGATTACCGCTGAGCGCGTGCTGAATCTCTGTGAGCGAGGGATTCTTGTTAGCATTTAAGAGTGCACGCGCTGACAACATCATCCCGGGCTGGCAGAAGCCGCACTGAAGCGCTCCACAACGATCAAACGCATCTTGCACGGGGTCTAGCCCATCCGCCGTAGAAAGCCCTTCAATGGTGGTAATTTTCTTATCG
>JABDBI010000034.1:8481-9769 GCA_013288705.1 Methanobacteriota archaeon | reverse complement strand
TTTGTTGTGTTTTATTTTCACACTTGTCGGCATGGTGTTTTTTTTAAAATAAATTGTAGGTAAACGGGGTTATGGTTGAACCTCGAGCGGCGACGAGCAGAATGCCAAGCAGGATGGCTGCGGCAACAATCGGAGTGAGCCACCACTTCTTACCTGCGCGTAGAAATTGGGCGAATTCCTTTAGGGCTACCATCTTTGCGTTTGCCATTTCTTAATCCCTCACATTCCAAGGAATACCAGGGTGATGGCCGTAATTATATCCGTCAAAGTTCCAAGGGGATGACATCGGGCATTCGTCTATAGACAAAATTCCCCAGTCTTGCGAACATCAGGTCGTCAATAAACTGGCAAAGGGATCGCGATGCAAAATGCGCAGGCATACCGTATAAACTTGGGTGATGCCTGGAGCCATCCTCAGGTCGTGCAGTTCTACCAGAATCACCGCAATAAGAGTACGGATGTCTATCGTGGAGAATGGGTTTTTCTAAAGCCCCTCCTGCGTGAGGGTATGTCCGTTCTTGACATAGGTTGCGCGTTGGGGGGATTTGCGGAAGTAATTGCAGAACATGTAAAGCAATTTCATTATGTTGGTGTCGATGTTTCCCACGCAATGATTGAAAACGCTCGAGCGCGGTTGCCATCTCGCACGTTCTATCATCTTGCTGAGGGCGATTTTTCAAAGCTTGATGGCCAGACTTTTGATCTTGTCATCTGCCTCGGCATTTTGCATCTCCATGAGAGCTGGCGCGATACGTTGGCAAAGGCATGGAAGCATACGGGCAAACACCTCTTGTTTGATTTGCGAGAGAGTCATTTGCCGACGCTTGAAGATCCCACTCAGTCATTTCTGCGCATGGATGTCTATGGCAATGAGGGAGGGCATCGCGATGTGCGGCTGCCCTACATTGTCGTCAATTACGCAGAGGCGATGTCATTGGTGCTTGAGACATGTGTACCTGCAAGTAGCACTTCCCAGTTTGGCTACATTCACGCGGCCCATAACGCCGCACGGGGTCTCCCTGCTAAGGTGATGATGAACACTTGGTGTATTGAAAAGGAGTCAAAAAATGACTGAGCACCAAAAGGTTGCAAAGAAAATCCTGGTCACTGGTGGAGCGGGTTTCATAGGGTCTAGCCTGGCAAAACGTTTAATTGGGCGAGGTCACGAGGTTATAATACTCGACAACCTGTCCTCCGGAAAAAGAGAAAATATTCCGGTGGGCGCAGAGTATATACATGCAGATATTAGCTGGCCAGATTTTACAAGCTGCTTGCCGAAAGACTTGGA
>JABDBI010000034.1:0-8471 GCA_013288705.1 Methanobacteriota archaeon | reverse complement strand
CGCCCAATCTGCGGGTGCAGTTTCCGCTCAGCGTCCCTACTATGATCTCATTGTAAATGCCGGTGCGACACTTCTGCTAAGTAGGTGGTGTTTAGAAAATCGAGTGCCAAGATTTCTCTATGCAAGTTCGATGGTTGCCTATGGCGATCAGCAACAATCCCCTGTCCCAGAAAAGCAGGAATGCGTGCCGAGGTCCTATTATGGCGTTTCGAAATTAACTTCGGAAAAAAATCTTCAGCTTGCTCAACAACAAGGGCTAAATGTGACTTGCTTTCGCATGTTTTCAGTTTATGGCCCTGGTCAAGATCTGTCAAATATGCAGCAAGGAATGGCTAGTATTTATCTGGCTTATATGTTGCGAGGCGTCCCAGTGCCAGTTCAAGGCTCTTTAAATCGTTTTCGCGATCTCGTTTATGTCGACGATGTCGTTGATGTCTGGGAGAGAGCGGCCATGATGACATCGACACCGCGTTCAGTTTACAACCTTGGAACGGGAACGCCCACTACCGTACGGCAATTACTTGGCGCGCTACTCCGCGCGATGGATTTATCAGAAAATTACCCGATCGAAGAGCGTCCAGGATCATCCACTGATCAGTTTGGTCTATACCCAGACATGTCAGCGATGAGGGAGGATTTCGGCTATGTTCCAAAGACACCTCTCGAGAATGGGCTGCGAGAGATGGTGGCGTGGGCAAAAACGCGCGAACAAGCATGCTGAAAAACGTCCTACTTTTTGATGGTCAGCCGATTTGTGATGACCTGCGCCTCGTCATGTTTGACAAGGATGGGACAATTATCGACGTTCACCACTACTGGGTCTCGATGATTGCTCTAAGAGCGCGAAAATTTGCAACGCGATATTGTGAACCCGGCGCATCTCACCACCATTTTGAAGAAACACTGATGGATGCTATGGGGGTTGATTTGGCAACCAACCGTCTCAAGGCGGAGGGACCTGTTGGTATTAAACCAAGAAAGTTTATCGTTGAGACAGTCGCGAAGACTATCCAAGCACTGAGGAAAGTTGATCCAACCGCCGAGGAAATCGAGGAGGTATTTCAAGAAATTGATCTTGAAACTGCGAAAGATATGCGGCCTTTACTCAGATTGCTGCCTGGCGTGCAGAATTTTCTCAATCAGTGTCGTGCCCATGACATTCAAATGGCGATTGTCACGACAGATATTGCCCCAAGGGCAAAAGCCGCCATGGAGAGTCTTCAACTGGGTCACTATTTTCAGGCGATAGTCGGCAGCGATCAAGTGCGCGACTCAAAGCCGGCGGCAGATTTAGCACAGCTCGCGATGAAGCTCTGTGGCACGAGCCCATTCGCATCTGCCATGATCGGTGATCATCTTGTGGATGTATTGATGGGGCGCAATAGCGGTGTTTCTTGCAGTATTGGTGTGCTGACTGGCCTTGCAGATTCACAGACATTTCAGGGGACCGGTTGTCATGTGGTTGAGTCGCTTGAGCAGCTGTCCATTCAGCAACGACCCTAGCGAAGAGAAAGAGATAAGAGCATGTTCACAAAAAACTATTTGCAAGAGAAAATGAAGACCGGACGCCCGGTCCTCGGAACTTGGAATACGATAGATTCCTTTCTGGTCACTGAGATTCTAGCACGAACTGGCCTTGATTTCCTCATCATCGATATGGAGCATGGTCCATTTCGACTTGGAGACACGCATCTCTATGTCGACAAGTGTGAAGCATATGGATGCAGCCCGCTTGTTCGGTTGCCCACAAACAGCGATTGGATGATTTTGCAGGCGCTTGATCAGGGGGCTCATGGCGTTGTCGTTCCCCACGTTGACTCGCGGGAAGATGCAGAGCGTGTAGCGCATTCAGTTAAATATCATCCGCGTGGTGCAAGAGGCTATACTCCTTTTACAAAGGCTGGTGGATTTACCAACCATGGTTCTCAGGGCTACAGCGAGAGCGCAAATAATCTCTCCGTTGCCGCGGTTATCATCGAGTCCGAAAGAGGCATCAAAAATCTTGATGACATTTTGTCGGTCGATGGCATCGACATCGTCTATTTTGGCGCCTATGATTTGTCTCAATCTTTGGGCATCATTGGCGATGTAAAACACGAGAGCATGCGTAAGCTGATCACTGACGCTGTGGGGCGCGTGAGGAAGGCCGGCAAATATGCGGGCGGATATGTTCCACAATCACCAGAGGAAATTGACTGGCTTCTCAAGATTGGAATGCAATTTGTCACGTATCAAGTTGATTCGTCAGCACTCTATGAGCCCATTGCGCGAGCTGTGAACTGGCTTAGTGAGCGGCATATTACAGAATAGTTAAAACTGGCAGATCTAGGTGCCTATCGTTACATATCCCCCATCAGGTCGTAAGTTCGATGCCTGATTGCTAAAGGGGGGAGCGATTATGAGATTAATAAACAACGGAATGTTTCGATCCTGTGTTTTGTTGTATTGCTTCCAGATAGGTCTATCAGCTTTGGCCATAGCGGATTCCGGGGGCAGCGGTGGCAGTTCTAGCATGTGTTTGACCGCACTTACGGGCGATGTAACGGCAAGTGGTCCAGGGTCTGCAACAGCTACAATCTCGAGCAGAGCGGTAACAGGAGACAAAATTGAGTTGGGAACTATTTCAGGAGACAATTTGGGTGGATCCATTTTTATCAACACCTCAGGACGTCTTTCTCTGACCAACTACGTTCCAAACAGTCCTGATTCCATTGTTATTGTAAGTTCTGCCAATGGAGGGGTTGACAGGGCAATACACATGGGCACAGACAACAATGGTACTGGCAAGTCCACGGGAAGGGTGGTGATTCAAGCTGATAATGAAGCAAATAACAAGGGCGAAACTCTGTTTTTGCAGCCAGATGGTTCTCGGACTGATCTTTCCAATGGCAGATTGGTTGTTAATTATCAGGACAATTCCGTGCAATGGGGTTTACAGGTTACCTCCTTACCAACTTGCAATGCGGGAGGCTTGGGAAAAGTGGTGCTGTATCATAAAACGAACACTGATTCCTTCTGCGCATGTGAAAGGAGTGGGGTCGCCATATACGCTTGGAGTCCTCTAGCCGCTTCCACCGGAGACTGCAACTAGGAGATAAGTGGCCGGTATACTATTGTTTTTTGAATGTGAGAGCGGGGTATTGATGTTCATTTTAATCTTTCCAATAGCTCCATGCCTGTTAATACCTTAATACCGAGAACTCCGTTCAATGGGGTAGTCTAGTCGAGGATGATATTTGACAACACTGGCAGATCCAGTTGGTTGTCGCTACATAAGCTTAGTGGTGCCAAGGGGGTGGCTATGAGCTCAATCAAAATTGTTATTTATTTTTGGCGGGTTGCGTTCTGTTTTTTCGCAATCAGTTTGCTGTTTGGTGCTTTTGCGGCGATGGCATTTGCGGATTCTGGGCCCTCAAATTGCCTAACTGGACTGACGGGCGATGTAACTGCAAGCGGCCCAGGGTCTGCTGCAGCTACAATATCTGATAGAGCGGTAACTGGAGATAAAATCGATCTGGGGACTATTTCGGGAGAGAATTTGGGCGGATCCATTTTTATTAATACTACGGGACGTCTTACCATAACCAATTACACGACCCTGGCTTACGATCACATAGTAATCATAAGTTCTGCTACTGGAGGTGTCGACAGGGCATTGCGCATTGGTACCGACAATTATGGGACTGGCTATGGAACTCCCGACAACATTCCCGGCGGGAGAGCTGTCATTCAGGCCGACAATGAGGCAAACAACATCGGCGAAACTCTGTATCTACAGCCGGACGGTTCCTCAATAAATTTTTCCAATGGTCGTTTCTTGGTCAATGTTGACAAGTCCGTCCAATGGGGAACTCAGGTAATATCTTTGCCGACATGTGATGCCGCAGTATTGGGAGAAATGGTCTTGTATCATAAGACCAACACTGACTCTTTGTGTGCGTGTCAAAGAAGTACCTCCACTGTTTATAAGTGGAACCCATTAACTGCTGTGGGAGATTGCAGTTAGTGAGAGATGCTCCTAGATAGGAACGATGTTTCTATTTTCGGAGACCGATAGATCAACAAGGTTACGCGCTGCCTTGACCGCATTTTCGATGAGTTGATCATTCTCGTAGAAATCTGGTGCCGAAATAAACGGATCAATTTGGGTTCTGGCATAAGTTCCAATTGAAATACCGTGAAAGATAACCCCGGTTTCAAGCGCCAGGCCTCTTGTTCGCGCATTGGTTCCGCCGGAAAGTAAGATCATGAGCTCGCGGTCCTTTTTTTTGCGAAGCTGGTTGAAATGCACCATTAGATTTATTTGCTGTGCGCACGCGACAGCTTGCAATGTTTTTGAGAGTTCTCCTCCGGTCCCACCCATGGGCACGCCATCGGCCTGGATCATCGTTCGTTCACCGGCAATGGTGCGAGCAGTTTCTATGCGCTCAAGAAGGGCGGAGTTCGAAAGATGATTGCGGTCGATGGAGAGTGACACGTAATTATCAGGCACGCTTTTGCAAACTGCCTTCCATTCGTCAGAAAAAGCGTCCACCGCAGGAACTGCAGCGTGCAATTCAACATTGTCAGCACCAAGGGAGAGCAAACGAGGGAGTAAGATCTCGAGCTTATGAGAGACTGGAGAATAAGCAATGGCATTGAAGTGGCATGCTGCTTCACAAGCTCCACAGCCGATACACAGATCATCTATGATCACCAAATTGTCTGGGATTGCCCGCGTTGGGCAAACTGGTACGCATGCGTCGCATGCCGAGCAGTTGTCCCTGATAATTGCTTTGCGAACATGATGATCGCCCGGCATACCGACGCTTACCGTCAGGAAGGGTCTAGTCGCCATTTTCGTTCGATGTTTGTCATACAAGTATTTCTCCGCGCGCTCAAGTCCATTTACCGCTTGCCGCACGACTTTGTCATCCGCAGCCATATCTATGCCTAGCGCACCAGCCATAGAATAAACAAATGTTAGTGTTTCAACCCAACTCGCGTCCTTATTTCCTGCACCACAAACGAGCTTAAAGTAATTTTGGCTGAGCAAAATATCTCGAAATGTTTCAAAACGTGTTTTCATATGCAACATCCCAAATATGAGCGCGACTTTTCTGATAAGCCAGTGATATAGCCCATGGAGTCTAGCTCCACCCATCCATCAATTTTTACCAAACTCCAAAACTCTTCTTTGTCCTTGGCCGAGAGCAATTTAATATTCATTTCTCGAGGAAGTTTCGATAGTTTCAATGCCTTAGCTCGATGAAGAGGGTTTCTGGGCGAGGCCCTCTCATGAATAATGGTCAGATACTTTTTAACCAGCGCAGCGTCAAATTGTTCGGTCAGCATCGCATGTTTCCTTAAAAGTCGCTCAATTGTACTGAGAAAAAAATGGGTCCTTCTGCATGGCAGCGCGAACGTAGGCCAGATCCTGCTGGGTATCGACGCTGATCGCATCACTTTCAACAAAAAAAGCCTTTATCTTGTGACCCTTCTCAAGAATGCGCAAATACTCATTGTATTCCACTCGTTCGAGTTCTCCCTTCGGCCAACCGGCGTAGTCCAGGAGGAATTTTTTTCTAAATGGGATGATATGATACGCCTTGAGCATTTTTGGGCTCGGTGTTCTAGCACTCGAAGGGATGTCACTTCTTGAAAGGTACATGACATCATTGTTGTTATTCAAAACAACTTTTATGTGCGATGCCACATTTGTTTCTTTGAGTGGGCATACCAGCATTGCACAGTTGACCGCAGGATCGCGCTTCATTGTGTTAACGATGTGATCAATGTGCAGTGGGTTTACAAGGGCCTCATCACCTTGAATATTTGCGATGATGTCGCAATCGATATGTCGAGCGGCCTCCGCAATTCGATCTGTGCCGGTTTCATGATCAGCACGAGTCATGATGACTTTTCCACCTGCACCTTGGACAATATCACGAATTTCGTTACTGTCGGTTGCTACGAAAACGTCTCTCAATGATTTTGCCAGGCTGCATCGTCTATAGACATGCAAAATCATCGGCAATCCACAGATGTCGATGAGCGGTTTTCGTGGAAGGCGAGTAGAATGAAGGCGCGCCGGAATAATTCCGACTGCTCGATCGCTTAAGTAAGGTGAGCCTGTCATTCTTTTTATTCCTTTCAGTCTTCTTTTGTGACGCCAAGATATAAATTCTGCTCAATGAGTCTCTGCTTTAAAGCCTCAGGACAGTCTGAGTAACTTAGGTCTTTGCGATCATAAAGATAATACCGACGATGCCGCTTCGAATGCTCATTATCGATGCCATAGGATAGAAACATTGCATATTTTTCTCCCTGACAATAACTTCCGCTATGTAACAACCTCTGGTTGAACACAATGCAGTCTCCTGGATTTGTAGGAATCCATGTTGGCTTTACCGATAACAAAGGCTGCAATATATTTTTTTTCTTCAACATGCGGCCCATCAAAACATTCCAGCTCTTTCGCTCAAGTGTCGTCAGTATGGATTCATGTTGGTGACTGCTCGGTATAACTCCCAGAGAAAATTTGCTTTCTGCATAACTCTGAAGATAAATTGCGACCCGAACAACGCGATATGGCACATTCCTTTCATCCCAGTCTGGCCCAACTCCGAAGTCGCGATTGGCGCAATCACGATGCCAACCAACTGTCCCATGATTCAAATGCAAGTCGGAGTGCTGCGTATAGCGTGCTGTAGGGCCTAATAAATACCGTATGAAACTGGTCAATTTGTCATGGAAAATGAGGTCCCAAAATTCTTGTGTTGCGGTTATGGCGTCAGAAGAACTGTAGCCTACATTTAAGTTCCTATCAGATGTTGCTTTTGGTTTCTTCCGCCAGTTAAAAAAAGCACTGATCCTGGATTTATATTGCTCCACTTCTTGCGGCGAGAGCAAATTTGGGTAAATGGCATACCCCTTCTCGAGAAAAGATGTTCGGTCACCTACAGGAGCCATTATGAAAAGTCCACGAATAAGTCTGACTTTTGGTAGTGTAGCTAAATGGAAAATTCGTTCATCCTCTTCAAGCCCGATGTTTCCCTGAGCCAGGATCGAGCAGTATGAGATCACAATTTATCAACAGGACTCAGCATGTTGCTTCTTGTTTCGTTTCTCTTGACCGCTTTGGGGTCCTACGATCTCTTGACCGAAGGTTCGTACGATAATTTTTACTTCGTTCCATTTTTTGTCTTTGGTTTTCTTGCTCTCGGCTATTCGCTGGTAGTTAAGAGAAAAGAGTGGTTTATCTATGGTTTTTTGCTCTTTTATTTCCTCGTTCCGCACGCTGGCAATTCAATGCCGTTTCTTGGCCGCTACATACCTAGACTCGAGTCTACGAATTCGGGATTTCTGTTTCGTCTCTTTGCCTTAAACGCACTGACGTTAGCGTTATGGCGCACCAAGGCATATGCGAACGTATCAGAACGGGCGGCAAAAAGGCTTATACTTTTTTTTCTACTATCGCTGGCCTGTGCATCTTTGTACGGAATCTATTTGATCAGCGCAGCGGGTGTTTGGTCCTACTATAATATTGACATGTCGAACTGGATACAAGGCATATATTGTCCATTGTTGGCTGCAGTTTTCTATCTGGGTCTTCGTCGATGGATTGTTACATTTGAACAGCAACAGGTCATCGTGGTGTTACTGGCTATCGCTGCGCTGTTGCTTGTTTTGGAATTGACTTTTGAATTTGCTGTTCCAATTGCGTCGCTCAATCACCTGAGTTTTCATGATAGCGGGAGATTTAATAGTATTATCTATCTCGATTTTGATGAGGTTGGGTTATTTGCCGGCATAGGGTTTCTTGCATGGCTATACTTGGCTTTTCGGTTCCGAAGTTTTGTTTTTTCGGCCATGCTTCCCATGACCTTTCTCGTTTGCTATTTTACCTATCAACGCACGGCAATGTTCTCGCCACTGATCGCTTGCGTTCCATTTGCGCTCATTTATCGCGAAGTGAGCAAAAAGACATGGCTCTGCACAATCGGTTTGTTTTTGGTCCTTTTCACACTGGATTGGAACAGCATCTTTGATGGAATTGTCTATCTGCTTCAATCTAAGGTGCGGGAAGCGGATGCCTTTGGTGCTGATACCCTCATGCTTCGCTTTGCCCTTTGGATGCGGGCATTGGACGCTATTATATACAGCTTTCCTTTCGGTGTTGGCGAGGGGTTTGGCCGATATTTCATGTTTAGTCCAGATGTTCCCAAGCTATTTTCCGCCATCGGACATTGGAACGCCATCGCTGGAAATTTCTATAGCCGCGCGGCAGAAATGGACTTTCAGACCAACTCTCACAATATCTTCACGCAGTTCTTCATGGAATATGGTGTGATGGGTCTATTTTGCTTGGCTCTGCTCGGACGATTGGCGTTTTCCACATATCGAAAATCCCGAGTTTTCATCGGTTCCGACGATGGGAAGCGTCTCTATTTGGCCGCTATCTTGGCAATGCTTGTTATGATATTAATCTA
>JABDBI010000033.1 GCA_013288705.1 Methanobacteriota archaeon | reverse complement strand
TGGTTCATCAAATTTTGAGGTTTTTGCGCTGCAAAATTGTTTCCAAATTCCATTCTCGCGTTTCACGAGGAACAAAGAATACCCGCGTGAAACTCGAGGGAAAAGACCATTCCATGCGAGGAAAGTAGTAGGGGAAAGTCTTCCAATCGCTCGTATTACCGTAGAAGTGCCACATAGCTGTAGAATCAGTTCTTTCTGCATCCGGAAAAAAGAAGTCATGCATGATTGGAAAGAAATACAAACCACTTTTCGACAGATTAGCAAGTTTTTGCAATTTACGTCGGGCTTTCTCGCGGCTTGTTTTTGATGATGCAGGGCTCTCACCCGCAATTGTATAGGCGTAGAATGCTTCTGTGTTTTTCAAGTGAACACTGTCATACAGATTCTCCCCATAAGGAGCCAAAGTATCTGCGGCAGAAAGTTCCGTGTAATCACCACCGACGTCCCGAATCACCACGGCTTTATATTGCATATAAAGCGCATGTTTTCTCATTTGTTCTGCAGCAAATTTCGCCCATTCAGGGTTAAGATCGTTCACATCGAATACGACGGTCTCGTTGGGGTGTCTTTCCACCAGAGCATCTAGGGTATCAAACAAAACTTGATATTGAAATTGTGTTTGTGCTTCACTGGGTGCTTCTTTGGAGTGTGATTCCAAAGAGTTTATGAAACTTACTTTCGGGATGACAAATCCATTTCCTGAATAAGTAAGATGATTCCCCCTTTGGGTATTGCCCTCCTGACCGTAATTTGCGCCGCCAAGTTCCAAATGATAGAACGCTGCTGGAACTTGCACCGCGAACAAGCAAAAGCTTATGCTGAACAGAATTGGCCTCATTTTAAATCTCCAAATAACAATGTTTCAATGCCCTTCCGTGGGTCAAACCAAAAGGTAGGATGTCTTTTTGCAAGTCAGGCCCTAAGAAAGAAGCTTGAAAAGCTGATCCTCTTGACATCACATAGCCAACGATCCAACGATGGCGCGATGGCGTCAGGCAAGCGCTAATGTGGCCCGACACAATTTCAATTCTGCTCTACTTTGTCTAGATCCGCTCTATTGAAACGAGTAATATATGAACACGAAAGTTGCAACTATACTTCTGCTTTGCCTATTTTCAATGTCGCTCTTTGCATCTCAACATCCGGAACAGAAGGGAAAGGCAAAGAAGACAAGCGGCGCAACAATTGTGACGCTTGTATCTGTGGTGGGTGCAGGCGCGCTAGGGATTCGTGCTTGAAAAGTGGAGGGTCTCCTCCTGCCAAGTTAGATCAGCCCTTGCCTAATCCTCAAGTTGCGCCCGACGAGATACCTCACGACCCTTGTCAGCCTGAGGCCGTAAAGGAATATTTTGCTGCAAAGGAAAAGGTAGACCGGATACGCATTGTAGGATGCAAAAAAGAGGTTCGGCAAGAAATGAGCTTTGAAGAAGTGGATGCGATTGTTCAGCAATATAGACGCGATCCCATCAGTGATACTGCTTTGCCTAGCTTGCGGCCACCATCTCGTGCAGCAGAGAGAGAAGCGGTGGATAGGGAATTTCAGCAGAGACGTGTTTATATTGACGCGCCTATGCTGTCGCGAAATTCGACGGGAATGGTGGGAATGTGAAGAAATGGCGTCAGGCAAGTGCTCGTGCTGGCCTGGCACCTTTCCTTTCCATTTCTTTGACACCTTTCTTTCCTTCCTTGTGTAAGCATGCTTATATAATCGTTGGAAGGGAGCATTTTTCAGATGAGTAAAATTCGATATTGGATAGCCGTTGCGTCAAAAGAGCATGTTGACGTTGGGGTTGAAGATGGGATCGCTCAGTTTTGCCACGGAAAATTAGGACCTGCTAAGCGTGTCAGCAAGGGCGATTGGGTAGTATATTATTCTTCTAAATTAAAACTCAATGAAGCGAAGCCCTGCCAAATGTTTACCGCAATAGGAACCGTCTCGGACGATGCCCCTTATCAGTTCGAAATGTCGCCATCCCCTAAGCCCTATCGGCGAAAAATTAAATACAAAAAGTGCAAGGCCGTTGAAATCAAACCTTTGATTCCAGCCTTGGATTTCATAAAGGACAAGAAACACTGGGGAGCCATATTTCGATATGGCCTTCTTGAGATTGACCAGAAATCATTTGATCTCATCGCATCTACCATGCTTAACAAAAATGTTGCCCCGCCAGTGCCCGACAACATCATTTAGTTACCGAGAGCGACTGAACTTCATTGCAGAGACGATCAATCTCAGCTTCATTGTTGTAGTAATGAACTGAAGCTCTACAGACAGCCTCGATTGCTCTGGCTTCCATGTCCAATCGCGTATAGCGTTTCATTGACACAGAAATATTTATATTCTGTTTTGCAAGTGCATCCTTTACCTTGCTCGGCTCAATGCCGATCAGATCAAAAGTTACGATGCCGCATTTCTTTAATCCAAGATCACGAAGCCTCAATCCCTTGATGTCGCTGAGTTGAGTCCGGAGTTTGGATGCAAGCGCCTGTACGCGTTCCTCGATAACCGTCATGCCCCAGGATAGAGCGTAATCCATGGCGATTCCAAGGCCGATCTTCGCGCCTGGGTTGGTTTCCCATTGTTCGAAACGCTGTGCTCCCGGAGAAATAGAAAACTGATCTACGGATGTCCATTCCGCTGCCTGCAAATCCAAGAAAGGTGGCTCCAGGCTATCGCACACCGAAGATCTTACGTAGAGTATTCCGGTTCCACGAGGTCCTCGAAGATACTTTCTTCCGGTAAATGAGAGAAAATCACAATTCAACCTCTGCACATCGAGGCTAATTTGGCCAGCTGCTTGGCACGAGTCGAGTAAGTAAAGAATTCCATTTTTTTTCGCTATTTCACCAATCTGTTCAGCCGGGTTGATTAAACCTCCATTGGTGGGAATGTGAGTGATCGCAATCAGTTTTACTTTTCTGGTTATTTTATTTTGAAGTGCTTCTAGGGAAATTTGACCTGTCTCATCGTTTTGAATGACCTCGATGTGAACCCCTCTTTTGCGCGAAATCTGTAAGAAGGCCAGATAATTGCTTTCATACTCTGACATTCCCGTTAAAATCGTATCTCCTTTTTCGAACGGAATTGAATAGAAAGCCATGTCCCAACCACGCGTAGCGCTCTCAACAAAAGCAATTTCTTTAGAACTACAGTTCAAGAGTTGTGCGGCAGACCGATAGACATTATCGAGTTTTTTGGACTCGTACTCAGCAGCTTCATATCCGCCCATTTGGGCTTCCAAACGCGTGTAGTCGAGCAGACCCTGAATAACAGGTTCCGGCATCAATGCTGCCCCAGCGTTATTGAAATGCAGGACGTGATGACATCCTGGCGTTTCTTTCCGGGCACGTTCTATATCAAATTTCCTCATATGGACCCTCGATTTGCGCCAAAGCACAGGTTAAGCTCGTGCTGCGAGAGGGCGCAATGGGCAAGCGGCACAAGAAAGACAAACTTAGCGACAAAGATCTCAGCAAAGTTGCCGGCGGCGCGGCCATCCCGAGGGCGTCAGACATCGTGGAGCGTGTGCACGCCGTTCAGCAAACAACGGTAGCGCAGCATCCGGCTACGCTGACAACCTCCCAGCACCAAACACACCCGGATGCATTTCGGTCGGACGCATTCGTGCCAGCACAACATCAACCGCGACCCACGCATGCGGAACGGCTATACGCAGTGAACGAAGAAATTCGCCGCACTGTCTCGCAGATAACCCCCACGCCGCTTGCATTGCCTTCGCCAAACGCAATCCCAGCCCACCTCAAAACACTCGAGCGGCTTAGCGCGCAACTCGACGAACACAGCACGCTCTTGGGCCCAGATAACGCCCTTGATGGCAAGCAGAAAGAAGTGCTTTTGAGACAAATCGCCCGCTTCAAGGCACAGATCGCGGTCGAGACAACTGCCTTACAACGCCGACAAGCGCAACTCGCCGTGGTGGGCAACCTCGAACAGCTCGCCTCGCAAATGAATAAAGACGCGTCCGCACAAACCATCGCCGAGGGAGTGAACCGCCTAATCCCGCGCTTGGGTACTGAGCAGCTTGACAAACTTTCACCTCAAGAGCGCGACCAACTCAGCAAAGCTCGCAAGACCTTAGTCGAACAGATCAAAAAATCCGCAGAAGCAGCAATGGGAGATTCGCAAAAAGCGCTTAGATCAACAGTCAAAGCGTTGAGCGAAATAACGATTCCGCTGGGCGGTGATTCTCCCGAAGTTCGATTCCGCCAAGCGCGTTATATGGACGAAGTGGACGCGTTTAACACAAAGGCAGCAAATGCGTCGCGATTCAAATTGCAAGTGGAGGAGCTTGAAAAGGAATTAGCATCCGCACAAAAAGCCGGCGATAAAAATCGGGTTACAGAACTTGAAGGACAAGTACGAGCCAAACGTGCGCAGCTGAAAACGGTATCTGAGAAGCACAAGGCGATGGAAGAGAACTTTAAAAAAGACCGAGATGCGGGAAAAGCAAGAGCATCTGCCGCAAGCATGATGCCCATATTTGGTGGAATCCCTACCTTCTTGTTTGCCGAGGTGAATCTTTTGGCTACCTATGGCCTAGAGCCGACAAGTGTCGAAGTTGTTGCCAACCGTACGCTTTATAGCACTGTGAAAATGCTAACGGACGTGGCGTCGCAAAAGGAGCCTGGGGTACACTACGTCAACGTGCCTGGTCATGTCATGCTCATTGCCATTGATCCAGCGCGTCGAAGTTATCGCTTATTTGACCCAAATTTTGGTGTCTTTCAATATCATGATCCGCAGACTTTTGCGGAGCAAACTGCTGCTTATATTAACCAATCTTATAATAAGTCCAAATTTTCTCCCACCGACCCGAGCACGCAGGACGGGAAAGTTTCTTGGCCAACGCTGGACCTTAAGGGTGCTCCTGTTGAAATGCGGCTGGCCCAATCTGATCCTTCAGTAGGGGGTATGGAGCTCGGACACGGAGTTTGTGCGGCGTTGTCTTCCCATATGGCCCAATGGCTGCTCGAGCATCCCGATGCCGAGGGTCCATTAACGGCGGAAAGAGTTGGGCTCTCCAGTTGGAACATGCGCAAACTGGTTACTGAAGATGCCGAGCGTTTAGCGCGCAATGGGCAGTACATGGAAGCGATGAACGCCTGGGCGCGGCTGGTTGTGCAATCGAATAATCCCGAAGCAAAAGGGATAGTGAATGTTGTGCTCTCCCCAGGCGGAACACTCACTGAGCCAGAGCTCGAGAAAATGATTTCAATGTTCAGCAAGAGAGCTGAGGCAGCACCGACGGATCAGGGATGGCAAGGCGTGCTGAAACTCTTGCTCACGATTAAAGAGTCTCGCGCGCAAGAACTTGCTGCGAAGCGACGCCTGGCCAAGACGATGGCTGGCATTGCAGAACGCCTGACACAATCAGGACAATACTGGAATGCAGCAGCGGCTTGGTCCGACGTGGTTGATCGTGCTGGCAATGCAGAAGCCGTGCAGAGGCTAAACGACCTCGACTATCTCACGCGACCCGCCGGCTACACCGGCGATGCAGAGTTCAAGAGCCTTCTGGCAACAGTTGCTGAGCGGGCCAAAAGTACCAACGACATAGGATGGATGGCGCTGCACCAACTTCTGCTCGTCGAACAGACATCTGCCGACCAATCTCCAGCCGCAAAACAAAAGCAGCTTAAGCTCTTGCAGGAGCATGCAGAGAGTCTATCGCGCTCGGGAGAACACGAAGAGGCCATGAACCTTTGGGCGGAAGTGGTTAGGCTCATGGGTAACCAGGACACAAAAACCAGCTTTGCAAATCTCAGGGCGGACGGCGGTGGAACAGCGATCGGCTCACACATCTATTTCAAAGATTATCTTGCGGAGAGTGCCAAGCGAGCCAAGGAACTCCCCGATGACCCTGCGCGGGACGCTATTCACAAGTATTTGCTTGCAGCACAGGCCGCTTATGAAAAGCCTTCCGTGGCAAAACAAAAAATTCTAAAGCAATTTGCTACCGACGCAGCGCGATTCTCTCGAAACGGAGAACATGACAGAGCGATGAATGCATGGGGCGAAGTTGTTGCGCGCTCTAACAATGAGAGAGCCATCGCAACTTTCGAACTCGTCAAACGCCACGGGGAGGCATTGGCCACTGACCCAGGCTTCGATTCCCTTCTTGCCACGACGGCTAAACAGAATGAAGCCAATCCAAATAATTCCGGATTTCTCGGGATTTATCAGTACCTTCTTTCCACACAAGCCGCGCACAAAGAGGTACAAGCCAAAAAAGCAGCAGCCGCAGCGTTGGCAAAAGGCAAGGCGGCCCTGGCTGAGCCAGGCTTCTTCATTTCTCTCGCGAGGCTGAGGCAGCAGCGCCCAAAGAAAATGGACTGACCCAACTGGAAGGCAAAGCTGATCCTCTTGACATCACATAGCCAACGATCCAAGTGGTTACCGTAACATTTGAAATCTCTATGCGTAACTTTTCAATATTGCTTTGCTTATTTTCTTTCAGTATTTCCATCCCGCTGGCCGCTGCGGTCGGTGACTGCCCGGCGGTGGATTATGATACGGCTGAATACTGTCCGCCTCTCCATGCAACGAGCAGAGCAGGCATTGATCTTTCCAACCGCGACCTCAGCGACGCAGAAGTCGTTGCATTTCTTTCCACCTCCATCAGCATAGTAACTCAAGAAAATGCAAGCATTAATGAAATCAATGTGAGTGGCAATCGAATTACAGACCGCGCATTGATTTATATCTGCACACATTTTCGAGCGCTCACGCATCTGCTTCTTTCGAACAACCCAAATATCGGATCGTTTCAGCCGCTCGCCTATGCCACAGAGCTCCAGTACGTCGACGCACGCGGCACGCCCTTCGCCGAAAGCGACAGTCAATACCTTCCGGACCGTCGCAATGGCTGGGGTGGCGTCATCGTGATGTTCGACAGTGATAGCGCTACTTCTTCCGCACCAGCCGTTGCACCAACGAGACCGACGTTGGACCAAAGGCTAACCCAACTTAGCATAGATGCCAACCAGGGGGTACTCGGAAGCCAGCAAGCAAGCCTAAGAGCAACCATCGCGCAGCTTCAGCGGGATCAAATCATTACGCGGACGACTGCCATCAGCATCGCGAGAAATTATATGGATGGATTGCGGCAATTCATGCAGTCCTCCACTTTTGTGAGCAGTTCATTGACCAATGTCATGGTAGAAAGAGCCCTAGGTTGGCTCGAGGCTGCTGGGGATACTTTTCCAAGTGCGCATCGCGTCGTGCGTCACGAGCTGGACCTTGCCCACGCGCACCTCGGTATTCTGATGGAGCATTTTCATGGGCAATTGTCCGCGAACACGTTTAACCACGTTGTTCACGGCGCCAGGTATTGGCTGGAACAGGCCTCGCGTCGAAGCACCATCGAGGGTACCGAGGGCCGTTCGTTGCTCGGGCAGCTCCTCTGGCGACTCGCCGACCGAGAAAGAGATCCGTCAAGGCTCCTCGACGCGGGAGCTGCCATTACAAGGGCACGCAATTATGAACGAATGGCAATCGAGCGCTTCGAACAGAGCACCAACTATTTTGATTCCCTTCTGCTACTTGCCTCTGCCTACGACACCGGTCGCGGTGTACTAGCCAGCGACGAGACTGCGGTTCGCTATGCCTGGTGGATGTTTAGCGGGGAGAGTAGCTATCGTGCAACAACCGGGCTGCCAAATCTGACGGACAGTCTGCTGAGCAGCGTAAGACTTCGTTTGGGGCAAATGGGCGCATCGGCTGCACAGTTTGCGATTTACGTAATCGCCCGTCGAGCAGCTGCTTCGCTTGGCGGACTTCGAGGGGATGAGCAGACGCTGGCAATACTGTATGTAGAATTTCATGGGGCATACCCAGCTGTTGCAAGGGAAACATTCGAACAACTGGCTCGTGAAGGCAATATGGACAGGTCATTCATCAGACAGATTGATCCTAGCCAACCCGAGCCAAAGCGTGCTAGGCTCATGCAACAGATGCCTCAAACATAAAAAAACCAAATTAATTCCCCTAAACCCGCTTTTCGATTTGTTCTTTCCGCCGCATCTTTGGCGACGGAGGCAAAATGAAGCTTATCAAAACTGCTCTGGTCTTACTCTGTTCTTATTCTGCCAGTTCTTTTGGTCTTCAGGTTCGTTACTGTTCAAAAAGCTATGGAGACGACGTCGATCTTCCGATAACTGTGGTTTACACTAGACCGATGGGAAACCCTGATAGTCATGCCTACAGACGTACTGAAAAAGTCCTCCATCCGCACAAAGAACCACATGTGTTGCAAAATTACGACTACCGGTGGGAATGGCTAAGCACCCACGTCGAAAATCCTCTCACACACTGGTTACGGTGGCAGCTTTCCGATATTTCTCAATCGTATTTCGAAGATAATATTGAGACTAGCGCGGAAAAAGTGCATATCGAAATTGGAGGTGTATTATTTGATGTGGCACCAAATGCCACATTGATTGTAGCGCGCAACAGCAATTACGATTACCGTACAAGAATAGATGGAAAAGAGACCGTCACCGTCAGTTGGCACCCATTCATCATTTATCAAGACACCAGGAACATCGATGTAAGCACACCATGTGTTTTCGATCATGTGCAGAAGTACAGCGATGTTAAAGACGGCCGTGATTCGCATGAGATACGATTGACTACTTTCAATTTTCAAAAGTCTTCCTCGATGAGTCAGATACAATCTGAGCCTGAACAGTTAGGTCTCTTCTCTCCCTCGCTCTGCAAACACTATTGCGAAAAGCAGATTGCACGCCCTTCCTATGCTCCTGATTTTGGAAAAGTTGTCCGACGCTGGTGGCCATTGCCGGCGACAGCTGCGTTAGGATACCTGCTCCATCACCTGCGTTTGGGAAACTTGGCAGGTGGCCGCAGTGCAACGAGAGTGAAGTCAATATGAAAGCTAGGTGAGGGAGCGTCGCCGTCGCCAAGCGGAATTTCGGCTGCAGCTGCTAACCCCGGCTGTCGCTTTGCTCTTTCCGTGGCATCTTTGGCATTTTGCATCTCGATCTTTTGCTCTACTCTGTAGGTCTTTTCAAGCAGACCCAGAAAGACACTTGTCGGATCTCTTTTCAATTGTTCCGCCAAATACTTGAGCGCTGCGCTTGCTCCACCAACGCCAGTAAGTTTACGAACGCTCTCTACGATTTTTATCTTCTGGTCATCATCCGCCATGCGCCGGCCTTGCACCCAGTACTGATCTTGGGCCTCCTTGAGAAACTGCATTTGCAATAAGGCGTCGCCTCTTTTAGCCGCTGCGATCTGAGGTTGAAACTCGTCGAGACCTAACATCTCTGCTGTGATGGGCTGAGTGTGGTCGGGGTGTTCCAAAAACCAACGCGCGACATGCGCACTCATCGCAGCGCAAATACCTTGTCGTAGACTCCGATCACCACCAAGCAAGCCCTGCTCAATGAGCAGTTGGCGATGGGGACCGAGGTGCAAAGATTCGGGTTGGCGAGGGCCATCTTTGAGTCCATGCTCGTAGGGGGAGTAGGTAGATGCATTATAATTTTTATTCGCGAAATAGATAACCTGTTCCGCAAAATCTTGGGGATCGTTAAACACATAGAGTCCAACATTGGGGTCAAAAAATCGATACATGTTGGTCTTGGGATCTGTGTCGATCACCATTGCATGGCCCGTTACAGAAAAGATGGCGGTATTTCGACTCTGAGTAAGCTCTCTAAGCTGAGAAACCGATGCGTGTAGATTTTCGTTACCGGACCAAACACTGCTCACCGGCTTAAGTCCAGTTGATTCAAGCATCTCGATTTCACTGTGAACAAAGCGCGTTGTATCGGCGAGTGGCGTGGGAACTGCGGGATACCGATCCTTCAACTGCTGATTGACGGTTGACGCGGAAGAATCAAGCTTTGCTTTTACATCACGAAACGCCTTGGCTTGTTCTTCCTCCTTGGTTCGTCCCATGACCCATTCTTTGGCTTTTGAAAATAAGGAGGGCGCTGGTCCAGCAAGCGCATCCAGTTTCTGTTTCGCTTTTCCAACATATCGTGCGCCCTCCAAATAGCGCGACTGCTCAAAACGCAACCGCGGCCCGGCGCCCTCGTGAACAATGAGCTCTCTGAGCCTCGATGCAAGTTCCATCGCTTTCAGCGCCAAATCTGAGCTCCCCGCGCTGCGAGCAAGCTTAGAAAGCCGCTCGCTGAGCGCAGTGCGCGTCTTCTCTACCTCCGCGCGCAGTGCTTGTGATAACGCGGAGATACCACCGCCCTTCTGCAGATCCCGAAGGGCATATTGGGCGTGGTCGAGGTTTTTTTGGCTCAGCGACGTGAGATTGTGAAGTGAATCGGCAAGCGCCCTTACCCTGAATTTATCTCTTTCCTGCTCAAGAAACCCTGTTAGCTTCGCAAGTGTATTTCGCATGCTCTCGAGCATTTTTAATTCATGATTTTTTTTCTCGTCTGGTAAATGCGTGCTGTTCCTAACGGCATTCTCGTGTCGTTGCATGTCGGCGAGCAGACCATGCGCATCGAGGAGGTGCGCCTCGGCCTGCAATGCAGATTTGAAGCTATTGGCAGGTAGGCTGAGTTTCAAAAATCGATCAGCGAGAACCGATTGAGGTATATTAATTTTCAACAGTCGATCGGCGAGATCCGACGAGGACTTTCCAATTTGTTCAACAGAGGGATAGGCTGCAATTCTCCGTATGGGAGCTGGCAGGGCACTCTCGGGTCCCCCATGTTCAAACGCATCGGGTGCTGGCGTTCGGGGTGCACGACGCGCAATTACAGGCCCAGGTACATGTTCCCCTAGCTCTCGTTGCGAATAACCGCCGACATGAAGAGTAACTCCGCCCGATACTTTGCGCAGGGCTTTTTCACTCAGCTTCTTTTTGTTTCCTTTGACCACTGGTCACCCCACAGAGAACTAAAATTAAATGTATCATCAATCCAAATAGGGGTGTAAATTTATTGTAATATTGGAGACGGAGGGCTAGCCCATGAAGGGATTTCCAAAATCGGCTGTCGGTAAACATCAAGAAAGCGCGGCCAGCAAGCTCGCACACACGCCTCGGCCAGCCGATACGCCACGATTGCATTTTCCCAAAGTCGCATCGCACGCGTCTGCGGAGGCCAAAGATGAGTTTCAAGCACCTCCTGCACGAACGCACCTGCCTGGAATCGCGGAAGCCAGGCCTCGAATAACCGACGGTCAAATCGCCATGGGAATCATGCATTCAATCCAAATTGAATTTGGCAATTCACTGAAATCGGACAAAGACGTGGCCGCATGGGTGCAGCGAAGTCATGCTCACCTGGATCTGGCATCTCGAAGTGCTGCGCGCACGGGAGGTGCGTTGATTGATGAAACTCTCGCCGACGCCGTGGCCCAACTTCATGAGACTTACAGAGAGCTAAGAGCTGAACATCCCAGCGTCGCGGGCATGAAGGATCTTGGCGAACAACTGGAGCGCATGGCAAAATACAAAGCGGTCGCAGATGCCATCGCCCGTTTGCGCGCATGAAAGGAGCGTCAACAAATGCCTCGAGAAAGCCTTGGAGAATGGGGAAGAGCGTGGAATGTCAGCCTACGGACACTCCTGTACTGTCTTCTTCTCATGATAACCACGCCGCTGCTCGTTTTTTATTTCTATATTTCGGCATTTAGCTTTGAC
>JABDBI010000032.1 GCA_013288705.1 Methanobacteriota archaeon | reverse complement strand
ACAAGTTATGGGGCGCCCAAAGATCAGGTTGCATTGGCAGACGCACGAGAACAGCATAGAGCGGAACCTTATGAGGGCCTCATGTTGGAACGGGTTAATGCTGTAGATAGATTTAATCCCGCTGCAGGCTTGGTTGAGCATCGCGACGAAATTATGGAGCTCATTGCACCTGGTGGAAAAATAAGCGTCCCCATTCTATATCCAACTCTTTTTAACATGATTCTTCGCAGTGGTGAGCCTGCGAGTTCGGATTCGGCAGCAATAAAGGCACAAAAAAAGCAGGTCCGTGAAATGGTGGAACGCATATATGCTGCGAGCAGTGAGCAGAGTATCCCCACGCTGATGGAGAATGGCTATCGGGATTTTGCGAAGGCGGCGACTTTGCATCGGGCGCTTCACGAGGTTCCTCCGCGTTGGGGAATATTCAACCAATACCGCGGGCTCGAAGGAGAAGCTTATCGCAGAAAAGTCATAGAAGAGTTGTCCGACACAAGCCTTAGTGATCGAGCAGCCGATACACGGAGGTTGGAGCTGATGGCAGACATGATACGCGCTGGCGGTTTCCCCCCTGGGACAGGGGCTGCGTATTTAGGGCGGGACGGTGGGATCGATACGGTGCTGCGTGCGCGGCGTTTGGTAGAAGCTGCGCTTTTGGCTGGTGATGTGACAACGTATCGCAGCATGAATTCCAACGTGCTAAGGCGAGAAAAAGAATTACGAATGGATACTGTCGAAAGGGCGGAGCGTGATCTTGAGTTTGCGGTGCGTAGCGGCAACCTCGAAGCCGTCCGGACATGTCTGGAAAACACCAGCATGTCGACGGCGGAAGATCTCCTGCGTCGCGCCAAAAAAAGCGGAGATGCTGGAACTGTGAGAGTTCTTTCTGCAGCAGGTGTTGGGAGGGACGTCGATCGCGACCTTCGGGCTGCATGTGTTGCAGGAGATATCAGTGCAATAAGAAAGTTGGTCAAAGAGGGAGCTGACTGGCGTACTTCGCGGGCCTCGGATTACTTGGACCCGAGGATGCCAGGAATAGTTGACCTGGTCTTGGTCGGGGATATTCCGTTATCGAGGATTAGGTTGGGAGAGTTTTTAACCCACGTGGCAGCAACAGATCCCGACAGGTTGGCGGCGCTAATGGCAGTCGGAAGAGGCCAGGGATTTGTAAACGTGGTTAAAGATTTTGCTGCGCTTCATGCTGCGATACGTTGTCACATCACCAGCCAAAAGCGCAGCGAGTTAGATGATAAGCATGCTGCTGAAAAAGTAAAGGCAGCATCACAAGCTGAAGCAGGTGTTGGGAGGGGCGTCGATCGCGACCTTCGGGCTGCATGTGTTGAAGGAAATATCAGTGCGATGAGAAAGTTGCTCAGAGAGGGAGCTGACTGGCGTACTTCGCGGGCCTCGGATTACTTGGACCCGAGGATGCCAGGAATAGTTGACCTGGTCTTGGTCGGGGATATTCCGTTATCGAGGATTAGGTTGGGAGAATTTTTAACCCACGTGGCAGCAACAGATCCCGACAGGTTGGCGGCGCTAATGGCAGTCGGAAGAGGTCAGGGATTTGTAAACGTGGTTAAAGATTTTGCTGCGCTGCATCCGAAAGCGGCCGCTGTCGGTAGGGAGCCCAGGCGCAGCGAGTTAGATGATAAGCATGCTGCTGAAAAAGTAAAGGCAGCGTCACAAACTGGGGCACGTAGTCTCGATGTAAGCGATGCCGATATTGAAAAACAACTTGCGAAGAAGAAAGCAATTCGTGATTTTGCCCATCGAAGCCGGTTAATCGACAAAGGTTCTGTAGCAAAAGCCTACCAAGCATTTGCTTCTCGACTGATTGACGCTCTCAATAGTCCGGAAGGCGCTGGAAAGATGCTCGACGGTCTGCAGAGAAGTCGAAAAGAGCTGGATCGGCCAGAGGTAATAACCGAGGGATCTGCCATATCTGCGGCGACAGCAATTAACACAAGTAGCCCTGTATATGGTATGAATCCTTTTTTCTACGCAGTTCAAAGAGTGCCCGATGACCGGGCTGTAGAAAGCGCCCGGCTATTGCTCGACAACGGCGCCAATGTCAACCAGCGTGATGAGGCTGGAATGACGCCCCTGCAGCGCGCCGAGCTTAGGGGTCATGCGGGATTGGTGGCACTCCTTCTCGCACGCGGCGCGGAACGCCCGGCCGAGCAAAAGCGCGAAGCAGCACTGAATGCCGTGGTCGAACAGCGACAAGCAGCAGCCCCTGCGTCTCGCCAAGTACCCGTCGACGTGATCAGGAAGTTATTGGCAGATGCGCAAAAGCTTGCTTCATCAAGAGCAGCCCACATTCAAAAACTGAACGACCAGATCACGGAGCTCGAACCGCAAACATCGACAACTAAAGACATGGCAGACCTTACCAGCACGATTCGCGGCCTTCGTGAACAAATTGAAAAGTTACAAAAAGAGAAAGAACAAGCGGAGGGCTCAGTTGCGAATCTACAAAAGAGGTTGGCGATCGACGCAAGACGGGCGCGTTTTGGGTAAGCCTCAGTGCGCCATCTTCCATTCTTGCTCAATGCCAAGTTTGGACACCCACTGAGCAAGGTAAGCTTCATCAATTTCTGTCTCAGCCAAGATGCCTCGAATATCTTTCAAGTGTTTTTGCGAACCACCTTCCCGATAATATTCGAGCTTCTTTATAATCACATCCTCGGGACTCGCCAAATAAACCTCGGTCCCTTGCCAAAATGGTACCTTCCGTCTTCGAGCAAATTCACACAAAGCATGTTCAGTGTTTTTTCTTACAACGAGGTCGATCTTTAGCCCTGATTCATGATCGATCAACTTGAATTGGCCTCGATGTATAATCTCCGAGCGCATCACTTCCAAGGGTGGGCAATAAAATTGGTCATGCGGAAAAAGAGACTCCAGTCTCTGCGCATCCTGTGGGATCAGGTTGATGACAACGTCCAAATCATGCGTCATGCGCGGCTCGCCGTACGTCATGGATGCCATGGAGCCAACGACCATGTATTGCACATCGTTCTCTTCGAGCTTTTGAATGATGCCAAAAAAAGTTTGGATAATGCCCTGCATTTACGCGCAACCTTTCTCAATGAGCGCATAGGCGCGATGGTTAATTTCGCGCTCGGAGAGGTGCGGATATTTTTGCCTCAGCTGAAACCGCTTTGTTTCGTAAGCCATGGTAAATAGCTCATCGATGATGCGGAGTTTGCGCTCAATCTTTTCGCGCGTCAGGGTTTGGTTGCCTTTTGCTGTCATGCCATCGTTCCTTCAACTACTATCCTTCACCATGCTGTTTCGCACTGCGTTTTGCTACTGCGTGATCGACAGAAAGTCTCCCACCACCATAGATCGCATACACAACCAGCAAAACCAGCACGAGCATGGTAAATTCAAGCGTCTGTGCCTTGGTAAACAGCCCTTCTTTAAGGTGCACAAGAAATACCGCTCCAAACAAGATCGGGATTTGTATCGCTGCAGCAATCCTGGTGAGCAGACCAACCGCTAAGAACAACCCTCCGGCAATATGTGCCAGCATAATTGCATGGGCAAATAAATAGGGAAAGAAATCGAATTCCGCAACTTTTAGGAAATGGACCGCAACGGATTGATCGAACAAAAAATGAAGGCCCTTCAGAAAAAGCGCAATGCCAAGGTAAAAACGCAAGAGCTCAAAGCAGAGGTCCTTGTTTTGCTCTATCCATTGCGAAGTAGTGAGTTGTCGTTCTTCCATACACGCGTCCCCTTTCATGCGAGTATAGCAAAACTAAAAATAAAAATGGTGACCCCTGCGGGAATCGAACCCGCGTCTACAGCGTGAGAGGCTGCTGTCCTAACCGCTAGACGAAGGGGCCACGCTGGGCTGCACTAAGCAATCAAACGGCTGCTGTCAATACAGCCAAGGCTTCTTATCCGGGGAAGGGTGGCTTAGTGGCCAAGCTCTTTCCAGCCTCCGTGAGCAGATAGCGCTTGGTGCGCTTCTCCATGGAGACTTGACGGATATAGCCCTCATGATCGTGCAACATGCGAGAAACATTGATCGGGTAGATTTCGATCTTGGCTGCGTGAAACAAGAGTGAGCTAATATCATGGACGCTAATACCTTCTTCGACCTTGGCTTGCTCGGCCGAATGCAAGGCCCACATCACCCACGCCAAACTCTTCTTACCATCGACTTCGGCGTTCTTATGAATGACCGGTTTGCCTTGGGCTTTCAAATCGCTCAGAATTTTTGTGGCACGCTCGGATTCAATCTCTTTACCCGATCGCACCGAAACGGCGCTTTGCGGCACCGTTACCTTGGGAACAGCAGAGCGTTTAGCGGCCGCTCTTGCTGGAGTAGGCTTGGTCACCTTATGGGGGCGCGCGGAACGTTGAGGTGCCGCGACGTTGGGCTTTCCGTTCTTCCCGAGCAACGTGTCGAGTGTGTCTTTTGCCGTATCGATGGCATTCAGCGTTTTGAACACCAAACTAATCATGCGCTCTACAACCATGATTGGAATTCCTCGTCGTGAACTTTTTGCTTCGGCAAATTGACACGATTTGGCGCCAGAATCAAATTAATCTTGTTTGACGAGCTCGATATCAAGCCCGATGGTGATCATATCGCCCACCACGCTCACGCCTTCTGTAACTTTGTCCCACATGAGGCCAAAGTCTTTGCGGTTGATCGTAGTTGTTGCTGAGAGGCCTCGACTGATTTTTCCAGCCGGATTTTTGATGGCGGCTGTTGGCTCTTCTACGGCAAGAACAACGTCTTTGGTGACGCCGTGAATAGTCAGCTTGCCACGCATTTCAATCTTCCCATCTGCCTTTCGAGACATTTTTGTAGACTCAAACTTCATCAAGGGAAACTTCTCTACATCGAAGAAGTCTGGGCTCTTGAGATGGTGATCGCGCTTTTCGATTCCGGTGTCCAGGGTTCGCACATCGATGGTGGCGTTCACTTTTGTTTGGGAAATATCAGCTTCATCACCAACGACCTCACCTTTGATGCCATGAAACGATCCCCGCACATTGGAAATCCCAAGGTGGCGAACCTTAAATTCTGCAGCGGCGTGATCGGAGTCAATTGCCCATTTTGTTAGCTGAGCCCCGCGTTTTTGGGGTGCCGAATTGCCTGTGACGCTGGTGAGTACAAAGAAGCCAAATAAAAAAAGTGCTGTTTTTTGTGCGGTCATCGTTTTTCCCTTCGAGAACTAGACTCCAGTTTTGTCTCCCCACAGAAACTTGTGCAGCTGTGTCTGAAAACGTACTGGCAATCTGTCTTCGATAATCCATTCCGCCAACTTCGTGGCGTTCATGGTTTTCGCTTCATGGGAAAATAGCACATGACATCGCATGGCAAGGTCAAATTTCTGCAAAATATTTTTTGCAAACAAGTAATCTTCTCGATCGCATATGACAAATTTGATCTCGCAGCCGGGCCAGATGAGCTCAAAGTTAGACCAAACATTGCGCTCATGCTCCCCTGAGCCAGGGGTTTTGACATCTAGTATGACGTGCACGCGTCGATCGACTTTGTCGATACTGACGCCTCCAGATGTTTCAAGAAGTACCATGAATCCCAGATCGCACAACGTTTGCATGAGCGTAAATGTCGACTTTTGCAGGAGTGGCTCACCACCGGTGATTTCCACGAGGGGAATACCGAAGTTTTTCACTTTATCGGTGATTTCCTCGAGAGTCATCTCCGAGCCTGCGTAAAATGCATGCTCCGTGTCACAATAAGAACAGCGCAGGTGGCATGCGGTTGTGCGCACAAACACGCAGGGGAGCCCGGCGAAGGAACTCTCGCCTTGGATCGACAAAAAAATCTCGTGGACGAGGAGCGCGCTTTTGTCGCGCATATTTTTTAGGGGCATTGTGCGTAATGCAGTCATTAAAATTCCAAAATGGATCGGGCAGCGGTCAATATTTGTTCATTGGACACCAAGTATGCATCCTCCAGGGGTGGTGAATAGGGGACGGGGGTGTCTTTGGACCCAAGCACACGCACTGGCGCATCGAGCGCGGTGAATAGCTCTTCGCCAATTTTGGCAGCAATCGATTCTAGAATACTGCCTGTCTTAGCATCTTCCCCAGCGAGTAGAACTCTGCCTGTGCGCATGACAGAATCCCGGATCGCATCAAAATCCAGTGGCACTAGAGATCGCAAATCGAGCACATCGCAAGAAACGCCGTCTTCTTCCTGCAATGTGCTGGCTACCCGCAATGCCCTGTGCACATAGGCACCATAGCTGATCAAGGTCAGATCTGAGCCTCGCGCGCGGAAAGCGGCTTTGCCAAGTGGCATGGGATCAACATGGTTTGGTATGATCTGCCGAATGCTCGGATCTCGATAGAGAGCAATGTGCTCGTAAAACAGCACTGGGTTGTCGTCGATGACGGCAGACTTGAGGAGTGCACACGCATCATAGGGTGTTGAGGGAACAACAATCTTGAGGCCAGGGGTGCGATAAAACCACGGACTGGTATCCTGTGAGTGGTAGGGTCCTGCACGCCGCAGGCCCCCAAAGGGCATGCGCAAGACCATTGGAACTGGTTGGCCTGTACGGTAAAAGAACTTCGCTGCGTTATTCACCAGCTGGTTAAAGCCCGAGGCAACGAAATCGTTGAATTGCATTTCCCCGATGGGCCTCAAACCCTCAAGCGCCATCCCCACACAGGCTCCAATGATGGCATTCTCAGCAATCGGCGTATTCAGAAAGCGCGCGCCATATTTTTCCATGAGCGGGCGAAAGAGCATAAACGCATTGCCATAGGGAGGACCTACATCTTCGCCGAGCACAAAGGTGTCTTTGCGTTCTCGCAGCAGTTCTCCAACCGTAAGCGCGATGCTCTCCAAAAGCGTGATCCCTTTTGACGAAAACTCCGGAGCACTCTCGATGCTGTTGTACGCCTGAGGCTTTGCAAACACTCGTTCTGTTTCTACCGTTGCTGTTGGCCATGCGCGCGCTTTGAGCTCAGCCACTGCACGTTCGCATGCTTGCGTGGCTTCTTGTTGCATTGCATCACGTTGCTTGTCTGAACAGACACCAAGTTCCTTCAGCTTTTTGGCATAACATTTTATGGGATCGCGCTTCGCCCACTGCTCATATTTTGCTTTGTCGACGTATCCCTCATCTCCGAGATAAAGCGTATCATCGTGATGTGCATGCCCACACATGCGCATGGAGACAAGTTCAAGCAACGCCGGCCCTTCATCGCCACGGGCACGCTCCGCTGCCCACGTGAATGCTGCAGCAATAGCCTCGGGATCTGTGCCATCAAGAGTGACATGTGGCATGCCATAACCCAGGGCTTTGTCGCCGAAAATACGCGCGCTCGACTGCTCCGCTATCGGAGTGGAAAGGGCCGTTTGATTATTCTCCACGCAAAAGACCACGGGGAGTTTGCGCGCCGCAGCGAGATTAATAGCCTCGTGCCATTCGCCCAAAGAAGAACCCCCCTCACCAATAAAGCTGATTGCGACCCTGCGCTCTTTTTTCAACTTCATTGCAAGCGCTTGACCGGTCACTGTGCACGTTGCAATCGCAAGGGGGGCTGCAGGAGGCAAAACGCCTCGCTGCATGTCCCCGATATGCAGGTCTTTGCCAAATAATGGCGGCCCATCTTTTCCCACTTGTGCGTTGAGTGCGAGGGCCACATCGTTATCAGTAAAGGCAAGCTGCACGCCAAGATCTCGGATAACGGGTGCAACCACGTCACCTGTCCAACGTTTTTTCTTTATGAAAGACTGACCTCGATGCAGGCGCAAGGCCGCTGCATAAATGGCTTCTTGACCAGTTGAGCGAAAACCTTTTCCCTGAAATCCGGTGTCTCGATATTTGATCTCGCTGGAGACAAAGAGCCGTTTCATGGTGTCGTCCACCGCTCTGGTCCAGATCATGCCGCGGAGCATCCAGAGCCTCTCTTTGTCAGTCAGGCTACTTTTAATTTCTTCGCGACGAAAAAATCCATGGATGGCACCAAGAAAGCGCTGGTTTTCTTGCTCCAATCTTTGCGCGCAGGAAACAAATGGAGTTGCATCGTAGCGCAGCGTTTTTGCCGTTGGCATAAACTTTTTCAGCATGCGTATGACTTCCGCCTGCGTGCGAGATATTCGCAGAGATTGCTCAGCGATCCCGAGCGCAAAAGGAAATTGCTCCGCGACGAAAGCGAGAAACGATGCTCGCAAATGTGATTCCAACATGGCTGCTCCAAGCACAAGGAGAAAAGCTTCCGAATTGCATAGGACATTCACTTGATCATGTACATTGCCCGGGCTAGACTCATTCACTATGCGCGTTTTTATAAAGGGCCACATAGAGTGACTGCTGATGCATTGCAAGCGTATGCCTTTGGCCTAAGTGACGTCGGAAAGAGGCGGGAACGCAACGAAGATTGCTTTAAAATCATCCCCGATCTCCACTTGTTTCTTGTTGCCGATGGCATGGGTGGTCATGCGGGTGGTGCAACAGCGTCAAAGCTAGCTGTCGAAACCATCGAAAATATTGTCCGCGAACATCGGCACGTGCTGGATGCACAAATGGGCGAAGAAAGCTCTACCGCTAGCAATATGGCTGCCAATTTGCTCAGTGACGCCATGCGTGGTGCTTGCCATCGGGTCTATTTGGAGAGCATGGCAGACGTTAGCCTGCATGGAATGGGCACCACGGCGACAGCACTTCTCGTGCATGGCGATCACGCCTATGTTGCACATGTAGGAGACAGCCGGTGCTATTTGTTACGTAATAATGAGATTTTGCAACTCACCGAAGACCACTCCCTCGTCAATGAACAAATGAAAGCAGGGCTTATCACTGCCGAGCAAGCTAGGCAAAGCCGTTTTCGTAACATCATCACCCGCTCGATTGGTTTTGAACACGACGTTGATGTCGATATGGCGGCATTGCAAATCTATACCAATGACGCTTTTTTGCTGTGCACCGATGGACTGACCACACTGGTGACGGATGAAGAAATCAAGAGTGTGATGGCTGAAAACTATTTGAATGCAGTGCCGCAATCATTGGTTGATCTGGCAAATCATCGAGGCGGAGATGATAATATTACTGCTATCATTGTCTATGTTGAGCAAGTGTTGAATTCTGAAGAGAATATAGGCCTAAAACGCATTGTTTTTGGTGTTGAGGACTCCGATAAAACACGGTGATTATTTCTCGTTGTGCCGTTTTTATTTGACATCACAAAATAAAATGATAGCAATGCATGGCTGTGTCTAACCGCTTTTTTACCATATTGATTGTGCCAGAGCGGCATGGCAAATCGCTTCGCTGGTACGTTGGATCGCGCACGGCGTACCTAGCAGGTATCATTGCGTTGCTATGCGTTGCAGCGCTCGCAGGCCTCGTGATTCACTACACATATATTCTCGGCCAGGAGTTTGAGGCTCGCCACCTTCGGAGCGAAAATCAGGCGCTGAAGACCCAGGTTGTTGCTGCTACACAAAAATTAGACATCATGGAGAAGAGGCTGCTTGATCTTTCGCGGCTGGATGACAAGTTGCGAGCCATGACGGCGCTTGCAGATCAAGATCGTGGTTTGGCGACCGGACCTTCACATCCTGCGCCCTCATCTCACGTTTCGACGAATAGGCAGATTGTGCCGTTTGCAAGTGCGCTGCCGAGGGCAGAGCCGAGCTTGAGAGAGTTGGAGCGGCTTATTTTTGATAGCCGGCTTCTCGGCATCGAAGAAGAAAGCAAGCATCAAGGCGCGTCGCTGACTAATTTGGTGGACTATTTTGGCATGCAGAAGAGTTTGCTTGCTTCAACACCCAGCATTTGGCCTGCCATTGGTTTTGTGACCAGCCATTTTGGTGTGCGCGGCGACCCATATACGGGTGAGCGCATGATGCATTATGGCGTGGATATTGCTGCACCGGAGGGCGCGAAAATTGTTGCACCTGCGGGTGGGCGCGTGACTTTTGTGGGGCAGCATCGGGCTTATGGTTTGCTCGTCGCAGTGGATCACGGTCGCGGCATTGTCACGCACTTTGCCCATTTACGAAAAGCGCATGTGAAATTGGGCGACGCTGTGCATCGCGGAAAACATATCGCCGATATTGGCAACAGCGGGCGAAGTACGGGGCCCCATTTGCATTATGAAGTGCGGCAGGATGGAGTGCCCGTCGATCCGCGACGTTTTGTCGTTTACAACTGATGGTTTGATTGATGCAGCGCAACTTTTCTACTGAGTTGATTACCTGCCCTGTGGCAATGGGTCGCTTTTCTGAGCGGATGCGTGGCCAGGGGAAAACAATTGCGCTTGTGCCTACCATGGGATGTTTGCACGAAGGTCATCTATCTTTGGTTCGGGCGGCAAAGCAAAAAGCGGACGTTGTCGTGGTATCGATCTTTGTGAACCCACTGCAATTTGGTGAAAACGAGGATCTTGCTGCTTATCCGAGGCCATTCGCCAGAGATTTACAATTATGTCAAGAGCTTGGCGTCGATGTGGTCTTTCATCCCGACGCGCGTGCACTTTATCCCGGAGAGGTGCCGACCCGGGTTGAAGGTGGTCCGACGGCCAAAGTGTATTGTGGCCAAACCAGGCCTATTCATTTTGGTGGTGTGCTTACAGCGGTCTCTATTTTGTTTCACGTGACAAAACCGCAGTTCGCATTTTTTGGAGAGAAGGATTTTCAGCAGCTATTTTTAGTCAGGCAAATGTGCCGGGATTTACATTTTTCGGTAGAAATATGTGGGATGCCGATTGTGCGCGAGGCGGGTGGTTTGGCGATGAGCTCGCGCAATGTCTACTTGAGCCCTGATCGGCGTGCGATAGCCACTGTTTTATATCGAGCCATAGGTGCTGCACAGCAAATGGTAAGAAATGGCGAGCGTTCTGCCGCAAAGGTGCTCAACGAAGTGCATAGCCTTGTGCAGAGCGCGCCGGAGATGGCGCTTGATTATGCAGAGCTTGTCGACGTGAACACGCTCGCGCGTGTGGATCAACTTTTAGGGCCATCGCGTTTGCTGCTCGCCGCTTTTTTCGGCGATAGTCCACGTATACGTCTCATCGACAATGGCGCAGTCTAGCAATCTGTTTCTTTTCGCTTCTTGAGCCTGTCGCGTAGACGCGAAGCATACCCTGCTTTGTTTTCTTGACGTCCACGGCCAATGGCCAGCGTATTATCAGCGACGTCTTTAGTCACCGTGCTACCTGCGGCAACATAAGCACCGTTACCGATCGTAAGCGGGGCGACCAGGGTGCTGTTGGAACCGATAAAAACGCGATCGCCAAGAATCGTTTTGTGCTTGCCAAAACCATCATAGTTGCAGGTAATGGTTCCTGCGCCGACGTTGGAGGCTTCTCCCACCTCGGCATCGCCGATGTAGGCAAGATGGTTAGCTTTGGATCCCTTTCTGAATCGCGTGTTTTTTGTCTCGACAAAATTACCAATCTTGGCGTTTTCTTCCAGAATGGAATTGGGTCTCAACCGCGCAAAAGGTCCAACTTGTGCGTTTCTCCCGATATGCGCATTCTCGCAAATAGAGTAGGGATGAATCACAGCGCCTTCTTCCACGATGGTGTCGCGTAGAATGGAACCGGTGCCAATCGTGACATTGTTGGCAATGAGCGTCTTCCCACGCAGTTGAACTCCAGGCTCAAGCAAGATGTCTTGCCCAAGACGCACTTCTGCCTCAACACAAATGTGCGCGGAATCGGAGAAAGTGACCCCCGCAAGCATCCAGCGTTCGACAATTTGCTGATAGAGGCAGTACTCGATCCGAGCCAGGTCAGATCGGTCATTGACACCAATTGACTCGTGATAGGGAATCTCGATGCTTACTACCGGCGCATGTGTTTTGGCCAACGCAATGGCGTCGGTTAGATACAACTCGTTTTTCTTATTGCTGGGTTTGAGTTTGAGAGGAATCTGTCTGAGAAAGTCGGCGTCAAAAGCATAGACACCAACGTTGACTTCATTGATCTTTTTTTCCTCTTCGCTGGCATCTATTTCTTCGACGATTTTCGCGATTGATCCGTCCTTTTGACGGACGATTCGGCCATACCCGCTATCCGCGGCAAAAAAATGCTGGGTCGTTAAGAGAGCGACTTTACAGTTGCTTTTGTGTTGGTTTTTGCATAACTCCGATAACTTCTCCACATCCAGCGCGGGCGTGTCGCCGTACATCACGAGAAGCGTGCCATGAAAATCTGGCAATGCGCCGAGGCCGGTGAAGACCGCATCTGCGGTGCCTTTTTGTTCTTTTTGCTGCGCAAACAAAATACGCGCACCAAAACGCCCTTCAATGTTTTTTTGCACTTCGTCGGCTTGGAATCCCACGACGACAACAATGGGTCCGTCGCAAACTTGCAACGCTTTTTCGATGACCCAATGACAAAGTGGTTTGCCGCACACTGAGTGCAGCACCTTGGAACGTGCGCTTTTCATGCGCGTGCTTTTTCCAGCACAAAGAATAATACCTGCGATACTCATAGTGCTGGCATTTTGCCAGTGTTTATTCAGAGACGTCAAATACACCAAGGGCCAAATTCTTGCCTTTTAGCCGTTCACCCATTTCGCCGCGGGCATCTTCGACCAGTTTCTTCGCGTCTTTGCTTAAGCCGGAGAAATGGATATTGACCTTGCCGGCTCGTGCCGAAACACGAATGTTGCCGCCGCCGAAAAAACTACCCTGCAGTTCGATCAGAAACTCTTTTTGCCCGCTTTCATTTACGCCAATATAGATCTGATCAACCATCTGGTTCAAGATCTCGTCAGGAATCCTGCCGGCCATTGTTGTTTGTGCTGTGGGCACCGGCGCTGTGGGACCCGAGGCAAAATTCACGCCGGTTTGAAAGAACGCATCTTCCGATGAGGAGCCGTTTTGTCCACTGTCGCTGGTGTCGCCATCTCTTTTTTGCGTGACTGCGCGCTCGTACGCAAGGTCTTGGGCTTTTGCTTCGCGGTGACTATCTTGAACCGCATCTTGCTTCGCATCATGTTTTTCATCGGTTTCTTGGGTCTTTTTGCTGACCGTCTCTTCTCTAAGTTCGCGCTTGACCGGTGTCTTCTCCATCGGCTCTTTTTTTGACATGCTGCTTTTGAGTTGGTTTTCCTCAGCACTCTTCAGCGTTGCTTCTTTCCTTTCGGGTACTTCTTCTAGCACTTTTGGCCGGGACGTTTGGGTGGTTTGCTCCGCCTGCTTTTTGGCTCCCATCACCTGCTCAAACATGCGCTGCTTGCCTTTGTCGATTTCTTTTTTTTGAATGTCTTTTTGGAGACGCTCAAGATTTCTACTTTGTATGCGGTCATCAACGCGAGAGGGCATGGCTTTACTCTTTTTTCATTTCTTGTTGACGGGTAAAATATTGTGCCTGAGAAATATCCTCAGCCTCTGCTTCTTCTGCATGTTCTGCTTTTTTCTTTTCCTCTTTGGCCCACTTCTCTTTGTGCTTCTCGAGCGCCTTGAAGTCTTGCGAAGCCTTTAGCATGACTTCTTTCGCTTTTTCCTCTGCTTCTTGGGCTTTCTTCAAAACGT
>JABDBI010000031.1 GCA_013288705.1 Methanobacteriota archaeon | reverse complement strand
GGTCCAAATGAGAGGGATATATTTCTGGCGACAAGCATGTATAGGCAATGCCATTTTCGCGAAAAAGAGACAATGGCCAGGCTGGGCCCTTCTTTACCTCGGGCAACGCCCGGGGGAATTATGGGGGGAACTACCGGCTCATCAATAGGAGCGCAACGATTCCGCTCACGATGCCAAGCCCTGCAAGTGAAGGTCTGCCAGATGAAGCCGCATTTATATTACAATACTGCGAGCTTATCCCTGTCCCGCAACCTTGCGCATTGCTGGTGGTCGATGCTAAATTGCAAGCGGTCGTTTGCTGATTGGCCGTGATTTGCGCGGAAGTCTGTGTCGTCCCAGCGCCCACCGTGATGGTCGACGTGGCAAAAGCTTGTTGAAAGTCGCCAATAACCAGATCGGCAAACGCTCCAGCACCTGGCCCAAAATCGGCACAAGGATTATTGCAGCTATAACTGCACGTTGTAGACGTGACACCTGTCCCGTATTGGCACCAAGACTGGACGCTACAAGTTGGTATCGTGACTTGCGGACGGAAGCCTTGTTGTTTCACTGCCGTTGGCGTGAAGGAGCATCCACGCTGGCCTTCAGCGTTCGCCTGGTAATTGACGTAGGTGGTTTGGCGCGCGGCTAGAAATTGACTCTGCGTCATCCCACTGCCTGCGGCCATCTGAATGGTGCCCTGATTAAAGCTACTGTTGAGGTAGCTATACATCTGATTGCTAATCGAACTTACGCCGCCCGCAATCATGCCACAGATCGGAGTCTGGCAGTCATCCTCCGTACAGGTTGCCGATACCCAGGAATTATCCTGAGTACAGGTCGCTGAAGCAGAGCAGGAGTTGCTGTGCGCCGGCGCAGCATGGAACGCCGTGACGACTACGAAACCAAACGCAAGAGAAAAAGTTCTGAATTGCATTAACCACCTCTACCAATCGTTTATGCGTAGCTATAACAATTTTCGCGAGATTCTAGTTCCTTTGAGGGCAATATTGTGACTGATCTACCTCTTGGCCAGCTCTTTGTCTTTGGTTTCGATGGACCCGAGCTCTCGCCCGAAGCGCATCAACTACTCACCAAACATCAAGCCGGTGGTGTTACCCTCTTTCGTCGCAATATCACGTCGCTGGAGCAGGTTGTACAACTAAATACGGCGATTACAAATGCCACGCGCAATTCGTCGCCAGCGCTCATCTCCGTCGATCAGGAGGGAGGTCGCGTGGCGCGCTTAAAGGGCATCTGCACTGATGTCCCGCCGATGCGTGTCATTGGCGAGGCGAGCAAGAATGATCCGGGCTTGCCCTATCGTATCGGTGCAATGATGGCGCGCGAGCTAAGTGTGCTTGGCTTTCATCTTGATTTTGCGCCGGTAATGGATGTCGACAGCAATCCACAAAACCCGGTAATCGGGGATCGGAGCTTTAGCCCTGACGCAAAGACTGTCGCTGAACTAGGTGGCCAGTACATTCGTGGCATGCAGGGTGCCGGAATTGCCGCGTGTGCCAAGCACTTTCCCGGACACGGTGATACCGATACCGACAGCCATTTTGACCTGCCAATTCTTCGCCACGATATGGCCCGTTTAGAGCAAACCGAACTGGTGCCTTTTCGCGAAGCCATTCGTGCCAATGTGTCTAGCATCATGACGGCGCATATTTTGTTCCCTGACCTCGATGCTGCATATCCAGCTACATTAAGCCGCCCGATCATAGACGTTCTCTTGCGGCAAGAACTTGGCTTTGATGGCCTAGTGATCTCCGACGACATGGAAATGAAAGCAGTCGCAGATCGCTATGCGACAAGAGAAATGGTGAAGCTCGGTCTTTTGGCGGGTGTGGATTTATTTTTGATCTGCAAGGATATGCACAAAGCAGTAGATGCGATTGCGTCCGCCCATGACTTGGTTGAATGCGGTGAAGTACCAAGGGAGCGGGTATTAGAAGCGATTGCTCGCGTCGATAGTTGGAAACGTAGATACATTGGAGCGGTCGCCTCGCCTGTTCTTGACGAAGCCAGAAAAATCGTGCGCTGTGCGCCGCATTTGCAACTTGTGGAGCAATGGAGTAGGTCATGACGCAACATCGACGTATTTTGGTCGCCGACAAGCTTTCTGAAGAAGGCATCGCGTTGTTGCGACAAACGCCTTCTTTCACGGTCGATGTAAAGGTTGGCCTCTCGGAGCCAGAACTCATGGCAACCATTGGCGACTACGATGCGATTCTTGTGCGCAGTGGTGCTAAGGTCACAGCCAAAGTGATTGACAAGGGCACACGCCTCAAGTTCATTGGTCGTGCGGGCATTGGCGTCGATAACATCGATATGGATGCTGCTAAGCGTGCTGGCATCGAAGTGCAGAACACGCCTTTTGGTAATTCCGTCAGCACGGCAGAGCATACAATTGCTATGCTCATGGCGCTTGCCCGTCATATTCCCGAGGCGCATGGGAGTCTCCGGGCGGGAAAGTGGGATAAGAGCAAGTTTAATGGCGTCGAGCTTGATGGAAAAATACTTGGCGTGATTGGCCTCGGGCATGTGGGCAAGGTAGTCGCGCGTATCGCGGGCGGGCTCAACATGAGCGTGCTGGCGAGCGATCCATTTGTGACTGAAGAAGATGCGAAGCATGCGCGCGTGGAGTTGGTTAATTTGGAGAATCTGTTTAGCAAAGTGGATTTCGTGACGATTCACACACCGCTCACCAATACCACGCGCAATCTGCTCGGAGCTGATGCGTTCGCTAAAATGAAGAAAGGTGTGCGCATTATCAACGTCGCGCGGGGTGGTCTGGTCGATGAGGCAGCGCTTTTTCATGCGCTTGAGGATGGTACCGTGGCTGGTGCGGCGTTGGATGTATTTGAACAGGAGCCGCCATCCGCGGGAAACCCTTTGCTAAGTCATCCGCGTGTCGTCATGACACCTCATCTGGGTGCTTCCACCAAGGAAGCCCAGGAACGAGTGGCGATGCAAATCGCGGAGCAGGCTCGGGATTTCCTTTTCCCCCTTTGGAAAAGGGGGTAGGGGGATTTTATCGTGATGGCACTTAGAAAAATCCCCCTGGCCCCCTTTTTCAAAGGGGGAATTTTCCTTTTCATCGGTGCGATCGCCACGTCGCTATTTTTATTTGGATGCGGCTTTGACTATCAAAGCTCCGGCGTATGCCCAGGATTTGTCGCTGGCTCCCTGCCAAATCCCACTTTTTCCGCAGGCACAGTGAATACGAAGATCCCCGTCAATCACATCATTGTTCTCATGCAAGAGAACCATTCTTTCGACAACTACTTCGGCCGCCTCAGTCATCCCAACTATTACGGCCAAGAAATAGACGGCTCTCGAGAGGGAATGTCCAATCCAGATATCGCTGGAAGATCTGTTGCAATATTTCACCAAAATGATCTCTGCATGGCAGATATCGACCACAGTGCAGCTGGCATGTACATGGCCTGGAATGGCGGCAAACATGATCAATTCGTGAGAAACATGGGTGTTTCAGCGATGAGCTATTACGACCAAACCGATCTGCCGTACTATTATGAACTCGCCAACCAATTTGCCATCGCTGACCGCTATTTTAGCTCGTTCCTGGGCCCAACCTATCCGAATCGCTATTTTCTGCTCGCTGGAACCGCATTTGGTCATGTCGAGAACGACATGCCGCAATCTGCCAATGACTTCGCGCAAAAAACAATCTTTGACGTTCTGAATCAGTTCAATGTGAGCTGGAAGTACTATACAGACTACCGAGGCGAAGTAGATGGGCAACCTGGATACTTGGCACTATTTGGACCTATGGCCAGCAGAAATACGTCGAGAATCGTGTCTCTCTCCGAATACACGCAGGATATCGCGCAGGGGAAACTTCCCTCCGTCGTCTTTCTCGATGCCAATGAAACGAATCACGAAAGTGAACATCCAGGCTTGAACATTCAAATCGGGCAATCCTGGGTGTCGGATCGATTACATACATTGATGAACAGCCCTTATTGGAGAGACTCAGTCATGTTTTTGGTTTACGACGAGGGCGGTGGATTTTATGATCACGTCCCGCCACCAGAGGCATGTTCTCCGGATAATATCAACCCGCAAGCCTATACGCGTTATGGCTTTCGCGTACCCTTCGTGGCGATATCACCTTATGCAAAGAGACATTACGTTTCGCATCAAGTTTATGACCATACCTCTATCCTCAAATTCATTCAGACGAAATTTAATCTTCCAGCGCTCACCATACGAGATGCTGCTGCGAATGATCTCTTGGATCTATTCGATTTTTCAAATCCGCGCTTCGACTTGCCTCAGTTTCCGTCCACAAGTAAGATCCGTGGATGCGGGTCAAGCTCCTCTTCATGATACTATGGCTGTGTATGGCGGCTTTTGATGGTCATGCAGCGTCGCAAAATGACACGGAGCTCTCGATAAAATCTCTGCTCCCATTTTTTGGCGGAGGTGGGGTAATTCCCGGAGTTGGTATCGAAGTAGATACTGCCATCGGCAAAAAAAATTACTTCCGTGTTGGAGGCTTACTTGGCGCCCAATTTTCCGTCGCTGGCAATGGTGACTCGCTTCTTGATCTTGACCTCATGTTGATGCCACAATATCCGATTGCAAAGAGTTCCAAATATCTCGTCGCCTATGTTTCGATTCCAATCGGTGTTACCCTGCGCCCTCTCATGAACTATGCGGCGATAGGTATGAATCTTGGCTTCATTCCTGGCGTGCGCTATTTCTTTGATGATCATTGGGGAATCTTGACGGAGCTCGGATTTTCCTATCATACGATTTTAACGACACGAGGAAACACGAGCCTTCCCGGAGGGATCTGGAACTTGGGTGCGGTCTTTGCTTTCTGACATTAGAAATGTCTGGCCTCTAAAGCAGATTTCAACTGGTCAAAATAATATTTTTCATATTCATTCACACCGCTCATACCGAGGTTTATTGCTTCTCGTGCTGCAACAAGAGCTTGCCCTTGGTTCACCAATTGCGTAAATAAACTGAAGGCCTGTGCATGCCTATAACTATCGCTAATGACTATAGCCGCCTTTGCAACTTCTTCAGCTATTATGAAAGCCTTGCCGTGAACAACCAGATTGGCGAGAAGGCTCAGTAGAGAATTCTGTATTTGCGGATCGTTATCTGCTACGCTCCTGCGCACTGCGTCCTCAGCCTCGTCCAATGCACGTCCCTGTCGGACTAAACCAGCATACAAGGTGAGAGCACCCGATCGCACCGAGGCGTCGCTATCCTTTATCGCTTTGTGCGCCAACTCCTCACCCTCGACAAGAGCGAGGTTCTTGTTTACCAATGCTGTAGCAAGTAGCAAACTGTTTGAATACGTGTTCGGGTCAGGGCTCGCCGCAAAGGCCTTTATCACTCTTTCCGCTGTGGTATAGCCATGACCTTGGTTGACCAAAGATAACAGTAGAGCGAAATACTCATCGCGAAGTGATTGATCTCGTGCCTCAAGTATCTTGCTTACCGCCGCCTCGGCGACTGCAAGAGCACGGCCTTTTTCCGCCAGAGAATTCAGGAGATTTACCCCCATCCGCTGCGAGCCAGACTCCTTTCTTGCCAAACATGCCATTGCCGCTTTTTCTGCAGATTCATAGGCACGTCCCTTACTTACCAAATTGCCCAATATATTTGAAGCAGTTCTTTGTGCTACGTTGTCCCTACCCATAATACCCCTAACGGCCGCTTGTTCCGCCGTCACGAATGCTTGATCTTTTGAGATCAAACTTAGGAAAAGATTCAGTGCTGCGCGTTGTTCACTGGGGATTTCACTATTCATGTGCCGGCTCGCTATTTGCTCAGAAATTGCAAATGCAAGTTTCTTATCAACTAAACCACCATATAGCCCCATGGCCTCTACCTGCACGAGAGAATCAGAGCTCGGTGGCAGCCGTGCTAACAGTTCTTCCGATAAGGCTAAGGCCTTGTCACGAAAAACGAGCGTGCCCAATAGTCGCAATGCAGTTCTTTGCTGAACTGCCACCCCACTCGCCATCATGGATCTGGCCGCCTTCTCGGCGGAATCATAAGCGATGTTCTGTTCAAACAGAGGCTGGAATAGAGAAATAGCCATACCTGAGACTTGCTGATTTTCGCTCATGACCCCTTCAATCGCCGCCGCCTCAGCGCTCGCCAATGCTCGCTTCTGCCGAACGAGATCGCCGAAAAGGCTAATCGCCATACTTTTCACAGCCGGATCGCGATAGGTCGAGATGCGATTTGCGGCTTCCTCCGCTGCATTCAGGGCCTTACCCTTCGTCACTAACTGACGGAAGAGCATCACTGCACCTGATTGCAGCTTCGGATCAGAGCTAGATGCGCCTTTCTTCGCTGCGTCCTCCGCTTCGCTAAGAGCCAGGTCGCGTCCTACCAACTGGCCGTAAAGGCAAAGAGCCACAAATTTCGATCCCGGCCTTTCGCTCGTGGTGAAGCTTGCGGCAAGTTGCTCTCCCAAAGCCATCGCCTGGCCGGCATTCAATAATCTGGCGAAGAGTTGGATTCCCGACGATTGCACTAACTCATTCTCGCTGAGAAGGGCCATTTTTGCCTCTTCTATCGCTAGCGCATATGCGCGCTGGCGCCCAGCCAAGCTTGCCAGCAAGAGCAAATCAGCATACCGCACCATGATATCTTCGCTGCCAGCACGAAGCCTTGCCACGCCTTCGGCTGCATCAAGCGCTTGGGATTCATCCACCAGTCGCGTCATGAGCTTCAGCGCTGATTCCTGCACGGCCGTATCCGGGCTTTGGGCACCTCGCTTTGCCATCTGTTCAGCATCGCTATAGTTTTTGTCCCGTTTCAATAAAACACCATATAAATTCAGAGCAGATCTGAACTTGATCGGATCTTCGCTGCGACCAGCTTTTTGCATCCATGTTTGAAAAAATGTGGGTTGATTTGTATTCGCGTCGTCAATCATGTCCGCAGAAATTGCCTCGCTGTTGGCGATTTCTCCCAAGTTCCCAGCCAGGAGAGCAATTTGCGGCGGTGAAGCTCGATGAACCGATTTAAACGTCAGTTGTATTTCCAGTTCACTTGACTTCACATCAGACACTTTTAGCGCGAGAGCATCCGACATGAGCATTGAATAAGCTTCGATCAAACTCCACCGTTCCCTCGCTTGCCCCATAAACTGGAAATTCAAATCGACACTGCCATCACCCAAGTTATACTTGAGAAGCAGCCTCGCACTGTGATTCTGCAAGGGCATATTGATGGAATACAACAGCCCATCGCTGCGCATTTGAATTCCCGTCAATACGATGCGAAATTGGCCTTGTTGCAATGCCGCAAAAACTTGCGCAAAGTTCTCTGGTAAATCCAAACGACCGGCAATTGCCAGTTGCACCAAAGCACCATTCACCACATTCAGTGATTGATGCATCAACGTAAAAAAATCCTCGAGAGTTTTAGGGAAATGCCTTTCGAAAGATGTTCCTGCACCTAGAGAAGCGGCTGCCACACTGAAATCACGCGACGGCAGCAAGTCTACATCCGTTAGTTCTATCTTCGCTGCAAGCAGCTCTTTGACTGTGGCCAAGTATACCTGCAGAGGCCATTCGCTGTGATAAACGATGTGTCCTGCTGGGACACTCAAAGCCCATTTTTCAAGCAAGCCCAGACTGTCTTCAATACGCGTCTTGAAGTGCCGCAATTTCTCCTCGGGATTCTTATATTCCTGACTCCCCTTAAGAGCCTTGATGGAAAGATCAAACGTCTCCACAAAATTTTCCATCAAAGATGTGGCCGCCATCGCATGCAACACCGTTTTGTGCTGCAAAAAATCGTTAGATTCGAAGTACTTTAAAAAGGTATCGTCGAATTTCTTCCTGTTCTGCTCAAACTTCGTCGGATTCTCCCACGCCGAAACATCATAAGACGCTAAGGCAGCCTTCATCGCCGCCAAGCGTTGCAAATCTGCGGCAGATTGCTGATAATCTTGATAAAATCGTGCAAGCAAATGGAGATTGATGCTGTCGGCATAGCCGTATCCCAATTTGGTCTTCGCCCACTGCCAAGCACCGGAAAAATCCCACGCTGCTGCAACTCTTCTCGGAGCGTCGAGACAAAAATACTGTTCAGCCATAACGGCATCATCTGCAGAGACTCAAACGACGACACTAGAGTCTTGAGCTCATCTTTCTCCTTGGTGCTCCCCTTGGTAGCCACCGTATCAACGAAGCGAATAAAGCCTTCGCTTGCTTGCTTGGTGAGCGCAATCTTTGAACTGTGTTCCGCGATGGCAAACATGTCATCGTCGCGCAACAAATTATCGGTGACCAAGTTTTCAGCCATCTGCGGCTTGAGCTTGTCTTGCACAAACGCCTGGTACTTCTGATAGTCTTCTTTCACGCTACCAATCGAGTAAGATGCAACAACGTCTTTACCCGGCTTTTGGTAGACGAGCGCCTCCAAGAAACGTCTTGGAAATAAGTCTTCGAGACGTGTCAAGTCTTCTGGTCTCTTGGGCAATTCCTGCAACATGCGATCGGCGTACATGTAGAGATTGGTGAGCGGCGTCATCACTTGTTGCGCAGGGGCACGTTGCTCGAGGCATCCTGGAAGCTCCGGATCACAGGTTGCTTTTTGATGCGTATATTCGACAAAGTGGCCGAAGTCCTTCACCTCGTTTCTGAGTCGATCGACGAGACACTTCGTTTGCGTGGAAAAGCGATCGATTTTCATCTGCGGAGCAAGACAGTATTGTGGCTGATGCGCTTCGATGCTTACCCGAAGAGGCAGTGGATAATTGAGCCAGCCTGATTTCAGCACCCGATCCTCGAAGAGTGCTCGCATGCTTGTGCCTGCCAACGTTGTGCTCGCAAGATTCACCGTCAATTCACGTTGGCCATCGATGAGCAAATCAATGTTTTGCTGCTTGAGCCATTGCTTCAGCTTATCAATGTCTTCGCTCACAAAAATCGTTTTGCCATCTCCCCGAAATGTTGCTGACGCGTGAGAAGTCGGGTCTGCCTGCTGTTTAACAACCACTGTCTTCACACGTGCACGATTCGTGCTCGGAAGCGCGTAAAATTTGAGCGCATCTTCTAGTGTATTAGCGACAATCATTTCGGCTGCTTGATGGATACGCTGCACGCTGCCGGAGCCAATGCTGATGATCATCGAATGAATCGTCTGCTCATCGTTGAACTGTGTGACTTGGACGATATAGCTTGGACCCTCTTCGTTTTCTGGAATTACCAGCGGCCTTGCTTGTACGATATGAATCACGTTGCTGGCTGGTTCATACACCAGCTCGATATCCATGCGTTTTTTGTAAAACGCGTCGATGAATCGACCGACCTGTGCGATCGATTGAATGGCATCGGCATGCAACGCCGGGTGTTTTTGTATCGCTTCGGGATTAGCGACTTCTTCGAGTCCGAAAACATCGTTCTCGACCATCGGGACAAGTCGCTTGGTTTTTATTTTCACCAAAGAGCGCAACATATGTCCTCGGCTCACGTAGTAGGTGTCGAGAGGAACCAAGCTTTGCACAACGCCCTCGTTGTGTCCGGGCGCGCACTGTAAAGTATCAACGCTGGCTAATTTGCCGCCGGGCTCCGTTGTGTAAAGCACGCAGCCAACTGGTATGTCTTTAATATTATCGGCACCACCCACTGTTTCACCAATCATGCGTTGAATCAGGACTGGCGTGAGTGGCGGATCAAAAATCGTTTTGTCTCCGGCAGAGAGCCTTTGCGTAAGCGAGCGCTTTTCGAAGTACGAGCCAATCACTTCGCCGATGGCCGCTAATACATCCTTGGCGTTTGGCGACACGTTGGCAACGCTCTTATTTCCGCCAGCATTGGCCAGCTTGTCTGTGTCTTCTTTGCCCGTGCTGCGCACCATCAAGCGCCAGTTGTGTGTCTTCGCTTCATCCAAAAACTTCTGCAGCGATGGCAATTGGTTTGGCCTCTCGGATAGGCGTATAAAACTCTTTTTGATTTGCTCGGAGAGAGCGGTGCTTGCATCGATCAAACCAGGCGGGAAGGTCTTGCTCGCTAACGCCAGGTCGATGCTGACAGGGTCCATTAACTTCGACACAATCAATGCCCATTCATCGAGTAGATTGAGCTGGACTTGCGTCAGCAAGTCTTGCCCATCGCCGCTGGACAGCGGGAGAAACTCGGGGACGTGTACGTGGGGTTCTTTGTCGGCGAGGGCGTCTCGCAGAATCATGAGGTTCGACGATTTGTAGCCGTAGCCCTCTATCTCTGCTTTGTGCGACAAGGCTGCAGGGCTGAATTGTTGCTCGGCTGCATGCGCAACATGCAATAAGAGAAATGAACAAGATATCGCAGAAACAAGATTGCTGTGTTTCATCATCTACGCAATTTAAAACGAGTAGCTCAGCATAGCAATCAATCTGCGCGGATATTCCAACTAGTTATCGTCGCAATACAACAGGCATTAGTGTAATGCTAAAATCGTGTTCATCGGGGTCACCGGCATCAACTATTGGAGCGAGAGATCCAGAAGATATTTTAGCTGGCAGCGTCGCAGGCGGAGCAGCTGCAAGGGCCACTTTGGCCGGTGGGGCTGCAGGCGCAGCCGTGGATGGAGCTGCTGCCGAAGAAAGTCTCCGCGCTTGAAAACTTTTTTCGAGCAAGATCAAAAATATAGCGTCGGGAGCACGCTTTCGCTGCCTAGCGATGGCCTCAAGCGTCTTATCTATTCCGTTTGCTTTCATAAAAGCGTTTATGGCCTCAAAGTACTTTGAATCATTCGGATTTACCCCCGCCAAGCGAAGAACGCCTCCATTATAATATTTGTCATATGCCCACAAATGAGCGCCCTTTGCCATTAATGCATCGCCCTCGGTAAGAGCATTGCGGGCTTCTCCCTCTGCTCGCCGCGCATGTTGTGCCTGAATTTGTGTCTGGGCCACATGCGCTTTTTCAAGCAGTTGCAAAAAAACGTCGGAAGGATTTTTTTTCAGTTGTTCTGAAACAAATTTGACGGCTGCATCTACCCCGGCCAAGACATCCTTCTCGAGTGTCGCCATTTGCATCAGCGTTGCTAAATCCTTCACAGCCGCTTGCACAGTCATCGCTTGTCCCAGGTATCGCGCCAGAGCCCTCTCATAGGAGCCTTTTGCCATTAATGCATCACCCTCAGCAACAGCGTTGCGAGCTTCTCTCGCCGGCCGTTCTCGAGCATCCTTCGCACTTTGCAGCTCCATCATTTGCCTTGCCAAATAGGTTTTCTCAAGCGCGCGTAAAAAAACATCATCTAAATTTTTTTCTAACTGACCTGCCAGAAATTTCAGCGCTCCCGTCGTTCCATCTTTAAGCGCAAGCGCGGTCACTGCATCTGCAATTTTCTTCTTCTCGCCATCTTCCTTTGCCATGCGCCTCGCTACCTCAGAATATTGCTGGCGGGCTTTCTTTAGAAACTGCATCTGCAATAAGGTATCGCCTCTATGAAGAGCTGCTATCTGTGGTTGAAATTCATCGAGCTCCAACATCTCTGATGTGATCCGTCCTTCGTGGCTCGGATGCTCCAACATCCAGCGTGCGACGTGACTGCTCATTGCCGCGCAAATACCTTGTCGCAGATCGCGATCGCCGCCAAGCAAGCTTTGCTTAATTTGAAAACCACGTTGCAGAGCTTCCCTCATGGTTGACGATGCTGGCGACTGAGGGCCATTTTCAAGCACATGGTGATAAGGTGAATATTTGGAATGATTGTATCTTGAATTCACAAAATGGATGATTTGTTCTGCAAATTCATCCGGATCATGAAAGACATAAAGCCCATGATTAGGGTCGAAAAAGCGGTAGGTGTTGGTTTTTGGATCTGTAGATACCGTCATTCCGTGCCCGGTCACATAAAAATAAGCTGCATTTTGGCTTTGCGTCAGATCTCTGAGCTGTTCGACGGAAAGATAGAGATTCTCATTGCGGCACGTCAAGGAATGCGTCGGTGCTAGCCCAGCAGATTCAAGCATCTCTATTCTGCTCACATCTGAGTGTGTCGCCATATTTTCTGCTTGGATAGCAGGGTAGCGTTTCCTAGCCTGCTGGTCCACTTTAGTGGTGGCAACCGTGAGTTGTGATTTGACTTCAGAAGATTTTAGCAGTTTCTTTGCTTGCGATGCATAACTGATACCTAGCTTATACTTTGCTTGTCTGAACCGCAGATGTGGGCCAGCGCCTTCTGGAACAATGGTTTGCTGAAGTCTCGATAAGAGCTCCATCGCCGCCATTGTGACACTCGTATCTTTTTTACCCGCAGGTTGGGCGCGCGCAAATTTGGATAACTTCTCGCTGAGCGCAGTAAGCGTTTTTGCAACCTCCTGGCGGTGCTCTTGCGATAACGCAGCAATGCCTGGATGACTTTGCAAATCCTCTAGCGCTCGGGTAGCAGCGCCTACATTTTGGTCATTCAGTTCGGTCAGATTGCTCGCCGATTCAGAAAAAGCTCCTACTCGAAATGCATTTCTTTGTTGCTCGAGAGACTGAATCAGTGCTTGATGTTGATGTCGCACATCGTTTAGTTGTATAAGCGCTTCGTCTTTTTGCTTAGGGGAAAGATCGCCACTCGTTCTGATTGTTTGTTCTCGCCTTGCAATAATGACATTGAGACCTTTTACTTTAGTGAGATGACGCTCAACATCAAGCGCAGAAGACAAAGTGCCCTCTCGGCCAGAGTGCTCCAAAAAGCGCAGCCGCTCGATAATTCCATTGGTTGCATTGGAGAGCCGCGCCGGAGCTGCTTCCTTCGCCGGAACTGCAGCATGCGAGAATTCATGTGATATGCGCTTAGCCATCTTCTCCCCCCTGCCCAGTTGCACCAGGCAACATAAAAGATAATAAGACGGAATCTATGCGCTGGCAACTTCGCTCCAAAATCCACAAAGCAACTGTCACTGATGCCAATGTGGCCTACGTAGGCAGCATCAGCATTGACGCCAACCTGATCGAGCTCGCGGGCCTATGGGTGCACGAAAAAGTACTGGTCGTCAGCAACACCACCGGCGCTCGGCTTGAGACTTATGTGATCGCTGGCGAACAAGGCAGCGGGACTATCTGCATCAATGGCGCGGCGGCGCATCTGATCGGGCGCGGGGAAGAAGTGATCATCATGGGGTTTGAGCTGACCGACAGACAGATCGCAGCAAAGAGTGTGTTGGTGGATTCGGGCAACCAATTTATTCGGTATCTTGAGCCGTAAAACTAAAAATGAATCGTCATCCCCATCTGATAAGTCGGCTGTGAAAGATGAGCATCAAGCAAACTCAAACGCGAAGCATCATTCGGCCTGGGCGTCCCATTGTTTGGGAAAGGGCCGCTCCAAATGTCAACAATTTCCCATAGCTTAAACGCGCCGAGGGTAAAACCACCGATCAGAGTCAATGGAATGCTTGCCCCATTAGGCATCGGCACCGTTGTCCCGATAATGATCAACAAAATGCTCAAACCCTCGCTCACGCTAAAAATCAAACCCTGGTCAAAATAACGTCTCTCGATCGCGTGCCCAACCCCAAGACCCACAATTGTTCCAAGAATGCCACCGATGACATAACGGTTTTGTGCGCTCAGCGAATAGTGCTCCTGAGCAACTTGATCAGCATGCACAATCGCTGAGAGAGCAAAAGCCATGCAAAGAAGAACAGCTTTAAACGCCTGTTTTGTCATCATGGCCTCGCAAATGGATCTAAAAATGAATTGTGAGCCCAGCTTGATAGACTGGCGCAGCCATATGGGGATCAAGCAAACTCAAACGCGTCGTATAGTTCGGCCAGAGCGTTGCATTGCTTGGCATTGGCCCTGTCCAAATATCAACAATTTCCCAGATCTTAAAGCCTGTGAGACCGAGCGCACCTACAACAATCAAGGGAATGCTCGCACCTCTAGGCATCGGCACTGCTGCCCCGATAATGATCAACAGAATACTCAGACTTTCACTGATAGTGAAAATCAAACCCTTGTCCATATACCGTCCCTCGATGCCATGCCCAATCCCAAGACCCACAACGGTTCCGACAATGCCACCCGCAAGCCAGCGATCGTGCGCATCGAGTGATTGTCGTCGAGAATCACCTCGATCAGCGTGAACAATCGTTGAAAAGGTGAAAACCATACTAAGAAGAAGGGCAGCAAATGCTCTTGTTGTCATGAACGCCTCATATTGTCGGGAGTTAGAACTGTTGTATAACCCAACAAAACAAAGCTGATAATCCACCCGTTGCCGGAATGGTAATCAACCACGACGCCATAATCCGACGAATCACCGAAATATTGAGGCCGGCAATTCCGCGTGCAAGCCCAACGCCAATCACGGCGCCAATGCGATTGGTCCTGTGGCGGCTGTGGTGGCAATCGTGCGCCACGATGCGATCGTGCTTCATTCTACGGTACCGTTTTGGCTGCTTGGCTTTGGT
>JABDBI010000030.1 GCA_013288705.1 Methanobacteriota archaeon | reverse complement strand
AGATATCCATTCGCGATTTGCGCACGATTTTAGGTGCGTTAGCCGAATGGGGTCCCTCCGAGCAAGATACCGTGATGCTCTCTGAGCATGTGCGTTCGGCGCTGAAGCGTTATATTAGCCACAAGTACTCTGGCGGACAAAATACTCTGGTGGTGTATTTGCTCGATCCACAAATCGAAGAAACCGTTCGTTCGAGTATTCAGCATACGCAGACGGGTAACTACTTGGCGCTGGAGCCTGAGATTACGCAGGAAATTCTCACCTCGGTGCGCGTTGAGATTGGCAATCTGCCGCCTAGCGCGCAGCAGCCAGTGATTCTCACGACGCAAGAGATTCGTCGCTACTTCAGGAAGCTGGTAGAGCTGGAGTTTCCGCATGTAGCGGTGGTAAGTTACCAAGAGCTGAGTCCGGAGATGAATATTCAGCCGATCTCGAGAATCAATCTCGGTCACTGATGCTTTTTAGGCTGATGCCTCTCTCGCTGCCAAACAATCTGAGGTTTGTGCCTGCAACACCGCGGGCTCCTTCGGATGAAGACAGTTGTGCGGATAGCTTGCGCGCGTTGACGCAGGAGATCGACGCTATGGAACCGAGTGCACTTACGCGTTCCCGCCTTGAGGTGGAGTTTGCAAGAGCTCAAGAGGTCATCAGCACGCAGCGACAACGCGAGTTCCACAGAGCTTGGCCAAGCCCACGCAAATGGTGGCAGCATCGTTTGGCTGAAGAAGCGTTTTCTCAACTCACCACAGCTCTGGCCGAAAAAGCCAGGGCGCTACGTGAGCGGGAGCGAGCACTCGTGAATGCCCTACTCGCGCCAAATGCCGACATGAATGATATTTTGCATAGCTTCCATCCAGATACCCACAAGTCTGTTTTACTCGCTGCCATCGAGCGCATCGATACGCAGGGAAGAAGTTTTGAAGCAGATCCCGGACGTCACTTTGCGGAGCTTCAGGCGCTCAAGCATAAACGCGATTTAATCTCCAGAAAATGCGAACAGTTTAATCGAGTGCACGAGGGCTATGAGCCTTTTATACGAGTCCAAGATCGGGAAAAAACGCCGCACATTTTTTTTGACGCGGTGTTTCACGCCACTGATCGCAAGCTCAACCCGCATGCCATGCACGAAACAGATAAACATCTTCATGCGCTGCTCATTACTGGTTTTAATGGCGTAGAGAATGCATGTGGACGGTTGGTGGCGACCCTCTCACGCGACGCTGAGCAGCGAAAACAAACAGTGAGACGGCTGATGGATGCGTTAACCAATCGCGAAGAACTATTTCTTGGCCAAATACGCGCATCACTGCGGGTAGGCCTGCGCTCTGACACGTGGCAAGCGGCGCAACATTTGCGCAGGCAATACAACCAGGCGCGCTATGTCCGAGACTGCCTCGCTCTCGCGGTACCAGACGACGTCGACGACTCGGACTTAGGCTCGTTGTCTGCGACTCGGCTACCGGGGCTGCAGGCGATGATGGATCTCGATGAGCAGATTCGAGCGTTTAATCCGGGGTGGCGAGGGAAATAGCCGCAATATCCTGCGCGATTTGTGCTTTGAGCGCATCCGCAGAGGCAAACTTCTTCTCGTCGCGAATCTTGCGCAAAAACTCCACGCTCATATTTTGCCCGTACACATCACCGGTGAAATTCAACACATGTGTCTCGATATAAATCGCCGCATCAACACCAAACGTCGGCCGATGCCCAACATTGGTTGCCCCTAGTAGCGCCTCTTTATGTCCATTCAATGTCACACGCGTGGCATAGACGCCAACGCCCGGCACCAGTTCCTGTTGCATCTCAAGATTCGCCGACGGCACACCAATGGTACGGCCACGCCCGGCTCCTCGCACAACCGTGCCCGATAGCGCATATGGGCGCCCGAGCAGTTTGGCTGCCTGCGCAACATCGCCCGCTGCCACAAGCGCGCGAATGGTACTCGATGCACATACGGCACCCTCTATGGTGATTGGCTCAACCACATCGACGATTACATCGCGTGGTTCGAGCAGCGCTTGCAATAATCCTACATCGCCCTGAGCTTTGTGGCCGAAACGAAAATTCGCCCCCACAACGACAGCTTTCACATGAAGCGCGTCCCACAATATTTGCAGGATGAAATCGTCTGCTGATACCTTGGCGAGGTCTGGAGTGAATGCTTCGATAATCGCAGCGTCCACACCAAAGTGCGCAATCGATTGCAGCTTTTGTTCTTCTGTCGAAATAAGTGGTGGTGGTTCTGTCTTCTGCAAAACGCGCGATGGATGGGGAGAGAAGGTATAAACAGCCGAGCGCGTTCCCAGCTCTCGCGCATGAAATTTGGCTCTCTCCAAAAGGGCAACATGCCCAAGATGCACGCCATCAAAATTACCAATCGCCAAAGCCGCACCTTGCAGATGCGCTTTCGCGATCAGATACCCATTAAACCGTTGCATTGCTGACTACCAAGGCAAAACGCCAAGATTTCCTTCTCCCGCTAGCGGGAGAAGGATTAAGGATGAGGGTGGAGAAAATTAAACCAACCCTTTCTGCTGCAAACGCTTCTCACGCTTACGCGCCCTTGCCTCTGCTGCGCGGGCTTTCAGTTTCTTCTTCACCGAGGGTTTCAAGTAGTGCTCGCGCTTACGCACCTCTTTGAGGACGCCAGCTTGCTCAACTTTTCGTTTAAATCGTTTGAGCGCACGCTCGATAGACTCGCCATCTCGTACGGCAACTTTAGTCAAAGAAATCACCTCCCTCGGGTTTATTTGTGGGTAGGCATAGAGGGTTTTCGGGGCGGTGTCAATCCGAAGGCGTCTGACGCGCAAGGTCGGCAGCCAATTGTTGGAGTTCTCGATTGAGCCTTATCTCTCGGTTACTTTCTTCTTTCTTTAGAGCCTCGAGCCAGCGTGTCAGCCCCTCTGTCGCGGTCAGATTGCCGACCTTGCTGATCTCCACCTTGTTGATCTCTACCTCGGCTGGCCTGGGTGACCTTCTTCTCTTCCGCGCTCAAGCGAGCAACTACCGCGCTAAGCTGCTCCAATGAATTACTTAGGCGCTCCTGGAGTAAAAAGAGTACCTTGAGTGGCTTTTGATCTCCAGCGACGTCGAAACTTCGCGCCTCGATGTCCTTTTGCACCGCCTTTCCCAATGCTTCTAACTGTCTATGCAGCGCATCTGCTCTCTTCTTATCAGGTCGCCTGCGCAACTCTCTCAGTAAGCCAGCAATGTAGTCCATTTCCGCCACGTGCATAGATACGGATGGGGCAACTGCCGATCCGTGCGCTGACGCTAAGTCAGCTTGATATCGAGCCAGGTTTCTCTCCGACACCGCCACTTCGGTAGGCAGCCGTTGCAACCTTTCTTGCTCAGCAGCAAGTTCTCTCCGCGCGGTTTGCAGTTCACTTCGCAACCCTGGCAAAGAAGACCCTGCTGGTTGCACCCCTTCCAGAACGTTTTTCGTTGCCTCGACTATTCTAACGCTTGCTTCCAACGTGGCGATGCGCGATTCCAAATGCTTTATGCTTGCTTCTGCTTGACTCTTTAGCTCTGCAAAGTTTAGCCCAGACGCAGCTTCTGGCGCCGTGTTGAGTCGATCCACGTCAGCCCAGCGTTGATTCAAAACTGCACTAAAGCGAGAGCCATCTGGAAGTTTAGACAGCTGATTCTGTCGAGCTGAGAGCTCTTTTTGAGCAGCATCCAACTGCACACGTGCCTGCGTTAATTCAGTTTGCAAAGTGGGCCTCTTCGCCACTCTCTGTTCCAATGCTCTAACCCGGGCCGCCGCTTCCTCAACGTCACCCTGTGCTCCTCGGATTCCCCGCCTCGCGGATAACCTGCTTTCTATTAAACGACCCTCAGCTCCCATCAGCGAGGTCAAAGCTGCATCATGTGCTCCCGGAGTCGCCTCATCACGTTGTAATGTCTCCACCGAGCGCGTCGCTGCATGGCCCGCCTGCGCGGCAGTGAGCTGCTCCATTAAATCAGCGATTTTCTCCTTCATCTCGCGCGCCTGTGCAACTTTGGCGTTGAGCTCCGATGCACTCTCATGTGACGTAGCCAGCCTGCCTGTATAGTTCTGCACATCCTGCAGATGCGCGCGTAGCGTATTGAGATGAGCCTCCAAGTCTTCAGGCCGCGCTCCTGCGACTCTTCCCGAAATATCGCGCACTGCATTGTCCGCGTGCAAAAGCGCAGGAGGCTGTGTCGGCACGTTAAGCCCTGGCCTTGATGATCGCTCAAATACACTATGATCGTGAGGTGGCCCAGCGGGCGCTCCTAGTGAAGCTTGGTGATCGCGACCCACACTTGCAGGGCCCCTGGTTGGAATATGCACCGCGCCCGCGATTGGCTCACCACCCGCAACCTTGCTGAGTTCCTTCTCCGTGAGTTCTTTCTTTGCCATTTTCCACCCCTAATCGGAAATCTACGTTGCAGAAGAAGACGTTGCAAACATGAATACGTTCTCATAAAAGCGAAGCAGCGCCGCACCATGCGGTCTTTCTTGGATTTCGGCTTCCTGTCTTTGAATTTCTCTCAAAGCTTCGTTGCTGGGCATGCTTTCATACAATGCTCTATTGCGAACAAGGGCAAGAATCTCCGGGTGCTGCATATCTATCGATCGCAGCAAGTCTGTTGCTTGTCTTTGTAAGTCCCTAAGGGATTTCTGAGGATTTTTTGCAGGGTCCCTAAGATTCTCAAACCTCTGATAAACGCCATAACCCAAAGAAGCATCCACCCCCGCCTGAAGCAGGGGTCCCGTCGTCATAAGCGCCATTATTTTCTTCCGAGCTGCATCTACCTCCGCGCCGCGTGCCGCCCGCTCCTTTGGCGACAAGACGTGATGAGCGTTGTCGATCGCTCCGAGTGCGGTTTGCAGTGTCTCAAGATGTGCAGAAGCCTCTGCTGATGAGAGATTCCCATGCGTTGTTGCGGCGCTCACCGTTTGATGCGCTTGATTCGCCGCGACGAGCGCAAAATCCAGCCCCTTTTCCTGTCTCTGCACTGCGCTGACTATGTTTTTTGCAGCTGCATGGAGTACGGCTTCACCCTCTTTTTCACCTTCTCCATGCAAATGCTCGAGCGCCACTTGTAGCTGGTGCAAGGTAGCCGCCGCGATTTTATCCGTACCGTCATATGCGTGAGGTGTGAGCTCCCTAATGCGGTCAGTCAGTTTCTCGATAGCAGCTTCGCGATCAGCATCTGGCGCTCCCGCTTCAGCAAGTGCTGCTTGTGCTGCAACTACTGCTTGTCCAGCCTCGCTTTCCTCGGTGGCGCTCTGCAAAGCTTCGAGCATGCTGCGCGTGCGACCTACGGCCCGTTGTCCATCTCTTCGTCCCTCTTCTTCTTGTGCGGCACGACGAGCGGGCTCAACGCGCTGCATCGCAACCGCAAATTGCTTGCTCAGCTCCTCCAAGTCTCGCCCCACTGCCGCCATGCGATCCTGCATGGGGAGCAGCATCAGGTTAAGGAGCAGTTCGTCGTCACGAATATTCTTTCCCAAATCTGCTCGTTCTACTTTCCCGGCTGACGAAGCGAGTAGAGCGCGAGTGGCCTCTAGGCGTCTGTTCGTATCAATAATTTCCTGTTCCAGTGTTTGTCGAGATTCCGAATAACTGGAGCGGAGGTCATCAACCCTTACCTCATTCCCTGCCAGCTCATCGAACTGCATTGCTCTTAGCCGATTAGATTCCATCCTCATCTTCTCGGTGACACTTTGCAGCGTCCCGACATCAGAATGTCCAGCCCAAAGCTCGTTAAATCTTGCTGCCACTCTCGCTGCTTCTTCTCCACCACCCAAACGGCGCACAGCATCACTCGCACGCGCCATTTCAATCTGCATGCCTAGCAACCCATGCATGCGAAGGGCATTCTCAAGCCTTGAAACAGCCCGACTGGCCTCCTCCGTCGCCAGTGAATCCCGCTGTTTTCCTAAACGTGCAAGCTCGGCCTCAGCTGCTTGGTGATTGGAAAGATCCTTGATCATCCCCTTCAACACCGCTTTAGGAATTCTCGCCGTCGCACCCATCGCATCAATGAATCGGCCTTGCTGCTCTTGCAGCTTGGCAATTTCCTTCGCCAAGGCAGCCCGTTTGTTATTTTGAAAAAATTTGCCCTTCAGTAAGGCAAGCTCTTTCGTTTTTTGATCGATGACCCTTCCAAGACGATCAACCTCTTCAAGGTTGCGGAGGTTTTGCTCTAGACTCTTGACCCGGCCTTGGTGGCTAGCAAGTTGCCTCATCAGCTCATCAGCATGGTGACTTGTTTGAACCTCGCCATGATCAGTGACCGCCCTAGCCGCCTGCGAATCGCCTAGGCGTTCCATAAGACCCACAATCTCATGTTTGACTGCCTGCGCATCCGCGAGAACGTCGTTGGCATGCGCGCCAGTGCCATGTGCACTGCTTTCCGCCATGGCGTTGATGTGTTCTTGCACCGAATTGAGATGGTTACGCAGAGTCTCGATGTCACGCGCGGTGTGATGACCTCCAAAACGAGTCACAGCAACATCGATGGCATTTCGTGCACTACCTATTGCTCTCTCCGGGGTTTCCAGAGCAGGCGCTGGGGCTCTAAGACGGCCCGGTGGAGTTTCGAACACACTCCGCTCAGGAAAACCAGCTCTTACTTGGTGTTCACGAGGTGGTTGAGCCGCGACAACGCCTCTGCCCATCACAGGCTGTATGCGCACACCGCCGGCGAAAACGGTCACTCCGCCCGCTACTTCAGTGAGCTCTTTTTCGGTTAACTTAGCCGACAATTTCCGCGAAGCTCTTGTTGCCTTTGCCATTTTTATAGGATAGCAAATATTCAGCTAACCAGGCAAAATCAACGCAATATAAAATACCATTCAAAAACAAACGCCAGCCTAAATCAAGCAGAGATTGACAGGGAAACACCAAATCGAATACAATATGACCATAGACTTTAACCATGGTGATAAAAATGACACGAGTAGCGATCTCCTCTATCCCGGCAGGCGAATTTAAAGCCAAATGCCTCAAATTGATGGCCGAAGTACAACGCACACACCAGCCTCTCACAATTACCAAGCGAGGCATTCCGATAGCGCGGCTAGTCCCACTGGATGAGCAAAACAAATCACTCTTTGGCTACATGCAAAACAGCGCAGAGATTCACGGCGACATTGTTGAACCTATCGATGTAACTTGGGATGCCATGTCATGATGAAGCCTGTTTTGTTGGATACCCATGCATGGGTTTGGTATGCATTGGCCGATTCTCAACTTTCTTCCGCGGCTAAAAAGGCTGCAGATGAGGCTTTAGCAAAAGGCATACTACATGTCGCGACGATATCACTTTGGGAAATTAGCATGCTGGCAAAAAAAGGGAGGATAACGCTTGGGAGGCCTTGCCAGGAATGGTTGAAAGACGCGATTTCTATTCCGCCCATGCATGTGGTTGCATTAACGCCAGAAATAGCCGCCGAGAGCGCGGAAATATCCCAGGCTCTTTTTGATCCTGCGGATAGCATGATAATGGCGATAGCGCGTGTGGATGGTTTTACGCTGGTGACGCGCGATAGGAAGATGTTGGATTATGCGAAAAAACATGTGGTCGCTACAGTGGCGGCGTGATAAGCGGTTGCACATCAGCTAAACAGGCTAAATCCAGCCCATATAAAATCCTGGTCAAACGAAAACGCCTGTCTCACCTTCAAATCCTTCATCACCACAAAAGACAAACAATCCGTAAAACTCACCCGCTGATCGGAAAACTTCTCAAACAGGCGCAACGCCTTCAGCTCCCCCTCTCTCTCTGCACGGATGATTTCCAGCTTGTTCCATGCATAAATCATCTGCGCTTTTTCGGCAGCGAAATGGTTGCCCGCACATCGACCCAAAAAAGTAATGGTTTCGTTCAATACATGACTCGTTGTGACAAAGCGTTGTATCTCCCTCTCCGCCTTTAGCCATAGCTGCGAGGCTTGCGCATGAAATTGATCGCGCGACACATATCGTGCGATAAAAGCACCGGTATCAACGAACAGTTCTGCCATGAACAGACTCCTCACCATAGAGATAATCATCGTGATTATGCGCGCCATCTTCCGGTGCTTCGCCGAGATAAACAACCTGGTCGGCAAAAAATGGATCTCTGTCTGCGCTCTCCTCAGCCACTATTTTCTCGAGCGACTTTCGAATCAAGCTACCTAGCGATAAATGATGCTTGGATGCATAGTGGTTGGCCTTTAGCCTGAGCTCATGCGGGAGCATAATCGTGGTGCGTTCCATGAGGCCTCCTATGCATGCATAATAGCATATGCATATTATGGAGCGAAGCTATTTTTAGGTTACCGTTACTTTCAACCATGCGGTGGTCAAAGTAACCGGCTCATTCGACCATGGCATGGTTAAAATGAACGGAAAAACACCCACTTGGCAAACCCCAGAATTTCCCTGACAACTAGCCCCCATGCACCATTACACCCTCCTCGCCTTCGCCATCTACTTCTGCATCCTCATCACAATCGGCCTCCTGGCGAGCCGCAAGCAGAAAAACGACACCGACTTCATGCTCGGCGGTCGCCGGCTCAATTATTGGGTCACTGCTATCTCAGCCAACGCAGCAGATATGAGCGCATGGCTATTCCTCGGCATGCCCATGGCCATCTACGCTGAAGGCTTCATGCAGTTTTGGACAGCCATTTCGCTGGTCATCTTCATGTTCCTCAACTGGCATATTGTCGCACCACGCCTGCGGGTTGCAACGGAAAAGTACGGTTCGCTCACCCTATTCAGCTTTTTCGAAGCGCGCACCGATGACAAATCCGGCATGCTGCGTATCACCAGCGCGTTTTGGTGCTTGCTCTTTCTCACCACCTATGTCGCCGCCAATCTCTCTGCGCTGGGCAATATGTTCGAGCTCTTGTTTGGCGTTAACTATTATTACGGCTGCTTCATCGGTATCGCGGCCATTGCGTTCTATACTTACATTGGCGGTTTCTCCGCCATCGCTTGGACAGATTTTTTCCAAGGCATCTTCTTGCTCGTCGCCATTATCATCGTCCCTCTGCTTGCGATGGAACACGTGGGCGGGATGAGCGCAGTGGTGAGCGCGGCCGAGCACAAAGGCGTGCCGCTCACGCTCTTTCCGGACTTTTCGCAGGCAACGCTGCTCAGCATTTTGAGCATGACCGTCGGGTGGGGATTTGGCTACTTTGGCCAGCCACATATTTTGAATAAGTTTATGGGCATCGATAAGGCCAGTGAGCTGCACAAGTCTAAATACGTGAGCACGGCGTGGCAGATTTTAGCATTGTCGGCCTCGGCGTTTGCGGGGTTGGTGGCTATTGCTTATTTTCACACAGTGCCGCTGCACAGCAAAGAACTGATCTTTCCGCAAATGGTGAATGGGTTGTTTCATCCATTTTTGGGCGGGTTTATTTTGTGTGCAGTGTTTGCAGCGACGTTGTCGACCATGGATTCTATGTTGCTTGTGCTGGCTTCTGTGCTCGCGGAAGATATTTACAAGAAGACGCTGGCAAAAAATCCGTCGGAGAAGCAGGTCTTGTGGGCGTCGCGTATTAGTGTGGTGATTGTTGCTTGTGTGGCGCTGGTGATTGCATTTAATAAGAGTAAAACGATTTTTGACCTGGTTAACTTTTGCTGGGTCGGACTTGGGTGTGCTTTTGGGCCGTTGGTGTTGATGTCGCTTTATGCAAAGAATATCACTAGGCAAGGTGCGCTTGTGGGCATGTTGTTTGGGGGAATTGTCGGGGCATTGTGGGGGGTTTTTAATACACAGATATCAGCGATGCTCCCCGGGTTTTTTGGTGGATTGCTGGTGATTTATTTGGTATCAAAGCTGACTAAATAGACGGATTTAAAATGATTAAGGTATTAGCGGCAGGTATCGTTGTTGCAGTTGCATCTTGGTTCTACTCATCCTCGCCCGTAACTCCAGCTGTTTTGATTCACACAAGTCAGTTTGTGCATAAGGCTGCTCCTTTGGCAGAGAGCCTGCAGAGGCCATGGTGGAAAGATGCGGTCATTTACCAAATTTATACGCGTAGCTTTCAGGATTCAAATGGCGATGGAGTCGGTGATTTTGAGGGTATTATAAGTCGGCTTGACTACCTGGCCGATCTTGGTGTGGATGCCATTTGGATCTCGCCCGCACATCCAACGCCAGACGTAGATTTTGGTTATGATGTGCAAGACTACATGGGCATCAACCCCCAATTTGGCACGCTTGAAGACTTTAAGCAGCTTGTTGCCGAAGCCAAGAAACGCGGCATCCGCGTGATTATGGACCTAGTCGTGAATCACACCTCTGATCAACATCCATGGTTTGTTGAGTCACGATCGTCGAAGAACAATCCGAAACGAGACTGGTATATTTGGCGCGATGGCAAAGATGGAAAGGAACCCAATAACTGGCTCTCGCGACCAGGAGAGGCGCAGCTGCCGCTCTTTACACTTTGGCTATCGGCCTGGACATATGATGCGGGCACAACGCAATATTACATGCATTCCTTCTTTCGTGAGCAACCGGATTTGAATTGGCGCAGTCCGGAAGTACGTGCAGAAATTATGAAGGTCATGAAATATTGGTTGGACATGGATATCGGCGGCTTTCGCCTCGACATTGCAAACTACTACCTCAAGGATATGCAATTCCGCGACAATCCAATGCATCCCTCGATCGATTTTATGCGTCGCACATTTTATCCTTATGATGGCCAGCAACATTTCTTTGACAAAGATTTGCCTGAGACGCTGGCGATCTTTCAAGACATGCGCAAGCTCGTGAATGCTTATGATGCGATGTTGGTCGGAGAAATCGATGCGCAGCACAACGGAAAAGCCGTCGCGATGTATCACGGCAAAGCAGGCGATGGCTTGAACATGGCGTTCAATAATCTTGGACGCACGCTTGATGCTGATACCCTCCCTTTTACGGCCGCAGCATTTCAAGAATCATTGGCAGTGTGGGGGCAGGAACTTCCATTCTGGGCGCAACCTTCTTTCACGCTTAGCAATCATGATCAGCCCCGTCACTTTTCGCGTTTTGGCGATGATGAACGCAAAGCTAGAATTGGCGCATTGCTAATTCTCACGTTGCGCGGCACGCCGATTTTATATTATGGCGAAGAGATTGGCATGCGCCAGGCCTCTATCGCCAAACACGAAATGCAAGATCCGCTCATGAAGCTCGCCTGGCCGATTTCCAACTTCCTCCCGCAGCTGCAGCGAGATGGCTGCCGAACGCCGATGCAGTGGACACATAGGGAACCATTCGCGGGTTTCTCGCGTGTTCAGCCCTGGCTTAAAATGGCTCCGGGCGTCGAGGAAGCAAATGTTGAAAAACAGGTTAGAGATTCATCGTCCCTTCTCAATTTCTATCGACGCCTAATCGCATTGAGAAAGCAACACGCTGTTCTGCGTGTTGGCGGTCAAATTCTCTTAAAATCTCCGCATCCAGACATTTTGGCATACAAACGCACGTTAGGTGATACCGAGGCACTGGTATTGCTCAACTTCGGCGATAAAGCACATCCGCTTGTATTAGGTAAACATCAGGTACTTTTTGCGACAGATTCGGAAAATCGCAACAACGGCGCGCTCGCGCCTTATGCTGGTGTGGTTTTAATCACCAAGTCATAGGGAGGCCGATGTATTTCAAAACCTGCTCGATGGTTTTGGCGGGGCCTAGCATGGAGCCGTCGCCTTTGTTGACCATGTAGATGCCGGCAGGTTTTGCTTTTAGCGCCAGAGTTAAGTCATAACCTGGATCGTTTGGCGACGGTGAGCGAATGCTCAACCCGACATAGCGCAAACCGTTCCGATTGGTGTTACGACCCTCGGCGTCAGAAGGTCGCAGCACATAACTATAGCAATTCAACGGGCCTGCAAATCTCTCTGCGATGAAGGCATGTGCATTCGCGCGCGTCGCTGCGCGCACATAGTGCGTTTGACTTCCCAAAAATTCATCAAAGTGCCCGCGGGCGATTAGCTGCAGCTCTCGCTGCATACGATCCAAGGCAGTTGTTTTTGGCTCGATGCGTAAATTCGGAAAAGCCCGTTGAACGATATCCTGGTCGATATGACAACCGAGCAAATTAATATCTTTTAGATTAGGCCAGAATTTTCGCCAGGCAGAAATCGTTGCAATCAGCTCATCGGTGCTGAGCATTCGATTGTGATCAACGTTGTGCAGTAAACATGCATGCGAGAAATTGATCGATCGCACATCGGTGTATTGATTAGTTAACTCCATGCCGTCGGAGTTTCGCACAATGCCGTTGGGGCTAAAGAGCACCCTCGCATTAGATAAATTCAAATCACAAGCACCGGTCATATCAGAGGGAGCGATTTGGTCGATAGACTTGCCACGAGAATAGGAAAGCTGCGATAGCCCATCAAAGCCTCGATAGGTAATTGCTGAGTTAGCACGCGGAGGCACGCTTGGAACTACAGGATGGATGCTGCCGTTTTGCCACACAAAAAAATGCTGTTGCACTTGATAGCGATCATCGACGCCAGCCAAAATGAAATGATAAGTACCGGCCGCTGGATCATTGCGCGCGTGCGGGACGCTTGGTCTCATCAACCATGTCCCGGGGGGCATTCCGCGAAGGCGTTGTGCGGCGGCCTCATATCCCATTCCCGCGCACCACGCGGGATGTTCGGATGGAATCACTGTGTCACGTGCTGGTAATGCGCGCGGGGTTGCCACGGTGGTTGCCGCGCGAGGGACAGCGTGGTCGAAATAGTCGTGGATAATCACTGGCGGTAGGATGCTGCGCGTTTGAGAAATGGCAGGTTCCGCAGGTGGTGCACTAGGAGAGGGTCTTTGGACGGTGGTGGATGGAATTATTGGCATGTGCAGACAAACGGGTAGGCACCCATAGGATATTCCTCAAACCCTTTACAATTGCTTGCTGCTTAAAGCCACTTCCGCTAAGTTTCTTCAACACCCATGCTGCGCCGCATCCTCCTCATCTCGAGCATCCTCCTCATCGCCTGGTTCATCCCCTGGGTGTTCATGCTTTACACCGGCGTCCTCGCCTACTTCCCTTACGAAGCAAATGGCAAAGACCGCTACTTGCGCATCACCGGCCCTGTCGTGAAATGGATCGACAACAAACACCCATGGGTCGCAGCAGACGACATCCCCAACAGTTGCAAAGCAGCGCTCGTACGCCAAGAAGACCAACGATTTTACGAGCATTGGGGCTTCGACATCGAAGGCATCAAGTACGCACTACGTCGCAATCAGCGGCGCGGCAAGATTCGCCTTGGCGGCAGCACGATTACACAGCAGCTCGTGAAGAATGCGTTTTTATCGCGCGACAGAAGCTACGTGCGCAAGGTGCGCGAGCTCGTCGGTGCGGTCATGCTTGACGTCATCATGAGTAAAGACAATCAGCTGATGTGGTATTTTAACGTCGTCGAATATGGCCCGCGCATATACGGGCTTGGCGCGGCTGCGCGCTATTACTACAGGAAACCAGCGCAACGTTTGAGCGCTGCAGAATGTGAAGCATTGGTGACAGTACTGCCTAGCCCGAGGCGCTACGGCAAAGCCATTACTCGTTGAACGCTCATCTTTCGCGTGCCCAATCTGGCAGCGGAGCTTCAACCTTCTCCCCATTCGGCAGCGTCATTTTCCACGCATGCAATGCTTGTGCAGGGACAAAATCAACTGCCATGCCACCATAAAGCGTGTCTCCGACGAGCGGATGCCCCGCATGCGCCAAGTGCACCCGAATCTGATGCCGCCTCCCCCCCTCAATCTCGACGCCCACACAAGCAATCTCCCTCTCCCGCTCAGCGGGAGAGGGATTAAGGGTGAGGGTGGACCTCCACATCGGTTCCACCCGCGTGATAGCTTTTTGCGGCTTCCCCCGACGCCTAACCCCATCCCCCACCACCATCATCTTCGCCTGATTCTTCGCATGATGCGCAATCGGCCTCTCCAGCACCAACGGCGCCTCTATATTTCCCTCGACAAGCGCCACATAAGTCCGCTTTATCTCCCCATTCGAAAACGCTTCACGCATGCGCTCATACGTCGCGACATTGCGCGCAAACATCAACAGCCCCGACGTATCGTTATCGAGCCGATGACATAAGCCACCCTCCCGTGCATCATCCGAAGCCGTCGCCACCTCTGGAAACCGCTCCACCACAGCATCGAGCGCAGTACCGCTCTCACCGCGCACAAGTGGATGCGAGGGCATGCCAGCTGGTTTGTTCACGACAATAATATTGTCATCTACATAGACAAAGAAGTCATCACCAACCGCAATCTGTGCCCTGCCCTCAACAGCCTTCGGAAGTGGTGAAAGATCAGCCACGACCTCCTGGCCCTCACCCACTTGATCACCTTTCTTGGCAGGTTGGCCATCAAGAAGCACCCTGCCAGCACTCAGCAGCGCTCGAATCTCACCACGGCTCAGATTTGGATGCTGGGTTTTCAAATAAACATCAAGTCGTTGGCGCGTCATACAGGGAGTGTGCCGAAAGATGGCTGTGTTGACAATCACATAATTAACTACTAAGTATTGTGGCTTATCAAATGGCTTATCTATTCATCATCATTACTTCGACAGTTATGCTTACCATCGCAAACCCAGCCCTTGCGATGCGACGCGCTATTGGAAGTTCGGGCAGCGCACCCTTCAGGCCAGCGACAATGCCACAAGATGAACTTCGGCAAAGAGCGGTCTTTTTACACATGGCAGCGGATGAAAGATTGAGAGATTTTGCGCTAGCTGCAGCGCCAGCGGCAGCCGCCTCTGCTGCTCCGCAAAACACTGTTGAAGAGCAAGCAGAAGATGATGTCGTTATCTTCGGCTGGTACCCGCGTGATCAAGCGCTTGGTGCGCGTGATGACTATGCTGTACAGATGTATGAGCGCAGGCGGGAGCAGCATCGTAGGCTCTTTGATGAATATTTGCGGGAGCTCAGGCGTTAAAGTTCCCCATGAACGCCAGCGAAGCATTCCGACACATTGAAGACA
>JABDBI010000029.1:15885-17595 GCA_013288705.1 Methanobacteriota archaeon | reverse complement strand
GCCAAGACTTGGTGCAGGAATATCGATGGCAAGCGCTTCTTGGCTGGTCATCCAAGCTGAAACAAGTTCTCGCAGTATGAAGGGCTTCTGGTTGTCGTTTAGCATCACATCGGTCCTGAGATTGGCTTTGGTCAGCGGCACATTGGGGGATTTATAAATCACCCGACCATTTTGATCGCGTTGCAAAAATGCCAAAAAGCCATCTTTGCCGTGTGCCAAGAACAAGGGCATGGCAACTTCATAATGGCGATGGAACAGAAGTGGCTCTGCTGGTTTCTGATCTGTGAGCATGATTTTGCTGACGCGTGCCCCGGGGCGGGAGACAGTGTGGCCATCCGTTGAAAGCGCTTGAGGGGGTTGGTGGCAGTCGACTGTAAAACTGATTCCAGATACGTGTAAAAAGTGTGGGGCCAATGCTCTCTCATTTGGTCGGCCGAGGTCACTGACCGCATGCTCGAGAGCCAGTTTGATTTCTTCTCCAGACAAGCGGACAACCACCACTTGATCGGGAAAAGGCAACAACTGTGCAAGGTCAGATTGGTATATGGGGCCTGCCAAGAGCTGCTCACGTGTGCCGCAGGGCGAGTCTTGGCGAATGGCTCCGCCGTTGATGAGCGTGATTTCAGGGCAATAAGGCCCAGCTTGTGTTGCGCACCTTGTTTTGAGTGATTGGGAAAGCGCATCGGCAATGAGGTTACCGATTGGTGTTTCCTTACCGCGCGTGCCACTCTCTCGAATATCAAAATTGGTGGCAAGATGACCGATGACAGGACCTGGTTCTTGTGTGCAGACATTGAATTCAACGCAGCCCAGCGATATGAGGGCCATGATGAGTGCGATGAGATGCTTACACATATTTACTTAACCAATCATTCTGCGCTATCATTCGGCGTCGATAAATAAGGAGACGGATATGATCGGTTTTGAACTTTCGCCGGAACAAAAGCAACTGCGTGACACTGCGCATGATTTTGCTGAAAAAGAGATTCGTCCCCGCGCGAGCCATTACGACGAAACTGGCGAATGGCCAAAAGAGATCTTGGAGAAAGCCTGGAAGATTGGACTCGTCAATGTACATATCCCCGCGGAGTACGGCGGATTAGGGCTGTCTGCACTCGACGCATCTATTATGGAAGAAGAGTTGGGCTGGGGCTGCACGGGAATTACAACTGCCATTACCGCCAATTCCCTCGGGCAGGTGCCGGTCATGATCGCGGGCTCAGATGCGCAAAAGAAAAAGTGGCTATCGCCGTTTGCGGAGGAACATCTGATCTGTTCCTACGCAGTGACGGAACCCTCAGCTGGTTCCGACGTCGCTGGCATTCAGTCCATGGCGGTGAAAAAGGGCGATAAGTACATTTTGAATGGCCAGAAAATTTGGATTACCGGGGCTGGCCATGCGTCTTGGTACTTTGTATTGGCAAAAACTGATAAAGATGCCGGGCATAAGGGCATGAGCGCATTTATTGTGCCGCGAGATTTGCCTGGCGTGACTGTTGGCAAAAAAGAACACAATATGGGTCAGTGCGCATCAGATACGCGCGGCCTCACTTTTGAAGATGTCGAGCTTCCCGCCGATAACCTTCTCGGTAAGGAGGGGGATGGCTTTGTCATTGCGATGAAGGCGTTTGACCATACACGACCTTTGGTGGCGGCTGCGGCTGTTGGTTTAGCGCGGGCTGCTATGGAGCACGCCATGAAGTATGCGTC
>JABDBI010000029.1:0-15838 GCA_013288705.1 Methanobacteriota archaeon | reverse complement strand
GGCGTGAGTTTTATGGTTGCCGATATGGCGTCAGATATAGAGGCTGCTCGGCTGTTGGTATGGAAATCGGCGGCGCTGCTAGATAAGGGACAGCGGAATACGCTGAACGCTGCCTATGCGAAGCGCTTCGCAGCAGATGCGGCGATGCGCATTGCAACGGATGCAGTTCAGGTTTTTGGGGGGAACGGATTTAACCGTGAATACCCGGTTGAAAAGCTGATGCGCGATGCCAAAATTTTTCAGATATATGAAGGTACAAGTCAGATTCAACGCGTGATCATTAGTCGAGAACTTTTTGCCTAGAGACAATGGAGATGCAAGGTGTTTAACGCATCGATGCCAATGATTCAAATTCGTGATCTCACGAAAACCTATGGTAAGACCATGGCGGTTCGTGGGCTTACTTTTGAGGTTCCCAAAGGACAGGTTGTAGGCTTTTTGGGCCCAAATGGTGCTGGTAAGTCCACCACGATGAAAATTTTGACCGGCTATTTGGAGGCGACTAGCGGCTCTGCCATGATTGGTGGTATTGATGTCGCTGCACATCCGGTGGAGGCCCGTAAACTTCTTGGCTATTTGCCAGAAGATAACCCGCTCTATGACGACATGATGGTGGTCGAGTATCTGCGATATATGGCGGACCTGCGCAAAATTCCGCATGCGAGTCAGGCGCCCATGATTGCAAACGCCGTGCGGCGATGTGGTCTTGACTCTGTGATGGGCAGGGATGTGGGGGCCCTCTCGAAAGGATACCGCCAGCGGGTTGGGCTTGCCCAAGCAATTTTGCACGATCCGCCTCTTTTGATTTTGGATGAACCCACCAGTGGCCTCGATCCAAATCAAATTGTGGAGATTCGTGCGCTTATTAAAGAGTTGGGGCGTGAAAAGACCATCTTGATGAGCACACATATTTTACCTGAAGTGCAAACAACCTGCTCTCGGGTTTTGATTATTAACGATGGCAAGCTGGTTGCCGACGACACACCAGAAAACCTGGTGATGCAAGATGGTGGGGCAATTCGCGTCGTGGTGGCGGTGCAAGGCGATGAAGGCCCTATTGAAGTTGCGGACGTTTTTCGTCTGCTCGAGAGCATTCGCGGTGTAACGCGGGTCGAAGAGGCCGACGGAGAATATGATGGCGGACATGCATTTACCTTGCGTTACGAGCGAGAGGATCCACGTCCGGCATTGTTTCGCCAAGTAAGTGCGGCGAGGTGGATCTTGCTCGAAATGCACCGCAAAGAAATGAGCCTTGAAGACACTTTTCGTCGATTGACAATGGAGTAAGCCGATGCGTGCTGTGTGGAGTATTGCTCGCCGGGAGCTCAACTCATATTTTAACTCGCCTGTGGCATACATTGTGCTTGGCGTGTTTTTACTGAGCCTTGGCTATTTGTTTTTTAGTTCGTTTTTCCTCGCTGGTTTTGCCAGTCTGCGTAACATGTTTAGCCTCGTGCCAATCCTATTTGTGGTGTTTGGCCCGGCTTTGACGATGCGCCTGATCGCAGAGGAACGCAAAGCGGGTACCATTGAGTTATTAATGACGCTACCGATTCACGATGGTTCAGTTGTGCTAGGCAAATTTGTGGGGGCGCTGCTGATTGCGATGATCGGTGTATTGTTGACATTGCCCTATGCGGTGACAGTTGCGGCATTAGCGCAAAAAGGTGTTCCGTTCGACTATGGCCCTGTGATCGGTGGATATCTTGGCTTGGCGTTTTTAGCCTCCAGTTTTTTGTCGATGGGCCTTTTGGCGAGTGCGCTGACGAGAAACCAAATTGTTGCGTTTATTGTTGGCCTCACGCTTTGCTTCTTTTTCTTTTTTGTCGATAAATTTGCCATCTTTTTTCCGCCAGCGATCGGAGCGGTATTGGAGTATTTATCGGTTGATTATCACTTTTCGAATATTGCGCGAGGCGTGATCGATTCGCGGGATGTCATTTTTTATCTCTCGTTGACCGCGGTGAGTCTTTTGATCACGGTATATGCCTTACGGCAGCGTCAGGTCAAGGCGACGCGCCGGGCATTTGTGATGTCCACCTTTGCCGTGGTGGTGGGCTTGGTCTTTGTGAACCTCATTTCTCTTCGAGAGTTTGTGCGTTTTGATCTCACGCGGGACCGAAAATTCACACTGTCTCAAGCATCGAAAGAGACAGTCAAGCATTTGAAAGATGTGATGACGGTGAGCGCATATTTTACCGAAGGGTTACCCGCACCCTACGCGAGCCATACGCGCTATGCGCGCGACTTGCTCGAGGAATATCGCTCCGCATCGAACGGCAAGTTTTCTTTTGAGATGATTGATCCCACGCAAGCCGAGTCGGCGGCGGACAAGGAAAAGAAAAAGGAAGTGAGGAGGGACATTTTTGGCCGCACGGTGCGAGATCCGACTGCGGTGGAGCGTGAGCTGATGCAGCTCGGGATAGAACCCGTCGAGATTCGTGTAATTGAAGATGATCAGCAACAGACCAAGCGAGCCTACATGGGTGTAGTGGTGCTTTTTCAGGGCAAGCGCGAGGTTATCCCGGTGGTGCAAGATATCGGTAACTTGGAAAAGGACCTGACTGGTTTAATGCGGAAGTTGGTTCGCAGTAAAACTCCAGTGCTCGGTCTGGTGCAAAATGCTGGCCCGCAGCAGTTGGACCGCTTTAAGGCGCTAGTTGCACAAAATGCGCAGGTCAAAGATGTCAGTCTTGCGCAGGGAAGCGCGATTCCTTCCGACGTCGATGCTCTTCTCGTAGTTGGGTCGGGCGGCGGTCTTGATGAGAAGGCGCTTGCGACAATTCAACAGTTTGTTCAGTCTGGCAAAAACGCTGCGTTTTTGTTGGATCGAGTCAAGATAGACCCTAAGACCTTTCAGCCGCAATCGTCGAATGGCGAGAAGGCAGAGAAGGTTATAGCAATGCTTGCCCGGTACGGTGTGAAAGTTGAAGATGGTTTGGTGCTGGACGTGAATTGCGCGTCACTGAATGTCCAGGAACAGCGAGGCGAGCTCACGTTTGCAATGCCGATGCGCTATCCGTTTATCCCCGAGCTAAGCAATCTCGATCAAAATAACGCTGTGACACGAGGTGTGATGGGAGTGGTATTGCCGTTTACGACATCCGTGTCATTTAAGCCTACACCAGGTCTTCATGGCGTAGTGCTTGCACAATCAAGTAAGTCCAGTTGGATAGAGAATGCTCCCTTTGATACGAATCCGCGCCGCGAATGGAGTAAGGAGAATATCAAACTTGCAGGGCCATATCCGCTGATGGTTCAAGTTTCTGGAAAGCTGCCCCACGCACAAAAGGAATCACGGTTGTTGGTTGCAGGTGCTTCCACTTTCATCTGGGACCCGTTTTTTAACCAGCCCAATCAGGCCTTGGCCCTCAACGTGGTCGACTATTTATTTGCGGATTCTGCATTGTTGGCTATGCGTGCGCGCGGCTTTGTCGATGTGCCGCTGCAGCAGGATGTTAAAGACACCACGCGAAATGCGGTCAAGCTTGGCAATATCTTTGGCGTACCAGCGTTGCTGGTTTTGTATGGAATCGCGCGTTGGCGCTTACGAGAAAAGCGTCGACGCACCATTGGGGTAGACAAATGACCAAGGGTACTTTGATTGCAGTTGGTTTTTGCGTTTTATTTGCCGTTGTATATGCGCTGACGCGCGAAGATAAAGTCCAGGTGGGCATTCGGCAGCTTTCCTTGCAAAATGTTGAAGCTGATCAGGTCGACGACATTACCATTGCAGGTGGGCAGGGCATTCATTTGCTAAAAGACAAAGCAAAAGGGTGGTTATTGGAACTTCCGGGAGCTAGCCATCAATTGGTGCAGGCTGATGATGAGGCGGTAAAACGCTTTATAGACGCTGCAAAGGGGATAAAAAGCAGCTTTTTCGTCACAGAATTGAGAGAAAAATTTCCGGAATTTGGCTTCATCGAAGGCAAGCTCACGTACGTGACATTACGAAATAAACAAAAGCCAATTTGGGATTTAGAAATTGGCAAGCCTGCGCAGGGGGGGGCAGCGCTATGTAATGTCTGCTGGAGGCAGCGGAGTTTTTAGTGCCAAGGGAAATTTTGGAGAATTAACACATGTCGATATTTTGACATGGCGTAAACGCCGTTTGTTTTCAGCGGACTCGAACCATGTCGCAACTATTCAGGTCGAGAAGTCTGGCATGCCGGACGCGCGAGCTACGTTGCAGAAAAAAGATGGAAAATGGCAATTTCCCGAAAAGGCTTCTGATAAGTCATTTCGATTCGACGCTGAGCGTGCGTCTGAGTGGGCGCAGAGAGTTACCAATTTGACTGCCAGTGGTTTTGTTGAAGATGATGCAGCAAAGAAGGCAGCTCAGTTGCAATTGCAAAAACCTCTTTGCCAGCTTCGTATCACCAATGAGAATGGCGACAAGAGTGAGGTAATTGTGGCTGAGAACACAGAGAAGGCAAAAGGCCTCGCGCAGGTGGTGGGAAGTGACACGATTTATGAATTGAATCAGTTCGATCTCAAAGACCTAGTTTCACCGCCAGATGCTTTTCGCGATATGTCGCTTCTGGGAGTGGATGACAGCCAGGTACACAAGCTGTCAATCCATACGCCCAAAGGCGATGCTGCTCTCGAGAAAAAGGGTGAGAAGTGGGTGATTGTCACACCAGCAAAACTGCCCGAGGGATTTGTCTTTGATGAGTCATTGGTTTCCACAGAGTTGCGACGGTTAAAGGGCCTGCGGGCGCAAGAGTTGGGCAAGGACAAACAGGGCTTGGGCAATGCTAAATCTGCCCTGTGGGTGGAGTTAACAGATCAAGCCGGCAAGAAGGAACGAGTGACATTTAGCGCACCAGATGGTGATAAAACCTTTGTGAAGGGTGCTATTGATGATCATATTTACGTTGCTCCTGCATACGAAAGAAGACGTTTAGAAGTGGGCATTGAATTGTTCCAGAAACATGCGGGAAGCCAATTTGGAGGAAGCCAGAACATGAATTCGCTGCCGCCTGCTTTGCGTAAGCAAATCGAGGAAGCGATACGAAAACAGCGCGCAGGCGGATGATTGTACTACACGGAGTCCCAACATGAAACGCGGTTTATTCATAGCCGTTGAAGGCATCGACGGGGCTGGCTCAACAACACAAGCGAAAGAGCTGTGCGCATTTTTCAAAACCAAGGGACAAGGGGCACACCTCACCTGCGAGCCAAGTACATGGCCCGTCGGTGTATTTATCCGCCAACTCCTCCGGGAAAAAAGCGAGGGCAGCCACTATTGGCAACACATTTTAGCCCTCAGCTTTGCCGCCGATAGGCTCTACCACTACGAACATGAGATCGCCCCCAAACTCCAAGAGGGCATCCATGTCGTCTCTGATCGCTATGTACTATCGAGCTATGTCTACCAAGGTTTGTCGCTGCCACAGCAATGGATTGAAGAGCTCAACCAACACGCGCCAAAGGCCAATGTCACGATTTTAATCGATTCTTCAGCAGATGTCGCAGAGCATCGCCGTACCGAGCGCGGTGGCGCGCAAGAAGTGTTTGATTCAAATGAGTTGCAGCGACGTGTGCGAGAACGGTATTTGCATTTATCCAAATCAATGAAAGCGATTGTTGTGGATGGCTCTGCTGAAAGAAATGTTGTGACAGAGCGAATGCTCTTTGCTTTTTGCGAGTCTTTTCCAGAGTTCAAATCATGCGGGTGATGGGCGCCCTAAATGTGACACCAGATAGCTTTTCCGACGGTGGTAGCTATTTCAACACCGACACGGCGATCGCACACGCCGAGCAGATGGCGGAGGATGGCGCCGATGTTATCGATATTGGTGGCGAATCGACAAGACCATTTGCGCAGCCAGTCTCTCCACGCGAAGAGCTATCTCGTGTGTTGCCGGTGGTTAGAGGACTAGTCGCGAGAGGAATTCGCAACATCAGCATCGACACGCGCAATGCCAGCACAGCGCACGCATGCTTGGGCGAAGGGGCGTCTTGGATTAACGATGTCTCGGCATTTTCCCACGATCAAGACATGGTCCATGTCGCCAAAAATGCCGATTGCGTCGTACTCATGCATGCGCGTGGCACACCGGATATCATGCAGGCAGGCGAGATCGCCTATGGCGACGTGGTACAGCAGATTCGCGAATATCTGATAGAACGGGTTAATTTTGCCATTTCCCAAGGCATCGAGAGAAAGAAAATTCTCGTCGACCCAGGCATCGGATTTGGCAAGAAACTAGCGCATAATATTGCAATCACAAAAAACTTATCTGCGTTTGCAAACATTGGCGCCGGCGTTCTATACGGCCCAAGCCGCAAGGCGTTTATCGGCGAGATCACAGGCATCAAAGATGCCGCTCAACGCGATTTCGCCACCATGGCTCCAATCGCCATCGCTGAACTACAAGGGGTAACGATGGTCCGCGTGCACAATGTCAAAGCAACTGTCGAGATGCTTTCAGTGTTAAAGCAATTACAATAGCCTAAAATCCTCTTCTTTCAAGTGCCAGATGCTGCCAGGCCTTAGGTGTCGCCACACGCCCACGTGGAGTGCGCATAAGAAAACCCTCTTGAAGCAAAAAAGGTTCATAGACATCTTCTATCGTCCCAGATGCTTCCCCCAGCGCAGCAGCAATAGTCTCGAGGCCAACGGGTTGGCTATCAAAAGTTTCCGCCAACAACTTCAAGATACGAATATCCATGGGATCGAGGCCCAAAAAATCGACGCCAAGACGCTCGAGCGACAACATCGCAATTTCATAGTTGATGCTGCCATCGTGCAACACTTCAGCGAAATCACGCACACGACGCAGTAGGCGATTGGCAATTCGTGGCGTTCCTCGACTACGTTTGGCGATCTCGGCAGCGCCTTTCACATCGATAGCAATCTGGAGGATTTTCGCGGAGCGCTGCACAATCTGCGTGAGCTCTTCCATCGTATAGAATTCAAGACGTGCAGAAAAGCCAAATCGATCACGCAATGGCGATGTTAACAGGCCAGTTTTTGTCGTAGCACCAACCAGCGTAAATGGTTTGATATTCAGCGCAATGCTGCGCGCATGCGCACCCTCGCCAATGATCACATCAAAGCGAAACTCTTCCATTGCAGGGTAGAGATTCTCTTCGATCACAGCATGTAGGCGATGAATCTCGTCTATAAATAAAATATCGCCGGCTTCAAGGTTGGTGAGCAGCCCAGCAAGATCACCTTTTTTCTCGAGCGCAGGACCCGAAGTGACAAAAATATTTGCCCCAAGCTCCGACGCTAAAATATGCGCCAGCGTTGTTTTCCCAAGCCCAGGCGGGCCAGAGAAAAGCACATGATCCATCGGCTCGCCACGCTGCTTGGCTGCCTTTGCAAATACCTTGAGATTATCGATTAGCTTCTGTTGCCCAACATACTCTTCAAAGATCTTTGGCCGAAGACTTGTCTCAACGCCTGTGTCGTCGTCAAGTGTCAGCTGTGCAGATAGAATTTCAGATGACGCAAGCTCTTCTACCATGTCATGTTCCTAACTGACGCAATGCTTCTTTGACCAGATGCTCAAGCGGCTGGCCCGTCTTGGCCAGACCTTCGACTGACTTGACTGCCTTGTCAACATGCGGTGTTTTGTAACCAAGATTGGAGATCGCAGATCGCAGATCTTGCAGGAGGGTGGACGACAAATGCGCGGCTGGTAGCACGCCACCCATCGATTGGCTCAGCTTATCTTTTAACTCAAGCACCACACGCTGCGCCATTTTTTGCCCAATGCCAGGAATGTGCGTAAGCGCCTTGAAATCGCCCCCTGCCACTGCTTGCGTAAGGGCCTTGGTCTCCATGCCAGATAGCAACGCCAATGCCGTTCTTGGCCCGATGCCCGAGACGCTAATAAGATGTCCAAACAACGTTTTGCCCTCTTCCGTGAGAAAGCCGAAAAGCTCAAGGGCATCTTCGCGCACGTGGGTGTGAATATATAGAGAAACTTGCTCGCCAACGTCGCCAAGCCTCGCGATCTCAGAGAGAGAGAGCTGGACTTGATAGCCGACGCCGCCCACTAGAATCACGGCAGTACGCAGGTTCGTTGTATGGATTGTGCCCATTAAATATGCGATCACAGGTGTTCCCCAGAAATCATTTTTATCTTACGGTGATATTTTCATGGAGTGTGGTGATGCGTCAATATTTGAATTCTCATGGTTTTGTCACATTTCTGGCTTATTTGCCTTTTTTATTAGTCTGCGCGGTGATTTTTGCGTTTTCTAGCATGCAAAATCCTCCAATTCCGGCATTTATGCGCTTTGAAGATGGCGACAAGGTTTTGCATTTTATTGCGTTCATGGGCCTCGGTGGGAGTGGAGCGTTGGCTACTTCTGTGAGTCGGCAGGGCATTGGCTGGGCTGCGTTTTTGCAGGCATGGTTGCTATGTGCACTTTATGGATTTCTCGACGAACTCCATCAAAGTTTTGTTCCAGAGCGGGTGCCCAGCTATACAGATTGGCTAGCCGATATATTTGGTGCTGCAGTCGGCATATCTTGCTTCTTTCTTCTCGTGATTGCGGCCAAACGCACATTAGTCGCGAAGCAATAAAAAAGCACAAGCCGCAGTACGTAACGATTAAGCAACGCACTGCGGCCTGAATTCAATATTCATAATCAATTTATTAAATAAAAATCTGGAGCGGGAAACGGGATTTGAACCCGCGACATCAACCTTGGCAAGGTTGCACTCTACCGCTGAGTTATTCCCGCGAACCAGTCACGTATGCGATCTTTCTATGCAAACGTCAAGAGACAATTGCTAAATTTTTTTGACATTCAGCACGCGATTGAGGTTGTGTTTAAACCAGGTGTCAGCTGTCTCAAGATGGGTGAACCTTCGCTCTTCATCAAGAAATGCGCGGGTATGTATCCGCTTTGTTTTTCGTAAATTCTGCTCGTGTTTTTGATGGAGCATTTCGTGAAACACCACGCGCTCTACGCACACACGCGGAACGCAGGCTTGATCGAGTGCCGGATGAATGGTGATCAGCTTTTTTTGCGGGCAATAGGAGCCGAGGCGTATAGAGCGAAAAGCTCTAGATCGGGCGCGGATTTGTCTGCCCCAGATGATCTGTGCGCGGATTTGCTCCTCAAAGTAGAGGCCATTCATTTGGGCAAAAATGATCTCCAGGTTGTGGTAAATGCCCAAGGGCTTCACGCGCATGGTCCGAAATCCCTCTATCGCTTTTTGCGCGCGGTTGTAGATTTTAGCGATGAACGACATATTTGCAACTTTGCTGCTCCTCTTTTTTGTGGTTGGGTTTGTTGCCCTTGGGTTTTTGTTTCTGCGCAAGAAGCGTGCAGAGCGCATTGCGATATTAAGCACCTATGTGGATCAACAGGCAACACCGGAGCCGCTTGCGCGGGCGCTGGTGGCTACACGGAATAGCTTGATCGGGCGTCTTGGTCAACTCATGTCGGGTGGGGTGAACGAGGGGGTGTTGCAGCAGCTCGAGGCGGCGTTGATTGGGGCGGATGTGGGGGTGAAGACGTCGGAGAGGTTGCTTTTGGCGATCAGGAAGCATGCGAGCTCTTCGGAGTCGGCGCTTTTGGCGTTGAAGGGGGAGATGATGGGGGTGTTGCAGGCTCGGCCCCTCACCCTGCCCTCTCCCACAAGGGGAGAGGGTTCTCCGTTTGTGGTGTTGTTTGTGGGGGTGAATGGGGTGGGGAAGACGACGACGATTGGGAAGATCGCCGCACAGTTGGTGGGGCAGGGGAAGAAGGTGCTTTTAGGGGCGGGAGATACGTTTAGGGCGGCGGCGTCAGAGCAACTTGCAATTTGCGCTGATCGCGTTGGGGTGCCTATTGTAGCGAGGGGCGAGGGTGCCGATCCGAGTGCAGTTTTGTTTGACGCCGTTAGGAAAGCGCAGAATGAGGGTTTTGACGTCGTGTTGTGTGATACCGCGGGGCGGCTGCACACAAAGAATAATTTGATGGATGAATTGCGTAAAATGCACAAGGTGCTTGGCAAAGCGCGGGAAAATGCGCCCGACGAGGTGCTTTTGGTGCTTGATGCGACACAAGGGCAAAATGCCATTCAGCAGGCCAAGCAATTTGCAGCTGCTGTGCCGCTTTCAGGAATTATTTTGACGAAACTAGACGGCACTGCCAAAGGTGGTGTTATCTTCGGCATCGTGCATGAGACCGGTGTGCCGGTACTATACATTGGGGTTGGCGAGGGTGTGCAAGATCTGCGGCCCTTTGATCCTGGTGCTTTTGTGGATGCGTTATTTGAAAGCGCTTAGAGTGGGTGAAGCGATGTCTATTGTTGTGTCGTTAGAATATGTCGACCAGTTGGCTAAGGCAGGCGATTTGCAAGCGCAGGAAATGCTTATGCCGAAGAGGGCTACTGAGCATGCTGCTGGGTTTGACTTGGTTGCGGCAAATGTAGAGGCGATTACGTTGTTGCCGGGGCGACGGGCGTTGGTTCCGACTGGTATCGCGATTGCGTTGCCGCCGGGGTTTGAAGCGCAAATTCGGCCTCGGTCGGGGCTTGCGATTAAGCATGGGGTGACGTGTTTAAATTCGCCGGGGACCATCGATGCAGATTATCGTGGGGAGATTGGGGTGATTTTGATTAACCATGGCACGGATTCGTTTCGGGTTGAGCGTGGCATGCGTGTGGCGCAGATGGTGATTGCGCAAGTTGTTGCAGCGCAAATCGGGGTGGCATTGCAGTTGGATAGTAGTGTGCGGGGTGTGAAGGGGTTTGGATCGACGGGGATGGTGGCGTAATCGCCCCCTCACCCTGCCCTCTCCCCAAGAGGGGAGAGGGTTTTCTTTGCTGCGTTACGTGGATTACACGTTGAAGATAGCGCGGACGGCACCGGCGAAGAAGCCGACGATTCCGCCACCGACGGCGAAAGCGCCAGCCAGGGTGTACTTAACTGCTACGGATGGGATGCGAGCAGCGCTAAGACCAACGCCTGCGGCTGTTCCCACGGCGTGTGCAGTGGTTTGGCCGAGTGCATTGGCGCCTGCTGTGGAAGAGCTCTCCATCCACTGTGCAGTGGTCTTGGTCGTTGCGGTCTTGGCTGGCAATCCAACAAGGCCAACAGTCCCACCAGCGATTGCGCCGCCGACTTCTGCTGCGCCTGCTGCCACCATGGTTGCGCCTCTGGCGACGTTGCCAGCGACGCCTTCATCCATCATGCTTCCGGGCTCACCCTGCGCACGCTGTGTGCCACGGCCGGTCACGACATCGGGTACAAACATGGTAGCAACGCCAGTGGCCGCTCCGACAGAGGCTGAAGCGCGTGTGAACGCTGACCAGGTCTTCCAGAATTTGCCAGCACGCGTCTCATAGCCATCACCATGAAGACGGAAGTTCTCATGCGCATTCAGAAGTCTAAATGCTGCCTGATCGGCATAGTTGTTAGCCCGGCCCATTGCACCGGAACCGGAGGTTTGTGTGATGACGGTTGAGCTGGTTGCTGGGGCGTTCAATGTGATTGCTGTAGGCATGGTATCTCCTTCATGGTTTATTTTCTTTTTTTGCGTTGTCCGCGCATCTGACGGATTTTATTCCTGAGAAGGTCGATTTGGCGCATTTGTTTGAGATCATCGACGGTGATTGTTGCGATTCAATTGGTAGCGAGGTAAAAGGTGGTTATGCCCCTTCCACGAAAAGACCCTCGTTTTATCCCGGAGATCTTCACGGCGGGTGAGTTGTTGGCCAAACGTTATCGCGTGAAGTTTCAGCTCAGCGTTTTTGCCGAGGGCATCCTATATCTGGCTCACGATCAAAAATCTCTTTCTGACGTCTTTATTCGTGCGATTTTTCCAGGCCTGCTGCAGTCAAACGCTGAACAATCTCGCTTTGTTGAACAGATGAAGCAGGCAAAGAAAGTCGTGCATCCCCATCTTCTGCCCATTCAGCATGTAGGCGAGGTTGATGGCCGTTTCTTTATCGTCCATGATTTTTTCAAGGGATCCAGTTTTCGCGAGCCTCCGCACAGCCTACCGATATTCGACTTTTTTATGCGCCTCGCGCAAGTCATGCAAGACTTGCATAAGACGACGTGGCACGGTTTGCTGCATCCGGATCATATTTTACTTGCCGAAGATGGATTTTCTCTCTTGGGCTTAAAGCTACGCTCTGCCATTCCGCACCGGCCCCATATGTCGATCATGCAATTGCGCAGCCAGAACTTGCCTTTCATTGCGCCTGAGGTGCGTCTTGGATCTGCAACGATCGATCATCGTGCAGATATCTATAGCTTGGGTATGCTGCTTCTTTTTGTAAAGACGAATCGCGTTGTGGAAGCTTCAAATGCGCGTGCATTTTCAGAGTGTTTGCAGAGTTTGCCCTTGCCGGTGCAGAGTATCGTTCGACGTTCCGTGAGCAGTTACCCAGAGGCGCGTTTTTCAACCATGCAGCATTTTATGAATGCCATCGAGGAGTACTTATCGCCCGCATTGAAGCCACCTGCTGTGAGACCGGTGGTATTTGAAGGCGCGGTAGCAGCACGGCGTCCCAACTTCGTGTCGATGTTAAAAGGTCGATTTGGTTATGCAGCGGCACTTTTTTCCGGTCTATTTGTAGTGTTGGCGACGTTGTTTTTGGGTATACGCACGGTGCAAATGGCGCGCCATGTTCCCGAAGAGCGCCATGTACATACGGAGTTTTTGTACCAAAATGTTCAGCCCTAAACCGTGGATCTTTGCGCTGATTTTTCCTGGGCTTGCCCTTGGGGCACAGTACGCAGTTTTGACTGACGACGATCTCCCGCCCTACAAGCGGGTTCTCACTGGCATCGGCGTGCAATTGAGGGATGGGTATGTTGCCTACACGTTTGCTGGCGCGAAGGAAAATGCCAAGTCGCTGATGGCGCGTGTGCTTGCGCAGAGGCCGTCGGCGATTATTGCCGTGGGGCCTAAGTCGGCAAATGCTGCAGGCAGTGCGACTGCAACCATTCCGATCGTGTATTGCCTAGTGCCGAGGCCAGAGCACTATGATCTGCAGAAGCGAAACCTGGTGGGCATTAGGATAGAGCAAAATGACGAAAATCAACTGAAGCTGATTTCGGTTGTTTTGCCAAAAGCAAAGCACGTCTTGGTGCCATTTAACCCTTTGCAGTCGGCTAAGCCATTTGACGTGGCGAGAAAGATTGCCGCGCGATTTCAGCTCAAGCTTATACCCGTTCATCTGAGTAATCCGAACGATGCAAAAGAGGTGTTAGAAACGGTACGCGAAAAGATAGATGCGATTTGGATGATTAGTGATCCGACAGTGCTAAATCTAGCTGTGTCTGAAGCTTTGCTGCGTTTTGCGACGTCGCATAGAATTCCCATCTTTGCGCTCAACGATGGGTTTGTCGCCCGTGGCGCTTTAATGAGCTATTCGATTCACTATGGCCATCTCGGTCGACAAGCTGCGAAGATCGCGCAGCAGCTGTTGCAAGATGGGTTGCCGGAAACCTTTACGCCGCCGGTGATGCAAGAAACCGCAAGCGTTGCTTTTAATATCAAAACGGCCGAGCAACTTGGCGTTGCTGAATCTGTTGCATTGGCTATGCTGAAGTTTGCCGCAGAAAATCAATATACGGTGCAGGTGTTTCAATGATTCCACGTTATACGTCTCCTGAAATGGCAGCGATTTGGTCGGATGAAAAACAATATTTTACGTGGTGGCAGGTGGAGCTTGCGGCCGTGCAGGCGCTCGAGCGCGCGGGGGATGTACCAAAGGGTGTGGCTGCTAAGCTTGAGGCTGACGCGCGTGGTATCGATTGGTCGAAATTAGCGGTGCGTGCGGTGGAGATTGAACTCACCACCAAGCATGATGTAATCGCATTTTTGACGGCGCTTGAAGAACATCTTGGCAAGAACTCTCGTTTTGTACATTTGGGTATGACGTCGTCTGATGTGGTAGATACGGCTTTTGCTTTGCGGCTTAAAGAAGCTGGACAGCAACTTCAAGTGCGGCTGGCTGGTCTTAGCAAAGCGCTTTTTGCGCAGGCGTTGACGCATCAGCATACGGTATGCCTGGGGCGCACCCACGGGCAGGCGGCAGAGCCGACTACTTTTGGGCTGAAGCTTCTGTCGTTTGCCGTCGAGATGCGGCGCAACCAGGAGCGACTTGAGAGTGCCATCGAGGAGATCGCGCATGGCAAGTTATCTGGAGCTGTGGGCAATTATGGCAACATTGATCCTGCCATCGAAAAAGATGTAATGGAGCAACTTGCGTTGGTTGCTGAGGACGTATCGACACAAATTATCCCGCGCGACCGGCATGCTGTGTTTTTCTCGACGCTCGCAGTGATCGGGGGTGGCGTGGAGCGGCTTGCCGTGGAGATTCGGCACTTGATGCGCTCGGAAGTGGCGGAAGTGTTTGAGCCGTTTGGCAAAGGTCAGAAAGGTTCGTCGGCGATGCCGCATAAGCGTAATCCAATCTTGACTGAGAATGTGACCGGGCTCGCACGCCTTTTGCGTGGGTACGCAGGTGCAGCGCTCGAGAATCAGGCGCTGTGGCACGAGAGGGATATCTCTCACAGCTCCGTAGAGCGCGTCATTGCTCCGGATGCGACGACAGCGCTGGATTTCGCGTTATTGCGTATGACGCGCGTCGTGGAAGGGCTTGAAGTCGATGCTGCAAAAATGTTGGAGCATGTGCAGGCGACGGATGGCTTGATTTTCTCGGAGGCGGTGTTGCTCGCTCTGGTGAAGAAGGGAGTGCTGCGCCAGGAGGCGTATGTGTGGGTGCAGGAAGCTGCAATGAAAGCGCGGCAAGGGCAGGGGGGTTTTGTTGCGACCCTAAAAGGCCATGTGGAGATCGGGAAACACCTCGCTGCGCACGAGATTGATGAAGCGGTCGACGTGAAGCAACATTTGCGTCACGTCGATGGGATTTTTGCCAAGACGATTTAGCTAGGTTTAAACCAGTCTCTCTACCGCCACCAGAGCCTCATCGAGTCTCCCCACATCCGTTCCGCCAGCCTGCGCGAAGTCCGGCCTCCCACCACCCTTGCCACCAACAATCTGCGCAAGCTCGCCTACCATCTTTCCTGCGTGGAACCGCCCAACCAAATCCTTAGTGAGTGCCACAAGAATCGTGCACTTATTCTCACCTGTTGCACTACCAAGTACAACCACACCAGACCCAAGCTGATCGCGCAGCTTATCTGCGTACGCATGAAGCGCCTTGGTATCCTGTAGGTCGTCGAGACGCTCTGTGATCACTTTCACGCCGTGGATATCACGCGCCAGCTTTGCTGCTTCACCAGCTTTGGCTGTGGCATGTTTGGCATGGAAATGCCCGAGTTGCTTTTGTGCGCCTTTGAGTTCACCCATCAGCGATTGCACACGCGCTTCCAAGCTATCGGGCGACACCGCAAGCATCTGCGATAGCGCGCGAAGTCGATCGCGCTCTAAACGCGCCTGCTCCACAGCAACCTGGCCACAGACAGCCTCGAGACGCCGGACGCCTGCTGCCAGCGGGCCTTCGCTGGTGATGCGAAAATAACCCACGTCGCCAGTATGATGCACGTGCGTGCCACCACAAAGCTCAGTGGAGTGCGGACCCATTGTGACGACACGAACTTCGTTGCCATATTTCTCCCCGAAAAGAGCCATGGCACCTTTTTGCTTGGCCGAATCAAAATCAGTGTGCTCGATGTGTGTCTCTGCATTCTCGAGCACCCAGCCGTTGACCAAGTCTTCGACTTCTTTGAGTTGTGCCTGTGTGACCGGTTCAAAATGCGAAAAGTCAAATCGCAAGCGGTCGGGTGCTACCAAAGAACCCTTTTGGGTCACGTGGCCTCCAAGTACTTGGCGAAGCGCACTGTGGAGCAAGTGGGTTGCAGAGTGATGGCGGCGAATATGAGCTCGCCTTTCGATGTCAAT
>JABDBI010000028.1:8651-18911 GCA_013288705.1 Methanobacteriota archaeon | reverse complement strand
CATCGAGACCCCTATTCTACTCACGAACACATTGTCGGTTGGCACGTCGGCAGATGCATTGGTGCAGTGGTATATCAAAAAGCACCCAGAAATTGGTGCCAAACATGACGTCGTGATTCCGATCGTGGGAGAATGCGACGACTCGTGGCTAAACGGCATCACTGGTCAGCACATCAAAGATCACCATGTGTTCGAAGCGCTGGATACTGCAAGTGACGGGCCGGTGCAGGAGGGCAACGTCGGTGGTGGCACTGGAATGATCACGTGCGATTTCAAGGGTGGTCTCGGCACATCCTCGCGTAAGCTCGACAAAGATCTTGGAGGATTCACCATCGGGGTGTTGGTCCAAAGCAATTTTGGGCGTCTTTCAGATTTGCGCATGGGTGGCATTCCCATTGGTCCTATTTTGGCTCCCGATTACGAGCAGCTTTCCAAACGCACCAGCACTTATGGCAGTATTATTGCGGTCATCGCGACCGACGCGCCACTCTTGCCGAGCCAACTCGACCGATTGTCGAAGCGTTCAGCACTTGGAATTGGCCGCGCAGGATCTATAGCCGCCCATGGGTCCGGTGAAATTGTCATCGCTTTTTCAAACTCCAACACTGTCAAACGCGAATCTAGAAAAATGTATCACCGCATGTATATGCTGCGTGACTCGCACATGGATCCGCTTTATGAGGCCGTCATCGATGCCACCGAAGAGGCCATCTTAAACGCCATGTGCATGGCGGAAGAAATGACGGGAATCAACCAAAACTTTGCGCCTGCGCTACCTCTCGACAAGGTGCGGAGAATTATTGAAACATATCGATTGAAGTAAGAGTTGTAGGAGCATGAAAAGAGCGTTGCTACTTTTAGTGCTTTCGTGCCAATTACATGCCCATGAGTCCTACATCGAGATCTTTGATCGCTGCAACGAAGACAACTTAAATCCCGACCAAGGAAAACTTCGCAACCAATGGGCGGCAAAGTGCTTTCCGGTTTTCGACGCCAATTACTACAGCAACAGACTACCGCTTCGCTATGCGCTCGTCAAAAGCCGATCCTCGAACAGCTACAAAGGGCCCACCGATGTGAATGCACCATGTGGCGATTGGCAAATGATCGCCGTTTGTTTGGCATCGTGCTTTACAGCCGATCAACAAGTGCTGTTCGGCACCGGGTATATCCCGATTGAACGCGCATTAAACGATCTGGTGACACGCATCGTCACGCTCAAACCTGAATCGGACCTTGAGCACCTTAGTTTTGGGATTGATCGTGTGAGCACCTACACGCGCACCCGTGAAGCAGCACTTGAAGATGTGCGCGTGTTCGATATGGTCAGCGGTGGCAAGCTCTCGGTGACAACGGGCCATCCCATGCTGCTCGCAACAGGTGTGATGACAACTGCGGCACAAGTTAAAGTGGGTGACTTTCTTGTGAAAATGGACGGGCGTTATGATGAGATTGCAAGAATCACCGATATCCAAGTTTTTGATCGCGTTTATAACGTCGCACCAGTGTCGGGGAATCCAGTGGCAAATATTATCGTCGCGCAGGGATATCTGACGGGATCTGCGGCGTATCAGTATTTGGAAGAGTTTTCCAAACTGTTGAACCGCAAATTGCTTCGTTCAAGCATCGCGTTACCACCACCGGGCAGCTGAGGAGCAAGACATGAGAAAAACACGCGGCATATTCAGTCTGGTCCTTTGGCTATCGCTCACTGGGTGTGGGGAAACTGGCCACGCTTCAGATTACGACTATTTGCAGTCTATTCCAAATCTTGAAGTACTTGTTCTACCCGAACACATTCGGCTGTCGGAAGATGCTCGAGCAAGTCTGCTGTACAACATTACCAATAGGCAAAGTGAATTGCCCTTGGTGGTCATGTATAACTCTATGGTTGGCGAATTCACGACAGAATCGAGCGACAAGGCAATATTTATCGACATCCACAGTACTTGTGAGCGTTATCGCCAGGCCGCTGTTGAGCGCGGTGTAATTTCGGAGCAGGAGCTCAACGTGCTTCGGCGGGCAAATCAATATCCTATTTTTGCAATTTGGGAGCAGCATCCTCAGTTGATCGCGGAAGCATCTTGCGACGGCATTGGCTACTGATGCAAAAGACTAGCGCAGCGGTGTTGATAGCTGTTTGTCTCGTCTGTAATCAGGCGCAGGCGCCCGTGGAACCTCGTGGCTTGGTCACAGTATCTGCGGTTCAAGGGGGAATTGCTCCGATCTATGAAGAACACATCGTGCAACATCTATCGCGCAAAACCAAGAATGCGCTCAAGCGGTTGCAATATGTACGGAGCGGGCGCTTCCACACCCGGCGCCTCGATGCCGATTTCGTAGATGACGAGCATTCCATACTGCCTGAGTTGGCAAAGCTTTTATCTAACGCTCGTCGCGCATGTGAATTCGATGATGCTGAAGAAAACCATCGCCTAGAAGCGCTTGACTATTTAGGCGAGAAACTCGTCGGTCGCCTTCAAACGAGTCAGCGATCTCAAATCATACGCATGCTGCAAGAACATGTGGATTTCGATCCATTAGAGAGCGGAGCCCCAGACCGCCAAAAGCAGTCTGTGCTTGGCGATCAGATCGAAATCATGCAGTACTTTGCACGCTTCGACGAGAAAGAAGCCTCCAATTTACTGTCACGATATGATCGCAGCAAACGTTACGACTTCCTCAAAACAGGTTTCGAAAATGGTTTATGGATGAGTGGAACCCCGACTCAAGCTCCGAGATCATAGACTTCGCACATCACATCTGCCGCAATCGTGTTCGTGTTTTCCCTCAAAATTGGAGCCATATGGCTACTGCGCAAATGCGCAAGCTCCTGCTCGTCGATCAAGTGCCTTTCATATGCCTTCAATCGCAACCGCTCGCACTCGGATATGGCATCCACCGGCCACACCACGCGCTCCATCTCCTGCGTGGGCAAAACGCAGTCCTTGGTGTTGTCATAGCATTTATCGGCAGCATCCAGCAGCGTTGTGAGATACGTCCCGTACAGATTGTATAACCTCTGATAGTCTCCGGTTTGGTGCTTCAAAATCTCTTCGAGGCGTTTGTAAATGCTATACGCATCGCTGTAGCGATAAAATAACTCGGCCAACACGCGCTCGCGCTTATGGCTCTCGGTGTTCACGTCGCCAGTATAGCCGAACGCGGTCATTGACCCCGATAGGTATTCCAAGGGTGCAGCTTGTGTAGCGCTCAGCGACGCCATGTAACGCCTCACCTGTTCTTGGATCTCCCCCAAATCATCCGGATGCACCACCAAGTCAGAAAATTTGGTAATGCCCTCTCCCCCAACAGCATAGATCGACATGGTGATGTGGCTGACGTTCGATGCGGTGCGGTAAAAGCTGGCATATTTCGCTTTGGCCTCTATGCTAAAAAATCCACCACCATAGGATGCGTTGAACTGGGATTCTAAATGACTACGTTGCTCCTCCGAAACGTTTTCCAGCGAAAAAATGGCGGCAATCAACACCCCACGACGCTCCTGCTGGACGTACTCTCTGCCACACATCTGCGCAAACTGGGCAGCCTTCCCGGTATCGATCAAGTTTTGCGCCGCAGGTGTTAAACGCACATTGTTCATCACAAACCGACCATAGTCGGATCGGCCGAGTACCATCCAGGTCATGGAATCAGATTGGAATTGATGCTCATGGAAATAGTCCGTGCTCGCGCCCGCACCCCAAAAAAGAGCGTGGGCCGATAGATCAGCAGATAGGCTGAGCGCGTTATATAGATCTTTACGAGATTTAACTAAGCTTAGAGAATAGCTTGTATTAATGGCACCCGGTCCATCGACGTTGGTTTTGCCATCAAATGCAATGCAGCTCTGAAAAGCGCGATCAGGGTGAAGCGGTTCGAAGCCAGCGCCTAAAAACAGCGTGGTCGATGGATGATAACCATAACTTCCAGCCCAACCATGCGTGCAGACGAGCAACACCAACAGAAATTTATTCACGGAATGCCTCAATCTAAGAGTCGGTTGAGATTCATGACGGAAACGCTAAAAAATAGACATCGGTTACTTGGAGATCCCTATGACACAAAGCCTACTCATGACTGGCGCCACAGGCAACCTTGGCAGTATGGTGGCCAGGCAGCTGCTCGCGCATAACCATGGCTTTCGCCTGCTAACCCGCGACCCGGAAAAAGCCACATCCATCCAAAGCCATCTCGTTGATATCGTGCAGGGCGATATGGGCAACGTGGATTCGCTTGGCGGTGTATTCTCTGGCATTCAAACGCTATTTTTGTGTACTCCAAGCCAACCGCAGCAAGTAGAGCTCGAGTGCAATTTGGTGGATATGGCGCAAAAGTGTGGTGTGCGTCACATCGTCAAAATGTCGTCGTTTGGTGCAGACACAAGTTCATCGATGACGATGGGACAATGGCACGGCAAAATTGAACAACATATTTTGCGCAAACGCATTCCTTTCACATTCTTGCGGCCCAATTTTCTCATGCAAAACACGCTCATGTTTGCGCAATCGATTAAGGCAGCCGACACGTTCTTCATACCGCTCAAGACCGGTCGTGTGAGCATGGTCGACCTCATAGATGTGAGTTTTGCCTGCATGCGCGTGCTCACAACGCCCGGCCATGAAAACAAAATCTACCATTTCACAGGCCCTGAAGCGCTCTCCTACACCGAAGTCGCTCAAAAACTCTCACTCTTGCTTGGCAAGGATGTGCAATATGCATCGATTGCCAGCGATGTTGCAGCAGACGCCATGATGGAAGCTGGTGTACCCCATTGGTTATGCGAAAATCTCAAGGAACTTTACAGCTATTTAGCCGAGGGTAAAAGCCAAGCCATAACTTCTCACTTGTCGGAGGTGACAAACATGACGCCAAGAACGTATGATGACTTTTTGAAAGATCACCGACAATTTTTTCTGTGAGGGTTACGATGCGAGGGTCTATTGGAATCGTTGGCGCCGGCAATATGGGATCGGGTATTGCCCAGAAATATGCTGCCGAAGGCTTTGCTGTAACTGTTGTTGATAGCAGCGAAGAAGCGTTAATGCGCAGCAAAAGTAACATCAAGCGCACACTAGACGAGGGGCTCGCGCGCAAGGTATTTTCTTTAGGCAAAGTCGATAACATTTGGAAAAAACTTGCTTTCTCTACCGACTTCTCTGCTCTTGCAGATACGAGTTTGGTCGTTGAAGCTGTTTTTGAAGACCAAGCGGTCAAGCATACCGTCTTCAAAAAGCTCGATGAGGTTTGTACGCCTCAAACCATTTTTGCCACTAACACATCGAGCTTTTACGTTTCCGATTTGGCTTTTGCAACCAAACGTCCCGAGCGCTTTGTCGGGCTCCATTACTTTTATCACCCAGCTAAAAACAAACTTGTGGAAGTCATCCGGGGCAAGCAGACATCGCAAGAGACGTTTGCCACAGCATGGCAAATCCAAGAGCAGATTGGCAAAATCGCCATCGAGTCTAAAGACGCCCCTGGATTCGTTGTCAATCGCTTCTTTGTGCCTTGGCTAAATGAGGCCATGCGCATTGTTCACGATGGCATCGCCAACATCGTCACAGTGGAAGCTGCGGCGAAGAAAGCCTTTGGTATTTCTATGGGGCCATTTGAGCTCATGAATATCACCGGTGTACCCATTACGTTACACACCGCTCGTCAGCTCGCGAAAGAACTCGGGGAATTTTATGCACCCTGCCCGATGATTTTGTCAATCGTCGAGAAAGGTTTAACCTGGGATCTTACTGGGGAAATTGCTCTAAGTCGCGCGGAGCAAATCACCGAGCGCTTACTCGGAGTCGTGTTCAAGGTGTCGAACCAACTCGTATGTGCCGAGGGTGTTTGCAGCGTTGAAGATTGTGACCTCGGAGCTCGTGTGGGCCTACGCTGGCCCAAGGGCCCTTTTGAGCTGATGCACGGCGCGGGCATGTCCAAGCCGCGTCCGCAATATGCCACGCTCCAAAAAGAAAATGGTGTAGCCAAGATTTTTCTCAATCGCCCAGATGCCTTGAATGCATTGAACGAAACGTTGATCGCACAGCTCGATGCACATTTCGATGACATCACGCGTGATCCTTCGGTGAAGGGCATTATTCTTGGTGGGCGCGGTAAGGCATTCGCAGCTGGCGCTGATACACAATTTTTCGTCGAGAATATGAGGGGTGGCTCCATCGAGCGCATTATTCGATTTGCCAGCCGCGCACAGCACCTGTTTCGGCTTATCGATTTGTGCGACAAACCCGTCGTATGCTGCATCGATGGACTCGCTTTAGGTGGAGGCCTCGAGCTTGCTTTAGCTTGCGACTACATTCTCGCGACTCCGCGTGCGCGGCTCGGTTTCCCCGAGACAGGAATCGGCATCTACCCCGGGCTCGGCGGTACGCAGCGCACGCCTCGACGGGTCGGCATCCCCCTCGCACGCTGGCTGGTGCTCTCAGGTGAGCTGGTCGATGCCGATATGGCCAAAGCGCTTGGGCTTGTCGATGAAGTGGTGAACAAAGATGACTTACATTCGCGGGCAATGTCACTGGCTTTGACGGGGGCACCACGCATGGAGTCCTCTCCACCACAGGATACGCCTGCTAATTTCATAGAAGTCTGTGATTTCTTTCGCGCCCCCCTCGAAGATCTGCTTTCGCACAAAAAAGTTGGAGCAAAGGCACCCATCGCGCTGCGCATGGCTGATACCCTCATTTCATCGGCACATCGCAACAGCCTTGATCTTGGACTCAGCGCAGAAACCGAAGGACTTGCCCAAATATTTTCCACAAAAGACGCTTTGCTCGGTCTCTCGTCGATAGGAAAGGTTAAACCGGTATTCAGCGGTGAGTAAGCACGCACTCTCCGACCATTTTAATGGCCGGGTATTTTTTAACCACCAACAGCAACCAAAAATTGCGCTGCGGCATGTTGCCAAATGGATCGCAACACGCCGGACTGGCCCCTGGAAAAAGGGCAGAACGAATAACCCGCACGACAAACCACCACCACTCGTAGACGATGGGACTATTCGTATCACCTTTGTCAATCACGCAACGCTGCTGATTCAGATGGATGGTGTCAACCTGCTTACCGATCCGATTTGGTCGAAGCGCTGCAGTCCTCTCTCGACAGTCGGTCCAAAACGCATGCGACCACCAGGCGTACATTTTGCCGACCTTCCCAAAATCAATGCCGCGCTCGTAAGCCATAATCACTACGACCATCTCGACATACCCACGCTTCGTTTGCTGACATTGCACCACCCTATCAAAATCGTCACCGGGCTTGGTAATCAAGCGCTGTTACATAAGCGCGGCATGCACAAAACTGCGGAACTCGACTGGTGGGAGCAGACAACAGTTTCGAGCCGTGTACGCGTCACGGCTGTACCCGCCCAGCATTTCAGCGGACGCACCTTGCTTGATAGGAACAAAACACTGTGGGCCGGATATGTCGTTGAGGGACCTTCGGGAACCGTCTATTTTGCTGGCGACACCGGATACAGCGCGCATTTCAAACAGATTCGTGATCAATTTGGCCCCATCACTGTCGCGCTCTTACCCATTGGAGCTTTTCAGCCGCGCTGGTTCATGCATAGCGTCCACATCGATCCTGCGGAGGCTGTGCAAGCAGCACTCGACTTGGAAGCAAAGCATAGTATCGGCATGCATTTTGGCACATTTCGCTTGGGCGACGATGCCGAAACTGAGCCCTTGGAAGAATTGGCCAGAGTTCTATCTGCCATGCCAAATCCAATCGACTTTGTGACACTAGACTTTGGCGAGGGACGACAATATCAAACCCTCAGGTAAATCGAGCTGCTTTCGGGTCAAAAGCCATCTTTCACGGGTTAGGCGCATGCCCCATACCTGCCAATACTGGCCGTTGTCGTCGTAATGCCAGCCGGTGCGGTGTGTACGCTCAAATCCAAGTCTCTGGTAGACCCGAATCGCGGCATCGTTGAACTCCAACACTTCTAAGCGTACTTCGCGCAGCCCCATACTTAAAAGGCCATAGTCAAGCAAGATAGCAGAAGCAGCAGTACCAACACCAATACCGCGATATTTTTGCTCGCCAATCTCGATAAAATATTCAGATGTTCCAGCAGTCTGATTAATCTCTTTCAGTCCAATGTTTCCAACGTGCTCACCATCCACTTCAATGGCATATGTCAGACGAATTGGATCTTGCACTAAGAGATTTAGATATTGCTCCATAGAGGACTTTGAAAACGGCAACGCCGGCATCGAGCCTGGTCCAGGGACAACAAACGTGAGTCTCAGGATATATGGATCTGACAACCACTTTTGAACACAATCACGATCCATCAATGTGAGTCTACGAAGAGAAACATTTCGCTTTTTCTCTGAAATTTTGAAAATATTTTTTACATCAAATGCAAGAGCCATATCTTACATTTATGTAACACTATTCCCCACCCCAAAGCAAATTTAAGTCCGATTGTTTCAGCAGCTCCTCCGCCTGCGTGCTCTGGCGTGCGACCAGCTCAGAAAGGGGCCGCACGTATTTTTCTTCACCTGGGGCTTGGCGAGAGAGTCCTTGCTCCGCGATCCGAATCGTGTGTTCGCAAAGCTCTAGCACGCTTCTGCCGCGATATTTGGCCCTAAATCCAAACTCGGCGCAAGCCCGCTGAAGATCTGACAGTTCCACAACAGATGGCTCTTCCATGAGCGACAGCGCCTCACGCTTTGCGAGATCATCATAAAGAATGCCTTTCCACAGGGCCGGCAACGCAGACAAAAAGGGTTTGCCACCGCAATCTGCGCTGCGAACCTCAATTTGCGGCTTCACACGCACCTCTGTAAATACTGTTGTCAGATGATCCGCAAAATCGCGCATGGTGGCTTCGTGGCCGTCATATCCAGAACGCATGAACTCTCGAAACGATCGACCGGCTAAATCGATGTACTTTCCTTCTCGACGAATAAAATACATCGGCACATCCAGCACAAAATTCACCCACGCTTCGTAGCCAAAATTGCTGGCCAAGACTGTCTCCGGAAACCCACAGCGCTTTGCATCGGTGTCATGCCAAACCATCGTACGCTCGCTCAACATCCCCGAAGGCTTTCCTTCGGCAAATGGGCTATTCGCAAACAATGCTGTGATGAGGGGCGACAAAGCCAACGCGACACGAACCGACGAAACCATGTCCGCCTCGTTCTCGTAATCAAGATTCGCCTGTACAGTGCACGTGCGCAGCATCATATCGATGCCTCGCCCACCTACTTTGGGCATGTAGCGACGCATGATCTGGTAACGCGACTTTGGCACCCACGGAAATTCTTCTCGACGCGCATTGGGGTGGTAGCCAACAAAAAGAAACCCGATCCCCATCTGGTCAGCAACATTGTCCATCTGCGCAAAGTAAGATTGAAGCTCAGCATGAATTTCATCCATCGTGCGATAAGGCGCCCCAGCAAGCTCAACCTGCCCGCCGGGCTCAAGTGAGATTCCCGCGTTTTGTTTGGTGAGGGCAATCACATGGCCGTCTTCAATCACTGGTTGCCAGCCATGAACGGCCATGGCTCGAAAAAGAGCTTCGATGCCAACGTCTCCCACATAAGGCAGCGGCTTCCTCGTTGCTTTTACAAAAGCAAATCGCTCGTGCTCAATCCCCACACGAAACTGCGCGTGCAGTTTTTCAGCCTGTACAAAGATATCAATCATGTCGGCAATCGATTGAATGGGGCGATGCAAAGGATCCAAATTGTCGTTCTTAAACTCTTTCAATTGGCTCATCATTTCTTCCAATGCGCTGTTTTTTTCGCTAGTGTCCGTGGACAGAGGTCAACATGCAGCGCCGTTATCTTTATGTGATGGATCCCATCGAGACCATCAAGCCCAGAGCTGATACCACCTTTTCGTTCATGCTGGAAAGTCAATCGCGCGGCATCGAAAATTTGTATTGCCGCATCCAAGACCTCGTCGTGGGCGATGGAAAAGGCTACGCGTATGCCTGGCCCATCACCGTTTGTCCTCCGTCAATTGATGCAGAGCAATATTTCGAAACTAGCGATAACAAGCCCATCGCATTTGACGACTGTGATGTCATTTGGATGCGCAAAGATCCGCCCGTCGACCTCAACTTTCTGACAGCGACGATGTTGCTCGACTGTCATCAGCCACGACGTACGCTGATGATGAACAATCCCGCTGGTCTGCGAGTCGCCAACGAAAAGTTATGGGGCCTCTTTGCATCCGATTTGATGCCGCAAACCGTGGTGAGCGCACATCCACGGGTTCTGCACGACG
>JABDBI010000028.1:0-8641 GCA_013288705.1 Methanobacteriota archaeon | reverse complement strand
ACTTTCCAGCATGAACGAAAAGGTGGTATCAGCTCTGGGCTTGATGGTCTCGATGGGATCCATCACATAAAGATAACGGCGCTGCCCAACATTTTGGCAAAGCCGTGCTCAAGCCTCTATTTTTCGGCGGGGGCACTGGTATTTTGGTTTTCGATAAAGGCGATCGAAACTTACGGGCAGCAATCGACTTGCTCACGCTGGAGGGGCGCCAAGCAGCTATGGTACAAGAATACCTCCCCAGCATCCGAGAAGGCGACAAGCGCATCTTGTTGCTTGGTGGAGAACCGATTGGTGCTGTCCTACGCGTGCCTAAAGAAGATGACCATAGAGCCAATTTGCATGTGGGCGGTAAGGCAGTTCGTGCCACGATTACCCCGGCGGAAAGAGAGATTGCAGCCAGACTCAAGCCGCAGTTACTTGAATTGGGCCTCCATTTCGCAGGCATCGACGTGATCGGTGGCAAGATTACCGAAATCAATGTCACCAGCCCAACTGGTGCGCAGGAAATCGATCGGCTAGATACACGCGTGGGCAAAGACCGCATCAGCGCGCAGGTGATCGATTACGTTGAGAAACTTCATGGACAAAATGCTTAATGGTATATAAAAGAGGAATCTATGACTGCAAAAGGCCATATCCCCACGCCCGAAGAAACGCTTGGAAAACGCACCAAGGTCACACGCCATTTGCGTGCTCCGATCGAAATCCGCGTTGAAATTACTGTTGGACCGCAATCTTTTACTGCCACGTCGCGCAATCTTGCGCTTGGCGGTGTGAGCTTTGAAACGCTTGAACAGCTCAATAAGGGCGATCATGTGAATATTCTGCTCTATATCCCCATTAAGAAGGAGCTTGAGCTTTTGAAGGCAGCTTCTGAAGTGGTGTGGGTAGAAGATCAGCAAGGATCTTTTATGGTCGGCGCGGCATTTCGCAAATTCGCTCCGGGCGACCAGAAACGCTTGCGCGAATGGCTGCTGGAGTGCGTGCAGGCACAAAAAGAAGGCCGCAGCATTTCTTAAGCGCTCGAGATATTTTATCCACCCGCAAATGTACCGCGTAGCGGTAGTTCTAAATTAGCCCTGGGTGGAGGCTTTGGTATGAACCGGGGCTAATTTAATTTTCCACTTCGTGGAATTGAGGTCACTCAATCCGCTCGTCCAAAACTCAGATTTTTTCAGAGAGCGCTCTGCGAAATAAATGCCGCCATCGGATGAACGTTGCAAAAAATACAACGCCGCTTAAGCAAGCGAGCAAGATAGCAAACAGCATGATATCGACATGCCACAACCCGATCGCCGAACCATATGCAAGACAGGCAAATAGCAACGCACCCACACCCGTGATCAAAAAGGGCCACACGCCAGCATAGCCCTCTTCAGCAGCCACCACCAAGTCGATGCCACCAAGCGCGAGTTCAAACGACAAACTAATTAAGATTGGCAAAACAATGCTGGGATAAATGCCAACCAAAAGCACGACGGCGACGGAATGCCCGAGCACCCACAACAGCCTCACTAAATCTCGCCCATCAAAACCCATTTTGCGAAAAACGCGAACGCTGCCAACGATATAGTCGAGCCCACTAAGCCAAGTAAGCGCAATGATAATGCTCAACTGAATCATCACCGCCGTATGATCGGATACCAGCCAACCAAGCAGCGCCACCAAAATAAACGATCCAAAAACGGGCAACACCCAAAATGGCGCGCGCGGGCGCTTCCTGCGATAGCCAAACCACGTAATGGCAAGTCCAAGAGCAATCGTTAAGGACACCGCAATGAGCAAAACCTGTGACAACGCGACTGTTAAGAAAATGGTGCCGAAGCCGCCCATCTGACAGATGGTTTTTAGCTTGGCGAGCTTACTTGTGGGAATGCTCTCTTGCCGAAGCGCAAGGCTGGCACGAAGGGCCGTCAGCAAAAACTCGCGGCTCAGAATCGCACTACCAGCCCAAAACGGAATAATGTGCATCGCCATTAATGACAGCGTAAGCGCTGCCACAAACATTTTGTCGGCGGCGGGATCGAGGAGCCCACCCAGTTTAGTCGGCCCCTCTTTGCGCGCCATATAGCCGTCGACAAAGTCTGTTGCGCCCAAAATAGACAGCCATACAAACGCCGCCCACTGCATTCCCACGCCACCGTAGAGCAACATAGCGCACGGCGTGGGCAATAATATAATCCGGCCAACTGTCACCATGTTGGCTGTTATTTTCACTGATCGACACCAGCTTGCTGACGCAGCGATGCAAGCTCACGCTTGGTAAGGGAACGGTATTGGCCTGGGGCAAGCCCTTCCGTCGTGATGCCAGCGAAATGGGTGCGCACGATTTTCATAACGGGATGCTTGATACGCCAAAACATGCGCTTCAACTGACGATTTTTTCCTTGTTTCAAAATCACCTGCACCCACGTGTTCACGCGCGCCTTCTGAACAACCTCGATTTGGCAAGGGCCCGTTGGGCCATCTTCCAAATAGATGCCACGTCGCAACTTATCGAGCTTGTCTTCAGCAGGAACCGCTTTCACTTTCACCATATAGGTTTTGGGAACGTGATGCCTCGGATGAATGAGTTTATTGGCGAGGTCACCATCGTTCGTGAGAAGCAAGGCACCTTCCGCATCGTAATCGAGCCTGCCTACCGGGAAAATGCGGGCACCCGACGCGCCTTTTACCAAATCCATGACTGTCTTGCGGCCCCGATCATCTTTGGCAGTGGTAAGAACAGAGAGTGGCTTATTCAGCAAAAAGTACACAAGTTCTTGGTCAGCCGGTCTAAAGCGAACCTTTTTGCCATCCACTAAAACTTGGTCTGACTCGGTATCAACCTTCAAACCCATCTCAGTGACACGCGTGCCATTCAGGCGCACGCGACCTTCAACAATCATTTGTTCTGCAAGTCGTCTGGAAGAAACGCCTGCCATAGCAAGCGCCTTATGTAATCGTTCTTGGGCCATTTCTATCTCTCCGCGCCAGCTCACGCCGGGGCATTTTTATTCAGTCAGGTTCAATTAGGGCAGTTTAGCTCACTGGTCAACAGCGTCTGCCTGCGCTTCGATCTTCTTGGCCGCTTCCGTGACCACTGAAAGCGCCTTCTCTAGGCTCTCCATGGCTTCCAAGCTCAAACGCTCCGTACTTTCTGAAAACATCGACTGATTCTCACCGGGCGTAAACAGGTCTCGGATGGTCACATCCATGTCTTTGTCATCTTTCAACTCTGCCTGACTTTCTTTGTTGAGCTCCTGATGATCGCGCACGGTCGGCAGGTCATGCAGCGAATTAAACCCGAAAAACGCCAGAAAATTCTTGGTAGTCCCATAGAGCAAAGGCCGACCTAGCCCCTCTGATTTACCAAGAATTTTGATGAGCTTAACGTTCAGAAGCTTGCGCATTGACGCAGAACAATCAACGCCACGAATTTCCTCGATCTCAAGTCGCGTAACAGGCTGGCGATACGCAATGATAGAGAGCACCTCCAGCTGCGGAGGTGTGAGCTTTTGCGGCTTCTCCTGCAGGAACGCCCTCACCACATTGCCAAAATGCGGGTTTGAGCGAAACGCATACCCCCCAGCAACATGAATCAACTCAAAACCTTGGCCATTAGGGCGGTTTTCGTCCTGCCATTTGTCTTTTAGACCCAGCAAAACATCTTCAATCTCGTCCTGGGCAATGGCCATTTCTAATCGGTCAAAAACCTCTTTGATTTGGGCACAAGACAACGGCTCAGGGGAAGCAAAAATCATGGCTTCTATCATGCCAGCCAAATTCGGTTTTACTTGTTCTTCTTCCACAATCATTCACCGTCATCTAAGTCTTGCAAATCCTGCAAGAGTTCGTCTTGGTCCACCCATAGATTTTCCTTCACGGCAATCAAAGCAATGCCACCATTTTCGTGATCTTGTGCAACACGCAAGAGTTTTAAGCGTACCATCTCCAAAATAGCCAAGAAGGTCACAATCAGTTCTAGCTTACTTTTGGCCTGAAAATACATCAACGCGTCTTCAAAATTAAGCAGCTCGCGCATGCGGCACAGCTCGATCATTTCGTTCATGCGCGCGCGCACACTCACACGTTCCATGGTGATGGAATGCGCAAATTTAGGCTTAGCGCTTTCCAGAATTTTGGCAAACAAATCCACCAAGTCAAACGCTTCCACCGGTTCAAGCGCCAACACGCCCTCCGGTTCTACGTCCTTGATCATGTCAGCTTCGCTAAAACACGTGCGTGCAAAAACATCGAGCCCGAGATGCGTCATGCCTTGTAGTTGCGCCGCAACTTCCTTGTACTTTTGATATTCGAGCAACCTGCGCACCAGCTCCGCGCGTGGATCGAGTGCGAGGCCATCTTCCTCTGCCTCACTTTGCTGTTCCTCTGGTGGTAACAACATCCTGCTTTTGATTTGTGCAAGCGTCGCGGCCATGAGTAAAAACTCGCCAGCGACGTCTAAATTGCGATCAGCCATTTCTTCGATGGCTTCCACATACTTTTGCGTGATGAGCACAATCGGAATATCGAAAATATCCATCGAGTGCTTGCGGATAAGATGGAGCAATAAATCAAGCGGGCCTTCAAAGGCAGGAACATCGATGCGAAGCTGTTCGGACTCGGAATTGGGTACATAGTCGGCCGCGTCTTTGTCACTGAATTTGCCACGCGCCTCAATACGGAGGGTGTCGTCGCCCAGTGTCACAAAGTTCATTTCTGTCATGACCGCCCCTAGACCAATAACGAGAACATTCCGTGCACAATGAAGCGCACCGGTACACCTATGAACGTGCCCCCACCAAACAATAGGATAAGCAACAAGAACCAAGAAATCTGAGGGCCAATGGCCTCAAATCTCATAGCAGCCTGGCGTGGCAAGAAGGGAACCAAAACCTTTGCTCCATCAAGTGGATGAACCGGAATTAGATTCAACACGAAAAGCGAAACATTGAGATAAACAAACTGTGTCAATAGACCGCTCGCTGAGTATTGCTCTCCGTCATAGTAGCCCATTCGCAATAAAACAAAAACGCCAAACAAAGAAATAAATGCCAACACCAAATTAGACAAAGGGCCAGCAATCGCCACCAAAAGTTCTGCATAGCGCAAACTGATACGCTTTCCTCCAAACTTCCGATTAAGCGCCACAGGGTTATAGGGAGAGGGCTTCCCGGCAGCGATAATCGGAACTCCACTGCCGCTCATTGTGCCCATCGCCATTAAAAGAACAGGGAGGCCCACCGTCCAAATAGGGTCTATGTGCTTGAGCGGATCGAGCGTAAACCGACCAAGGCGCGTGCCAAGATCGTCGCCAAGCCAGCGCGCCATCGCGATGTGGGAGAACTCATGAAACGTAACGGCCACAATAAGAGGGACAATAAATGTCACCACGCGCAGAATGAAATGTTCCATTTTTTAAGGCATCCAAATATCGGAAATAACCTCTGCTGTCTTATCACCTTTATTCAGAGAACCAACCTGGAAAATTGCCTCTACAGTTTTGAGCAGGCTATAATGGTCGTAGCGATGCTTCGATTCTACGCCCGCCTTTACGCCGGCTCCCACAAAAGCGGCATAGACTCTATTGTCACCATTGTAATCGTCTTCATCAAACACAATCACGAAGAGCGCGTGCTTCATAATTTGCTCATCGCTAAATGTCTTCGAAAACGTATTTGATAGCCAATTGTCGGCATATTTTGCACCAGTATCATGGCCGTCATTGTTGAGGTTTGGCACGTAGAACGCGTATGCTGGCAAATTGACTGTTAGCCGATCTTTGTCGAATTCCGCGGCATTCACAATGTGGCTGCACTCAGCGGGCTGAGTTTGCACTTGTAGAAAACTCAAAAATGGCGTGTGTTTGCGGACATAAGGGCCCTTTTGTGCCTCAAGAAAGCAATTGCCAACATAATCTTCTGCATAGACCTTCCAAGTCCTTCCCACTTTTTCCAGCAAGTCCCCAATGTGCTGGCCTTTCACTGTCACGTTATTATCCGTACGTGTGCCAAACGTACTTCCACCAACCATCGCAAGATAGTTCGGCTGAGATGGATGGGCGACGGCATAATAGTTCGATAGAAAAGCGCCTTTCCGCGCTAGTTCAGACAGAAATGGTTGTTTCATAGCCTGATCGACACTGGTATTTTCCAGAACAATCACAACAACGTTCTGGATATCCTTCCATGCAGCAGCACCGGACAGCACAAACATAAGCGCAGAAATCAGCAAAAATTGAAGCCAACGTTTCATCATGGCTTGCATTGGAGCACAATTGCCATGCGTTAGTTATCCAACGATGATCCGATGCTTATGCGCGCGGGTGGTGCTTCTCATAAAGCTGGCGCAGCCGTTCTCGGTTCACATGCATGTAAATCTGCGTGGTCGATAAGTCCGCGTGGCCCAACATCGCCTGCACAGCGCGCAAGTCTGCGCCTCGCTCCACCAAGTGGGTGGCAAAACTATGTCGCAGCTGATGTGGCGATACCGATTTTTGAATTCCAGCGAGCTGGGCATAATTCCTCAACAGCAGCCAAAAACCCTGTCTGGTCATAGGCTTGTCGACTTTGCCGAGAAAGAGAAAAGGTGAATAGAAGCCCTTGAGCAAATCGGGCCTCGATTGCGCAAGGTAAAGCTGCAGCGCTTCGAGCGCTCGGGTACCCATCGGCACGACCCGATCTTTGCTTCCCTTCCCTCTCGTCGATAAAAACCCTCGAGATAAATCGACATCGGAGAGCTTCAGAGAAACGAGCTCAGTGACGCGAAGCCCCGTCGCGTACAACAACGCGAGCATGGCATAGTCGCGCTGGCCTTTCTGGGTATCTCGAGGCGGCGCCTCGAGCACGGATTCGACCTCGTCAAGACTTAAGAAGTGTGGCAACTTTTGCCCAAGCTTCGGCATCTCGATATCAGCCGCGGGGTTTGTTTTGACGACGTTATCGCGCAGAAGAAAGCGAAAAAACTGCCGTAAGGCCGACAAGTGCCGGCTCTGACTGCGAGCACTCATCTTGTTCTTGGCAAGATGGGCGAGATGTTCGAGCACCATTGGCTTTGTGATGGATGCAACAGTGCGTTCCTGGTTCACCGCTGCAAAAGCAATCAAGTCGCGCCGGTAGGCCTCTATACTATTGGGAGCAAGACCTTTCTCAACGGTCACATAATTCAAAAAACGGTCAATGGCGTCATATATCAGCATATCAAGGCACAAACTGTGCTTCACGCTCTTGCAAATAGCGCTGTACACCCTTCACCACGCCAATGGCGAGGGCCTCCTTGTAGTCATCAGTGCGCAAGCGTTTTTCTTCTTCCTTGTTCGAGATAAACGAGGTTTCCACCAAAATGGCAGGCATGCGTGCTCCGAGCAGCACGTAGAACAACGCGTGTTTTAATCCGAGATCCTTGGCGTCATGCCAATGTTGTTGCACATGGGACGTCATCGAAGATTGCACCAAAGTCCCGAGCCTGATGCTGTCTTGCACATTTGATTTCATCGCGAGATCAGCCAAAATAAACTCGAGGTTCGAGATTTCCGACTCGCTCATCGCATTCTCCCGTGCAGCCAGGCGAATGGCATAACGGTCATGCGCGATGTTCAAATAATATGTTTCCATGCCCTGTACGCTTGAATTGTTATGGGAATTCACATGGACGGAAATGAATAGATCAGCCTCAGCATCATTCGCAATTTGTGTGCGTTTAGGCAGGGCAACCGTACGATCATCCTCCCGTGTCATGAGGACCTTCACATCCGGGATTTCTTTTCGTAATTTCTCTCGAATAAGCTTGGATATCGCAAGCGTAATGTCTTTTTCTCGGAGCCGATGACGGCCAATGGCACCCGGGTCATCGCCGCCATGCCCCGGGTCGATCACAATGCGTCGCAGGCGAGGTCCTGGCTGCACTTGCGCCGCTCGGGCGACATGAACAGTTGCCGTCGGCTGTTCTTGCACAGGTGCGGGCGCAGCCAAAGGCACGGGAGCAGCCACTGGTTCGATCGACGCCTCAGCATGCTTCGATCGAACCTCTACCACATAGCTATGACCCTGCATGGCACCATCATGGGTAGCATCGTCTTCAAGCTCCACGACAATTCGCGCAGTATCCTCGTGAAATTGCCCCGAGCGAATGCGCTTCACGCCGCCTTCGGCGATGTCTAGAACACCCGATAGGTTCTTGCTCAAATGTACCGGAGACAGGTCGAAATAAATTCGCTTTGGCAAATTTGCAATCTCAGGTAATTCGCCTCTTTTCACTCTTGGCTCGCCCGAAAACTCCATGACAATACGCGTGCCCGCATCTTTTTTCTCGGTACGAATCGCTAAAAGTTGAACTGGCGCTTTTTGCTCTTTGACCGGCGAAGTGGTTTTTATACTTGCCGCTCGCCGAAGAATTGCATCGAGTTTCTCGGCGCGCGCACGTGCATCTTCAGACTTGTGTTTTTGTCTTTGCTTCTTCTTTTTCTTCTCTAGCTTTTTCTTTTTGACTTCCGCACTATCAGTTGGCTTCTTGGCCGCAAAAAGCATGGGGCCGCAAAACAAAGTCATACCCAAAAGCATGGCGAGAAAGCGATAAAATTTGAAGTGGATGCGCAACTTACTTCTTCCGAAAATCGAGAGCCAGTGAATTAATGCAGTACCTGAGGCCGCTGGGCTTTGGA
>JABDBI010000027.1 GCA_013288705.1 Methanobacteriota archaeon | reverse complement strand
CATCGCGACCTTGGTTGGGAATTCGGCCTACCACTGCCTGCTGATTTTTTTACTTGGCAAGGAGCTCTGGGGCAATGAGAGAAGTGCAATGCTCATTTTTGCGACGGTGCTTTCCATATGCTCATGTTTTGCAATCCAAACGCTTGTTTTACTTCCGCAGGCGAATATGAGTCTGGGGGCGGCAATCGGGCATACTATTTTATCGATGCTCTGCGGTGTTTTTCTTTTGCTACCACTGCTTCTAGTCGGCGGGATAAGAATATGGACGCAATTGGATTTGAGGCGTTGGTATGAACGTATTCGCGAGAGATCTATAGCAACATGACAAAATTCCTTTGCACGACCGCACTTAGAGACTTTTGGGGTCATAATGACCACTTGCGAATATTTCTTGGGCCCTGGTGTTTTTTTCCCAATATCATAGGAGATGCTCCTCGAGAACAAGCAAGAATCCTCCCTTATCCTTGGGACAATCGTGAGAAGATGCACCACGCCGCGATTTATCAAGAATCAGTGTATGAAAGCATGCTCGAATCATTGGTTCCACTTCTCAATCAAGTTCATGCTACCAATCATACTCAGAGATTTTGGCGAATTATTTTGGGAACCTGGCTTCTTCATTACGTGCAAATCATGCATGAGCGTTTTATTTCTGTTGAAGCGGCCCTTGCCGTCGATCCTTTGCTTACAACAACAATATTGGCTCCAGGGAGTTTTCAAACACCGAGGTATTTTGTCGATCTTTACCGAGGAATCGAGGACGATATTTATAATCTGCAATTATACTCCATAATACTAAAGGCACTAGGTGTAGAATGTGATGAAAAAGAATGGACTTGGTCATTTTTACAATCACGAAAAGAGTTTTTTTGGAGATCATGGCAACGTCAGAGCGAAAAAATAATTTACTATGCAAGCGAAAGGCTGGCGGCCAAAAGCGAGGTGATATTCTCGGCTCCCTATATTAACCGCAATTCAATGCTACGTTTGCTTTTAAGTGGTCGTGGAATGCTGGGATGGTGGGAGCCTTGCAAAACAGTCTCACTGGATTTTTTAGACACCATTGACGACCACCCACACCGGCCGATTCTTTCTTGCATTAGTTATGTGCCCAAGAATAATTTCGAGGTCATATTGCGTGATAATTTGCCGATTTTTTTTCCAAAACTCTATCTTGAGGGCTTTGCTCGCGTTTCACGAGAGATGCAGAATTCAGTAAGAAAATCCAAAAGCAAAGTGTTGGTTTCTTCTATCGGTTTTCATGAGAACGAACTCTTTAAATTTGGAGCCGCATACTGGGCTGAGGAGGGGCGCCACATCGTTTTGGCTCAGCATGGCGGTTCCTATGGGGTTGCAAGATACAATCCCACTGAGCGTTTAGAACGTTCTGTCGCTGATGTTTTTTTGACATGGGGCTGGGATGATGACGATCAGAAGACCGTGGTGCTGCCAAGTGCAAAATTGAGCAGACTTAAAATCCTGAAACAAAAGAACCAAGCAAAATCAAAGAGTGTTCTTTTTATTGATAACGCGGTGATGCGTTACCATTACCGAACCTGGAGTGGTCCTCTGGGTGGACAATTTTTGCGCTGTCTAGCCTGGCGAGACATTTTTTTCGGCTCCCTCTCCCAAGATGTTTTTTCTTCCATGCAGGTGCGTATGTATTCTACTGACTATGGGTGGCACGTGAGGCAGCATCTCGCATCTAGATTTTTGTCCATGCATTTTTCCAATTTCAGTGAATCGTATGAGAGGCAGATGTTGGAAGCATCTTTGGTAATTTGTGATGCGAACCAGACCACGCTCCTAGAGTCATTGGCTGCTGACATTCCAACACTAGCATTCTGGGATCCAGACTTGTGGGAGCTTAGGCCGCAGGCAAAACCATTTTTTGATCAGTTACAAGAAGTAGGCATACTCTTTTTTGACCCCCAACAGGCAGCTTTCGCCGCCAATCATTACGCCGCGAATCCATCATGGTGGCATCAAAAAAAAGTACGAGAGGCTAGACGCATTTTCGTTCATCAATTTGCACGTAGCGATGACAATTGGTTTACGACATGGCGAGGGTATTTTGCGTTGAATTGCGGGTTATCCGTGGAAAATATCGAAATGAGATAGATAGAGCTTTCGCACGAGCGGGCGATGCATATAGGTTTGGCTGCATATTTCTACTCGATGAGTGCTTGCCTTGGCATTGTTCACGGGGATCACCTTGGAAGCGAAGGGCTGCATCGACACACGCCAGGTATTTACCGCGCTGCCATCCATATCCAAATAGCGAACCAGTAAGTCAATTATCCGATCTTCTTGGTTAACAATGATGAGTTCACTTTCTTGGCAGTCATCGAACGACACTTGAGGTCTGTAGGTGTGGTTCGATCTTCCCGGAATACGAATGCTCAGTATTTTCTCATCCTGAAATTTCTTCGCGACAGCGTAGGAATTGCCATGAACAGTACTCCATAAGTTATTTCCTTCATTTCTTCTTTGTAGGGCGACATAACCCCGTTCACATAGGCACGAATCCAATGCCTCCCAAAGCTTCGCGTCTTCTGGGTCATGGAATGCTGCAAAGGTACCATAGTTTCCGGCACCTTCGGCTATCTCATCGAAGGTGATTTTTCGCATCTCAAACGGCTCAAGCATGAATTCTATTCTTTTTTTTTCTTGGCCATCTGAATTGTACACGACAAGTGAAACTCTTTCTTTGCAGGGGCTTCTGGGGAAGATAAAGGAGGAAATGTTCAGCAAGTCGAATCGTGTTCTCCAGATTTTGTCGGATTGCCAAAAAAACAAGTCGCTAACTGAATATTGGGAGTTGATCTTCTTCGACTCCGGTCCGTAGTAGTGTACAGGATGGAGTCCAAGCAAATTGCGAACGAAGATACCATAAGGTCCATCCGCTATTGGTCGAACGATTGATTTCCAATCATTGTGCATTTAATTTTCCTTCTGGTTCAATCCAAAACCGTTTCATGTCAGCAGCGGTGCGGTTTCTGTTGCCAAATACCAACATTTCCACAGGTGGGTGGGAGTGTTCCATGGCTAAATGAGAGAAATTCGCCGTATGGCTGAGGTACACAGGAATTGCCACTGATTCGCGACAGTAGAAGTAGCAATCTCCTTGTAGGGAAGACTCCTGGACGTCGATGACAGAACAGCTATTCGTGTATATCTTTGCGGTTTGAATAGTTTGTTTCGACTGTATTGAGGCAAGATGAACTGTCTTTTGCTCAAATACTGGACTTCTCATGAAGTTCATGGCGATAATTTTTGTTTGGATCCCAGGACCCTGCCTTAGTGTTGGATAGATACTCACCAGCGTGCCACGCTTTAAATCCAGCATAGGACATGGATATTCGCCCTGATAACTCGTTGCAGTCGTCGCAGACCTCAGTTTGATGTTGCTTCTCCATGCCGGCGAGGTGTCTTGAAATGATCCGGAAGGCAACTCTGTAAGATGGTTTGGCAACAACTCAGGATACATGAAAAGCAAAGGAGTTGGCTCTCCTGAAGCACATTGAAAAGGGAGATCCACTGATTTGACGGCGCAGGTTTGGCCGCAATCAATTGTCGTGTGTCGGTAAACTTCCCACAAATTGTTATTTGCTCTCGCAATAAAGACATGCATTTTTTTTGTTTGATGTTTGATCCGACCAACGGGCGAGAAATTCGCCAATGTCAATTCCGTTTCAAGACCCTGCACAACAGGAAAGGGATAGAAATTCATGGTGCTGCCCCCTGTAAATTTTCCTGCTCTCTATTTGCGTGTGCTAATAAAACTGGCTTGTACCAATTGCGCTGGTAATATAACAATGGTTGTGACTCACCCGTTACGAAACCATTGATAGCTTGCCCAACAAAGATTGTATGATCACCGATGATCCAATAATCGAAAAGCTTACAGTCTAGCCACGCGATGCTCTCTGGAATAATGGGAGAGCGAGCTGCAAAATTTTGCCAGTGTAGGCCTTCAAATCTCTCTTCCGGTGAGAGCTGTGAATCCGAGAATTTTTTGGCCAAAACTGCTTGGTTGCATCCCAGAATGTTAACAGCGAAACAATGGGTCTTGCCTATAATGCTGCACATCCGATAACGGTTTTGCACGCAAATACTGATAAGAAGCGGCGAAACGCTAACGCTCGTAAAAGAGCTTACCGTCATTCCATAGGGTATTTGGTTCAGGCAAGAAGTAACTATTCCAACTCCGCTCGTCCAATTGGATAGGACGTCTTTGAATCCTCTCTCATCGATCATGATAGGCATCTCCATTTGAGATCATCATCATATTTTCCAAAGTCTCTCCGCCCGACCCGTGGTGTTTTCATTAGTGTTCATAGTACACACTACTGTTCACGTTGAGGCTGTTGACGATCCCGAGCTCCAATCTTGAACTTTGTTCCATGAACACTTCGAGCAGAAAATCACACTAAAGCGCATGCCCATGAGCCGCCCAAGGGTTCGGCGACGTTGCAGGTATTTGCCGCTCATGAGCATAGAGGTTACGCTGATGACTACGATGGGAACCGCGCAATTGGCAAAACGGTATTTGCCGACGTCTTCAATCCAAATATTACGCGACATTCGTGCATCAGTTCTTAAGCGTTCTGTAGAGGCAGCAATCCGGGAACAAAATCTGACCGAGTTATTTATTCGTCTTCCCAGTATCGTCTCAGACATCACAGATCAGTACAGCACTTACAAAACCGACACACCATTTCTTCAAACACAAGTCCGAGCGCTGCATGCCTTTCAAATCAGCCTCGTTCAAAAAGCCATGGAGATGGCCCACCACGCCGGTATGGGTGGCCCTTTGACAATCGTCGACATCGGAGATTCAAGCGGTACCCATGTGCGTTATTTGAAGGCATTATTTAGCGATTTGAACACACATAGTATCAATTGCGACCCTCTTGCTGTTGCAAAAATAAAAAAGCTGGGTCTCTCAGCCATACATGCACAAGCGGAGGAGCTTGAATACCATTCAATTAAGGCGGACATTTATATTTCATTTGAAATGCTTGAGCACCTCTACAGTCCGGTTGATTTTTTACGGCGGTTAAGTGAAACAAGTGGCCAATTGTTCGTCCTCACGGTTCCATTTCTCCGTCAAAGTCGGGTGGGTCTGCACCACATCAGGAATAAAAGGCATGCGACCACGTCCGCGGAAACCAATCATATATTTGAGCTTTCCCCTCAAGATTGGGAGCTTCTATTTCAGCATTCCGGTTGGAAAATAGCCTACCGATATAATTATCTGCAATATCCACGCTTCGCAGCGGCAAGACTTTTAAAGCACTTGTGGCGCACGACGGATTTTGAAGGGTTTTTCGGCGTGATTTTGGTTAAAGACAATCAGTGGAAGAAACTCAATGCCGATTGGTTCCCTTCATCTGAGCCTCCCCAGATTTTGCCTGCGAGTAATTGAAAACATGTCGAACAAAAAAATGAACAAAGTCAACCTGTTTTCTATCTAACAACAGTGATGTCGCCACACGTTAGAGAAATCCATGTTGGAACCAGCTGAAAAGCGTAAAATTGCCGTGATGGGCCTTGGATACGTCGGTTTGCCACTGGCGGTAGCTTTTGGCAGGCAAAGAGATGTCGTCGGATTTGACATTCACGCGGGGCGAATTGACGAACTGCGTTTGGGGTTTGATCGCACCAGCGAATTTACCCAAAAGCAAATTCAGGAAAGCTCCATTCATTTTACGACGAACGTAGATGAATTGAAGGGTGTCAATTTCTTCATTATTTCTGTTCCGACACCAATCGATAAGGCTAAACGTCCAGATTTGCAGTTTGTCATTTCTGCCTCAAAAATCGTCGCTCCTCTTTTGAAGCAGGGAGATGTGGTTGTTTATGAATCCACAGTATATCCTGGCGCAACTGAAGAAGAATGCGTTCCCATTTTGGAGCAGATATCAGGTAAGAAATCAGGAAAAGACTTTTTTGTTGGTTATTCGCCGGAGCGCATCAACCCAGGAGACAAAACGCATGGGCTTGGCGATGTTGTGAAAGTCGTGTCTGCGCAGACTTCTGAAGCACTCGAGGTTGTCGCAGGTGTGTATGGCGCAGTCGTCAGGGCAGGGGTACATCGTGCGCCAAGTATTCGCGTTGCTGAAGCGGCCAAGGTGATTGAGAATACACAGCGGGATTTGAACGTAGCCTTGATCAACGAGCTCGCGCTCATTTTTCACCGTATGGGCATCGATACCCACGAGGTTTTAGAAGCAGCTCGTACCAAATGGAATTTTCTTGCTTTTACGCCTGGATTGGTAGGTGGCCACTGCATCGGAGTTGACCCATACTATTTAACCTACAAAGCTGAGCAACTGGACTATCACCCTGAGGTGATTTTGGCGGGACGCCGTGTTAACGACAACATGGGTCGCTATGTTGCACAACAAACTGTTTTGCAGATGATTCACCAAGGGCATTCCATCAAGGGCTCCAAAACAGCTATTTTAGGCGCGACATTTAAAGAAAACTGCCCCGATGTGCGCAATAGCCGAGTGTTCGACATGGTTTCAGAGCTGCGAAGTTTTGGCGTTGAGGTCCTGGTCCATGACCCCTTGGCCAACCCGTCTGAGATCAAGGAAGAATACGGCGAAGAATTACAAGAATGGGATGCGTTGCCTAAAACCAATGCCATTATTCTTGCAGTGCCGCATGACCGCTTTAGGCATCTTCGTGCATTGGATTTTCAAAGCAAACTCCTACCAAATGGACTCGTCATAGATGTCAAGGCGTGCTTAGACCGCGAGGACTTCGCATCGACGAAGGTTCCTCTTTGGAGACTATAAATGCGCATTCTTCTTACGGGCGCTGCAGGGTTTATTGGTGCAGCGACGTCTCTAGTCCTATTACAAAAGGGGCACGAAGTTGTAGGGGTGGATAATCTCAACGATTACTATGATGTAGCCCTCAAACATGCCCGTCTCGCTCGGCTATCGTCCAATACGTCGTTTGCTTTCTTCAGGACAGATATTGCGGATCGGGTGAGCATGGAGAGCCTCTTTCGGGATCATGCTTTCGATGCCGTGGTTCATTTGGCGGCGCAGGCTGGTGTACGATACTCTCTCAGTCACCCGCAGCGCTATATTGATTCGAATCTCGTTGGATTTGGCAATATTCTCGAAGGCTCGAGGCAAACGGGCGCGAAGCATTTGATCTTTGCATCGACGAGCTCAGTATACGGCGCCAATACAAAGGAACCATTTGCTGAGCAAGATCCAACTGGTCACCCTCTTTCTTTATATGCAGCGACAAAGCGCGCCAATGAACTGATGGCGCATAGTTATGCGCATTTGTTTGCCTTGCCATGTACCGGTTTGCGTTTTTTCAGCGTCTATGGGCCTTGGGGACGGCCGGATATGGCTTTGTTCCAATTCACCAAGAGCATTTTGGAAGACAAGTCGATCGAAGTGTATAACCACGGCCAAATGCAGAGAAATTTTACCTATGTAGAAGATGTTGCGGAAGCGATATCGTGTGCCCTAGAAAAAAAACCAGTCGGAGAATCATCGTGGACAAACGTCGATCAGGGTTCTAGCGTAGCGCCATTTCGAATCTATAATCTGGGTCATCCTAAATCCATCGGACTCTTAGAAATGATTGCGATGCTCGAGGATGCTCTTGGTAAAAAAGCGATTTGTAACCTGGTGCCCATGCATCCGGCAGATATCATTCACAATTTTGCGGATACGATCCGGCTTGAAAAAGAGTTGGCGTTCTGTCCACGGGTGCCCTTTGCCGAGGGTGTCAAACTCTTTGTGCAATGGTACAAGGGCTATTACGCAGCGAGCAACTCTCGGTAGACAGCCATCGTATTATCAGCAACGGTTTTGTCCGAAAATTCCTGGCAGGCGAATTCGCGACTTGCCCTCCCCATCCGTAGCCTGCGCGGTTGATCATGGAGCAATTCGCGAATCGCAAATGCAAGAGCCGTCGCGTTTCTGGGGGAGACAAGAAGGCCATTGATTCCGTGTCGGACAACTTCTCGACATCCTGGAACATCCGTTGTGATAATCGGTTTTCCGCAAGCCGCTGCTTCCAATAACGATTTGGGAAGCCCTTCCCCATAGGATGGTAACACAGCGATGTGACAGGAATGCCAGATAGAAAGAATATTCTTTCTATGGCCAAGCCATTTGATCGAGTCTTGCTGGGTCCAACGCTGCAGCTCCAAATCCGTAATAAAAGAGGGATTGTCTGGATCTACAGGCCCAACGAGCCAGATTTGGCATTTTTCGCCAAGCTCCTTGAGGATCTGCGCCGCATCCACAAGTTCACGCACACCTTTGTCACGCAACATGCGCGCGACAAGCGCAATGGTTATTTCTCCATCCGGCTCCTCTTTTGGGTAAAATGCCGTTGTATTAATCCCCGACCCACGAACAAGTCTGATTCGGCAGGAAGGTACCATCGCAGCGAGCTTTTTTTGATCATCCGGATTTTGTGCAATTGTAAGCGCGTGAGGGCCTGCCAGCAAAAGTTGTAGCGCTCTTTTGATCAAGGGGCCAACCAATCTTGCTTTTCGCTCGGAAGAAGTAAAAAAGTATCCAAGACCGGCAAAGGTATTGACCACGCAAAGAGAAGGAATAAAAAAAGAAGCGAAGGAACCATAAACAATCGGTTTCAATGCAATGTGGTGGACGAGGGACGGCCCTTCCCGGCGGTAAAGACGAAAGAGCTCTGCAATTGAGAAGATTTCCCTCCAGATCGACTTTGTTTTGCGGGAAAAAGAAAGTGAAACCAGGCGAAATCCTTCTTGAAGAATTGCCTCTGCATGCTGACCCACGTGGGTGGCCACAAGAACCTCAAAGCCGGCATCCCTAGCCGCCCTAGCAATGGGAAGTCTATGCGAGCAAAAATACCAGTCTTCCGTCACGACGAAAATAATCTTTGGTTTTTCTTTATCTTTCATGTTGCATTCGCTTCTAGCCAAGACTGAAACATCAATACCCCCCATAATGCTTGTTGCCAATTGTATTGGCCCGACAAGTGCTCTTTCCATTTCTTTTGGATGGGCGCGGGATTGAGATAGCCTTGCTCTTTCATCCGTTTTTCGTCCAGGAGCCCCTCCGTCCACGGCCGTAGAGGACCCTTGAGCCAGGCTCCAATAGGAACAGCGAACCCAGTCTTTGGCCTATCCACAAGTTGTTGAGGCACGTAGCGATATAGAAGTTGACGCAGTAACCATTTTCCTTGCGCTCCTCTAACCCGGTAGGAAATTGGCAACCGCCAAGCGAATTCGATTACGCGATGATCGAGCAGAGGAACGCGAGCCTCAAGGCTAGTGCGCATGCTCGCGCGATCGACCTTGGTTAAAACGTCATCATGAAGATAACCAATTGTGTCTAGATACATCATCAGTTCTGAAATATCTCTCGAAGAGTCTTGCGTGCTATTTTTTGCGATAGGATAATCACGTGGTGGTAATCTGAGCACTGAAGCAGGATTTTGGTGTGTGATCAGCGATTCGTAAAAATCTGGAACAGTGTTTGCGCCCATGGCGCGTGCGAATTTATGGAGATGATCTCCTGGAGATCTCGTGTAACGTTGAATGGGTGATAAGATTTTGTCCCACGCGGAAGGAGAAATCGCGAAAATTCCCTTGGTTGCCAAATTTCGCAAAGCCTCAGGCATAAACCTCGTTTTTCCCCACAGACTCTTCCCGAAGAAGTGGCGATTATAACCTCCAAACGCTTCATCCCCGCCGTCTCCGGACAGACAAACTGTAACAGACTGTCTCGCCAACCTCGAAACCAGGTAAGTCGGTATTTGAGACGAGTCTGCGAAGGGTTCATCATAGATATTAGCAAGTTCTGGAATGACGGCCATCGCTTCTTCTGGCGCAAGCAATAATTCCGTGTGTTCGGTTTTGAGGTACCGAGCAACAGCAGCGGCTTGACTACCTTCATCATAACTCTTTTCGGCGAAACCAATGCTAAAGGTTCGAATGGGCTTTTGGCTCTGTGCTTGCATGAGCGACGTCACAAGCGAAGAATCAATGCCCCCGGATAAGAAGGAACCGAGAGGGACATCCGAGATCATGCATTTGCCAATGGCGTCCTTGAGGAGCGAATCGAGGGAGAGAAGAGCCTCTTTTTCCATCAACACTTCTTTGGGCTGACTCACAACGTCAGACATGGACCAGTAGGGATCCAGCGTTGGAGTCTGGAGCTGTTGTGGTGAAATCTCCAAAATATGCGCGGGAGGAAGTTTGTAGATGTCGTCGTAAATTGTGCATGGCACCGGAATATAATTGTAGCGAAAATAGGAGCCAAGTGCATTTGCATTAATCTGATGAGAGAAGCCCGGAAATGCACGCAGCGCTTTTAGCTCGGAGCCAAAAAGAAAAGAGCCGTGACTCAGACCATAGTAGAGCGGTTTAACGCCGATTCGATCGCGCACAAGATAGAGCAGTTCTTTCTTTCCATCCCATAATGCAAACGCAAACATTCCATTGAAGCGTTTCACGGAAGCTGTAAGTCCCCACTCAACAATGCTTGCCAAGATAACCTCGGTGTCTGAGTTTCCCCGAAACCGATGCCCAAGGTCGATGAGCTCTTTTTTGAGCTCCAAATAATTATAGACCTCGCCATTATAGGTGATCACATAGCGACCACACTCAGAGTGCATGGGTTGATGACCGTCAGAAGTTAAGTCTAGAATCGCTAGACGGTTGTGTCCAAATGTCACGCGTCGATCAGAGGACGACCATATACCACGATGGTCCGGGCCTCGGTGGGAAGTTGCCTGCAACATAGACTGCAGGCACGCCACGGCGTCGATCGATGGTGATGCCTGTAAAATGCCCGCGATGCCACACATCAATGGCATCCAAGTCCGAGTAGCAAATTGTCTATCGCTTCCATTTCCATTTTTTGCTTCACTTCTCTCGCATATGAGCCGATATGCGGCGTCAGAATGACGTTTTCCAGTGTCGCTAGCGGGCCTTGGTAGGGCTCATTAGCAAATACATCTAAAGCTGCTCCACTGATTTTGCCTGCAGCAAGTGCTTCGTAGAGTGCAGCCTCATCAACGAGCGCGCCTCTCGACGTATTTACGACGAGCGCACCAGTCTTAATCTTTGCGATGGCTTCGACGGACAGAATATTTCGGGTGCCATCCGTTAAAGGAACATGAATAGAGAGGATGTCTGAAGTCGAGTAAAGCTCGTCAAGTGTCTGTGCTCGATAGATGCCATGGTGGGTAAACCAAGCATCGTCCATGAAAGAATCATATCCCTGTACGTCGCAGCCAAGTGCTTTCATTCTCAAACACAGCTGGCTTCCTATGCGCCCGCATCCCAAAACACCAACGCGCTTGCCGGTGACTAGGATGCCTTGTCGTTTTTGCCATTCCCCTGCGCGGGTGAGGCGATCATGCCAGGTGACATGACGCGCTAAGGCAAAAATGAGTCCGATAGCCAGTTCCACGACGGCGGGCGATACGGAGTCGGCCGCACGAAATACCTTAATCCCATGCAATTCTGCCGCAGACGCATCAACATTTTCCATACCCGCACCGACGCGTGAAACCACCCTTAAAAAGGACTTTGCGTCGCTGAGTGTTTTTGCCGAAATTTCTTCAAGCCCGGCAAGAAGACCAACAGGTCTAAACTCTTCTAAATATTGTCGCAGTTCAGCCTCTGATAGTTTGCGTCGCAAGGGATTTACTTGAAGATTGAAGCCATGCCGGTGAAGATAGTGACATGAGTCGGGCAAATCAGAGCCGAATGACGATGTCGTGGCAAGGACGGTTCTCATTGCAAGGCTTTGTGATGTCATTGGAGAACTCTAGCGCCGATCGTTTGACGTGCCCATCATCCCCTAATCCGATGCATTATTGGGCAGAAATAGACGAGAATGCACCTACAATTCGGCTTCGGTGGTTTATGGATCAAATTGAAGTTCTCGACTGCACGCTCCGCGACGGTGGATATTATAACGACTGGGACTTTGACCCTGATCTTGTGTCATCCTACTTGCGCGCCATGGCAGAGTCTGGAATTCGGCGCGTGGAAATTGGATTTCGCATGGCGCCGCAGCCTCATTTTATGGGGCCATATGCCTATTCTACCGATAAGTTTCTCAAAAGCTTAGCAGCAGATCGTGCTCTCAAGCTTGGTGTCATGATCAACGCCAGCGAGTACATTCGCTATTTTGGGGGCGGAGCAAAAGCAGTCTCATTGTTTTTTGCAGATCGAAAAGACTCCGTGGTTGATTTTGTCCGAATCGCGACACACTTTGACGATATCGATGCATGTCGTGAAATTGCGGGTAGCTTAAAGCAGCTTGGTTACGACGTTTGCGTAAACCTGATGCAATCAGCGGGCAGGTCGCAAGAACAGTTGGCTTCATGTGCAAGAAAGATTTCTTCATGGAATGCGGTGAAGGTTCTATATTTTGCGGATTCCTTCGGTGGTATGGTCCCCAAGGAAGTTGAGTCGACGATAGCGGCCCTGCGTCTTGGATGGGATGGGGTTATCGGCATTCACGCTCATGACAACGCGGGAAAGGCTTTGGCGAACAGCATACGCGCTGTTGAACTCGGCACACAATGGGTGGATGCGACTGTCCTAGGAATGGGAAGAGGTGCAGGCAACGTTGCCACTGAAAATCTTTTGATAGAGCTGTCGCGGCTTGGCCACGGAAATTTCTCCGTCAATCCGCTATTGCCACTGGTGATAGGAAAAATGGCTGCGCTGAAGGATCGCTATCGGTGGGGATCGAACGCGTTATATTTTTTGTCTGCCACATATAATATTCACCCAACGTATATGCAGGAGCTACTCAGTTCCGGACAATATGACACCTATCAAATTCTCTCTGCGCTTGAATTTCTTCAGACCGCTGACGCCAAATCGTTTAGCAAGGCCGGTCTTCAGCAAGCGCTAGCGCAATACTCTGGAGAATCGAGGGGAGCATTCCAGCCGAAGGGCTTTGCGCAAGACAAAGACGTATTACTCGTCGGTTCTGGCCCAAGCTTAGAGCGCCATCTTGAGGGTATCACGCAGTTCATTGAGGCGCATCGTCCATGTGTGTTGTGCATGAATGTCAACCCTGCATTTCCAGCAAAGTGGGTAGATGCTTATCTTGCTGCTCATAAACTTCGCCTCATCTCCGAAGCGCATCGATACCTCTCTTTAGAAAAGCCGCTTATCTGTCCTTTTGGTGAACTGCCAGAGTCTGTTCGTGAAACGGTATCTGGTCTGAAAATTCTCGACTATGGCATGCGAGTCACTGCGAATCGTTTTGAGATTGCCGACGATCACTGCTCCGTCCCTGCTCCTTTGGCTATTGCGTATGGCTTTGCGTTTGCCAAGGCAGCTGGAGCAAGAAAAATATTTCTCGCCGGCTGCGATGGCTATCCTTCCAACGATGCTCGGCAAATCGAGATGAATCACATTTGCACAGCTTTTCAAAACATGCAGAATCCGATTCCCGTCGTGTCCATTACGCCGACGACCTACCAGGTTGCAAGAGGGTCTGTTTATGCTCCAGTTGTTTAGCGTAGTGCATCGATGTCGTTAATTTCGGGGCTAGGCAATACGGATTGCTCGAGGCGTTTGAGCCACTCCTGAAGCCCCTGATCCTTTGGATACATTTCAGCGATCCGTTTTACAATGACGAAAGCCTTCGCAGGTTCATTGTTTGCATAAAAGAATTTGGCTTCCATTTGTTCTATTCCAGACGGTCCAATAAACTCAGCGGAACACTGTTTCAGCGCGTCGAGACTTTGTTTGGCAATGGACATCTCGTGCACTGCCAAACCTGTTTTGAACTGCCATTCAAGCAAATAGCAGGGGTCGTTCAGGTGTTGAAGCCACCCGACAGACAGGATGAGCACATTTTTCTCTCCGTAGATCAGCGCATTGGCCCTAGCGGTCAGCGCAGCTGCATTGCCGTCCTTGTCCTTGATGAAAGTTAATGCGCGACGCCCATCTCCAACCTGAATTGCAATTTCAGCAGCACGCTCAAAATTGTCCGTTGTGGCATCTGCAAATCTTGTCACGTGGGTGAGGCAGGAGAGCGCTTGCTTGAGACGATGTTCTCGCACCAGCTGTTCGCAAGCACGGGCATAATATTCTGCAGCGATGCTAGGCAATACCAGCAAACGAAGAGATTGGCGTGGCGTCAGTTGGGCCACTTCCTGCATGATGTGATCGCCCTCGTTTGGGTCAGATGTAAAGGCTATTTGGTACGCCAAAAGAGCTTTGTCATAACGTTTAAAGTGCCATTGCGCACGGGCAACTTCAATCTGAGCTAGAGCGTAAGAGGGACGCAGCGAAGTCGCGAAAGTCGCCCATTCAAGTGCCTTTTCTGGCTGATTTCTGAAACGGCTGAGCTGGGCAAGCAAGAGCGCGTAATATGAATCGAAGGGGTGCTTGGCAAGAGCAATTTCCGGATGTCTGGTACGCTCATAAAGAGGCCGGTTGTAGTTTATAGATAGATAGGAGCAGAATAAAACGGCGAAGGCGAGGACCAACGGAAACGCAGGAGATGGCCTAATTTTTATTGCTTTTCCAGCGCTAAAGGATGTCGCTGCAAGCAAGGCCAGAATCAGCGCGCTTAGCCATAGAATAGCCCCGGTTTCGAGAGAAAAATCCAACAAATCAGCAACACAGATGAACCCGATCGCAATTGCTAGCACACGTTGTATTGGTGAGCGAAAGCTCCGCCGGCAGATCAGCCATGCCACCCACACCGCGGAGAGAAGCAACGCCGCTCCCTTTATGACGCCATGGTCAGTCAGTGTTTGAAGGATAATGTTCTCGACATAGGGAATCTCATACCCCGCCGTTAAAATTGGAGGCATGCCAGGGAAGGGATCGACATGGGAAAAAAACACATTACGCAATGCGCCTGGTGAAGTTCCCCACGCCCAATAGTCCTTGATCACAGAGATTGCTGGCGGGTAAAGTTCAAACTTGTTGTGCCCATGCAGATCATTTTGCAGCGTGAGGAGCTCACTGAAGATAGATTGCCCAGCCGCGAATATGGCAATAGTGATCGCGAGACAGCCAAGCGCCGCAAGTGCGATGGATTGTTTGGGTGCTTTCGACCAATTGAATAACCATACCGCGAAGAGTGCTGCCACAAAAACCAATATACCCCCGCGGCTTAGCGTCAGAAAAACCGCTGCACCGAGCAAAACTGCGCATAGCCCATGAAAAAACTTGAGAAGCTTTTCCGAAGTGTGCAGAGCGCCCGCAAGATTGAGCAAAGAAAACAAAGCAAAGCATCTGGCTAAATGATTGGGGTTAATCATCGGTGCAAATAGCAAGGTCTCGTTGGTGCCATATTCCCCCCAAATGGCATGCATGTCGAGAATGCGATGCATGACGGAAACGAAAAATAGCAGGAAGCCACCGCCCAAGATCCACATGAAAATCTGTATTTGTGTCGAGCGGTGCCTTGCTCTGCTCGATAACACCACAAATATGCAGACTGCCACGATGAGTTGCACCACGCGCATCGCAGTTTCCGGTGGGTCAACACTGAGTACGGGCAAGACCGTCACATGGGCGTAAGGTGCGAGAACATGTCTAATGTGTGCAAGCGCGTCTGCTATTTGAGGCGACAAAGAGTGAAGCACCATCTCAGGCAACGGGATCAGCATGGAGAGTGCAAAGAAAAGCCCCAAAAATAACGGCAATCCGTACCAATGGAGCTTCACTGGGCGTTCATTGTGCTTGCAGTCGATGATATGAAAGCTTAACGCCAGCAAAGCCAAAACGCCATATATGGCAACTGACAAAGGCCTAAAGGCAGCCAGTGCGAGTGGCGCTGTAACGACGATGAATAACGAAAGATGAAGTGCAACTGCTTTGCTGGTCATGGGTTTTTATACCACATGTCCGTCACCCACAGCTCACTGCAACGTCGTATTAAACCGCCTAAAACTCACCACCATACAAATCCCCGCCATCAAACTTAAGATCGCAAGATGATGCAAAATCAAGTGCGCCTCCCCGCCCTTCAGCGTAATATTACGCAATATCGCAACAAAATACATGAGCGGGTTTAAGTAAGCCAAATTCTTCAGCACCTCCGGCATATTCTCCACCGGAAACATCATCCCCGACAACAAGTTCGCCGGAAACAAAAACAAAAACCCGCCCATCATCGATTGTTGCTGGTCTCTCGCAAATGTCGAGATGAGTAGTCCGACGGAGACTGTCGTACATACAAAGACAAGCGAAGATAGCCCTAACACCAGTAGCGAGCCCTTCATTGGCACCGCAAATAGTGTTTGCGCCGCTATGAGAATCAGAGGGATATTGCTGACCCCAAGAAGAACATAGGGAAGCGTCTTTCCCAAAATCACTTCCCACGGTTTTACCGGAGCCGCGATCAGCATTTCAAATGTTCCCGCTTCCTTCTCTCGCGAAATCGACATGCTGGTAAGCACAATGGTCAGCAAGCAAACCAATAAGCACATCACGCCGGGAACCATATAAACGGCGGTCTCCATGGTTGGGTTATAGAAGATTCGAAAATCAAGCTGAACAGGAGGCGTGACCGGCGAAAACAAATTCATATCAGAAGTCACGAGGCCAATGACCGTATTCACGTATTGCTCGATCCCCTGTGCCCGAACAGCGTTGGTCGCGTTGACCAGTAATTGCAATTGGCCATCGCCACGATAAATCGATCTGGTTAGTCCGCCTTCCGGCGCCACCAGAACTGCCTCTGCATCGCCAGACTGAATTTGCTGGTAGGGGTCGGTTTGCGAAGATGGAGCTGGGATAAACCATCCCGACGCCAAACATCGGTCATATATATGCTGGAGCACGGTATCTTGAGGCTGCATAAAAACGCCCAAGCGCACATTTTTGATGTCGTTGGAAATGGCAACGCCAAAAAGCGTCAGCTGAATGATCGGCGCCAAAAAAAGCAACATGCGCATGCGCGGATCACGCAGAGTTTGCACAAACTCCTTCTTTAAAAAGCCGAGGATAGTCCGGTTCACGGTTCAACATCCTTTTTGAATTTTTTAACAGCAAGCGTAATCACAACACAATTGATGAGAATCAGCGCTCCAAAAGGCACGCGAAGCTCCCAAAGGCTAGATCCCTGCAAAAACACATCGCGGCTAATCACCATGAACCATCGCGCCGGTAGGATGGCCGTAAAATAATGAAAAAACTGCGGCATATTATCGATGGGAAATACAAACCCCGAAAGCAGCATGGAGGGCAATAGCCCAATCATCATCGATAACTGCATCGCTATTTGCTGCTTTCTCACGAGAACGGAAATCAACAGCCCCTACTTGAGCTGGAGCGGCGACGTACACAAAGCCAACGGCAAGGAGTCCCAATATCATATAGGGAAGCAGCTTTCCGAGGATAATTTCCATCGGCTGCACGGGAGTAGAAAGCAAGAGCTCCATCGAGCCATGCTCCCATTCTCGAGCGACGGTGAGCGCTGTGAGCAAAATCGATAAAAGCGCCATAATGAAAACGGTGAGACCAGGCACAATAAACCATTTGCTGTTGAGCTCGGAATTGTAGAGAAACCGAGTTTTGAGTTGCACGATGGTAGGTTGGGTCATTTCGGTGATGCGCGTTTGCGCCAAGCCCTGGATGGTGGAGAGATATCCAACCACGGGCCCCACCGTCGAGTTATCAGCGCCATCGAGAAGAACTTGTACGTTGCCAGTTTGACCCGACAGGACTCTCTTTTCGAATTCCGGTTCAATGATTAACGCTGCACGATTCTGATCACCATCTACACTGGAAATTGCACGTAGCTGATCTTCAACCGGATGCACACGAAAGTAGTTCGAGCTTTGCATGGCATCGATAAATTGCCGCGTAGATTGTGTCTTGTCCCGATCGACGACAGCAATATCGATGTCTTGCATGTTGAACTCAATGACAAAACCAAAGAGCGTCACAAGTGCAAATGGCAAGACCAACGCCAGTATCAACGTAAATGGGTCGCGCAGGACATGATAAACTTCCTTGCGCGCAATAGATAACGCCCGCTCGAACTTGAAGCCTCTAGATGCTTGCGCCATGGCTTTTTCCTTCGACCAGACGAATAAAGACGTCTTCCAATGATGGCTTAATGGATTTGATATGAAAGTGCTGTTCGACGTCCGCTTCTATGGCCTTCCATATTTTTTGATCCGCTACCGAGGCGTGATAGCGAATCCCGTAGGGCTCAAACAAATCGAAGGCGCCACTCGATTTCCATTCTGCGATTTTGGTGGTTGCGGTCTTTGTCGTCGGCTCCAGCTCAAGTAGGGGCTGTGGAAACGTACTTTTCTTGAGATTGGCAGGAGTATCTATGGCGATTAATTCTCCGTCTCGCATGAGTGCGACGCGTTGGCACTGCTCTGCTTCATCCATATAGTGGGTGGTCACAAAGATAGTTTTACCAAGGCCAGCGAGCTGGCGAATCAATTCCCAAAATCGGACGCGCGCTGCAGGCGTCACGCCCGCTGTTGGCTCATCGAGAAAAATCACTTCCGGGTTATGCAAAAGCGATGCTGCGAGCGAAACTTGTTGTTTGATTCCCCCCGGCAGATCAAGGACCATGGTGTTGAGTGGACGATCGAATGCAATGAATCGTAGGAGCTCATCACGCTGTTTGCGGTAAACCGCTGGATCAAGCTTATGTAAGGACGCCGTAAAATCCAAATTTTCGCCGACGGATAAGTCGTTATAAAGGGTGAATTTCTGCGACATATACCCGACTTTGCGCTTGATGGGTAAAAGCCCATCTTGGGGTGAGAGATCGCAGACACGAACAGTGCCTTCAGTGGGTGTGAGCAGACCACACAAGACGCGAATGGTGGTTGTTTTTCCCGCACCGTTAGCACCAAGAAAACCAAAGATCTCCCCGCGTACGACGGAAAAGGTCACGTTGCGTACAGCAGCGAAGTCGCCATACTTGACCCATAGCCCGTTTACTTCTACTGCTGAGGTGTCAGCCACGGGCAATTTCCTTCTTTTGCATTTTCATGAAAATTTCATCAAACGAGCCAGCATGTTCTTTTTGCAAAAGCTCGCGCGGCTCTCCTTCTGCAAGGAGCTGTCCTTCCTGCAGCAGATGGACTTGCCCGCAACGTTCGGCTTCATCCATGTAGGCGGTAGTGATGATGACCAAGATCTTCTGCTCCGCTAAATGATAAAGCAGCTCCCAAAATTCGCGACGGCTAATCGGGTCCACACCATTGGTAGGTTCATCGAGGAGCATGACACTCGGTGAGCGCAGGAGCGCACACATCAGGCCAAGTTTTTTGTACATGCCACCGGAGAGCTGTCTTGCAGACCTATCTTGAAAGGGCTCAAGCCTGGTGATTTGCAAAAGTTCTGCTCGCTTTTGTTTGTAGATGTCGTGGGGAATCTGGTAGAGCGCACGAAAAAAATCCAAGTGCTCGGAGATAGATAAATCGGGATACAAGCTTTGTTGCTGGGGCATATAAGCAAGATCTGGACGGATGTCGGCGAAGGGAACACTGGTGCCCGCACTTTGATATTCTACCGAGCCCTGATTTGGACTGAGTAAGCCGAGGAGAATGCGAAGCAGCGTGGTTTTACCTGCGCCTTCTGGCCCGATGACGCCATGCATGATTCCTGTTTGAAACGATAGGGAAATCCCTTGCAGGGCGAGATTGATACCCAGTTTCTTATGGAGGTTGTGGGCGAAAATCGCCACATCGGTATAAGCCATTGAGCGCTACTCCGGAAACTTGACTTCAATGGTCATGCCTGGCTTCAGCGTATCGTCTGCGTTCACAAAATTGACTTTTACCCCATAAATAAGCCGTGTGCGCTCTTCCAGTGTTTGTACGTTTTTAGGTGTAAATTCCGCCTCGCTGTTAATTTTCAAAATAGTCCCGGGAAAGTCTTTGCCTTTTATCTCGCTGAGCAAGCCCTTGAGCTGCATTCCCACTTTGAGCTTGGCTAACATTGTTTCTGGCACATACACGTATGCCCAAACGTTTTTGAGATCAGCGAGTGTGAACAGTCGTGTGCCAGGCTGCACCCACTCGCCGGCTTCGTGGTACTTATTCAAAACAGTTGCCTTGAGGGGCGCAGCCACGACGCACCACTCCACATGCAAGTCTGCGTCGTCCTTACGATTTTTCATGGTATCAACTTGTTCTTGCGGCACAGACTGCAATTCAAAAAGCTTGAGCGTTCGCTGAAAATTAATTTGCGCGATCGACTGAATGATACGAAATTCACGACAGTCTAGACGGATGATGGGTTGATTGGCTTCTACTTTATCGCCTTCTTCCAC
>JABDBI010000026.1 GCA_013288705.1 Methanobacteriota archaeon | reverse complement strand
CTCTGGCGCTTGGCCCACCCTCGACAACGCAACAACAGGCGTAGCGTCATTATATGGAGCGGATGTCACACTGGCTCCCGGCTTCCCAATCGCAACCTGTTGCTTCGTAGGCGGCCGGCTCGGATACCGACTATGGGGCGCAACTGGAAGCGATCCAAGTTTTCAAATGCATGGCCTAGCCATCGGCTTCGAAACCCGATATCAAAGTCAAAACACTTTGACCTCACTCCAATTACGCATCGATTTTTTGCCGTTAATCTCTTACCAAGAAAGCCCCGTGCGTGAGGGTTTGCGCATTTCGCCCATGGGACTTTCTGGTTCTTTCGCCATGCAACACATCCTGTGGAAGACAGTGTTTGTCGGCGCAGGAATGGAAGGCTTTGCGCTTTATGGAGAAGCAAAGGACCCCATTTCGGGCGGCAAGTTACTCAGCTATGTGGTGGGTGGCTTTCTCAGTGCAGGGGCGACTTTTTAAAGGTATCGAGGAAAATATGAGCACAATCGCAAACATTCAAGCCCGCGAGATTCTAGATAGCCGCGGAAACCCTACTGTAGAAGTCGATGTGACCTTAGGCTCGGGCCATCTTGGGCGATTCGCTGTGCCATCAGGTGCGTCTACCGGAACATTTGAAGCGCTTGAACTACGTGATGGCGATAAGAATCGTTATGCCGGCAAGGGTGTGCTCAAGGCAATCGCGCATGTGCACGACGTCATTTTTCCCGCGCTGCGTGGACGCGATGCGAGCCAGCAAGAGCAAATCGATCAGATTCTGTGCGATTTGGATGGCACTCCAAATAAATCGAGACTTGGCGCAAACGCGATTCTTGGCGTATCTGTCGCTTGCGCCAAGGCCGTAGCAAATGGAGCAGGGCTGCCGCTCTTTCGTTACCTCGGTGGTGAGGACGCAAATCTTTTGCCGGTGCCACTCATGAACGTCATCAACGGTGGTGCGCACGCCGACAATGGCCTAAGTGTTCAAGAATTTATGATCGTGCCGGTTGGTGCACCATCGTTTCGCGAGGCGGTACGGTACGGTGTGGAGGTGTTTCATAGCCTGAAGGCTCTGCTCAAAAAACGTGGCTTTATGACTGGCGTCGGCGATGAGGGTGGGTTTGCGCCATCGCTTTCCGACAATCGACTGGCGCTCGACTTTTTGTTACAGGCGACCACTATCGCTGGCCTTCGCCCGGGCCAAGATATTGCGCTTGCGCTGGATATGGCTGCCAGTGAATTTTACGTCGCGGAAAAGAAAATCTATGCGCTTGAAAGCACCATCCAATTTTCTGCTCAAGAGATGGTGTCTTATTGCAAGGCACTTTGTGACAACTACCCCATCGTGAGCATCGAGGATGCGCTTGACCAAAATGATTGGGCTGGGTGGCGCATGTTGACAGATGTGCTTGGCAAACGGATCCAATTGGTGGGCGATGATTTGTTCGTGACAAACCCTAAGTTTATAGAGCAAGGCATTGATAAGAACGTGGCCAATGCTGTGCTGATCAAGCTCAATCAGATCGGCACACTCACCGAGACGAGGCTCGCGATCGAGGTGACGCAAGCTGCTGGCTATCATGCTGTGATTTCGCACCGTTCGGGTGAAACGGAAGACACGACTATTGCCGATCTGGCAGTGGCGACGAGCGCTGGGCAAATTAAGACGGGCTCGCTATCGAGGTCTGATCGATTAGCCAAATACAACCAGCTCTTGCGTATTGAAGAGATGTTGGGCAGCTCTGCGCGATATTTAGGGAAGCGTGTATTTTGATGAGGCATCGATGATGACAATGAAAAGCAGAATTGCAATTTTCGTCGCTCTTTGCGGACTTTCGCTGCCGTCGTTTGCTTATCAGCTGCAGGCTACCGAATGGTTGGTGAAGCCCACGATGGGTGGACGCATTAATGTTGTGACAGCTGAGCGAAATACGCCGCAGGCTTCGCCAGGCGGGGGATTTTTGATCGGTGCTGACCTTGAATATATGGTTGATAAGTCCACGTCTGCGATACTTGAATTTCACCCATTTTTTGCGTCGGGTTTCATCGAAGTTGGTTTTGGTGTGGGAGCGAAGTATCGATTTGATGGGAATGATATTCCCCTCATTCCCTATGGTGCAGCAACGGTGACTTTCGGATGGCTCTTACCAACAATGGCTGGCCCATCGACGCATTTTAATATGGGCTTGAGGCCGGCGATTGGGCTGGACTATTTTGTGACGCGAGACATGGCCATAGGCTTGGAATTTGGTTGCCAGCCGACGCTTGTTTTGATTTCTGGCACGGCGAGTTTTGATTTGTCTTTGGATGTACTGCTTGGCATGACCTGGCGTTTGTAGATGGCACCTAGGCGAGTGATGCGAATTTTTATCGCAATGGTGCTTTTTTCGATGTCATCATGGGCAAGCGTAGACGCAATAGTCGGCAAGCGCTTTCCCACTCGCGGCCGGTTTGAACTGGCGCTCTTTCCGCTTGATTTTTCCGTCGCTGAACCATTTGTGGCGCAGCCCTACGCGCTGCATGGGACCGCGGGTTACCATATCTTCGATTGGTTCGCCGTGGAAGTCTATGGCGGATATGTGCCTGTCAGCGGAGAGACCGATATTCTCGCACAGGTGCGGCATGCGCTTGTGAACGCCGAACCGCAGCTTTCACGTATGTGGCAGACTTCTTACTTCGCGGGAGCTAATTTGCAGTGGGCGCCGCTTTACGGAAAGCTATCGCTGCTTTCGCTTTGCGAGACCCATGTGCAGCTCTATGTGCTTGTCGGTGGCGGCGTTGACGGCATTCGAAAAATGCAGGTGTTGCAGAATCAATATGCTTACTCTGTGCAGGGCGCGTTGAATGTTGGCGCTGGGGTGCGCATTTTCCTCGCTGACTTCGCCGCGCTGCGACTTGAGTGGCGAGATGATTTTAGGCAAAATCCAGGTGAGAGCGGAATCATAGGCACAAACTGGTTGCAGTTTGGTGTGGGGTTTTTCCTGTGAAGAGGGCACGTATTTTTTCCCCCTTTGGAAAAGGGGGTAGGGGGATTTTCCTCCAGGTGGCGCATCGAGAAAATCCCCCCGCCCCCTTTTCCAAAGGGGGAATTTGTTTTCCTTTTGGTGGGCTAGTAGTTCTGATTCTGGCGCTCCTTTCTGCCAGCCCTTTGCTCGCAGTCACAGGCAGTAGCGATGTCGAGACTGTCTACATTGTGCAACCCAAAACGATCAATTTGCGTAACCGATTTGAGCTGGGCGCACGTTTCTTAAAAAACCTCAACAATCTCACTATCAACGAAATGGGTGGCAACCTGTCGCTTACCTTTCATGTTCTAGAATGTCTGGCACTCGAGTTAACAGGTGGCTACTTTTTTCTGCGCAACAATTCCGTGGCTTCCGAGCAGCTGGCTACCCCAGCAAATGGGGGCCTTAAATGGAATCTGGTAGATTACTACCGACTATCTTGGCTCGCCATGCTTGGCATCCAATGGAGCCCACTCGACGGTAAACTCGTTTTTCACGACGTCTTCTTAGGCAGAGCACAGTTCTATTTGCGCCTCGGGGCAGGAATGGCAGGTTTGGAAATCGCAGACCCCTCGTTTAAGGGCGACGCACGTCTCTCGCTCGATCAGCCCTATGGCTTCGTGGCAAGCGTGGGCGGCGGTGCACGCTGGTATGTGGCCAATCATTTGAGTCTCACATTTGAGGTGTCTGATCTTATACAGATGCTTGCTGTGAAGAAAAGCGAAACGCCCGGCGGCTTAGGGCCAGCGTCATCTGGAATTGTACAGACGGTCATCGCGCAACTTGGAGTAGGTGTGTTGTTTTGAAAACGTTTGGCATATGGGCGATGTTGATAGCCCAGATTTGCATGGCAGAGAGTGTCCCGCCAGAGGAGAAGCTGCGCGCTTTATCGTCGTCGTTCTTTGAGAGCGGTCAGTACGCAAAAGCGCAATATGTGCTTGGCCTCACGCTGCTTTCTGATCCCGCAGAAGCGCTGATGCGTTTCGAACGCGCACGTGAGGACCCAGCGTTGAAAGATCTTGCCAATATGGCGATTGCGCGGGTTCATTACGAGAATCATGCCTACGACAAAGCTCTTGCCGCCTATGAATCTGTGACGCGCTTCACACCGCTGTGGGAAGCATCTTTGCTAGAGCGCAGCGATGTCTACTTGGCGATGCAACAAGATGGCGATGCGCTTGGAGTCCTAGAAGCGTTTAAGCATCCCTATTTCGCAAAGGGTTTCTCGCCGGAAGTGGGTATTAATCGTGCTGTCGCTTATTTTCGTAATTGCCAGTGGGACCGTGCAACTACAGCGTTAGAAGGGTTGAATACGCTCAATGCTGATTTGCTGCGTATCGATATCGGGATGCGGCAAAACCTTGGTGTCGAACGACAAAATGTGCCACCTGTGAAGTTTGAGGACAGCCGAGATTTTTGGTGGTCGGATCGAAAAGAGATATTTGCCGACGAGCTTGGCTACGCACATGTGGCGATTCGGTCAGCGTGTGGTGATCATGCTGATAACACCGCATCGACAGAGCAAAGACTCGACGAGGTAGTTCGCCTCATTCAAAACACAACGCCCAAAGTTGATGAGGCAAAAAAGCCCGAGCTTGCCTTTAGATTGGCCGATGTCAAATTGGAGCAAGCGCGTCTTCGCTATGAGCGGGCATTTGCAGAGTCTGAAACGCTCAAAATGGAAGCGTTGCATACGCTGGAAGATATCGTCGACCATTATCCCAAATACAACAAGGTCGACGAGGTGCTTTATAGTCTCGCGCAGCTCGATATAGAACTGGTGCGTAAGAGCGATGCTGCGCGCCATCTCAATAGGTTGCTTGAAGAAACACCGAGTAGCTTGCTCTATGCCGATGCGGCGATGCTGCTCGGGGATATTCACTTCGAAGCCAATCATCTGCAACTTGCGCAGCAATATTTTGAGCGGGCGCTAGAGCGCGCAAAAGAGCAGGGCCATGAGGCCACTTATATCTATGCGCTTTATAAACTCGCTTGGTGTGATTTCAACGATGGTAATTACGACGAAGCTCTGCGCAAGTTTCAGGAAGTCGCTCCGATGAAACGCGAAGCACTGGTCGATATGGTGAATATCTACGCGGTTCTTGGCCAGGTATCTGAAGCACGAGATTATTTTGCGCGCATAGCAGACGCTGAAACCGTGCAGATATTACTGGGAAAACTCGCCGAGACTTTTCAAAAGCACGAGAAGCGTGAGCTTCAAGTGGCGACCATCGAGCAAATGCGAGCGCTGACCGCACAAGAGTTGCCAATGCAAACACAAGTGTTGTTGGCAGAGGCGCTGTGGAAATTGTTCGGACAATCACCGGAGAAATATGCGAAGCAAGCGATGGCACAGTTTGCTGTCATTGTGAAGCGGTGGCCTGAGCAAGCATTTGCTCCGATGGCAGCGGCGCTGATGCTGAAATATGCCAGCGATCACAAAGACTGGAAGTCGATGGGTGATTTGACGGCGCAGTTCAAATCTACGCCGACATTGCTGCGGGATGCCAAACTGGCCGCGATGGTGAAAAGTGTGGATGAAGAGCGGCTATTTCAAGAAGCCATGGCGCTTCACCAGAATGCGCAAAGCAAAGAGGCTTTTCTAGAGGCGGGCAAATTATTTGAACAACTTGGAGATTCGCCGAAGGCGCTTTATAACGCTACGCTTTGTTATGCCAGTGCACAAGAAGACAATGGAGTGGTCCGTGCGGGCGAAGCGTTTTTGCGGGTGGATGCCGATCGCGAGCGTGGGCGATTGGTGATGCGCGATCTTGCGCGCGCCTATGATCATCTGGAGCGTCGAGAGATGGCGGCGGGGATGTGCGAGAAAATTAAGGTGGGTGGGCACTGTGCATTCTTGTCGCTGGAGTCGGAATGGCAAGCTTACCAAGCCATGGCGATTAGCGGCAGCGCGAGCAAGTTGAGAAAGGCCATCGCTATGAAGCAAAAGCGTATGGTGGAGCTTGAGAAGCGTTATTTGCGCGTTCTCGATGATGACGATGGGGAGTGGGGAATTGCGGCGTTGTATCGTGCAGCATTGGTGCAGCTCAACTTCGTGGAATCTTTGCGCAAGGTTGCGGATCCGCCTGGACTTGATAGCGAAGGGCTTCTGACGTTTCGCAGCGAGATTGAAACAATCGTATTGCCGGTGCAAGAGGATGCGATTACGGCGCTGCAGAAGGCGCTGGTAAAAGCCAAGGAGATGCATATACAGACGCGTTACACGGGCCAGATTGCTGGCGAGCTTGATAAGTATGTTCAAGGCAGTGCAAAGGACGGGTAATCAATGCGGTTAGCGGTAATGATCCCTCTCCGGCGTGCGGGAGAGGGAAATCCCGGCGTTGCGATGTTATTTCCCAGGGTTTCACCGCGCCTGCAGCGCGGCGTGACCCTGGGCTATCAACCTAAACGCCAATGGCGTTTTTCCCGAGGAAAAATCTCCCTCTCCCGCAGGCGGGAGAGGGATCCTTATTCGCTCAGGGTTATTGTAGCTTGTTGTGCGTTGTTTGTTGCAAGCACGTTATCTGCAGCCGAAGAGCAACATGGCAATCCCGCCATCGTTTACCAAAAGAAGACCGTCATCGATTTCTCGGACATGCGGGTTTCTGGAGAGCTTATGAAACCAACTGGCGAGTTGATTCAAAGCAAGAAACGGCCCCATTTTCCCCCCTTGGTGGAATTGAAACGTGATTTTAGGCAGGAGCTTTTTCTATCTCTGTGGGAGGTGCAGCATGCATCGAGTTGAAGTAGCTACCACATGGCGTGGGGTATTGCTCGATGTGGAGCATTTCTCGAGCGTGGAGGCGATTCAGAGCAAAATCCCCCTACCCCCTTTTTCTAAGGGGGAAATTAAAAAAGCAGTTCGTATTGTTGAGAGTTGTCCGCGGGCGCCAGTGAGAGTGCGTGACTTCGTAGATTTTGCTTATCTCAAAATTCTGACGCTGGTGGCGTTGTTGCAGCTCTTGCTTTTCATCGGCATCTATCTGACGCCGAAGTTGGCGAAGTCTAATGTCAATGAGCAGCAGACTGCACAAATTCACGAAATCGTTTTGCCACATCATGAGCCAATCAAAAAAACGCATGCGGAAAAGGCGCCTCTTCAGCCAAGGACAGGTAAGCAAGTGGCACTACAAATGCTTCATCATCTGGGTTTGAATCACCCCATGCCTGGGGGACTCAGCAGCCATGTCGGTCTCCTGCATGCGCAGGCAGGCGGAGGAAATCCTGCACTGCTCGGGTTCGGTGGCCAAGGGAAAACCTTAAGCATCGATGGAGTCAGTGGCGGCAATGAAGCTGTTTTCGCAGGAGGTTTGTCTCGAGAGGAAATTCAGCGTGTTATCGATCGCACCATGGGGCAGATGAAATATTGCTATGAACGTGAAATCCAGAAGAGTCCCGATCTTGAAGGCAAGCTGTTAACCCGTTTTACCATCTCGCCGGATGGCACAGTGGCAACCTCAGACGTTGTGCAAAATACCATGCACAATGCGCAGGTTGCTGCTTGTGTGCAGCGGATCATCTCTCGCATGGCGTTTCCTAAGCCAAGGGGCGGTGGAGTTGTGGCCGTCACCTATCCGTTCCTATTTTCACAAGTGGGCGCTTAGGTGGATTGGCATCCGCATTCGTTGCGATACACTGCGCCCAGTTTGGGCTACCTATTTTAAGAGGGAGTAGAGATGGATCGCAATCTGGCATTAGAAGTCATTCGTGTCACAGAAGCCGCGGCATTATCGGCTGCTCGCTTGATGGGCCGTGGTGAAAAAGATGCGGCTGATCAGGCCGCTGTGACGGCGATGCGAAGTGCTTTTGAAAGCGTTGCGATTCGTGGCACCGTCGTGATTGGCGAGGGCGAACGTGATGAAGCGCCTATGCTTTATATTGGCGAAAAGGTTGGATCCGGCGATGCAAAAGATCCCGAGGTCGACATTGCGGTCGATCCCCTCGAAGGCACGAATCTATGCGCTTACGGCAGGCCAAATGCGCTGTCGGTGATTGCCTTGGCCGAGAAAGGCAAGCTTTTGCATGCGCCCGACTTGTACATGTCAAAGATTGCTGTTGGCTCAGCGTCCAAGGGCGTCATTGACCTCGATAAATCCCCGACGGATAACTTAAAGGCAATCGCGGCAGCCAAAGGTGTCTATGTCGAAGATTTGACTGCAGTGATTTTGGAACGTGATCGCCATCTCGATTTGATAGCTGAAGTGCGCAAGGCTGGCGCAAGAGTGCATCTCATCTCCGATGGTGATGTGAGCGCGGCGATTTCGACTTGCATCGACTCTTCAGGCATCGACGTTTTGTTTGGCATCGGTGGCGCCCCCGAGGGTGTGCTTGCGGCTGCAGCCCTCAAGTGTGTTGGTGGTGACATGCAGGCGCGCCTGATCGCGAGAACGCCAGAAGATATTGCGCGCTGCAAGGCGATGGGCATCGAGGACATCGAGAAAATATGGCATATGGACGAAATGGCGCGTGGCGATGTGATGTTTGCCGCCACTGGCGTGACATCGGGCGATTTGCTAAAAGGTGTGCGCTACTTTAGAGGCGGCGCGCGCACGCATTCGCTGGTGATGCGAAGCCGCTCGGGTACGATTCGCTTTATTGAAACCGAGCATCATTTCGATAGAAAGCCTCAGTTTGGATCATGAGCAACGAGTCATTACCTGGTTGGTTTCACGCTGCGCTTGATATCTTGGCTCGCCAGCGCGCAACCGGCGAGCCCCTTGCCAGCGTGGTCAACGCGATCTGCCGCACGCGCCGCTTTGGCCCGCGCGAGCGCAAGCAAATTGGCGACACGGTCTTCGCGTACGCCAGAAACCAACACACCATCGATACACAAATCGCCGAGCAACAAAGCACCCGCGGTGGCATCGCCCCCTCCCGCCGCGATCAAGACCAGCACGCCCTCCAGTTAGCACTGGAACTCCCTCCTTTGCAAAAGGAGGGCGGGGGTGGATTTCCCCCATGGTTCACCGACGCCCTACATCGCGACTACGGCAACCAAGCTGACGCTCTCGCCCAAGCCCTAAACCAACGCGCCTTCCCCATCCTCGCCATCGACAGACGCCTGACCACGCAAGCAGAAGTCCTCGCCACGCTCACCAACGTCGGCATCGATGCTGAGCCATCGCCACTCGCCCCAAACGCCATTCGTCTAAAATCTCACCACGTCGCTTTATCGAAGCTTCCCAAGCCTCTGCAAGACGCCGTTTGGCTGATGGACGAGGCCAGCCAAATCGCTGCAGCGACGGTTCAAGCAAAGCCCGGCGAGCGAGTACTCGACTACTGCGCGGGCGGTGGTGGTAAAACTCGCTACCTGCTCCAAACCGGCGCACAAATCGATGCGATGGACATTGACGCGAAGCGCATCGCCCAATCTCTCAAGCGAGATGGATTGAAAGAAGCTAGACATATTGTCGCGGATGGATTGCATCCGCCTTTTCCCTCGGGAACATTCGATTGGATTTTGCTCGACGCTCCTTGCTCCGGAACAGGAACGCTGCGACGGGCGCCAGATTTGTTGAGTCGGCTAAAGCCTGAGGACATTCCGCAATATGCCGAGCGGCAAAAAGAACTGCTTGCGGCGGCTGAGAAGCTTCTTAAGCCAAGCGGTACCTTGGTGTATGCAACGTGCTCGGTGCTGCGCGCGGAGAATCAGGATGTTGTTGCGGATGTTGGCAAGATGGGGATGCGGGTGGTGAGCCAAATGCAGTTGCTGCCATCTATCGAGGGATGCGATGGATTTTTTGTGGCGGTTATTCGTAAAATATAGGCAAGCGATTGCTGAAGAGGCCCCTAATGTCCCAAGTCATGATGACCGTCACCGGTCCCGATCAACCAGGCATCACCGCCTCCCTCATGGCCATTTTGGCACAAAGCTCAGCGCCACTCCTCGATATCGAGCAGGTCGTCGTGCGCGGGCAGCTCACCCTATGTTTTCTCGTTGAGCTCGATCAAAATGCAGCCCAGGGCGAGCAAGTTCTCAAAGACCTGCTCTTTACCGCGCGCAAACATGGCCAAGACCTAAGCTACCGTGTGCTTGCCACGGAGCCCACATCGACGCCACCAAGTTTAGTAAGCCGCTATGCCGTGACAGTCATGGGAGACCCGATTGATGCACGCGCTATGCATAAGCTCGCGAGTGTATTGGCCTCACACCGCACCAATATCGATTCCATGCGCAGGCTCAGCCACAACGCGCTCTCGTCGCTGGAGATTGCACTGACTCTACCCGATCAGGAAGGCGCTGCGGGCAAACTCAAAGAGCAACTCATGCTCGAGATGGCTGAGTGTGGCGTAGATATCGCGTTGCAGAAAGAATCCCTCACGCGTCGCAGCAAACGTTTGGTCGCATTAGACATGGATTCCACACTCATCCAAGTAGAGGTTATCGACGAGCTTGCGCGTATGCATGGTGTGCATGCCGAAGTCAGCGCGATCACGCATCAGGCGATGCAGGGGGAGATGGATTTTCAAGAAAGCTTGCGACGTCGTGTGCAGCTCTTAAAAGGTCTTTCTGTCGATCGACTTATGGAAATGGCGAAGCGACTGCCACTCAACAGTGGTGCCACGGAGTTGATTCAAGTCCTAAAGGGTTTGGGATATCGCGTGGGTATTATTTCGGGTGGGTTTGATTTTGCCGCTGGCATTTTTAAAGAAAAGCTCGACCTCGATTTTGCTTACTCGAATAAACTTGAAATCAAAGCGGGAGCTCTTACCGGTCGGGTACAAGGTCCAATCATCGATGCGCAGAAGAAGGCTGATTTGCTTTGTGAAGTTGCAGAGCAAGAAGGTATTCCTCTCGAGCAAACTGTGGCCATCGGTGACGGCGCGAACGATGCATTGATGCTCGCGAAAGCGGGTCTTGGCATCGCATTTTATGGAAAGCCGCAGCTTAGGCGCGCAGCAGACACAACGGTGAGCTCGGGTGGCCTCGAGCGTATCTTGTATCTGCTGGGCATGACGGAGAAAGATGTGCAGGAGTTTTTAGGCTCTGCTGAATAGCTTTTCAACCAGGTAAGTGCCAATGTCTTTGAAAATCCCCGGCACCATAAACGCAGCGTTGATCAATGGTGCTGCAGCGGCAAATTGCAGAGCAGACTTAAGCGTGTTGCCTGCAACCCTTGTTGCAAAATAGTAACTCACTCCGCCAACGGCGATATTTGCAAGGCATGCAACAATATTTGACTGCGTTGGGCTCAACCACGCAGGCAACGCCTTCTTCTGCAGCGCTTCCGTGCCATAGATACTTCCCGTCACTCCTGCTGCTTCCATCGCGATGAGTCCGCCAAGTGGTGCATAGGATCCAGTCATGCCGCTCATCATGATCCAACTGCCTATTGCAGCGAAGGATGAAGTGGTGGCAAGCGCCGCTTGCTCGGGAGTCGCACCCAACCACTGGAACATATCGACCATCGACATACGCTCCAAATAAATCGAGGTAATCATTGCCGATTGTGACGTGGCAAAAGCCAATGATCTTGCAGCTGGGCTACGTAGATAGTTTTGCGAAGCTAATAACGCTCCGCCGGTTGCCGCCGTGCCAAGCGGTATGAGCCATTTGCCCGTGCCGGGCTCCACACGACCGTCAAGCTGGCCGGCGAGAAGAGCCTGACCGGCTAATCCTGCAGAGTTTGTCGCCGAGGCGAGAAGGAAGATGGTGTAGGTGTTGTGCTTGGATTGTAGGTCGTCGAGATCGGGGCTGAATGCTCTGTTGACGGCTGCGGGCACAAAGAAGAGAGCTGCTCCGACGCCGTCGGGTAATGCAGATAGTGTGGGCGAAGCGAAGTCCTTGACTGCGCGAGCAACTTCTGTGGCGCCGGAAAAGGTGGATGCCATGACCAAGTAACCGGCTAGTTTGTGCCTCGGCGTATCGAGTAGTTTGTCGTTTTTGGGAAATAGGACCTGCGCTGCGTAGAGAGGGACGAGCGGGTATATGCGCTCTACAACTTCATGCGGGAGGTCTTTCGGATCGTAATGCACAACGACTGGTTGTGTTGTGTTGGTAACAGGCACTCCCGCTTCATCAGCAATTGAAGATAATGGGAAGGAACATAATAATGCAAAAATAGCGTAACGTTTCATTTTAATTATCCTTATGAGTGATTTGGCTATTGTTCATTGTCGCAGCAGCAACTGCTTAATGGTTTGCCGCATGGGCCGGTCGCGCCAGGGAGGGCTGTAGCGATCAAGACCTTGGCGCCAGTTCTGCCCTGCTTACTCATCAAGCACGCCAACGTAGCAAACAAAAGTGTCCTTGGAGAGATCCGAAACTTGACGGCAGCAACTAGCGTCGTGGCAACTCCAATAGCGACCATTGTCAGAACACCGGTGGATGATGACCACCAAGACGGCGCTTCCATCTTTGTCGCAGGCGTCGGCAAAGGGATTTCGATTTCTTCTTCTACCTGTCCGTCGCGCACATAAACAGAATACTCGCCAATATGCACGTTTTGCAGTCGCCGCTCCCAAGTATCAGCAATCTCGAGACAACCATTACACGTGGGGCGAATCACAAATCGGAAGCTGACTCTATCTAGATTGGCAGTGAGAATAATCTCTTTGGGCAGCGGGCCATCGGACGGGACGTCTTCTCGAGTGAAACGGGGAAGATCTGCGCCGGGCGAGGGTGTGCTCACCCGCAACTCCATGCGTTCAGGTGCATTTTCTGGCACGTAAGTGTGGCTATCTACAGAGATCCGATTCCATTCGATATCGTCGACAATAAAAGAAAACGCCTGCTGAGAGATCAGAAAAAAGAACAGTCCAGCGATCACGATCATCCGATTCATCAGCAGCCTCCAGCACATCTACGGGATGCGGTCTTGTGGCGCGCCTGAAAAATGATGGCAACAGGTGTTGACATAAAATCGAAACTTGCTATGAGTCTTGCCTGGTGACGCGGGGTAGAGCAGCCCGGTAGCTCGTCGGGCTCATAACCCGGAGGTCGGAGGTTCAAATCCTCCCCCCGCAACCATTCCTATCCAAACCGCTTAGTTAGTCAACCTTGGTTGTGCCTAACACAAAATCCATCATGCGTTCCTGTAACGCAAAGCTTATGATTGACTGTGCATTGGTTGCTTCCGCCTGCGTTTGCGCGGATTGAGAAGTCAAGAGGTCCAGAAAACTTGCCGCTCCCACTTCATACCTACCCTGCATGAGTTCAAAGGCCTTGTTAGCTGCATCCAGACCTTTTTTGGCAGCCACCAATTGTTGAATGGCAGCTTCATAGTCCCCGTAAGCTTGCTTCACATCGCCAATCACAAGACGCTGGTTGTCTTCATAATCTACTTTCGCGTCAAAACGAAGCACTTTGGCTTTCTGGATATTCAGCGGCGTAACGAAATTGTCCCAGAGATTCCAGTTGAGCGAAAACCCAAAGGTGGTCGAAATATTTTTTCCAAGCTGGGCACCCAGAGATGGCTGTGGCCCGAGTGCTTGCGGCACACCATTGACGTTCAGATAGTCATAATATCGGGCGTTTCCATATAAATTGGCCGCAAAATCGAGACGCGGATAGAAGCCAGAGTAGGCGTTGGTGACCGACCATTTTGCCGACTGAAGAAGACGTTTCGAAGCGGCTAAATCGGTACGTTCATGAAGGGCAGCATCGATCGTTTTGTCCATCTCGCCATAGCGCTCCGGAGCACTTTTGATCGACTTGATAGGTTGCTCAAGCGACGGGTTAATGAGCTCATATTGCTGATTCGGGTCCAAGCGAAGCTTTTCCAGAAGAACAATCAAATCGGTACGTCGCTTGTTCTCAGTGCTAATCAAATAGGACATGTCCGCGCTCGTTTGTGCCCTCTGCCGAAATAGATCCGCTTCGTTGCTCACTCCCACCTTCACTTGCTCCTCGAGGAGCCGTTGTCGCTCCTCTGAGGTCTTGAGATTGCTTCGCGCAATGTCGATGATTTGGCCGTCCAAGACGACTTGCAAAAAAGATTGCGCGATATCGAGCGCAATTTGTTGTTTCACCCGCGTGAGCGTGAAATTGGCGGCGTAGCGTCTTTCCAACGCCGATTTCATAGACGCGAAATCAGAAAGCCCGTTAAAAAGATTGAGAGTCGCGGTGAGCGTGTAGTCAGGGCCATAATTGAAACTGTTGATTGTCGCAGGCATTGCTTGCGTTAAATAGGATGTACCCTTGTAAAAAGTGTAGTCCCCCCGTGCCGTTAAATTTGGTGTGAATTGCAAGTAGCTTTGCAAAAGCGTCGTGGCACTTAGGTCGCTTGCCTGTTTGGCTTTTAATACATTGCTTGCCCCTTTGATGGCCATGACAACGCTGCCTTCCAACGTCAGCGTGACTGGCTCAGCCAAGGACGCTATACAAAGACCGAGCACAAAGAAGAAAGAGAATTTTTTCATCACGTTACAGGCCGGACGAGGCTGCCATTAGCGATGCTCGAGCTGAGGTAAAGAGCCACTATCTCCCCTTCCTTGACGCCGGAGTGAAGTCTGAGATTTGTTCCATCATTGTCTGCAATCTGAACTTCGCTAAAGTGCACATGGTTATCGCTGCTCAAAATAGCAACCATGGTTTTGCCCTCTCTGACCATCAAAGCCCCCACAGGCACTTGGATCGCCGGTGTCACCTTGATCTTGATTTTGACTTCTACAAAACTGCCTGGGACAACAGCTCCATCTTTGTTTGCGACGTCAACTTCGGCCAACATCATGCGTGTTTTGGCATCGAGTTGTCCTGCTAAACGCGTCACTTTGCCTTGGAGTGCAAAGTTTGGTCTTTCGGTCACAGCAATTTCTGCAGCATCTCCGACTTCGGCAAACGCCGCGTCCCGTTGGTCAATGTAGGCATAGATGCGCAGTTGATCGACCTGTGAAAGCGTGACCAAGGGCAAGGCGCTGGCCTGAGAACTCTGTGCATCTTGCACAAGCGCACCGGGATCGGCGTAGCGGGCAGTGATCACGCCATCAAAAGGTGCGCGCATCAACTCATAGTCTTTTTGTGCCGCCAGGGATTTGTAATGCGCGGATGCCACATCAGCATCGGAAACTGCCTGCTCTTCTTCTTGTTGCGACACCAGATTGCGCGCGCGGAGCTTGATCATACGATCGGCGATGGCACGCTTATTGACCGCATCTGCTTTGGCAGATTGCGTATCTTGATCGAGCTCCGGTGACTCAAGGATGGCGAGGAGTTGCCCCTTCTTTACCACGTCGCCCTTATCAACCAAGATCTGTTTGATATAGCCACTGACTTTGCCATAGACGGTGATGCTGGTGTAGGGCCTCGCCTCGCCAACCAGTTCCAGCGTGCGTTCACCGGGAGCACGTTGTGCGTGCGCGACGCGGGCACGCGGACCCGCGGCTATCTCCCGTGCACGCGCCTCTTCTTCGTTGTGGAAAGAATACCATTTGCCACCAATTATGATGAGGAGAAGAATCGTGGCTCCTCCCACGAGATAAATAGCACTGCGCTTCATTTCGGGTGGTGCCTGCCGATAGGCGTCGATGAACTTTGTCATAGGTGTAGCCCTGCTTCTTCAGTACGCAGTTTCTCGTCAAGAAGGTGTTTTGTCGGTGGGCCAACGCGCAGCAGCGAGTAAATCACTGGCACTACGAAGAGCGTCACAAATGTCGCAACGATGAGCCCGCCAATCACAGCTCTACCAAGCGGCGCATTTTGCTCTCCGCCTTCGCCGAGCCCAAGTGCCGCGGGCAGCATACCCAGAATCATCGCCAGCGCCGTCATAAGAATGGGTCGTAGACGCGTCTTTCCGGCTGTTAACGCAGCGTCAATAGGACCGAGATTTTCGTGAATGCGCAAATCGTTGGCAAAGCTCACGAGCAAAATGGAATTCGATGCAGCGATGCCAATGGCCATGATCGAGCCCATAAATGACACCACGTTGATGGTTGTGCCCGTGCAGAGCAACATCCACATGATACCGGTGAGTGCACCCGGTGCCGCGACCATGACGATGAAAGGATCGAGCCAAGACTGGAAGAAAATGACCATGAGGAGGTAAACCAATAAAATAGCAATGATGAGGCCAAGACCAAGGCTCTTAAAAGAGCTATTCATCACTTCCCCTTGGCCACGCACCGTGATTTTCATGCCCACAGGAAGCTCACCTAGCTTTGCAATTTCTTTGTGTAGCGCCGAAGAGACCGATCCCAGATCTCTGCCATCGACGTTCATCGTGACATCCAACACGCGCTGAACATTGTTGTGACTCAAAAAGCTATAGGCGGTGGTGGTTTTGACGTCCGCCAAGTTACTGAGCCGTTCCCCTGGCGGCATCGGTAGATCGGCGGGTGGCGACAGACTATCAGAAACAGGATAAGCACCTTCGGTGACGACAGGTGTCCCCACCAAATCAGCAACAGAGGTAATTTTTTCTAGGGGCGTTTTTACAACCACAGTATAGTTGACATTGTTGCTCGGGTTCAAATAGTAGGAAGGTCCCACCATGAAACTCGACGACAACGAGATAAGCATGCTGTTAGCCACATCACGTTGGCTGATGCCCATGCGCGCTGCACGGATGCGATCGACGTCTAATTTGAGCGTCGGATAGTCGAGCACCTGCTTGATGGTGACATCGGCAGCGCCTGGAATGGCCTGCATGCGAGACACGAGTTTTTGGGCGTAGGCCAGCGATTTATCGAGGTCCGTATATTCAATTTGTACATCAATCGGGGAAGTTAGACCAAAGTTCAAAATCTGACTGACGATATCTGGCGAGAGAAAATAGACGGAAGATCCTGGAAAGTTCTTTGCTAAGTCTGCTCGGATCTGAGTCACATATTTGGCGGTTGGCGCATGGTCCTTCTTGAGCGAAACAGTGACTTCAGCATCCATGCCATTGGCGTTGTCTGTAGGGATAAAGGCCAAATTGTAGGATGTTGGAACACCAATCATTACGTTAACGGTATCGAGCTCATCTTTGGGAATGATGTGGGCGATCCGTTTCTCCACCTGTTCGATCAGGAGCTCCGTGGATTCAATGCGGATTCCGGTTGGCGCGCGGAAGTGAAATTTCATGAGGCCGGTATCGCTGGTCGGAAAGAAATCCGTCCCAACAATAAAGGGGAGGGGCAGCGTGATCATGAGCAGCGCACCAACTACCGACAAGGCAAAGCGCCGGTGACCCATAATTTTTGCGAGCATGTTGCCGTAGGCGTTTTGCAGCCTATCGAAGCCCTTCGAGAAGCGTTCAAATAGTTTGGTGGGAGCATGGTGATTTTCGTGCTCGAGTAGCAACCTCGCCAGGAGCGGAACCAGTGTTCGCGACAATACATAAGACGCGAGCATAGATATCACCACCGACAAGGCCATCGGTGTAAAGAGAAACTTGGCTGGCCCGGTAATGAGCACAACTGGGAAGAACACGATGCAGATGGCAAGCGTGGCCATGATAGCGGGCAACGCGATTTGCGACGCTCCCGTCAAAATAGCTTTTGTCAACGGTAAGCCCAGCATGCGATTGCGGTGAATGTTTTCCACTTCTACCGTCGCATCGTCCACCAACATACCAATGGCGAGGGAAAGCCCGCCGAGCGTCATGATATTGATAGAGTTGCCAGTAAACTTGAGGCCAATGATGCCAACAAAAATAGCACATGGAATTGATGTGCAGACCACAATCATATTTCGCCAGCTGCCGAGGAATAAAAACAGCATGAGGGAAACGAGAATAGAAGCGATAAGGCCTTCTCGAAGAACGCTGTAGATGGCCGATCGGACGAACACAGATTGGTCAAAGTCTAGCTTGATGTTCATTCCCTCTGGCGAAGTCTGTTTGATGAGAGGGAGGATGTCCTTGATGCTGTCGACGATGGAGATGGTGGACGCATCTGATTTCTTGAGAATATTGAGATAAGTCGCTCTTTTGCCATTTACGCGCACGATGTTGGTTTGGTCGGCAAAACCATCCACCACGCGTCCTACATCACCAATAGTTACAACTTTGTCATCCACAACCTTGAGTGGAATTTTAGCAAAATCTTCGACTTGCTCTGGGCTAGCATTGAGCGCAACGTTGTAGTCAAAGTCTCCAATTCTCGCATCGCCAGCTGGTAAAATGATATTGGATGTATTGAGTGCATTGACGACATCGATCGGTGATAGTTCTTTGGCCTGCATCTTCACCGGGTCGGTATAGACATTGATCTGCCGATTCTTTCCGCCATAGGGCGCAGGTACGGATAGGCCAGGGAGAGTAAAGAGACGTATGCGGATAAAATTCAATCCATAGTCAAAGAGCTTTTCCTCGGGAATGATCTGACTCGAGATAGTGAGTTGCGTAACTGGCACGTTGGACGCATTGAATGGTAGCAACACAGGCGGCGTCATACCTGGCGGCATGACGCGTAAGCTAGCGGCGGAAACGGCAGAGATCTGCGCCAGCGCGGAGCCCACGTCGGCGCCAGGTTCAAAATAGACACGCAAGAGACTGATGCCGGGGATAGACTGGGACTCGATGCGCGATACGCCATTAACCGTGGTAGAGATACCGCGCTCACTGAGCAGCGTGACACGGCGCTCCATATCGAGCGCAGAAACGCCAGGGTAGTTCCAAACCACGCCAATCACGGGCAAGTCGATGACGGGAAAAATATCGACTTGCATGCTTCTTACGCACAGAAAGCCACCGAGAAAAATCAGGATGGTGCTGACTGCAACTGTAAAAGGGCGACGGAGAGCTAGCCGTACGATCCACATGCTGTAAATCTCCTGTAAACCAAATAGCGCGTTGTTCGGCTCTTTGGCGTCGGGCGATTTACTGGGCGCTTAGGTTGATGTTCAAATCATCGGGTATTGTGAACTTCAGCTTTCGCTTAGCGCTGATATTGCTTGGGAAAGACACGCGTATGGCGTGTGCCGGGTATCCAACGTTGCAATTGTTTGGCCATTCCACGAGCACAAATGCTTTTGTATCATCGATGAGATCGAGCAGCCCCAATTCTGCGAGGCTACTTGCTTTGTGAAGCCGGTAGAGGTCGATATGGTGTACTCTGGGTATTGTCTCGTATGTTCTTGCTAGCGCAAAGGTTGGGCTTTGTACTTGGATAGGGTCAGCTTGCTGAAGTCCTTCGACAAAACCTGAAACGAACGTTGTTTTTCCAGAACCAAGATCGCCTTCGAGCAAAAGCACGTAGGGAGGCTTAAGCAATGATGCAAGTTGGGCAGCAATGCGCTTTGTCGAAGAGGGTGATGTTGATGTGATTTGCAAAGTACTCATTGTGCGCTACCATTCCACAAGGCGTCGTGCGCAATAAGTACTTCATTGCAACGCTCGCAAACAGACTGCCAATCTTCGCGATCGTTATTGTAATATCTATTTAGTTCGTTCAAAGCACCCCGCGCATGGGCAAGTATGCTCCTATCTTCGCGAGGACCATGCTCGGCGAGCGATGCGTTCAATGCATCAATAAGAGCAATGATCTGATCTGTCGTCGCTCTTCCCCGCCTAATATCTCGTCGTGTTCTATTGAGCATGTCGGTGGCTGATCCGATGGACTGGACTGCTGGTCTGGCAGCGGCCGCCGCCGCAGCTGCAGCGGGAACAACAACGGTTGTGCTTCCGCCGCCAGGGCCAGCGATGGCTGTGGCTGCGGTAGCTGCAGAACCCCTGGCCTCGAAATCTCTGTTGATTTTCTCATGATCTAAAGATGGGACTCCATACGATGGCGTGGTGTTGGGTTTTGGCTTATATGAGCTTCTGGGTCTCTCAATGAAATGCGCGATAGCGTCTCCAATACGCCACCCGACACGCCACCCGCTTTCAAAAAGCACTATCGTAACGCCAATGGCGGCACTAATCTTAGCAGGTACAGATGAAAATATTCCCGACAAGAAGCGGCTCGTAAGCAATATCGCTTTTTGCACTGGCTCTAGATCACTGGTGTCTGCTCCAGCCTCGAGTAGAAGTAAGGCGGCCTTTATATCAGCAGAATAGAGTGTTGTTTTTCCCCCAGCATTTTTTTGATTGAGACACGCCAGTACTTCTGGCTTGGCGAGCATCTTTTCCAAAATCTCAAGCGCATTTAAGCGCACAACATGGAATAAGGGGGAATTGCCCTTGGTATCTTTGACGCAAAACGTATCTGTTGTGCCGTGCTCGAGCAGAAAATACGCTTTTTCCCAGTGCTTTTTGTAAACGGCGGTTAGAAATGGCGTATGCTCGATGTTGTTCTCGGCAATAGCAGAGGTTGCAAGCAGAAAAAAAAGACCATCCTTTATTTTGTAGTACACGGTCATTGCCATGCTTTTAGTTGGTTGACTTTCATATGTAAATATCTAAGCATATTTATGAGAGT
>JABDBI010000025.1 GCA_013288705.1 Methanobacteriota archaeon | reverse complement strand
ATAACGCGTCATATTACAATTAATTCGGGGCGTGACACGCTTGTGCGTCATGTCTGGTAGGGGAATTTTGTGAGTAGTTTAGTTTGTGTGGGTGGACAATGGGGCGATGAGGGCAAGGGCAAAATTATCGACGCGTTGAGCGCGAATTCCGATGTTGTGGTGCGCTTTCAGGGTGGTAATAACGCCGGGCACACGCTGGTGGTCGGCGGCCAAAAATTTGTTTTGCATCTGATTCCATCGGGCATTTTGCACGCGCAGAATCGTTGTGTGATTGGCAATGGTGTGGTGATCGACCCGGAAGTCTTGCTACAAGAAATCGAGCTGCTGAAGAAGCGCGGTTTTTTAAAAGATGCAAGCCAGCTCATGCTTTCACCTCACGCGCATGTGATCATGCCTTTTCACAAGCGCTTAGATGTCGCGCGCGAGAAGGCATCGGGGACGCGCAAAATTGGTACCACGGGTCGGGGCATTGGACCTGCGTATGAAGACAAGGTTGCGCGTCGAGGCATTCGCTTGTTCGAGATTTTGGATAGGCGGCGAATCACGACGCGGTTAACTGACGGATTTGCCCATGCTGGTGTGGTGAGAGAAGAAGAGCTGCCCGGAATGATCGATGCGGTATATCGATACGGAGAGCATCTCAAGCCGTACGTTGCTGATACTGGTGAGTTTGTGAGCGATGCATTAGAATCTGGTCGTCGCGTCCTTTTTGAGGGTGCACAAGGTGCCATGCTCGATGTGGATCATGGAACTTATCCTTATGTGACATCGAGCAATTGTGTCGCTGGACAGGCATGTATTGGATCCGGTGTTGGGCCGCGTCATATTCGCAATGTATTGATGGTTGCGAAGGCATATACCACGCGCGTCGGCGAGGGGCCGTTTCCGACGGAGCTACATGATACCGCTGGGGATGAGTTGCGCCATAAAGGGGGAGAGTTTGGTGCTACAACTGGACGTCCACGTCGCTGTGGTTGGCTTGACTTGGTACAACTTCGCCACGCTGTGCGTATTCATGGTGCCACGGAGCTTGCCATTACCAAGCTGGATATTTTAGCGGGATTTGAAAAGTTGAGAGTGTGTGTTGGTTATGAGATAGATGGGCAGACACGTCGGAGCTTTCCTTGGGATGAAGAGGAAGTGGCGCGGGTGAAGCCAGTTTATGAAGAACATCCGGGGTTTACTGAACTACCAGCGACGGCAAAATCGCTTCGGGACTTGCCCAGCGAAGCGCAACGCTATATCGAGATGATTGCTGATCAGCTTAAAGTGCCGATTGGCATTGTTAGCATCGGTCCTGCACGTGGCCAGGAGATGATTTTGAGGGAGTTATTTTAAGATGGATGTAAATCTACAAAAGTCTCCGCTCGGTAAAGAGTCTGCTTACCCGAGTAGCTATTCTCCGGATCTTCTGTTTCCGATTGCACGTAAGGCAAACCGCCAAGCGCTTGGTATCTCCGGTGACTTGCCATTTTTTGGCGCGGATGTGTGGAATGGCTATGAGTTGTCGTGGCTGAATCCCAAAGGTAAGCCTGTGGTGGCGATGGCGACCTTTGTCTTTTCGTGCGAGACGCCTTATTTGATCGAGTCGAAATCATTTAAGCTCTATTTGAGTTCGTTGCATCAAACGCAGTTCGCGAGTTTCGGGGAAGTGTCGGAGACGATCACAAGAGATTTATCTGCTCGAGCGGGTGCCCCAGTGCAGGTGGGCATTAGCCCAATCGATGAGGGGCCCTTGGAACTTCGTCGATATTCTGGAATCTCTCTCGATGAGCTCGATGTCGCTTGTACCGAGTACGTAGTTGAGCCGGCATACCTGCAGGTGTCTGGGAGTGTGGTCGAGGAGAGTTTTTACACGCATTTATTGAAATCCAATTGCCCGGTGACGGGGCAGCCGGATTGGGCGAGTATGCAGATTACTTATGTGGGTAAGCAAATCTCTAGGCCAGGGTTGTTGCAGTATTTGGTGTCGTTTCGCAACCACAGCGAGTTTCATGAACAATGTGTGGAGCGCGTTTTCGTCGATATCTTGACCCGTTGCCAGCCAGTCAAACTGTCTGTGGAGGCGAGGTATACGAGACGAGGTGGTTTAGATATCAACCCATTCCGCAGCACGGAAAAAACTTGGAAGCCCGTAAACATCCGTTTAAGCCGCCAGTAGCAATCTCAGTTTTTATAATTTTGTTTTGCTCCGCCTATGCGTGGAGTGAATCTGATTTTTTAGACGATATCGCCGTATTCTCCGCCGTCGATGACGAATCCTTGCTTGCTACCGATGACGACGAAGCAGTCGGCAGAACATGGATCGAACAAAGCGGCGCACGCGATTTGCTCGACATTCTCGCCGCTCTCCCCGGTTTCGAAGTGAATCGCGATATTGCAAGCACAAATGCGATCAGCCTGCACGGACAGAGGCGTGACGCACGGTTCGTGCTGCTCATCGACGGCGTTCGCCTGCAGAATTCTTACGACGGCAGTGTGTTCTGGCGCATACCCGCCGAAATGATCGAGCAAGTTATCGTGCGCTACGATGCAGATGGCGTTCTCTATGGCGAGGGTGCTTTTCTTTGCGTGATCGAATTGACCACCAGGCGCAAACTCGGCCTCGATTCTGAAGTTGCTTATGGTTCCACCAGACAAGTATTGTCAAGCATCGCAGCTGGCAAAACATGGCAAAGGCTCCAGGGTTTTGTGCTTGCCTACGCCGATTTGGGGCACAACAACATCGGTGCACTCGCATCATCCAACGATTTGCTGCTATCAAAAACGCTTAATTTGCACCTCTTCAGCAATGCGCAACTCCTTGCAGAATCTCGTGGCGACGTATCGACGTTCTTATGGAAGGCTGACCTTGGCCTAAGCATGCCCGATACCGGAAAGTACGCCGTCGAGTTTCGCGTGTATGGTGGACAACATGATGTATATCGACAGCGTGAAGTCGCCCCTAGAGGCTTCGTCGACGAGAACAGCGATCGCAGTGCACCAGTGGTATTTGCGGAGGGAGTGTTATCGGAGCAGTCATATACCGTGTTCGCTGCGGGAGCAAGACTACTCGGACAAGTTCAACTCGTGCCAAGCAACATACTTGCAATGGGAATCGAGATGGGAATGGAAGGCATTCCGCGTGGTGCCTTTAGTTTTGAAGCCAATCGAACGCTTACCAGAGCACATCAAAACATGGGCCCCATTGCAGAGTTGACGCTTAATCAAAATCGCGTGTGCAACATGTACGGATACGAACGAAACGCATTTGGTGCCTGTCGATTTAGAGCCAGCGGTTTTGTCCAGGATACCTGGCAGCTCGACAAGTATGTACAGCTGGTTGCTGGCGCTCGTTTGTCATCTTTCTCCGATGTGGAGTTCGACTTTTGGTCCCATTTGATGAGTAAAGTCACGATCGTCGTAACCCCCGAACGGGGATGGAATATCAAATTGCAATATGACAGGTCGCTGAGCCTAGCAACTTTCGAGGAACAATATGACAACACGCAAATTGTCTTTTCTGACATTGCGCGTGCGGTGCATGTCGGCAATGAATTTTTAGGCCCCGAGCTCGTCTCTTTATACAAGATCGCTGGTTCATATGACGGCTACTATCGCTCGACGCGATACCGGATAGGGCTTTCCACATATTTTGAAAAAGCGACACATATTATTGATAAAACCGACGATGGTAAAATCATTTCCATGCTTTCTAATGAGGGTGGCTACGATACCTTAGGCATTGAAACAGAGGGAAAAGTAAATTTTTCGGACAAGAACTATATTTACTTCAATGTAAGTTGGTTCCGTGCATTTTGGCGGCAATTTATCTCTGGTGAATCGTCTTGTGGCGTCTACTTCTTTGAACCTGAAACTGCCAAGAATCCATGTACGATGATAACAGACCGTCCGCAGCTTAGGCTCAATTTGGGAGTCAACGTAGACGCGTTTTCTTTGGGAACTCTACACCTGCAAGCGATAGTTGGTTCAGAAAGACGTCACAATATGCGAAATGCGCTGGATCGTCGCCGGTATTCGCAAACTCCCGCATATGGCTACGTCAACGTTACATTTCGCAGCAATCCAGTGTTTCGTTATTTTGTGTTTGATGCGCGCCTATTTGGTTTGCCCTATAGCGATGGGATGTCTATTTATGTGGGTCTTAATTTTCTTTTTGATGAGATGTAAATACTTCTTCTACCGACGGTAGACGCATGATTTCTATTCGCGATATGCGCCATGCTTGTTTGACGATCCACGATAGACTTCTATCTTGCCTCATCGCTTCTTGTCGCATTTCATTTAAAATCTCATCTGGGAGATAAAGAGAACGCTTTCTTTTATCTGCTGCTGCCATGATTAAGATATTACAACAAGACAAAATTTCATGTCAAACAACTTGCCTTGATTGTCTGCTCCAATTTTGTTAAAAATGCCGCACAAAGGGAGCTGCTACCATGTTTCACGGGACGACAATTTTGGCGGTTCGCAAAGCAAATCGCGTGGTCATGGCTGGTGATGGGCAGGTCTCCATGGGCCAAACGGTGGTCAAAGCCCATGCTAACAAACTTAGGCGACTCAGCGACGATAAAGTGCTAGCGGGCTTTGCTGGCAGCACTGCCGATGCGTTTATGCTTTTCGATATGTTTGAAAAAAAGATTAAGGAGCATGGTGGTCAGTTTATCAGAGCCGCAGTTGAGCTGGCCAAAGATTGGCGCTCCGACAAGATTCTGCGGCGACTCGAAGCGCTTTTGCTGGTGGCGAACAAAGATCGCACTTTGGTGATTTCCGGCAGCGGAGACGTGCTCGAACCAGATGCAGACGTGCATGCGATTGGGTCGGGCGGTCCTTTTGCGCTGGCTGCGGGTAGGGCTCTCTTAGAGAACACAGATTTGGATGCGCGCCAGATCGCGGAGAAAGCCATGCATATTGCAGCCGACATCTGTGTTTATACCAACCACGAAATTGTTTATGAAGAGCTTTCCGCTGGAGTGCAAAATGGCTAAAGGAACACGTAGCTTTACGCCGCGAGAAATCGTATCGGAGCTAGATCGCTATATCGTCGGGCAGGATGCCGCGAAGAAAGCCGTCGCGATCGCTTTACGCAACCGATGGCGTAGGCAGCAGGTAGACCCGAAGCTTCGGGATGAAATTTCACCTAAGAATATTATTTTGATGGGCCCGACCGGGTGTGGAAAAACCGAAATCGCTAGACGTCTGGCGAAGCTTGCAGAAGCGCCTTTTGTGAAGGTGGAAGCGACCAAGTTTACCGAAGTGGGATATGTTGGTCGTGACGTCGATTCTATGGTCCGGGACCTGGTCGAAGCATCGGTAAAGATGTGCAAAGAAGAGGCGCTCGAAATGGTGAATGCGCGTGCGCACGCCATGGCCGAAGAGCAGATTTTAGATTTGCTCGTGCCGACTTCCAAACACATGGGTGCAAGGCTCTCCTTCGATGCACGCGATGCAGGGCAGGGTGCGCAGGAAGAAAAGCTCCACGGAGAAGAGAAGGGCCGTGAAACGTTGCGTGAGATGCTTCGTGAAGGCAAATTCAACGAACGTGATGTGATGGTGGATGTAAAGGCGAATCAGGGCATGCCTATCATGCATATGTTTGGTGGACAGCCTGGCATGGAAGACATGGCTAGCGGCTTGCAAGACGCTTTGCAAAACGCTCTTGGCGGAGGTCGTAAGAAAAAGAGAAAGATGCGAGTGCCGGAGGCGTTGGAAATTTTGGCTGCAGAAGAAGCGCAAAAGCTGATTGACCTCGAGCAAGTGCATCGAGATGCGATTATGCGGGCGGAGCAGTCGGGGATTATCTTCGTCGATGAAATCGATAAAATCGTTGCGCGGGAAGGCGCGCGTGGTCCAGACATTAGCCGCGAGGGTGTGCAGCGCGATATTCTACCCATCGTGGAAGGCAGTGCGGTTGGTACTAAATATGGCACGGTCAGAACAGACCATGTGTTGTTTATTGCTGCCGGTGCTTTTCATATTTCGAAGCCAACGGATTTGATCCCGGAGCTGCAAGGTAGATTCCCGATCCGCGTGGAGCTCGAGCCGCTCACCGAAGATGACTTTGTGCGCATTCTCAAGGAGCCTGAGAATAGTTTGGTAAAACAATATTGTGCGCTGCTGGCCACCGAAGAGATGAAAATCGAATTTAGCGATGATGGCGTACGCGAAATTGCCAAAGTTGCTGCGCAGGTGAATTCCACGCAGGAAAACATCGGAGCACGGCGGCTCTACACGGTGATGGAACGCTTGCTCGAGGAAGAGAGCTTTCATGCGCCGGATCGTCGTGGTGGATCTGTGATGATTAATGCAGAGTTGGTGCAAAAGCGACTCTTGCCTATTTTGCGGAATGAGGATTTGAGCAAATACATTTTGTAACACGCGAGGAGTGGTCTATGCCTATCACGTCAGCTGGTCCAGCTTTGGGCACGCAGTGCCCGGCATTTTCTTTGCCGTCGGTGAATGGCGAGCGGTTTGAGCTTGCCTCCTTTGCTCGGAGCAAGGCGCTTCTCGTGACCTTCATGTGCAATCACTGCCCTTACGTGGTTGCGGTCCAAGATCGCTTGCTGGCGTTGGCGCACAGTTATGAATCCAGCCGCCTGCAGGTGGTTGGGATTTGTAGCAACGATGCGACGAGTTATCCTGCGGATGCTCCGGAAGAACTGTTGAAGCGATGGCAAGAGAAGCAGTATGGCTTTCCTTATCTTGTTGACGAGACGCAATCGGTAGCGCGCGCGTTTGCGGCGGTATGTACGCCGGAGTTTTTTCTATATGGCCCCGATCGAAAGCTGTTTTACCATGGGCGTTTCGACGACAATTGGAAAGAGCCTTGGAATGTGATGCAGCATGAGTTAAAGGCAGCGGTCGACGGGCTTTTGGCTGGAAATCCGCCGCCTCGCGTGCAGCATCCATGTATGGGATGCTCGATTAAATGGAAGAGTGAAAATTAGAGTCGGAATATTTGCCTTTTTTTTCAACTCCTTTATTGTAAAAAAGGAGGGGCAAAAAGATGAGAGAAAAGGCAGTGGCATTCGCATTTTTCAGTGCGGCCACCATTTTGGTTGCGACTATTGGGTGCGGCGGAACTACGGGCAGCACAAGCGTGCAAGCGGGCACACTGGCGACGGAGACCTGTGAAGGCGCGTACAGTCAAGCCCAGCACAAATGCGTTTCCGCGTACAACACAGGCATTTCAACATGTAGCCGTGCTCCAAGTCGTACTTGTAGCGAGGAGCAGAGCCAAATTCTGTCACGTTGCCTTGGTATCGCTCTGGCTACCGTTCGAAGCTGCATCGGAAATACCCCGTAAGTGGCACCATTCTTTAAATCCTGCATTTGTGATTAGCAAATGTCATCGAGAAGTTTTTTTTTCATTTAAGCTGTGCCAAAGCAGATTTTGCATGCGAGATATTTTAACACGCCGGCCTTTCACCGCGTAGCGGTATCCTAAATTAGCCCTTGTATGCGATTCGTCTTTTTCCCCGTTTTCGCTAAGACAGGGCGGTAAATCGCCAAAATGAGTGGCCCCTTCCTAGAACAATCAAAAGGAAGTCACTCATGGCTGATTTGACGAGCGATAATCCGTTTTTGCACCTGCTCAAAGACCCTAAAATTCGACGAGAGATTCTGCTAAACAATTTCAGCAGCGTCCATGCGATCATGCCCGCTCTCGGCACAAGCGAATCCAACTTAAATCTATGCCAAGTTCTGATTGAGTTCGCCCGGGGAGGACGAGAAGCCTATATCAAGGCCAACGACATGGTTGATCGCATCATCGCCGAACGCCCTGACATTCTCCCATTTCTAAAGTCCTATCTCGAAGCCGAAATGCGCAACGTCGTCCCAGATGCTGGTATCGAAAATCACGCATGGGCAAAGACCATCTCCCTTGAATCCCACTTGCTCTTCAGTCTTTGGTCAGATGTTATCCGTCGACGCTTGGTTGCTCGCGTTCGTTACCGTGATGAGATTTGGCGCCCGAGCATCATGTGCATCGAAATTACCCAGCAATGCAACGCAACTTGCGGCCATTGCGCATCCAACTCGTCACCCTACACAAAGATCAGACTGACCATCGAGAAAATTGAAGAAATTGTGAGGCAAGCAGCAAAGGAAGGCGTCAAATTTCTTGGTCTAACAGGGGGCGAGCCATTTCTCGAAAAGCCGATGATATTGAAGGCAATCGAAACGGCGACGAAGTCAGGCATCATATTTGACTACATCAATTCGAATTGCTTTTGGGCAAAAACGGAGGCCATTGCCGTTGAGGTATTGAAGGAAATCAAAGCTGTCTCCCATCCCGACCACTTTAAGCAAAAGCGCGGGATGTTCAGCCTGTCCGTAACAACGGAACATCAAAGGTTCGTCAAGCTCGAACGCATCATCCATGTCATCCTCGCCCACGAAAAAGTCTTTCCGGGCCAAACTCTAGAGCTCGTCAGTGTGCGCGGCTCCATGTTTGGCACAGCGCAGGCACCTGTTTTTGACGAGATCATCCGAAGACTAGGTGACTATGTCGTGCGCGTGGAGCGAGACAAAGACGAGCAGGTCTCGCGGATATACACCAAGGGCGGCGATATTGACGTGTTCTTTAACTACATCGTTCCCATCGGACGCGGCGAAGATATGGTCTACGAAGAATACGAACACTACGAGTTGAGTGAACGCGAATTGCAACGTGGCTTGTCTATGCTTCATATCGACGGTAAAGCCGCTCAGACGATTACTGTAGGATGGGACGGGAAGTCTGCGCCCGATGTGGTTCTCAAATGCAGCGAGTCGATCATTGCAGGGAATCTTTACCTCGAATCATTCGCTAAGCTCATTGCCAACGGTAACAACGATCCTTTGATTCGCGGGGTTCTCACTTCGGTGTATCGCATTATTGCTATCTCGAAGCGCACAGGAATCTTCGATCAGATGCGTGAGCAGCTGAAGTTCCACAACACCATTCAAGGTTATGTGTCGGAGTTCATGAAAGACCCAAAGAAGCGCGCGTTGATGTCATTGGATCTTCTCGAAGAGGACATTGCTGCGCAAAAGGGAACGTTTTGGGATGATGGCCGGCCAATGCAGGATTTTTCGGAGCTTGTAGATGACGTGGTCGGAGCGGAAGGCAAAAGGTACCTTCTAGCAATCCGAACACTCATCGCCGTCTACCAGTATAAGTTTAATTTCAGCGGAACGCAGATTGCCCCGAACGCAGTGCCAGAAGTAAAAGAGCCAGTGAGTGGAGAAATGCATGAGGTTCAAGAACTTTAGTGAAATACTCGCACATAACGAAGCGTGTTGGGCAAGCCATCCAGTGGTCACGATGGACACGGAGACATGGACATACGGTGACCTAGCTATCGCTTCTCGACGTGTAGGTGCACTCTTATACGGTGCAGGCATACGCAAGGGCGATCAAGTTGGCGTGCTGCTCTCCAATCAGCCGATGTTTTTGGCGTGCATGTTTGGTGCTGCACATATTGGCGCAGTTCCAGTTCTCATTAACGCTTTCTATGGCTCCAAGGAAATCCTGCAGATTGCAGCACATAGTGAGATAAAGCTTTTGATGGTTGAACCTGTTGTGCGCGGGGCGAAGCTGCTTGAACTTGTGGAAAACGCGCGATTGACTGGCGCCCTTCCGTGTCTGAAGACCATTTGGTCTGTGCCAGACCTGTCCAAAGAACTGAAGCGCGAAGATTTCTCTGCCTCATGGTATCCCGACGTTGAAGTAGGTCCGAGTGACATTGGTGTAAGCATCTATACTTCGGGCACAACTGGGCACTCGAAGGGGGTCTTGCAGACCTACGGTGGGTTAATCGAAAATGCGCGTGTGACTGCCGAGCTCATGGCTTATTCAGAACGAGATGTGCTTTTGCCGGCCTTACCGCTATTTTCTTCGGCGGGTGTTTCACTGACGTTGATTAGTTTGCTGAGCGGCACGCACATGGTTCTTATCGACCGGAACAACCCGGAGATCATCCTCGACACAATTGAAAAACATCGCGTTACCATTCTCGATATGGTTCCGATTGGCTTGAAGCTCCTCATGAAATTCAACGAGAAGCATGGTCGAGACCTATCATCTCTGCGCTTGGTCGTTGTCGGTGGAGATAGCTCGCCACCCGAAGTTGGTAAGCAAGTATTAAACACCTTGGGCTGTAACTTTGCGGTTGTTTATGGACTGACCGAAACGGGTCCGGTTGTTTCGATTACGCGGCTCGATGATGCAGAAGAGCAGAAAGTTGCAACCGTGGGTCCTCCGATTGAGGGCGTAAAAATCGCCATTCGCGATAATGCAGGCAATGATCTTCCACAAGGTGAAGTCGGAGAGGTCTGCTGTCAGGGCCCTTATGTATTGCCGGGATATTTTCGAAATCCCGAAGCGACCGCCCAAGCAAGAGATGCAGAAGGTTGGTTCGCCACCGGTGATCTCGGTATGCTGCGCTCAGATGGAAGGCTGGTGATTGTCGGTCGGAAAAAAGACATGGTTCTCATTGGTGGCCACAATGTTTTTCCATCGGAAGTAGAGGCGCATCTCATCACACATGCAGGGGTGAAAGAGGTAGCAGTGATTGGAATCGAGAATGGCGGGATGGGTAATCACTTGGCAGCATTTGTTATCCCCAAAGATGTCAATCTCACCGCTGAGAAAGTGCTGGATTTTTGCTCCTCGCTTGCTTCGTTCAAAGTCCCTCGTCACGTTGTGCTAACCAGCGAGTTTCCCTACACCGGAAGCGGGAAAGTGAATAAACGCGTCTTGATGGAAAATTGGGTGAAAGATGCACAGGCGTGATGAAATTACGAAGAAAGTCGTCAATCTTATCGCTGAAATTGCTTCCGTCGATGTCGGTTCGATTCAGGGAGACATGGCGTTGATGGGGAAGGATCTAAGTCTAGATTCACTCTCAATGGTGCGTTTGATCGTCAAACTCGAGATAGAATTTCCGAAGAAGTTGCAGGTCAATGACATGACGGAGTTTGGTGTCTATACAGTGACAACACTGGTCGATCGGCTTAGCGCATGACTAATGCAAAGCAGGCCATATTTATCACCGGAGCGACCGGGTTTATTGGCGGTCATCTCGTTTACGATTTTTTGGACCGCACGGCGATTCAGATTTATTGCATGGTTCGGGGACGAACGCAGTTTGATCCGATGCGCAGGCTTTTGGCAACGCTTGCAGATGCAGTCCATGTGCGTGGCAAGTATGCGGAGATGCCCGAGGAATGGCAGAGGCGATTGCATGTTGTGATCGGAGATCTCTCCGAAGAAAATCTTGGCATGAGCAACGCTGATCGAGAAATTTTACATGAAGCAAATATTTCGGAGCTTTGGCATAACGGTTCTACGTTAATGTATGAGGAATCCGATCGTGCAGCCATTGAGCGGAGCAATCTCGGTGGAACTCAAGCGCTCTTGTCGCTTTCGGCAGAAATCGGCGTGTCGGTATTTAACTATATGAGTACAGCGTATGTGGCAGGAAAACGCTCCGGAGTCATTGAGGAAGCGTTGCCAATAAACGCGGATGACCCGTCCGCCTTTTATAACGCCTACGAGCAGAGCAAGGCGCGAGCCGAGCATATGGTTGCTGAATTCGCATCGACACACGGCTTTCACTACAGGATTTTTCGCCCGAGTGTGATTATCGGAGACTCTACAACATTTCGAACAAACTCCGATATGGGTTTTTATGGATTGCTCCGACGTTTGCATCTTTTTCAGCATCGAAACGAAAGGCGCATGCCCGGCTATCTTGGGCAAAGGCGTTTGAAACTCTATGGCCAAGGCGACATCGGCCTCAATGTGCTTCCTATCGACCATTTTATGGCGCAAATATTTGGCGCTTTGGATTCTGCGGAGGTTAACCGCATTTATCATAACGTGAATTGGGATCCACCGACGACAAGAGATGCTGCTGCCATCATGGGGGCATGTTTGGAGTTGAAAGCGGTGGATGTAACTGTGAACGAGGATGAATTTGCCGCTATCGATAACGCGTTTCGTAAGAGCTATGCGTTTTACGCAAGTTACCTTTTGACCGAGAAAACCTTCATGGGCGGGCCGCTTCAAAAAATCGCGGCTGTTACGCCGGCGGATCTTGAGAAGTACATTCTCAAATATATCGAACAGCTTCGTGGATCGAACGCGGATAAGTCTGTTTTTGAGACATTTTCTCGAAAGGAAATTGAAAAGGCGCATGTGAGGAGCTTCGATGGCATCGAGCTGACATATTTTAAGACGCCTGGCGAGAAGCCCGCGCTGGTGCTGATTAATGCGTTCGGTATGGATATGGAATTTTGGGGTCCTGCATTTAAACACTTTAGGGACCAATTCAAGATCATGACGTGGAATTTACGAGGGCTTCCAGATTCTGAACAGTTTTTACGTGGCCAGGATTTGAGTATCTCGGCACACGCCAAAGATCTTAGCTGCATCATGCAAGCTGAGGGTGTGAACAGCGCGATTCTTATGGGTTGGTGCGCGGGTCCGAAGATTGCGTTGGAATTCTACCGCCAATTTCCGGAGCGTGTGCGTGCACTCATTTTGGTGGCGGGTAAGTATGATACAGAAGGGAATCCCGACCCTGAGGTTACCGACTACTCGAAGCTCTTCACTGAGCTCAATGCGAGTATTGCGACGAACCCGGTGATTGCCGAATTGGTGGTTGCTTCCATTATGAATGCCAGCGACAAGGACAAAGGGGGCGTTGCAGCAAATACGATTTTGTCAGCGTGTAGTCCGAGCATCGAGTACGCGCCCTATGTGACAGCGCCGTTTAGGAATGCGCAGAATCTTATCACCTACTCCAAGATGTCGCGCTCGTATGGGGAGCATGATGTCTACGATATGCTTCATCTAATTGATGTGCCGACTCTTATTGTGGCTGCCGAGGATGATGTGATAGCACATCCGGTTTCATCGAGGCGGGTTGCTGCTCATATTAAGACGAGCGAATTGGCGGTATTGCCGCGGGCATCGCATTTTTGCTTGGTGGAGAATGTTGGGGTGTTTTTGCACACGGTGTCGCGGTATTTGAAGATGCAGGGGCTTGTTTCGAATGATCACATAAAGTCAAAAACAGATATCAACGCAGTTTGAATTTGTTCCCGTTCTCCATATGGAACGCGAATGACAAGTTTCTTGACGAGCTTTATTATTGGACGAGTGAAGGAATCGCAGAGGTTGACTTCGTGATTTCGACAGAACAGCACATTTTTCCTCGTTTTCGGTAAGTCATAGGCGTAAAAATGTCGCCTTCAAGCAACGAGCATGATATCTCACGACACGCTCCCCCTGGTCGACGCGCGAACAGGAACTGTCGTGAAGAAAAAAAGAAGACTCCTCCAGACTTACGCCGCGTTTGCGCTATTGATCATCGCCCCGAAAAACACAAGCGCACAAGAAGAGCAAACCACCAAGCTCAATGAAGTCGATGTCATCGGCACCCTCGACATCGCCCGTAACCAGATCGTTCCAAGCCTCGGAGCGACAAAATATGAAATCAGCGACACGCAAATCAACACCCAATCCGAGGGTGCCAACGCACCCTTCAACGAAGTTCTTCTGCGCGCCCCCGGCGTTGCCCAGGATTCGTTCGGGCAAGTGCACGTGCGAGGCGAGCATGCGAATCTGCAATACCGAATCAACGGCGTTTTGTTACCCGAAGGATTAAGCGGATTCGGACAAGAACTCGATACACGCTTCGTCGATAGCATCTCTCTAATGACAGGTGCACTCCCAGCACAGTTTGGTTACCAAACCGCCGGCGTAGTCGATATTCGAACGAAAAGCGGCATCTTCGACCCGGGAGGAAGCGCCTCGCTTTATGGTGGAAGCTTTGATACCGTTCGACCCAGCCTCGAGTATGGCGGAAGCAGCGGACGTCTCAATTACTACGTCGATGCCAATTATCTGCAAAACAATTTGGGCATTGAAAATCCCACAAGTTACTACGACGCCATCCACGACCGCAGCGAGCAATATAGGAGCTTCGGCTACCTATCCTACATTCTCGATAGCACCAGTCGCCTAAGTTTCATTTTGAGCAGTTCCGGAGGTTGGTTTGAAATTCCCAACACTCCGGGGCTAACAACTAAGTTTACCTTGAACGGTGTACCAAGTTTTGACTCGTCGGCGCTGAATGAGAATCAACGAGAACTCAACGACTACCTCATCTTGGCGTACCAAAAATCTCACGGAAATTTTGACATGCAGCTGTCCGCGTTTGTGCGCTATAGCGGCATCGCATTCGTTCCAGATTCTGCCGGCGACCTGGTATTTAACGGCGTTGCAAGCAATGTCAATCGCCAACTCTACGCGAATGGCGCTGAGCTTGACGCTAGCTATCACCTCGGGGAACATCACACCTTGCGCTTCGGGAGTATTTTCACCGCTCAGAGTGCATGGGTCGATACATCGACGTCGGTATTTCCGATGGGTAGTAACGGCAATCAAAGTTCTTCTGTGCCTTTCTCCATCATCGACAACAGCCAAAAATGGGGATTCATCTATGGCATCTACCTCCAAGATGAATGGAAGATTGTCGATCCGCTCGTCATCAACTTCGGAGCACGCTTCGATGGCATTAACGCATTTGCCAATGAGTACCAGGTAAGCCCACGCGTCAACGTGACCTATACGCCATGGGCGCAGACGAGACTCCACGCAGGCTACGCGCGCTATTTCACGCCGCCACCGCTTGAGTTGGTGGATAATCAAAGCGTCCAAAAGTTCAACAATACAACCAATGCATCCGCAGTAACGCAAAGTTCTCCAGTTTTATCGGAGAGGGCGCATTATTTCGATGCTGGAGTCACCCAGGAGATTGTATCGGGGCTGCAAGTTGGTGTCGATGGGTATTATAAAATGGCCACCAACCAACTGGACGAAGGCCAATTTGGCACAGCGTTAATCTTCTCACCGTTCAATTATGAAAGCGGCCAAATTTACGGCGTCGAAGCTACCGCAACTTTTAAAATAGCCGGCTTCTCGAGCTATGGGAATTTTGCCTTTAGCCGCGCGATGGGAAAGAACATTGTCTCCGGACAATTTCTATTTGCGCAAGATGAGCTGGACTACATCGCTTCCAATTGGGTCTTCTTGGATCACGACCAACGCTACACAGCGTCTGCCGGTGCTTCATATGCCTTCGACGATGGGACAACCTTCTTCAGCGATATCATCGTGGGTAGTGGTCTTCGGAGTGGCTTTGCCAATACGCAAGAACTACCAGCGCACTATTCCTGGAATATTGGATTCGCACACGACGTCCAATTAAAGAAGGTGGGTGTGTTGACGGCTCGCATCGATCTCATCAATCTAACGGATCAAGTCTATCAGCTCCGAAATGGGACTGGCATTGGCGTAGGTGCTCCACAATATGGCCAGCGGCGCTCTTTCTTTGCCACGCTCACATTCTCGCCCAAGGAGGCTCGAAGCCATGATTAAAAGCGTGCGGTACTTCATCATTGTCCCTTTGTTGCTTTCATCCATTGGCCAAGCAATGGATCAACACAATGTTGTTGTTGCTCCGAGACGTCTTGCTTTGACGTTTGATCCGACCGTGGCGAGCCCTCAGATCTTTCGGGGTCAAGACGGTCGGATTTCGAATTTTCGGCATTTCATGGTGGAACTGGTGCGTGTCTATGTGCGCATGCAACAGGCTGGAGTCCAGCTTCCGGAGCGGTTTGCTGGCCTCGCATCAATCGCTGGTTTTGATTTCGACCGCGACAGGGTTGACATTGGCTCAGGCGAGAAAATCATCCATGCAATCCAAGCTGGCCAGTGGGATGACAGCATTCGCTCGGCGCTGGACCGGCTAACGGTTGAGCAGGCTGTCGCCATCACTGAAATTTATATGCTACCGTTCCAGGTCTCTTTCGCGCCGGAGCACGTTCCATTCATTCTTTATTGGTTGCGACAGGCTGAGCCTCTGGCAACGACGAGCGATGGCTTCATCATGATAGGTCAGCGGTTTCGCGATCTGTTTTACCTCGATCAAGGGGTGAGAGAGACTGGATACCGCGATGTGTTTCATCGCAACGCCATCTCTGCCTTTGCACTCGCTGAAACAAATGAAGCCCGATGGGCCACCGCGGAGCTTATTCTCCTCTACGCATCCAGTACTTCGACGCAAAGGCGAGCGGCGGTGACAACTTATGAGAATGCCTATCACACCGGGTGGTTACCCGCCGCCTCGCAAAGTTCTGTAAACTACCAAGTTGGCTTTCAGAGAAGATTTGGAACCGGCATCGGAGAATTTCTTCCTGCTGCGGCTCTAGCTAACTTCTACATGCTCGGAGTCTATGTTCCACAAGACGACGCTGCTGCAGCGGATATTGCACTGACGTATTTCTCTGATCCATGGCAGCGACATCTCCTCACCGAGAATTTAACGCCGCAACTCCAATCTTACTTCTTTGGGCGAATTTCCGATAGGCTCGCGGAGACGAGGCGGTTTCCCGATTTTGCCCCGCGCCGCAGGTTAAACGACATCGCGATGGCCACCATCATTGTTCGCCTCGGCTTGGGAAATCGCGGGGGGTTCTCTTTCGAACCAAACCTCGAGGTTGATCCCAATGCGCCGAGGTTCACAACCATGGTGATGCACCTCTTTCCCCGCGTCACAGTTTTCCGTGAAGATGCCTTCAACCGACATTTCGAAGCCATTGTGGGGAGCACACGCAGTCCAAAAGCAGAAAGCTTGAGACGGACTGTCGCATACATATTACTGAATGAGCGACAATCCGAGGGCGTCATCTATTATGGTCAATTCGCAGGTGAGCTTTCACGGTAGAGATTGCCCGCATAGCGATCCTCGGTAGCCAGGTAATTAAGTACCGCTCGTCTAAGTGCGCTAGCGCGCTCAGTGTTGCGTACACCATGAACCAGGCGATCAAAGTGTTCAGAGAAAGAACTACCGTCCAAAAAGGGGAGCGTTGGAAACATGTGAGCGATCATCTCTCTCAGGGGCCGCGTCGAAGCTCAGCCCTGCGCGATTGTCTAAGGCCAAACGTGTAATGACTGCAAGCATGGCAAATTGATCTGGAAGAAAAGAGTGTCGCGACGTTCTGAGTATATCAGAAATTCGACCAAAGAAAAAAGACTGGAGCGCCGGCGTGAAATTTCGATTGAGCAGGTGCCTGTCATTTCGGTAGGAAAAGAAACCTAGAGCGATGTCGGCAGCAAATACGTCGTATCCTTCAATATATCGCCCGTTCAAATAGCCGTATGCAAGCGTGACAGCGGGATCAAAAAGCCCCAGGTTCCCCCAGAACCGTCGTTCGAACGCATCGCGATAGGTTGTAGAAATTTCAGTCGCGCGCGATAACGTGCCTTCATGATAAGCTCTTTCGTAAACTGCCATTGCCTCGCGAGCTTCTGCATCGGTGCTCCGTTCAGAGCGAAGCACAAGTTCTGCGCGTGCCCATCTTGCTGCATCGCTCCCAGCCCTGGAAAAAGCGGAAAGGGCACTGCGACGAAAAGCATCCCGGCTGCCAGTTCCATCGAGCGAATCAAGATGAAACAGATCGGTATAACGCTGGCCGATCAACAGCCAATCTTGCCAGGTTCTCGCTATAAGCTCGGCGCGCCCCAACCAGAATTGAATTTCTGGAACATGCTCTCGCTCAACACGAGGCACAAATGGCGGAAGGTATATGAGTGTCATGGTGAGAATTTGCTCAACTGTCAAACCTTGCACGTCTACGATGTGGTCGAAATTTCCGTTGTTGATTACAAAGATGCCACGATCAGCATGGTTCCTATAGATATGTTCCCACCGAAAGGGCACGATAGCCCTCACGGGCGCCAAACGCTCTGAGCGTCGTTGCGCCGCAAGGTCTTGTCCAGTCGTATTATTTTGAAACCAAGAATTCGAAGTTGGTGCGGGTGGTCGATCATGTGTGTACAGACGTAGGAGCCTCGTCATAAAAACACGCAACCTAATAACCTCTGCAGATGGGACATAGGTTAGGGCGAGGCGTCTCGGTGCAGCAGCGACGGCTGGTGCCACCGGCAATGCCACTGGGCTCACGAAAGATGGGTCATAGGTGATGGCGAGGCGTCTCGGTGCAGCAGCAGCGGCGGCCGGTACTGCTGGTAGTGCCACTGGTGCGCCCTGCTGGCTTGGTACATGACCATCCATCGCGAGGCCAACCGTAGAAGAAAAGAATGTTATGAACAAATAAAATAAACGATATTGAAAGGACATAAATTCTCCAATGGTAGAGTGGCAGACTATATAAACGAATTTTTGGGAGTTTCAATAGGAATCTGGCTTTGCCCGGAATATCGGATGGGCACACGACATTCAATTAGTTATGATTAATCTATTCCTCAAAGGCGGCCCCATCATGTGGCCACTTCTCATCACTTCCATCGTGACCTTGGCGGTGGTCATGGAACGACTCTTTTTTGTGATAGTCGAAAAGTGGAAACGCAATCGCGAGGTTGTCGAGAAAGTACTGACAATGGTTCAGCATGGCGATTTCGTGGCTGCACGCAAGGTTGCTTCCGAGCATCGGGACATCGTTGCACGCATACTTGCCGAGGGCCTCGAACATCGGGATTCGTTTGTGAGTGCCATGCTCTACGCAGCGAACCAAGAGCTGAGGCGATTTAGCCGAGGCTTGTCTGTGCTCGATACAGCTATTACGCTGGCTCCTCTATTGGGTCTTTTGGGAACAGTGACCGGTCTTATTCGCGCCTTCAGTTTTTTGGGCACGCAGGAGCTGGGAGCACCGACGGCAATTACGGGTGGCATCGCTGAGGCTTTGATTGCGACGGCATTTGGGCTGAGCATTGCGATCATGGCGCTCATTCCTTTTAATTACTTAAATAGCATCCTGGAAGAAGCAAGGCACGAGATCGAGAGTGCGACGACACAGCTTGAGTTGTTGTTAGTTGGATCTCCGCAAGCCAAGAAGGAGTGATGTATGCAGGTTCCATCGCCGCGATCCAAGCGTCGGGCGCGGATCGAGATCATTCCGTTGATCGACATCATGTTTTTCTTACTCGCCACCTTTGTGATGGTGTCGCTTTCGATGATCAAAAATCAGGGAATCGATGTGCATCTGCCACATGCTGCGACTGGTGTTGCGCAAGATCTGAAGAACTATGTTGCGATTACAGTCACAGAATCCGGTCAATTCACTTGGAATAAAGATAAGGTTACGTTGCCCGATGTCATTTCTCGGCTGCAACAATTAAAGGTCACGAATCCCGATGCCAAGATCTTTATTAATGGCGACGCAAAGGCACATTTCGAAAATGTCGTTTCGGTGCTCGATGAGGCGCGCAAGCTGGGCATTTCGAAAGTTGCTATCCAGACGGTTAAGCCGAAATGAATCGGGGGCTGATCTCATTTCTGCTCTCTCTAGGGATTCATGCCGCGATCTTATTGATTGGTGGGAGCCTGCTGATTCATCAAGCAGAGTACAAGGTGCAGCAGAGTGTTGCGTTGACGGAAGTTGAGTTGGTCGCAGCACCGGCAACAGAAAAGGCGAGCCCGCGCGAAGTGCATATTGAAACGCAAGACCCCGAAGAAATGGTTCTGCCAAAGCAGCACAAGCAAAAGCCCGTTCAAAAGCCCATGCCAACACTGACGCCTGCGCCTGCACCGTCCGCGCCTGTTACCAGCGCCAGTCCAGCAGCGATGCACGCCAGTCAAGGCGGTTCATCATCTGCAAAGCCTGATTACTTGCGTAATCCGCCTCCAAGGTATCCTGAATCCGCGCGTGAGGCGCGGCAAGAAGGCGTCGTTTTGTTGTCGGTGGAGGTTTCGGAGAATGGTGAAGCGCTCAGCGTCGAGGTGATGCAGACATCTGGGTATCAAGTCCTTGATACAGCCGCGGTTGAGGCTGTGAAGGGGTGGAAATTCAAGGCGGCAACTGCGGCTGGGGTGCCTATTAAGTCGCGTGTTGAAGTGCCGGTGCGCTTTCGGCTGGAACGTCGTTAGGGCACCAAACGACATCACAGCTTTATTCCCTCACGAAGATAGGAATCAAGGGTGATAATTTCTCCATCAATCTTCAGTTCTTTCATGCCAGCTTGAAGAGCTCTTTCCTCTCGTTCAATGGTGTCTCCATCTTGCATGTCCCACGCCACTTGGAAAAACTTTTTATGCCCACGAGGTGTTTGCGCTAAAAAATCAATCTCGTAGCGCTCAGACGTAAGATAGTAATTTATGTTCATGCCACGACGTTTTAAATCCAGAAAGATAATGTTTTCAAACAGTCGTCCAAGATCGCTTTCATAATCCAAAGTCAATGCTCTGACCATACCTGGGTCGATGGCATATAGTTTCTTAGGATTTGTTTGTATTTTTCGAATGGATTTATCGTAAACAGCTACAGGAAAAGCCAGATACGCATCCTCAATATGATCTGCATACTCGTAGAGAATGTCTTTCCCGATTTGGTAACCCTGACTTTTCAAGTCGTTGTAAAATTTATTCACCGCAAATGGTTTGCCGACGTTATGGATCATCGACAAGATCATGTATTTGATTAGAGTCGGATTCTTAATATTATGCCGTTCTATAATGTCTCGGTAGATAACAACATCAAGATATTCTTGTAGCGTCTTTTGTTTCACATCAGGAGAAAAGGAAATTATTTCAGGAAATCCACCGTCGGATAAGTACTGATTAAATAGTTGCCTGATCTTATCCTGAGTTTTCTTATCGTATAGGCCGCGATCAATTGAAACTTTCTTCGCTCTCATAAATTCATCAAAGCTATACGGCCAGATTTCGATTGCGAGAGAGCGGCCTCGTAGACTTGTCGCGATCTCCTTACTCAGCAGTTTGGCTGAAGATCCAGTCAAGAAGATCTCCGCATTTTTTGTGTCATGTAGCCGTCTGATAACCATGGGCCAGTTATCGACATTTTGAATTTCATCAAAGAAGAGATAGCATTTTTTCTCGTGGTTTTCAGGATAGAGCGAATAAAACGCATCCACGATTTTTGCCAATTTCTGCTCATTTAACGGCAAAAGCCGATCATCTTCAAAATTGATGTATAAAATTTCCGTTTTCCTTACACCTTCATTGATCATTTTTAGAATCTGCTGATAAAGGACGTAGGTTTTACCAGCGCGGCGCATCCCTATAGCAACCCTGATTTTGTTCGGCGCGTCGGGAAATTGTGCGTCTCTAACCACAATGTTTTTGAGAAGGTTCAATTTGTCATAGAACTCTCCTAATAAAATTGGGAGCATCAACAGTTCATTCATTGCCCGCATTTCCTTCTTGAAAGGAAAGATACTTAGAGATCTTTCCTCTTAGCAATGAAACTTTAACATGTTTCTATCATCAATACAAGGATAGAACCGTTAATTCTCAGCGCTCCTTTTTAGCACACCATAAAACGTCTCCAAACCCCTCACGGTGGTTAAAAACCCGTGACCAAACGAACATCAAGTCACTCAACCGGTTGAGATAGGCAACAACCTCATCACGCAGCCTTTCCCCACTCTCTTGCAACGCAATCACCTCTTGCTCCGCTCGCCTAACCGCTGTGCGTGCAAGATGAAATCGTGATGCAAAATCACTTCCCGTCGGCAAAACAAACGATTGCAATGGTGGCAATTCAGCTTCCGCTTCATCGATAAAACGCTCAAGCTCCTCAATGCGCTCCGCACTCACTTCAGTATCGAGCATCACCGATAATTTTTCCTGCGCGGTATCTTTCGGTGCAGTCGCCAACTCAGCGCCGAGATCAAACATGTCGCTCATAATCCCATGCAATCTCTTCAAAGTATCTTTGGGCACACTCGGACTGCTGGCCGCAAACCCAATTGCGCTATTGGCTGCGTCAACGGCACCGTAGGCAATCACCCGCGGGCTCGCCTTGGATACGCGTGCGCCTCCGAACAAGTCAGTTGCGCCTTTATCACCACGTTTTGTGTAAATCTTCACCGCATTTCTCCTGTATTCGACGAGATGAGTAGACTCTACTGGGATTTTTCTGTCAGACAACTCTGGTCAATGCCTGCTTCCATCATTAGCCGCCATAACGGCACTACGAGCAGCTGTCGCTGCGGGTGCTGGCAGAGCCATCGGCCCAGGGACCGGAAAGAGGTGCGAGAAAAGTTGCCAAATATGTGCGCCACCTAAATAGTCCCAAACAAGAGCTGTGTTTCTAGCCGCAATTAACGGTTCAAGGGCACGATATGTGAATAGCGGTCGTTCTTGGTTAAAAACTCCGCGACGTGTGTCTGTGATCATGGTTCTTCCAAGGATCTCTTCGTCATGAGCTGTTAGATGCCGTTCATAGTCAGCAATAATTCTTTCAATTTCATCATCGCCTTCCACTTGAAGGGCGATCAATTCAAAAACAAACCTTAAATCTTCACCGCTTACAATGTGAGGCAAAGCATAGTGAGTGTGGGGGACATAGGTGTTCACGGCGCCGGCGCCCATTCCGTAATGCTCAATTGCTTCGTGGCCCCTTTCACCAAAGACAACATTGGTGGTTCCACGTGCACGCAACGCCGGCTCAAGCCTGTTGTTTATAAGGTTTTCAGCTAATCGCTCAATCCTTCGATTATCGAGATAAAAAAGTGTAATAACGTTTCGCGTAACGGTTATGAGATGGAATGGAGTATTGATATTGGCCAAACTTGCTCTCCATGGAGAGGAAAATGCCATTGTCGACGACAAGAGAGAAAAAATAGCTGCCAAAAATAAGTGATTAAAATTCTTCATAAGCAAAGATATCCATTAAATAG
>JABDBI010000024.1 GCA_013288705.1 Methanobacteriota archaeon | reverse complement strand
AAAGATGTGAACGGTCTTGGTCTTTAGCCATAACGTTATCCTCTCCCTATGTTGAGGACCCTATCTGGCTGGCCAGGGGGGACTTGGCAACACCCCCCAGGATTAGGCCTCCTGCACCTTCGCAAGCAGTGATTGGAAAATCGTCAGCAAAATACTGGCAATGGGCACGGCCAGAAGCGCCCCAGCAATGCCGTAGAAGTGCTCACCGGTGACCAAGGCGAGCACCACCAGTACGGGATGAATTTTAGCTGAACTGCCCATGATTTTGGGGTTTAGCAAGTTTGCCTCCACAAAGTGGATACCTACAACCCAAAGCACCGCCAAAAGCCCAGTGAGGGGCGAATTAAGCAGTGCCACCAAAGCGATGGGGATGGTGCTAATAATGCTGCCAAAGATAGGCACCAGGCTAAAGAGCCCCGCCAGCGTCGCCAAAATAAGCGCAAATTTGATTTGCAAAAGCAAGAGCCCAGTGAGCGTTAACATGGCGTTAATCACACAGATCAACAACTGGCCACGCACGACACCAGATAGGCCGTGGTCCACTTTATCTAGAAAGCCATCGAACGCCTCTTTGGTGGCGAACGGGTTGAGTTTGTCCAAGAATCGCTTGATGCGATCGGTATCAACCAAAATAAATGCGGCGAGCATAAACACCAAACAAGTGTGAAACACAAAGGAGACGATGCGTGTCACAATGCTCTGCACTTTGGCCATGATGTGGGTAGATTGGCCACGTGCAAAAGATGCTGTATCGCTAATGAGATTGCGCAGGATTTGCATTGGATCTATCGACAAGAGCGCTGCGTGATGGCCATTATCTACAACCGCTGGTACCGGCTCACTTGAATCGACGATGTCGATAGGCAGATTGTATTGCCCAAGAAAATTGGCAATTTGACGGGCAAAGTCATGGATTTTCTGCTCATCGAGGCCATTGGCAGTTTCCGTGATGATTTTCGTGAGGCGCACGAGCTCTCGATAGAGTTCGGGTAAAAACAGTGTCGCAAAAAGATAGAGAACGCCGAACACAACTAAATAAAGAGAAATCACCGCTGCGCCGCGCGGGATGGTCTTCCCTCTGATATGCACGCTGCAAATTTTACTGACCGCTGGATGCAGGACATAAGCGAGTAGCGTCGCCAAGACAAAGGGCAGCAAAACATCTTGCAGCAGCAAGGCTGTGGCGATTATAACAGCCCACATGGTGAGAACCACGAGCATGCGTTGATTTTGCTTATTTCGAAAAAATGTGAGATTTCCCATTTCCTTCGTGTATCAATGGGATAGCGGAACTCAATCGGGTGCATCTTATGTTTGGCTGTTTAAAATGGCTGCTTATTGTCGCGGCGTTGCTTGGTGTGGGTTGCTATTTCCTATGGAAGGGCTTTTCGCCTGAAGACAGGCACGAGGTGAAACGTAGTCTGATCGACTCAATCGAGCAGGGGCATATGGAGCCGTTTAAGAGCGTGTTCAAGGAAAAGGCCGGCGAGCAGCTCCATGAGAAAAAGAAGGAGCTGCTACGCAAGATGATCGACGAGGAGCACTAGACTCTCACGCCTTCGTTGCCAGGTCCCCGTCTGTGATGTCCATGGCCGCCACCCAGCCGAATCTCTGAACTATAAGTGGTATTACCGCCTACTTCGTTTTTCACGACCTGGACGGAGACACGACCGACACCGGGCAGATCGAAGGAGACTCTCCCGCGCTTTGCCTGTTCTTCTGGCGTCCCACTCATGGTGATGCCAGCCAGCCCCAAAGCCGTTTTGGCAGCTTTACCGCCATCGGGAATGGTGACCTTGTTGCCCTTAAGTATGGCGGTCAGCTTATCTGCTCCGCCCGCGATCTGAGCTAAGTGCGGATTCTTTGCAACGATTTCAGCAATTTGCGTGTCGGTGAACCTCCCACGCTTGCCTGTGTGCGGGTGATGCCCACCAGCTCGTCCCGGCCCATGTGCATGGCCTGGGCGATGGTGACGGCGCGCGTGGAGACTCTGCGGCCCCTCTGCAAACTTGTCTTTGTCGCTGTGCCCTTTGCCGACTGCACGCCCCGCCAGCTCATCTGTCTGTTGTAGATCTTGGGTTTGTTGGCTGATTGTGGAACTGCCTATTTTATTGATACTTGTCACGGCTGCCCTCCTATGACCGCTGCTGCGCTTAGGTTTGCTGCTAACCATGTACCATTATAGCATCTGCAAAGGGCTTATTTGCAATATCAACTAGTTTTTTGGTTTCTTAACGGCTACGCAGTTTAGACAGTAGCCGCAACACTTCCAGATACAACCAAACCAACGTCACCATCAGCCCAAATGCCCCATACCATTCCATATATTTTGGTGCACCTTGGGCTGCACCTCTTTCAATCATGGCAAAATCCAGCACCAGATTCAACGCCGCCACAACCGAAACAGCGACGCTAAAGCCAATACAAAACATTCCATTGCTGTGAATAAACGGAATTGACGCACCAAAGAATCCCGCAACTATCGAGGCCAAATAAATCACCGCGATGCCACCTGTAGCAGCGACAATACCCATCATGAATTTTTCGCTAGGCCGAATAAGTCCCGTTTTGTAAGCAAGCAGCATCACACCGAGTACACCAAACGTCAGCACCATCGCTTGCAAGGCAATGCCGGGAAAGCGTGTCTCCATCAGGGCGGAGATGGTACCGAGCACCACGCCTTCGCAGGCCGCATAAAGCGGGGCGCAAACCATCGCCCAGTGGGGCCGAAACATGATGGCAAAAGTCAGCGCTACGCCGCCAATCAAGCTTGCCCACATGAGGGGCATCAGCGATGCCAGGTTTCCGCTGTGCACCATTCCCCATGGCCAGGCGGCTACGGTGGCGGCGATAGCGAGGAGCATGGCGGTTTTATTGACGGTGCCGCCGATGGACATTCGCTCGGTAGTGGGGAATTGGGAATCGCGCTCGGCGATGGCTCTGGTTAGGATGGGGTTTGATGATTGCATGGGGTTCTTCCTGGTTGATGGGGGAAGATTATAAGCACCTGGTGGAATCGTCAAGGATCGGCTATCTGAGAGGATTCAAGTTAGCCAAAGACCGCTATAAAGTGGGTGAATTATGAATGAAATAATTGAGCTCATGGACATCGTCTCAGACACCGATGAGGTGATCGGTCAGATAGACCGCTCCCTTCTTGGCCTGGGGAAAAACCCTGGCTTCCGTGTGATTAACGCCTTCCTGATGAATGGAAACGGTGAGCTATGGATTCCGCGACGCCACAGCAACAAGCAGTTCTTCCCGCTTCACCTCGACGCAAGCGTGGGCGGGCACGTGATGTCTGGTGAGACATATGAAGAAGCTCTAGTGCGCGAGGCTGAGGAAGAAGTTAGATTGAAAGTTACTACATTCAAGCAAATCGGACGCTTAACTCCGCACGACGATAATGTGTCTGCATTCATGAAAGTTTACCTGATTCGCTGCGACGTGACGCCCGAATACAACACGGATGATTTTTCTGGTTATTATTGGCTTAAGCCTGGAGAATTGCTCGATCGAATTCGTGGCGGAGATAAAGCTAAGGGCGATTTGGAGATTATTGTGAAGAAAGTGTTTCTGGCCTAGCCAAAGACCGTGGCTATTCTCTCGCGATCATAGGCGAGAATCCAATCGTTGAACTGGTGATAATAATTCTGAATAGCGTCTTTGTTTTGCGCGATTAGATCTGCTCCACGATCGTCGTAGGGGTGGAAAATGATCTTTCTGCCAGGATCATAAAAGTGGATGCTTGGACAAACGCCGTTTTTCATCCAATGAGGAAAATTATTGGCAAATAGCGACCATAGGAGGTCCACGACATGCTCTGAGTGATTGCCGTCTATTTCGTAGGCATAATACGTGCACATCATGTCTACTTCGAGGCCATTTTCTAAGTCCTTTGGAATAATAAATTTGGCAGATTGAGGGCGTTGTTGACAAATTGGCGTTAAACTTCTTAGTTTTCGCTGAATTGCTTTTAAATCATTTCGTTTTTGCTGTTTCTTTGATTTTGGAAGGGTTTTTGTCGTGTAGAACTCGAGTAAGACAAAGTGTTTGTGGCCGGTGAACACTCCCGAGTAAATGCTCCAGCTTCTATATAGAGCTTGCAATATGATCATGGATTCGACGCTGCTGTCATGTAGGCTGAAGCGCATGCCAAATTCGGCCTCGTAAAAGAGGGCTTCGTTGAAGGGAAGCTTTAGGAAGTCATCGTTGAATAGATTGGACATGATCAGTTTCCCTTAGCATTCCTTTTTTCCTGACGCATGTGCGAAAGCACACATTTTTCGCAAAATCCTCTCGATTTTAACACACAACCCATCATCTTCTCGATCGCGGGTTGACAAGCACAAATACCGGCGTAGAACTTGATGGTGTTATTGCTAAGATTGCGCGTGGAAATTCTCATAAAATAATAAATATTTTTGTTTCCTTGTTTTGCGGTTGAAATAATATTATTACCTTCTGGATGGAATATTTTAATGTCGAAAGAAATTCGAGTAATATCTGCTCTCTTGTTGTGCGTTCCTTTTCTAGGACATGAAACGCTTTATGCTAAACCAGGCATTCGCGATATTTGGAACTATAAAGCAAGCCAATGGCATAATTTCGTTGGTAAGGGTGGAGAAAAAGATCTCAACCGCAAATTTCAAGTGGATCCAGCTTTATTGAAAGCTGCAGGCAACTTAAGCGGGAAAACTGTTTTAGATGCTGGGAGCGGGACCGGATATCTAAGCGCAAAAATGGCTGAGACCGCAAAAAAAGTAATAGGTATCGATATATCAGATAGGATGATTGAAATTGCCAAAGCACAATACAGCGACGATAAAATCGAATTTAGTGTTGGTAATTTATCAAACATGCGTGATCTAATACCCAACCAGTCGATTGATGTGATTGTCTCAAATCACGTATTAATGGATCTGCCAGATCTGGGCTCAACAGTTGAGGAATTTAAGCGTGTTCTAAGGCCAGGGGGGACGCTGGTCTTTGCTATTCTACATCCCTGTTTTCCAATGAATGATGCCAGTTATGACGGGAAAAAAGCGATTTATGCATGGAAATCGAGCTACTTTAATAACTATGACGTTCGCATCCCACCATTTTCAAAAGAATTCGATACTGATTTCGTGGTGTTCCATAGACCTCTGTCGGCGTATATCAGCGCGATGATAACGAACGGCTTTCACCTCACGGAACTTACAGAACCTGTTGTTGCTGAGGAGCACAAAGGAAAAATGGCCCCAACAGTTTTCCAAAGGTTTAGACATGCACCGATATCAATTATAATGGCTTTTAAAAAGGGGCCGTCAGACTAATTGGTTAGCGTTTTTTTGCTAAGCTTTTTCTAATTATGACGCCTGCTATCAGCAGAGCTATTCCACCGCTAACCGTGGATATTAGTGCTTTCAAATATGGGTTGTATTGGGAAGACCAAATAAAGACAACTCCAATGGCCTGCGACAAGATAAGCGGAAAAAAATAGAGATTGTTCATATGAAAAATGATGGAATTTTCTGGCGCAGAAGCGCCAATATTGTGCCATAGTGACGGCATTGCTGGGGTTACTTTTTCTAGTTCTAAACCATTTTCAAAAATTACTTTTGCGTCAGATTGAGTTTCAAGAATGTCGTAATTCCAGATAGTCAAAATAACGATCTCAAATATGAAAGCACTTAGTAAGGCATACATGCCTATCATTTTGGCGCTAATATCAATATCCTTCGTGAAGATATCTCCAATTATTACCGCAGGGTAAATCACAAAGGAAATCAACAGAGTTTTTCTGATTAGGTTTAAGCTCTGATTGACAAAGCACATTCTAGTGATTAGAGATTTTTGAGTTTTCCAGGCTTTTTCAAGTTCAGCCATATCGCTGTCACGATCTAAATAATTTGGTTCGTCGGTTTTTTTGGCGTTTCCGTTTTTTTGGATGTATCGTTTTGTTATCTTAAATGAGATGACTGCTGACGAAATTCCGATGAGTGCTCCATATGAGTACGGTATTAAAAGGCCTGAAATCGAGAAGCAAACTAATCCAAATAGAGTTGCAAGTAGCGATGTCTCCATGAGTCCACTGTCTATTGAGTAGGAATGACGATAGCTTTCCCCCAATACTTTTTGGATGTCATTAATCGTGCAACCTACTCCTAACTGCCATTTTCTTTGCACTAGAAAATTTACGTTAAACAATGCGACGTAACATGCAAAACCAAAAAACATGAGACACGATGAAATCAGCCCATGTTCGATAGGGAAATAAATGTGGTTGTTTGAGTGAATTATTACGGCACCAAGAATTACGTATAAAAACAAAGTCAACTGTGTCGACGTGTATTGTTTCCTTTGGGTAATAAAATGTTCCTGGTAGTCAACTAAGTCTTCAACGCATTGAGAATAGAAATCTTTCATTGTTTCAATTCGTGTTGGCATTTAGCTAGTATCCTCTGCTATCGGTATTTTTTCAATCGACAGCTTACAGAATGTGTGATCTTAAGTGCGTGCTTCGACAAGTTGAAGCTCCAACGTCTTCTTTTTGGGCTCGTCGCTTGGCGCATTGATAGCGCACCCTGCAGCCTATAAGAGAAATCCATGACTCAATGGGACATCTCTGCATCGATACTGTAAGTGTAGCTCGTTCACATCGACCAGAGATAGATCGATTAAAGTCACTTTGACACCCTCCACATACCATGTATAGTTCCGCCACAATCCATTTTGCAAAGGATACAATAAATGAAAAAATATTTACCGTTCCTCGCATTGCTGATTAGCGCACATGTTAGCGCCGAGGGTTTTATCGCCGGCACCCTCGTGAAAACACCAACCGGTCATGCCGAGATTCAGACTCTCGTGGTAGGTGATGAGGTGCTGAGCTGCGACTTCAAAGGAAGCTGCATCGCAAAAGAAGTCACCCATACCCACGGAGAAGAAAAAAGTGGATTTATGGAAATCGAAGTTGATGGTGCAACCATTCGTTGCGACGAAGACCATCTCTTCTATGCACCAATAACAAAAACATGGCTAAAGCCAAGCGAGCTGGATAGTTTAAGCGTTTTGATGAATGCCAAATATCAGAATGTTAGCGTCAAAAACACGCGCTTTGTCTCATTGCCGACCAAGCTGCACACACTCACGGTCAAAGACGAACACAATTTTTACGTATCGAACAAAGAAATTGTCACCCATAATTTTCTTGCAGGTATCTTGAGGGCAACTGTTACCGTTGGCAGATTTTTTGGCGCAAATCAGCGATGGATATCTGGGCTTGTTGGGCATATCGCCCAAATCGAAACCATGCAAAGCGGCAATCCTCTGGCTCGAGCGCAACAGGCCTACGACCAACAACTGAGGGACCTGAGCGCTCAGCAGGAACTCATCAGAAGAGCAGAGAAGGAAGAAACACAGCGGAATGTTGATCGGGCGGCGCGAGAGTATTTTCGCGAGCAGCTTCTGAATAGCAATCCTGCGAGGGCCATCGAGATTCTAAAAAACCAATGGACCAATGACGACTTTACCGTGACTAATCGAGATGGTGTGAAAGAGACTTGGCGCGCGAGCCGGTCGAAAGCTCTGGAGGATAGTCTCGATGACGGAATCTTTAAAGACTACTGCCCAGAATCTGGTTGTCCAAGGTCTAGAATTGCGCACCAGGGGTTTGGATTAGAGGTGCGAAATGCATATAACTTTGCGCTTGCAACCGACTATTTTATTCGTCAAGAGGGCAAATATTCTGGCTCAATTGAGATGGAGGAGGTGCAGGATGTCCTGGATTATGCCGATAACGCAATGTATCGCGGGGTCACTGAAAAAAGACAAGAGCTGAGTGAGGCAGCATGGCGACATCTTAGATACGCGCAGCACCAACTTGCCTACTACCACAATCTTCCTGAAGCCGCAGAAATGAAGAAGCTTCAGTTAAGTGAGAACGCGGCTTACCAGTTTGAGATGTATAGTGACTCAAGAAGCTCTATCACTTATGAGTTGACGAAAGCAGCGAATGCGCTAGCCGAACATTTGCCAAATGGTGCCGACTGGATTTGGTCAGATCATCCTTTCTATGACCCTGAAATGCAGTTTTTGGCGCATGCCTCACTTCACCAAGCAATTACGCACATGCGGGCAGGTGAAGATCGTCGGGCGCTCTATTTTATCGACCAGGCAAATGCGATTGCGGCTTTTCTTCGAGGCGCTGCGACTGGCATCGGGCACTTCATGACTGATTCGGTGGATGACATCGTGCAATTCATTCCGTCACTGCCGGAAAGCGCATCTGCATTGACGCATGCAATCATCAACTACAAAAAAACGTGGAACATTGTTGTCGATAAAGCCTGGGAAATTGGAGATGAATTTTGGGATGGCGACGCAGAAACTCGAGGCAGAATATCTGCGCGCGCCGCTGCGGAAATTGCTAGCACCGTGATGCCAGCGGGCTGGTTCATGAAGGGCGCCAAGCTTGGCAAATTTGCCAAAGCAGCTGAGGGCGCGCTTGGGGTGGCGGTTGAGCATACGGCCAAGGCGGCGAGGGTTTTAGAAAAGTACCGTCATATTGGGGTGCTTGACTATCTGAAGCCAATTGGCAAAGGTTGTTATAAGTCGCCGGCAGGGCTCATATATGAGACGGACAGGAGGCATGGTCATCGGATTGAGCATGTTTTCTCCCATTTGAAAGCATCAGATTTGGAAAAGGGCAAACATACAATATTCAACGTTGCAGAGAATAAGTTGTTGCCACTAGTTGATGAGGGTTGGCGCAAAAGGGGCGCGCATGTCTCCGGTGATCCGGAGGCTTTTCTCATCGAGATGGGCCGCACCATAGGCACTAATGGGGAAACTGTAATCAAGATTGTCATAATTGATGGAACTTCCAGAATTCGATCGGCTTACCCGGTCAAGTGAGCACAAACATGATTTTTTGTCCAAGGTGTGAGGGCAACGGTGTCGTTACAAAGTATCTAGTCAAAAGGATCCATGTTTGCGTCTACAATTGTGATGAATGCGACATGGTGTGGCGAGAGGGGGAAGATATCAGTCAGATTAGCCACAAATCCCTCGATGATTTGCTTGAAAAAAATGGCCTCGAGATTTCGATGTCGGAGATTGAACCTCTTGGTGATTACTGGCTCATCTGGTTTAATCGAAGCACAGAGCAATTTGCAGGCAAACAAAAACTTGCAAATATTTCTCGTGATCTCCTTCGTACACTATTCGGGAAGGAATCTGATGATCAGATGATATATGTGTACACGGTGAGGCGCAAATACCTTCATGACTTAGAGCCCTTTATACATGTACCTGTGGACTTCTCAAAATACGCCTACTTTATCGAGCTCGATGAGAATATCGGTGGAAAGATCACAGCTGAGAGTGAAAACTACATCAGGGATTTTGCACAGGCTATTGCCAAAGCAGATGCTGCAGATAGGAAAGAGTCGGTATAATGAGAATAATAAAAGCAATCACTCAGTTTGCAGTTTCAGAGCTTGAGTTGCTGCCATTAATCGATGAAGCATGGATAAAAAGGGGTCCTCACGTTCCCGGAGATCCAGAGTCATTTCGAGTTGATATGGGTCGTGTCATCGGCAGTGAAGGCGAAACCGCAATTAAGATTGTAACCGAAAATGGCACGCCCGTAATTAGGGCTGTCTACCCCGTGAAATAAGGCAACAACATGATTCTTTGCCCGAGATGTGAATACAACGGCGTCGTCGCCAAATATCTTGTTAAGGGACCAGATATCCGAGTTCATTGCTGCGATGAATGCGATTTGATGTGGAATGAGGGTGAAGACCTAAAAAAAATCAGTTTCAGATACGTTGACGCGTTTCTAGAGGAAAATGGTCTCGAAATTGCCAGGTCGAATTTTGACCTTGTTGATGATTACTGGGTCATTTGGTTTGATCGAATCACGCAAAAATTTGCTGGCAAACAGAAACTTGAAAGTGCTTTGTATCCTTTTCTGGGGCAAGTTTTTAACCAGCCCCCAGATAGGCCAATGATTTACGTCTATACATTGACGCCCAAGCACATTCGCATCCTTGGCAAATTTATTGAAGGTCCAATTGATTTTTCAAAATACGCGTATTTTATGGAGATTGATGAGGGGATTGGCGGAAAGATAACCGCAGAAAGCCACAACTACATTAGATTGTTTTCGGAGGCGATTGAAATTGTTGAGGCGATGGATAAAGAGGAATACGTTTGACGGTTCAGTTAGTATGGATGACGGCGAATATCGCCGGCTTCAATTCAATGCCGGCTGGTGTCCCAAAATTGCATTTGAAGTCCTGACACTTTTTTTTAACTGAAGCATTTAGACGGCTGACAATTGGAGCCAATAAATATGTACGTATGTAACGCAGAAAATTTGATGCCAAGTAAAATGGTTTTGGTTAAAACATACCCCGGGTTTGAGGGCTGCGACGGATACATTAAGCTCTCCACTCAATATGGTGAAGATAGCGAATTCATGTTTGAGGCAATCCGCGAATTAGAAAATATGTCTCTTTTTTATGTTACGTCAGAGGGCAGCGAAATACCGGAGAAATTTAAAAGTAAATTTTCGTTTCTTAGGTATGATTTTGCAATATGTGAAGAAGACGGGACTGCTTACTCATCAATCTGTCAGGAAGTATTCTCCAGGCATATTCCAGAACTAACCGCATATGAACGCAAATTAAATGACAAGGGACTCTTTCCAACAGAGGAGTTGGCACAAGAATATGCCGAAACACATCACGATATGGACCTTCGGGGAAAAGATGTGGAGTTGGAAGACTGCATGCGCGTTCACAAGGTTTGGAAATTCGTTAAGTGACTCTATCGGCTAGATGAAAGATGAAAAAAAATGAGATTGTCCTTGTTTGCAAGGGCGTAAAATTCGGCTCTGAGCACGATGAAGATGCATTCTTTGAATGGATAAAGAAAATTGATTGTATCGATGATATCTCGGGCAATGGCGGGGAACTCTACCTCCCCATTGCCTGTGCTGATTTACATGAATACAGCCTCAGAGATTTGCTGGCTCTATTTCACAGATACAAAATAGACATGAAGCAACTTAGAGTCTTTTTGAACGACGAGAACAAAGGATGGTTTTACGAGAACAAAAAAACGTACTGGCATAAACGGGTTTTTGGATCTTAATGGAAGATTGTATGCGCGTGCATAAAGTCTGGACGTTTGTTAGATGAAAGGAGACCATAAAAATGCGCTTTGCTCGGATGAGGTTTGATTGGCGCACGATTGTCAACCAGACATCGCGTTTGTCATCTCGCGGCATCCGTATGCAAAGAACAATGCCGCGAGCGGGCCGGTGAATAAGAAGCCAACAAAGATGAGCGAAACTCCAAGCGATTCGAGCGCACTGCAAAGCGCAAGAAAAAAGGCGATTTTAAATGTTTGGCCACGCCCAGCTCGGTGACAAACTTTAATAGCTGTGAGTGGGTTCATTTCTTTAGCAAGAATAAAATAAGAAACCAATTGAAAGCGCATCGCCCAAATTATCGCGATCAAACCTGTGATAGCCAAGCACACAAAACCAGTTGTTGAATTATCTAAACCGAGCAGCAAAAGAATAGCAAATGTAAAAGTAAGAGCAGCAATTATCATGCCAGCCATGATGCCATAAGCGAGTAGATGGCCGATGATGAGCTTGGGAAGCTTGGGTAAAAATACGCCGAACTCGCGAAAATAAAATGTATTGTTTTCGGCAAAACGAATTCCAATATAGGTGCTGCCAGTAAACCAAAAGTAAGCGAATAGAAGAACAAGCGCTTCATTTATTTTTTGCCAAGGTAAAAAAGCACTCAGCACAAGCAACAAAGCATAGGGCGGAATGATGATAGTAATAAAGATAAGCGTTAGCTTTTTCCAATTGGCTTTGTATGTTTGAAACGCCAGTGACCATGCAGAACGAATAGAAAAAGAGTAGGGCATAAAATGTCTCCGATTGCTGCGTATGCTAGTGCAGAACCACGAGATTGACAATGGTGGTTAATTTTGGCATCAGACTTCTTACTGCAATTGGCCTCGATGTTGTATTGATCCTAGACGTTTAATGGATTTTCTCTGAGCCGCCTGACAAAATGCACATTGCGATTGGCTTCGACAAACCCAAGCTTCTGATGCATCTCAATGCTCGATTGATTCGCCAGCTCCGCATCCGACGCCATTTCAACACAGCCTCGCTCTCGCCCCCAGCGCTCGCACGCCTGCACGAGTTTCCTCGCAATTTGTTTGCCTCGGAATTGCGGACTCACGAAGAGTCCCTCGAGATAGCAGACCGGTTGCGTCGAACATCCCTCGACATAATCATACCGAAGCGCTGCCTCGAGCAAGCCAACGCACTCGCCTTCGTCCGAGAGAGCAAGCAGGACGCATTTGTCATCGTCACGCAAATAGATGGCCATTTCTTTCTCATGCCTTTGATCGGAGCAATCCGGCCAGAGGGCTTTGCGAAGCGTGAGCCATGGTTCTTTGTCTGATGAAGATGCAAAGCGAATTGGGCCGTTTATAGCACGAAGTGTCAAAGGCTCAGCAACGATGTGGAGATTAAAAATAGCTGTGGATGCCTGCGAATGTGTTTCGCTGCGTCTTTTAAATTTCTTATGAACATTGAAGCTCCATTGCCTCTGATGACAAAGTCAATGCGATTTGCCGTGGTTCTCTAGAAGCAGCAGTAGATCCTTCTCAATAACCATCATCCACAGCTCCATTAACCTGTCGGCGGTATCCTTGCCGAGCTGCCTCTGTAACGCACCGATCCTACTAGCCGGGAGATATAAAACGCCCGGTGCATCGACAATATCTTTGCATTTCTTTTCCATGACGGCGCGTAAACCCTCTCGTCGGTAAAACCAATGATGGGAAAAAAAATCATTGTCTTGCTCGATAGCACGAACCTCTGTTAGCACAATCTGCGCATCCCTACTGCCAATGGACATAAAGTGACGGAGGGTACGTAGAAGATGTGAAGCAGAAATGTAACTCTTCTCCTCAACATCGTCTTCTATTTTGCATAGATCTTGCAGCAACACGAGGTTGCTTAAATCAAAAGTTCCCACCTGAATATTTTGCGCTACCAAGTCTCCCGCTAATTTGCCCACCTCCTCTTCGCTACTCAGATCCACCTGCCGCAAAAATAACCCTTGCATCACAATACTTTTCACCACTTGAAAAAAATCTTCATCGTGCAAATAATTTCCATCAGCAAAGGCAGGACCGTCCCCGCCCTCACATAAGTTCACTTCCATGTTCATGTACACTTCATCGTAGCGACGCTTAAAAACAGAAGTTGGAGAAGAACAATGTTGAGATTTTCCCACTTCAGCATGCAAGGGCTCAAAATCATCTTTTAAATCCCCAAGCACGACTTCACGCCAAAATCGTGCCATGGGTTCCATGTTTTCTCCAAATGCTTTCCAAGCACGCGTATCGAGACGCAATTGGCGATATTGCTTCGCGTTGCTCGCCGCGCGAATCAGTATGGCGTTTACATAATGAAACATGATGATATTCGGATCTATATCAACAACAACAAGCTTATTCGCCCCAGACAAAGCGGCGTTAATCAGTGCGCGATCTGCACCCACCGTTAAATATGCAGTGCCACGAGGATGCTGGCGAAAAACAGCAAGGCCATTTTGCGGCTTCTGCTCATTTGGGGCGCAGTATTGGCACCTGCTATCGAAACTTGCTTGTCGAAGGATAGCGGGATCAATCGCGCTAGGATCCGAAGGAATATTATTGCCATATAGGTTGGCAAATTCAAAAAATATAACCGCAATAATTATTTTTCTCATAAAACTCATTAAGTAGGACAAAACCCAGCAGGTCAATAGGCGTGGTGGATGTATTGGGCGAAGGTGTCAGTAAAAGTCTGAGGGTCATTTATTAAAAGCCACAATGCTGGTCGAAATCAAGCCGTGCTTTTCTCTTTGCTCTTTTTGCTATTGCAAATTTGGCGTTGGCTGAATAGGGTGTTGAAAAATGGAGTCTACTAATGAAACATACATTAATTATATTAAACATCTGCGTTGCCATGATGTCTCTCTCAGCACTTTCTCAACCAACGGAAGACGGCTACTGCCTGGCTGCTCCCGAAAATGGCAAAATTGCTAAAAGGATCTTGTCTATTCCCACGACGGTAACAGATGTCCAAGTGGAAGACAGAGCACATGGATGTCTTCTCTCTGTTTTGGGTGTGGGCTCATTCGTGGAGATCACGCAAACAAATATAGAAGTCACTCTCAAGCGAGGTACTCCGACTTGGCAGATTCCAGCAGATTTTCCTCTTGCTCTCGTTCACCAGATTGTTTTGGGGATGACGGGACTACTACTCGACAAGAATGAAGCGTTGTCTACAATTGAACAGTACGGCTATGACGCTCAAGGTTGCCAATGGAATAGAACAATTAGAGTTCACATGAACGCGCATGCGATTGTCGAGGCCATTCGAGGAGCTTACCCGGATATGTGCAGCGAGCTTAAAGAGGGTGGTGGGCACCTGGCAGAATTTGCGGCTCCAAAGGTGATCAACCTTGTCCCAGCTGCGCCATCAATCGTTCCAGAGACTTCGACTGTCGAAAATACGTCATCACAGCCTTTAGCACGGGTAAACAATCCGGCTTCCAAATTCTTTGGCACACAGCTTTCTGGCACGCGAACCGATGATCATCCTGTTAAGCAATGGTATAGGCGTTGAGTTTAGCGAAATAATGGGAAATATGTCATAGCGCGTGATTGCTTTATCCATGCATCTCCATACAAGAGTTGGTGCATGCGACATCCCATTATTTCGCTCATCGTTTCCCTCCTTACCACCTCGACAGTTTATGCCGCGACCCCGCAAGAACGTCTCCGCGCAGCTGTGATCTACGACGATTATTCTATTGTCCAGTCGTTACTTGCAGCGCGTGTAGACCCCACTGGATTCGATCCAGTTTATCGAAACACGCTCCTCCACGTCGCCGCCGAGCGCGACGCAGCGATGGTGATCCCTGCGCTTGTGGAAGCCGGTGCCGATATCAATGCACGGGGCCATAGCGGCTGGACGCCGTTGATCGTAGCTGCACATAACGGAAGATTGAACGCCATCAGCACCCTGGTGGAGCTTCGAGCAGATCCAAACGTGCCCGGTCTCTCAGGGCAAAGAGCGCTTCATCACACAGCGCAGCGAGGAGATTGGGAGGCAACCTCTCGTTTGGTTGCTCATCCACTCATCGAGGTCAATGTCTTCGACCACATTCATGGGACGCCTTTTGATCGCGCTATCGCGCGCGCACGATTTTTGGAGCATTGGCGCATTTCAGCAGAAGGTCATTGGATCACTGCCGCGATTCTTGCCGCTCATGGGGCTATTTTGCTGCCCGGTGCTCCAACCGCGCTGCTTGATCTCGCCACAACGCCAAGGGCAGAGGCACTCCCGATAATTGAATCATTGCTTGCAGAGCAAAGAACAGTGCAGGAAGAAAGAGCCCCATTCTTGACGCGTTTGGCTGAAAGACTTGCCTTGCGCGAGAATCAGCGAAGGCAGGCTGAAGCGAACGTGAGCGCGGTGCTTCAGCCATCGTCAACCATCTGTTCTAGTGTGGTTGCGGCGCATTCAAGCCACTGCGCATCTCACGCCTGTTTGTAAACGTTGCCAAAGCCAAAAGCAAAATGGGAATTTCAATCCACGCATGCACCGCCGCGCTAATGCCATAAATAGACCGCGCGAGCTTAAAATCCATCGTGAACCCAATCAGCAAAATAAGACATATACCAAGAAAAATCACCCAGTACTTTCTCTCAAAACGTGCACCCACATAGTTCAGCTCGCTCCCAACATGAGCAAGACCAAATATCGCAAGCGATAAACTATAGGTTGCTAATGGCAGCGATATGCACAAGCAAAACATGCCAAGGATCGCTGCCGCGATCAAATAGGGATTACCCTCGGACACGTCGTAGCCGCACGACCAAGAATAGACCAACGAGCAACTCGCTGTGCCATCCAGGCGTTCACGTTGTATGGTGCCGATGGCTCTGCACACCAGACACTCATATTGTACCGTATTGCTACTTCACCTCGTGAGGACGAACATTGCCCAATTTTTTAAAGAGTGCAACGAGATGTGTGGGATAGCGATTTAATTGAATGGGAGGCTTTACTTTTGAGCCCTCACCATTGCATCATCGAAATGCCCATCTCAGTTCGAGATTGCGCAACTACAACCACAACCATTTGGGGGATCTATGAAAATCACAAACGTGTTACTCGTCACGGCGGCATTGGGAGGCCTCTTGGGAGGCACAATCGCGCGTGCAGAAGCAGACTCTGCAGCCAAGACAGCACCTGCAGCTAAAAAACCGCATAGTAAACACAAGAGCGACAAGCACGCCTGCGCAGGTCAAAATTCCTGCAGAGGTAAGGGCGGATGCAAGACAGGTGATATGGGATGTAAAGGAAAGAACTCCTGCAAAGGCAAAGGCGGATGCGCCACCGATGGCAGCAAGAAGATGTAAATAATGCCAGGTTCATTTGGCCAGACCAATTCCGAGAAACGTACATGCCGGCAAATCAGTTCAACGGATTTACGCAATACAATATCGGAATTGGTCTGCGCACTGCGCATTACACGCAGATTTTAGAGCAAAGACCTCCCGTCGATTGGTTCGAAATTATCTCTGAAAACTACATGATCGATGGCGGCCGCCCGTTAGATATTCTCGATCAGATTCTCGCGCACTACCGCGTCATTCAACACGGAGTGTCAATGTACTTTGGCTCGACAGAGCCGTTAAATCGCGCCTACTTGAAGCGTCTCAAGGCGCTTGTCAGGCGCACCAAGACGCCGTGGATTTCTGACCATCTCTGCTGGGGCAGTGCAGACGGTTGTTACTCACACGACCTCTTGCCGCTTCCCTACACCGAGGAAGCAATCGAAATCACCGCAAGAAAAATTCGCGAGGCTCGTGATTTTTTGGAAGTGCCAATCGCCGTTGAGAATCTGAGCAGCTACGCAGAGTTCAAGCACTCAGAAATGACAGAATGGGAATTTTTGAGCGAAGTAGCGGAGCGTGCAGACTGTGGCATTCTTCTCGATATCAATAATATCTATGTTTCTTCTCGCAATCATGGTTTTGATCCACTTACCTATCTAAATAATATCCCTGTTGAACGTGTTGCGCAGTTTCATATTGCAGGGCATTCAGACTATGGACAGTACATTTTAGATACACATGACCATCCCGTCGCTGACCCTGTTTGGCAACTCTATGCAGCCGCAGTGAAACGGATTGGCCCTACCGCCACACTTCTCGAATGGGACGATAACATTCCTTCGCTAGACGAAGTACTGGCGGAAGCGCACAAGGCAAAATCTTATGCGATTGCATGAGTTGCAAAGCTGCATGATGCAGGCGCTTGTGGCGCCGTTGGCGGTCTCGGACCCTGCTGCCAAAAAGCTAGCGCATGTGATTCAGGGCAGTAGGCGTTTGCGTGCATCCATGCGACTCTCGATTTATAAGCGTAGCTATTGGTACCGCCTTCTCGACAGCTTCAGAGAGGATTTCCCCGGCCTTCAGGCGATCGTCGGTGAAAAAGCGTTTATGCGATTGGCACAGGCATATCTTGCAGCGACGCCATCCAAGTCGTTTACGATGCGCAATCTTGGCGAGGGTCTAGAGCGATGGTTGCGGGCCAATCCAAAATATGCCGGCAACAAGCATTGTGCAGCACTCGATATGGTGCGGCTGGAGTGGGCAGATATCGAAGCGTTTGATGGGGCAGGTTTGCCACTTCCTCGAGAAAGCGATTTCCTAAATGCTGGCCCAGATTTTTCACTGAGATTGCAGCCACATGTTCGGCCGCTCAGACTTAGCTATCCGGTAGATGACTGGCGAATTGCGCGACGAATGAAGCGTGCTAATCCAAAAGACATCGCAGTTGTTGTCTATCGCTTAGATAACTCCGTTTATTATCGACGTGTTTCTATGTACGAAATTCGGATACTTGAGTCGTTGCAGCAGGGAGAGAAAGTTGCCAGTGCTATCTCTCATGCTTTTCAAGACTGTGTGTTTTCACCCGAAAAGCAGGCCAGGCTTGTGGGTGAATCGTTTTCACTCTGGGCACAACTGGGCTGGCTACATCTCGGTGACGAGCGCAACGGCAATCGCAGCAGCGACAGCAGCGTTGCTTTTCAGCAATGCGATGTTGGTAGCCATGCTCCGGCCTTCTGAAAGCACTGCTACTTCTCTCAGCAGAAATGGCGTCACTTTGGCACCGGTAATGTGCTGCGCTGCTGCTTGACGAAGTGCACGTTGGATGTGTTCCTCGATCTGTACTCGGTCGATTGCTTGGTCTTGCGGCGGCGGGTTCGCGATCAAGACACCACCTTTCATGCCCAATGACCATTTTTTCTGCAACACATGCGCAACATCTCGTGCGCTGTCGACACGATGATCAACATCATACCCACTCTCGCGTGAATAGAATGCAGGAAATGCGTTGGTCTGGTAACCTAGTACAGGCACGCCAAGAGTTTCCAACACTTCGAGGGTGCGCCCAATATCCAAGATGGCTTTTGCGCCCGCACACACCACGGCTACGTCCGTTTGTGCAAGCTCTTGCAGATCAGCGGAGATGTCGAGTGTATCTTCGCCGCCACGATGCACGCCTCCAATGCCGCCAGTACCAAACACGCGAATGCCGAGTAACTTGGCACAAATCATTGTGCTCGCGACGGTTGTTGCGCCATGTTTCTTCATCGCAAGGGCATAGGGCAGATCCTTGCGACTCAGCTTTAGAATCGGTGTCTTTCGATCGCCAAGAAGCGTCATGTCATCGCTGGTGAGACCTGCGTGAATGCGGCCGTCGAGTACAGCGATAGTGACGGGGATGGCACCGCTTTTTCGAACAATTACCTCGAGATTAAGAGCAGTCTCCACATTGTGCGGAAAGGGTAGGCCCTGTGCAATTAAGCTCGATTCGAGAGCGACCATTGGCTTTTTCGTCTGCAAGGCCTCGGCGACCTCTCGCGACAAAACAAATTCGTCGGGTAAATTCACGCAGTGGACTCCATGGTACATACAGCTTCTCGAGCCAAATCGAGCCCGAGCTGCATCATTTGATCAATCGATTGATGGCGAATCATGCCAAATAAGACTCCAGCACACAGGGCATCTCCAGCTCCAGTAACATCGGTCGCCCGTGCTTTTTTCACAGCAAAGTTGCGAATTCCGTGTGACGATGCAAAACAAACGCTCTCATCACCCTTTGTGATTACCACATGTTCTACGCCATGCGAGCGCAACTTTCCAACGTCGCGGGTGCAGCCAACCAAGACAGCCAATTCGGCGTCGTTGAGAATCACACCATCTAAGCGATGCAAAATCGCTCTGAGCCTTTCGATCTTAAGCGCTGACGCTGCGATGGCCCAGAGTTTGACATCAGGCGGCGCAACTTGGGCCAAAAAGCCTAAACTCTCTTCTGAAAGATTGGTATCGACCAACCAATAAGGCGCCGACGGGATTTGAGTGAGCACTTCTTTTAGAAGGGTTGGCGTCATTTCGTCATAGATATCCATGTCCGCCAGAGCGACCGTCATGTTACCATCTGGCTCGAGCAAAGCGGTATAGGTTCCCGTCGCTGAGGTCGTTGACTGCGTGATGCTGGAAACATCCATCTGACACGCGCGAAGGTGTGCGAGTACGGACGCACCGTTCTGATCAGTTCCCACCCGAGATACAACACCAACCGATAGCCCCAAGCGAGCGGCGTTCTCGGCGACGTTGCGTGCGACCCCGCCGAAGGTTTGCATCGTGCGCACCGGATTCGAGCACGTCAGCATCACAGGTCTCTTGGCCTGCGCCTTGATATCCACATGGGCACCGCCAAAACAAATCATGTCAAGATTCATGGAGCAAGATTTAAATCACTTCTTGTTGTGCACGTCAAACAGGAATTTTGTAGGATAAATAGCGGACCATCGGGAGAACATATGCTTCAGAAATTACCGGTTGCCTTGCTGCTGATCCTCTGGGTGGCTGGTTGTGGCTCCGGGACTACAGCTTCGTCGACCAGCGCTTTGAACAGCAATTCGATGTTTGCTGAGTTCGATCTTCCTGATGCCGACGGTAGCACACATGAAATCACCGTCGGCCCTGACGGAAATTTGTGGATTACACAAATGATGACCTCCAAAGTCATTCGCCTAACCACCTCAGGAATAATCACCGTTTTTCCACAGGAAGAAGAAACACATCCACACGGCATTGTTTTCGATAAACTGGGACAATTGTGGATTACCTTACAGGATGTTAATGCGCTTTCGCAAATCGATACTCTGACTGGACGGGAAATCCAGAGGATTTCTTTGCTAAAGCCAGGCGCGACGACGATCGCGCCCCATGGCCTTGGTCTTGGTCCAGATGGGACAACGCTGTGGTTTACAGGAAAATACGGCAACCAAATTGGTAAGGTCGTTCCAACCACGGGTGCGGTGACACTTTATCCACTTCCGCATGCCGATTCGGAGCCACTTTACATCAAGCGGGGCTACGACGACAACATGTGGTTTACAGAGTATTTGGGGAATCGAGTCGGCTTTATTACACCTGCTGGAATAATTCACGAATTTGATACGCCGACCCCAGAAAGCGGCCCTATCGCAATTGTTCCTGACAGCAAAAATAATTTCATGTGGTTCAGCGAGGCATTGGGCCATGCCTTTGCGACGGTCGATGCTTCGGGTACCATCGTCGAACATCCAGTGCCTACGGCAACAGCAGTATTAGCTGGCTTGGGCCTAGATAGCACAGGCTCGGTATGGTTATCTTATCAGTCGCCCAATTACATAGGTCATGTTGCCAGCGACTTTAGCGTCAAGGAATATGCTGTACCAACGGCGAGCGCAGTGATGCATCGTATTATACTGGGTCCCGATGGCAACATGTGGTTTACTGAGATTAGTGCCGACAAGGTAGGTCACGTCGTGAATACTGCTCAACTGCATTGACTTTGCTATCGGAATGAAAACACGAACGCTATGAAGCGATGCAACGTTAGGATTTCCTTCTCCCGCTGGCGGGAGAAGGATTAAGGATGAGGGTGGAATAGAAGCACGTCGCTACTTCCCACCCTCACCCTTGATCCCTCTCCCGCCAGCGGGAGAGGGAAGATGCGTATCCTTTTATACTGCAATCAAGCTTAGCAAACACGCAGATATAAACACGCATGCAAAGGCCTTGCCTTTCAAGCGTTTCGTCAAATCCAAAACAATCACCGCAGCAAAGAGCACCCACAGCAGAATCAAAAAATACCGAGGCTGCGTGATGCTGTAATCACTCACTCTCCTCCACATCGCAATGGCCATGAGCCCAAGCAAGGGCAACTGCGCCCATTTTACCAGCCCCACAACCCTCTCGGAGGGCCAGGAGTGCGCGTCCTTTCTGAGGTGAAGCAGACCCCACCAGACGGCGATGTAAATCGCTAGTCCGACGGACACAGGCAAAGCAACCATGCCTTTTGGCAACGACCAGTGGATCAGAATCTTGAATGCATAGATATTCAACAGGGCGATATATATCAGCCACAATGGAACAATTAAAAACCTGACAAGACCGCGTAGAAAGTTATCGAAAACCTCTCGCTGACATCGCATGCGAATTAGAAAAACCGCGCACGGAACCAATGTCGCGCCTATTTTCAAAAAGGACTCAAAGGTTGATTTTGGAATCTCAATCTCGAACACAAATTCAACGAGAGAAGCAATCATAAACACCGCAGCAGTAAATACCAGCGCGGACAAAACCGCTTCTATCACGCTCTTCGCAAAAGAAACCTGCCAAATCCATATCTTGCCGTCGTCATTGATCTCGCTGAATTTTCCAAGCAAGACCATGGCGCTTAGAATCAACGGGATTTGCACGTGAATATACAAGTCGTTGATATTGTGCGTCCAATACCAGAAAACTCCCGCCGTAAGCAAAACTAAGAACATCGAAGCAATTGCCTGACGAAAAATATCCCTGATTGAAATCTCAGCGAGATAGACAAAGAAAAACAAGTAACCCGTCAAGGTGACGAGGACCAGTCTGCTTGAGACTTCTGTGAGAAAGCCAATATTGCCTAGGCCGTCAAAGAGAAGAACTTGGAAACACAAAAGCAGTGCAACACCTAAGCTTAGCTTATTCATGCCAACGGTCTAGTTAAGCCGGTATTATTTGGCAATGCCAAGTTGCTAATATATTCGCGTACAGAACTTCTTCATCATGAGCGTTGAAAGTATCCCGCTTACCACGGTGATTGGCTTTACATTGTTGAGATACCATCGGGGCCAACTATCGCGTCCTAGGGCTTGTGCGATTTTGTTCACAATCAGCGTGTGATCGCCCTCGTGGTACCAATTCCACGCGCTATAACCCATGGTCATCACGAGCAACGCGGTGGTAACCAAGGCTGCGGCGTCCGCTGGACCATCGACAGCTTGCGCTGGCTTGCTGAACTGGGTGGCGGATAAGAAGACAAGCATGGCGGCTAAAATAATCGATTTTTTATGCATTTTTATTACTCCTTGAGCAGGAATATCATTGTTGAATTATTCGGTCAATGGGAAGGCTCATCAGTATGGGGTGGCTCCCTGGCAAGCCCAAGGAGCGCCCCAAGCTGATGGGATATGTTATTTCTTTTCAGCGTGTTCGTAGGTGAGTTTTTGGCCACCGACGGAGAGCTCGCCCATCAGGCCCTTTTGGGCGAACGTGAAGATTGCGACCCCATTCTTATAGACAGCACTGGAAGCTGCCCCCTTCTTCAATGCTACAGCTGACATCTGACCGCTGAGCTCAAACTTTCCTTTCTTGAGTGCCTTAAATGCATCCTCGTTCTCAAAAAATACAATCTCAGTAAAGGACTGGCCGCCAAGCTGTAGCCCAATTGTAGCTTGCTCCAACTCTGAATAACCACACAGGGCATAACCCAGCAATTTCTTCTTATAGACAAGTCCACTGCCACCTGCGCCCCCGACGATAACAGCGCCTTTTTGAATCTTCGGGTAAATGGCGTACGCATAGGATTTGTCGAGGAAATTTTTAATGCCAGGATCTGTTTGGTATAACACGTCGACCAGATTTTCAGCACGCTCGTAGTCGGCTTTTGAAATCTCTTTCTTTTTTGCCTGGTCGTTGGCAGAAAGAGATACGCTTAGTAACAATGCGCTTGCAAGAATCGCGATAGTTCTCATAGTAGCCTCCATGCCCTACATGATATGGCTACGCCAGAATATATTGCAAATTATATTGCAATAAACTTGTGTCGCTAAGAGAGCGCTATTGGCATGCTGCGCTGCTGCCGGTCAACAACCCCGATATGGTTATTGGCCCGGGCACTGGTACTAGCGCAGGCTCAGCAGCTGCAGCCGCCGCATTTGCTGAAGCGTTAGCAGGCGCCTGCTGCGCTGGTGCATCCACAGGTTGTGCATCATCTTCCGGTTCGTCTGATTCGTTGTTTTCGCGCCGGAATTCAGCGAGAAATCCGCGAAAACCTTCATGGTTATTTTCCAAATATGCAATCAAGTTGGGATCGACATCGGTCTCCAGAGCAGTGAGAATGAACGCCAAGAGAGCTTTAGCCGCCTCCGCATGGCCACTTGCAAGTGCCTCATCGACAGCAAGGCAGACTTGCAGTAAGCCAGCTTGGCGGGCTGCACGATCGCCAACGGTCATTGCGATGTCCAAGCGCACCAACTCTCGACCAATACCGGCATCATTACCGGCTCTGACCTCATCAAGAAGCGTTGCCATAGATTGAAATGCAAAAAGTAATACGAAAATTGAAGCGAATGAATTTCTCATTAGAAACCACCAATATTTGTGAATTTATTGGCAGTATAATAAAGCCTAAAGCTGTGCTGTCAAGGTACCAGGCCATTAGGGCGATGGAACCCGGCAAAGCCAAATATTACTGACCGCACCCATGGTGGCGAGCATCACTGTCACCGCTGCCAATAATCCCAGGAAAACGGTGTTGGTATATTTTGAAGTCATGATTACGTCACCGATACCGTATCGGGATATACCCCACTCTACGAAGTTGGCCAGAATGGTGCCAACCATGATCCCCGTGCCCACCATGATTTTGGTATAGCCTGTTGCGCCAATCTCGCGCTGGATTAAAGCGCGTGTGCATTGGCCGTTCGAGGTCGTGGAATTTGTAA
>JABDBI010000023.1 GCA_013288705.1 Methanobacteriota archaeon | reverse complement strand
AGGTTGCCGCACGATTTTGTGGCACCAGAGGTGATGCGCCGAGGCGATTTGTCCCCGAAGAATAAGAAGATTTTCGATGCCTTGCTCATGAGTCATCATGGTGATTTGCGTCACGTATTGAAGCACATTCAAGTCGAACGATTCTATTTGTCCCGTCGCTATCGAACGGGCATTGCCGCTGTTGAGCCACAGATGAGTGTCGATGCCTACACACGGCAAATGACCCAAGACCAGTCTTTTGCAGCGTTACCACCGGCGCTGCATCATATGGCGCTATTTGAAACGGGGGGCGCGCTCACGGATGCCAATCGGGGGTTGCTTGAGTACAATGATTTGCTGAAGCGGCCGCTTGATTCATGGAAATATTTGCTGGTGGCAACTGAGCAGGCGCAAGCCAGCATGGAGATGCTTACGCTATTTCTCGATGCGGTGATGATTGCCTCTGCCAATGAGCTTCACCTGACGAGTTTTCGTGAATATCCTGATTGGCAGTCTTTCAAGGCTCGGTTTGAGCTTGTGCACGTGCCCTATTTGCGCAAGTGCGCTGATGAGTTGTGTATTTACCAAAATCAGATTCCGCGTGCCCTCACGGGCGTCCATGTCGCTCCTCACGCATTGGATGTGGCTGCAAGGTGGGCGGTTTTGACCCGTTTAGAGGCGCCAAAGCCGGAGCGCTATTTGGAAAGCCAGCGAGACTTGCTGTTAGGTCTGACCCCGCTCGAGAAGTTAGAGCTTTATGAAGCGGGCACCATCCCAGAGCGCCTCAGTCAAAAAGAAGCGCGGGAATTAAGACAGCTGATCCCGAAGATTTACCATGAGTTCGACGACGATCTCGATTACGAAGGACGTTTTGGGGCATCGCCGCGTGAAGTGCGCATGATCATTTTGAATGCAGCGCAAAATAAGCACTATGACCACTTGTCGCCGGTTGCCGTGCTGGAAGAAATCGGTGGATTGGTGCGCGAAAAGTCCTCTTACGACTTTTTACGCCGCGAACCTGTTCGGGGCTATCGAGACGCCGGGCCACTGGCGGAGGTCGTTCGCCAGCACTACTTGCGTAAGCTTGACGAGGAAATCCGCACCGCTATGGGCCTGATTAAAACGGATTCCCATCTGCAGATATTTGAGCGTTACGTCAAAAATGTATCCGCATGGACAAGCCATGAGAGAATGCCCAATCCAGTCACTGGCAAGATGATGGACCCCGATGCTGACTTCATGACCCAGATTGAGAAGAGCTTGTTAGCCAAGGCAGAGACGCCAGACGAATTTCGCAAGTCTCTCATCGCGCAAATCGGTGCGTTTCGCCTCGAACATCCCGATCAACCCTTGGGCTATGAGGCTCTTTTTGGGGTATATCTTAAACGCATCAAAGAGGACTTCTACTTTCAGCAACGTAAAGTGATTGAGCATGTGCAGAATTGTTTTTTACAAGTAATCGATGCCGAAACATCATTAATCGAAGAAAAGGACCTTGCGCAAGTTAATATTTTGAGACAGAATATGCATGCTTTAGGATACACTGACTCGTCCGCAAAGCAGGCCATTGCCTATTTATTACGGTCAAAATTATAGAAGAATGTTATGTCGCGAATTGTTTTTTTTATGCTCCTCACGGGTTTGTTGTGCCCTGTTGGCTCCTCATCTACGCCGTTGACGGGGGCTATACGTGAATATTTGGCCACCCTTCCGCCTGAAAGTGAGTGGAGCGCTTTTGTTACCCAGTATAGTCCAGTATATGGAAATTATTGTGGGGCGGACTACGGCGATGCGACTTATGAGACGCCATGTTTGAGCCGTTTAGATTGTATTTGCAAGGAACATGATTTTGGCTACCACCTGCGCAAGTATGCAGAGGCCGATGCCAAATTTGTTCGGCAAGTTTTTGATGACCCGAAAATCAAATCCGACAAAAATCCCGACTATGAGACTTTCTTGCAACTGATGACAGCTACGCTGTTTGCTGGAAAAATTTCGGGCGAAAATTTGTATGATCAGGTAAAGGCGTTGTATGCAGAATATGAGACTAAACCCAAGGAAGCGAAAAAATCCCTCGAAGAGCTAATTGATGAAAACGCGGTTTTTAGAAAGAAGCTTGAGGAAATTAGATTAGAGCGCAAGAAATATGAAGAGGCGGAGGCAAAAACGCCACCGGCAAAGCCAAAAACAATGGCATTGTCTGTACGCCCCTTTGGCTTTTATCTCGGTTTGATTGGTGTGGACTATGAGGTAAAGGCGCTTGATTGGTTAAGTGTGCGTTCTTTCGTTGGTGGATGGCTATCGCCTCTTTTGGCACCGACCTATCTTCAGTTTTTTAGTAATCCTGAACTTGGCGTGTCTTTCGGTGCTGGCGCGAAGTTCTTTGTTATGGGCGAAGCGCTAAAGCAAGGCCTCTATGTAGAAAACCGTTATACTGCCAGTATTGAAGTGATCCCGAATGGAGAAGGCAGGGCATTTGGTATCACGCCAGCAGTGCTTGTGGGGTTTGACAAAGTATTTTCACTCGGCTTTCATGTGGATGTTGGACTGGGCATTGGCTATCACCAGTCGTTTCCCTTTCATGAGCAGCCTAGCGAAGCGCAGCTAAACTTGGGCGGGTTTGTGCCTGAGTTCCAGCTATCTGTTGGGTGGTCATGGTAAGTTGAAAATGTTATAATGGACAAATATGGAACGCACGCAGGACGTAAATGTTGATTCTTTCAAGCCGTTGCTAACCCCTTTGGAAGTTCGAGAGCGTATTCCCCAATCTGCAGCATCGCTACAGACTGTTGTTACGGCACGCCAAGCAATACGTGATATTTTGGAAGGCCGGGATAAGCGTAAGCTCTTGATTGTTGGGCCGTGTTCGATACATGATCCGCGGTCCGCTATCGAATACGCCCAGCGCTTGTTGGCGCTTTCAAAGCAGGTACAGGATAGTCTGCTTTTAGTGATGCGGACCTATTTTGAGAAGCCCCGCACTACGGTTGGCTGGAAAGGCTTCATCAACGATCCGTTTTTGGACCACTCATTTAACATGAATGAAGGCCTCTTGCGTGCTCGGCAGTTGCTTTGTGATATCACTGCCATGGGTGTGCCCGTTGGGACCGAGGCGTTAGAGCCGATCTCTCCACAGTATTTGTCGGATTTGGTGTCCTGGACTGCCATCGGTGCACGCACAGCGGAGTCACAGTCTCATCGCGAGATGGCATCTGGGTTATCTTCGCCGGTGGGTTTTAAGAATAATACCGATGGCAATATTCATGTCGCGATCAACGCGCTGAATTCAGCGTCGAAACCGCATCACTTTCTGGGCATTGATCATAATGGGCGAACGTCAATTGTTGCAACACGCGGAAACCAACATTGCCATTTGATTTTGCGTGGCGGCGGTGGCCGCCCCAATTACGATTCAGTGAGTGTGCGCCTGGCGCAAAAAGCGCTAAGTCAAGCAGGGCTTAATCCTGCCATCGTAATCGATTGCAGCCACGATAATACCAACAAAGACTACACGCTGCAGCCGGCGGTATTTGATGACTGCTTAGGTCAGGTGCTCAATGGCAATCATGCTATTGTTGGGTTCATGATCGAGTCTCACTTGTGCGAAGGCAACCAGCCGCTGAGCAAAGAGCTCAAGTATGGCGTTTCGATTACAGATGGCTGCGTGAATTGGGATATGACGGCGGAAATTATTTTGCGCGCGCATCGGCGTCTAACAGCGGCGCGCGGAAGCCAGGCGGTGTTTCACGGGATGATTGAGTCCGGCACTGAAGAGAAAGCGTAAACAGGACGATGCCAATCTTTTCGAAATTGATCTAGGTTCTCCCCTACTTGAGGGGAAAAGCATGCACATGCTTCAAATCATTTTGCTCGCCGTGATACAAGGCGCAGCGGAACTGTTGCCAGTTTCAAGTTCGGCGCACGTGATTATGGCTGAGAGATTAATGGGGCTTGATCCTTCGGCGCCAAAGATGACGTTCTTGCTTGTCATGCTGCATACAGGGACCATGTTTGCGGTGCTCCTGTATTTCTGGCCACGATGGAAAAAATGGAACGCTGATTTTGCCAAGATGGTATTGGTGGCAACTGCAGTGACTGGCGTGGTTGGGCTTGCCCTCAAGATGTTTATTGAAAAGGTGATTCTCGAGCACATGATGGGAGAGTCAGTGGGCGAGATCGAACAATTGTTTCGGAGCGCACCGTTGCTATCTGCCTCTCTCTTTGCGGTGGGAATTCTAATTCTGATTGCAGGACGAGCAGATGGAAAGAATGGCAGAAATATTCTTGCGCCAAAAGTATCTGTTCTCATTGGGTTCGTCCAAGGCTTGTGTCTACCGTTTCGAGGATTCTCTCGCTCAGGAGCAACGATTTCGACAGCGATGTTGGCTGGAATTCCGCGCAGGCTAGCGGAAGATTTTAGCTTTGCCCTCGCTGTGCTTTTAACACCGCCAGTGATTGTGCTTGAGCTCCACCGCTTGCTCAAGGCGTCTGGGGCGGGGCATATGTCACATGGAGAAATCGGCCATCTTATACTGCCGGGGCTTCTTGGGATGGTGTTTAGTTTTGCTTCTGGAATGCTGGCGCTGCGATGGCTTTCTGATTGGCTTGAGCATGGGCGATGGAAGTACTTTGGCATCTACTGTCTGTTCGCATCACTGTTGGTGTTCGTTTCCATTTGAAGCTAAGAGATTTCGCAGGGTAAATGGCATGATTCCACCTTGCTGGTAGTACTCGACGTCAATTGGCGTGTCTAAGCGCGCGATCAAATTGATTCGCGACTTGTTGTTGCCTCGCGTAATTTCAAGAATGCACTCCTGACCTGGCTCGACCTTGTTCTCGAGCCCAAGAACTGAGAACATCTCGTCTCCCTGAATGCCAAGACTCTCATGGCTTTCGCCGTCTCGAAATTCAAGTGGAAGCACGCCCATACCAACAAGGTTGCTGCGGTGAATGCGCTCAAAACTCCGCGCGACTACCGCGCGAACGCCGAGCAACAACGTTCCTTTGGCGGCCCAATCTCGGGAACTGCCCATGCCGTAGTCTTTGCCTGCAAAGACAATCAATGGAACGCCTTTCTTGGCATAGGTTTGACATGCATCGAAGATAGGTAAGATTGTTCCTTCCGGAATTAATTTGGTGAAGCCGCCTTCCTTGCCATCCGCCATTTTATTTTTGATGCGGACATTGGCAAATGTTCCGCGCATCATCACATTGTGGTTTCCTCGACGGCTTCCGTAGCTATTAAAATCGTTCTCTTTGACACCGAGGGACAAGAGGTATTTTCCAGCGGGAGAGTTTTTATCGAATGCGCCTGCAGGCGAGATGTGATCTGTGGTGACGGAATCACCAAATAGCGCCAGGCAGGACATGTTGTTTAACTCTTTCCTCGGTGGATTTTGCAGAGAAAAGTTCTCGAAGTAAGGCGGATTTTGGATATAGGTGCTTGTCGCCTCCCATTGAAAGCGAGGTCCCTTGATTCCCTTAATTTTCTTAAAGATAGGGCTGTCGTCGAGAATATGTGCGTAGCTTTGCTTAAAACTCTTTGGGTCAACGTGTTTGTTTATGTTGCTCTCAATTTCTTCGGGGGAGGGCCATATTTCATGCAAGAAGACGGGCTTGCCCTTTTTGTCAAGGCCAAGAGGCTCTTTGTCGAGATCAATATCTACGCGGCCAGCAAGAGCAAACGCCACGACCAGAGGAGGCGACATGAGAAAATTGGCTTTGACGGCGCTGTGAATGCGTGCTTCAAAATTGCGATTGCCGCTGAGAACGCTGGCGGTGATGAGATCGTTTTCTTGAATTGCTTTCTCGATGGATTCATCGAGAGGGCCGCTGTTGCCAATGCATGTTGTGCAACCGTAGGCGACTAGCTCAAAGCCCAGCGTATCGAGATATTTTTGCAAACCCGATTGAGTCAGATAGCCACTCACCACACGTGAGCCTGGTGCGAGGCTGGTTTTCACAGCATGATTCACGCGAAGGCCTTTCTCGACGGCTTTCTTAGCGAGAAGCCCGGCGGCGATCATGACGGAGGGGTTGCTGGTATTTGTGCAGCTTGTAATAGCAGCAATGACGACCGAGCCATGTGTGAGAACTGTGTGACCGGGCTGGTCAGAATATCCAGGATCGACCTCCACATGGGTGAAAGGGCGATTCATGACCATCTCAGATTCACTCCAACCCGTTGTCGCAGCATTGTTCTCGAGAACAGATGTTCCCCCCGACGCATGTTCGGAATGAAGCGAAAATGAGCCGTCAGTGTGTAGCTTGACGTGCGGGGAGTTCTCCGCTGACTTCCCATATCCGCCAGCTGAAACCGGGTTCGCCAACGTTTCTTGGAATTTCTGCCTCAACTCAGACAAATCAATGCGATCTTGAGGGCGCTTTGGCCCAGCTACGCATGGCGTGATAGAAGACAAATCGAGCGAGACGACTTTGGTAAAATCAACTTCATCTTTTTTTGGAATGCCAAATAATTGTTGTGCAACAAGATAGTCTTTAACGATTGCAACTCTGTCGGGTTCTCTGCCTGTCATCTTCAGGTAATCAAGTGTCTTTTCATCGACGGGAAAAAATCCCATGGTTGCGCCATATTCCGGCGCCATGTTGCCAATTGTGGCTCGGTCAGCAACCGTTAAACTCGCCGCCCCTTCGCCATAGAATTCAACAAATTTATCGACGACGTTCTCTTTTCGTAGCATTTGCGTGATGCGCAGGGTGAGGTCTGTGGCGGTAACACCTGGTCTGAGTTTGCCACTCAAGTGCACACCAATGACTTCGGGCATTTGAATTGTCACCGGCTGCCCAAGCATGGCAGCTTGTGCCTCGATTCCCCCAACGCCCCATCCGACCACACCGAGTCCGTTGATCATTGTTGTGTGCGAGTCGGTACCAACCAGCGTGTCCGGGTATAACAGTGTCTGCTGACCAATTTTCTTTTCGATGACGACGGGCGCGAGATATTCCAAATTGATTTGATGGCAAATGCCAATGCCTGGCGGCACGGCTGTAAAAGCGTTGAACGCTTGGCCGCCCCATTTGAGAAATGCGTAGCGCTCCAGATTGCGCTCGAACTCCAGTTTCAAATTGTACTGAAAAGAATCTGAGGTGCCCGCGCGATCGACTTGAACAGAGTGATCGACGATCAAATCGACCGGAACCTGTGGTTCGATAATAGATGGATCAGCGCCGTTTGCTGCTGCTGCATCACGCATCGCTGCAAGGTCAACAAGAAGGGGAACGCCGGTAAAATCCTGCAGTAGGACGCGGGAAACAACGAAGGGAACTTCTCCCTTTTGACTTGCTTTGGTTCCCCATTTGGCCAAGCGCAAGATGTCTTCTTCTCGGACGCGCTTGCCGTCGCAATTGCGCAGAAGGGACTCCAACATCACGCGAATGGAAATCGGCAGGCGGTTTATTGCGCCTATTCCCTGTCGCTCCAATTCGGGAAGTGCATAAAAGTGCAGCTTTGTTCTCGGAAGTGTTTTGAGAGAACCGAGCGTGTTCTTTAAGGTGGTCATACGTCAGCCTCAGCTTGCAATTTGTTTAAAGTACGTCTGGAAGATATTTTCTCACTTCTTCTGGTTTTAAGGAAATGATGTTTTTGTGGATCTCCCCGACGACGAGACTTGTGACTCCCTTATCCATGTGCTCGCGCAGGATCCCCAGAAATACTGGGTTGGCGATAAGATAGAGGCGGCTAAAGAGACCTTGTTGTCTTGCCGCTTCTAATCGACGACAGATCTCCAAGGCAAAGAGTCCTTCTTCCACCTCGTGTTGCGTGTGCGGCCGTTCCATTGCATTGCTTGTATGGCCGGTGCTGGCAAATGAGCGACCAGCTCTATCTGAAACAAGATCGTGCTCCCGCGTGCGACTCTCGGGATGCGTAAGGACTTCCACCTCCATGAGACCGTGCGGATTTTTTGCGGCAAAAATTCTCGCCATGGTAGCACTTGCAACTATGATCCAAACTTTTTTTCCCGTCATGAAGCCAACCCCATCTGCTCTCATGATAAGTTTTCGGCAACCTAATTGCAATTTCCCATGTTAAGGGAAAGCAAACGCTGAAATATCTTGGGGTGCCTTCCAAGAAATTGGATCGCTGCGGATTGTCTGGCCGGAAATTTTGCAAGTAAAAGGGCGAGCCTGGTGGTCATGTAATAATGCCGCACCAATTTTCGATATGATTGCTGGAAAGATGGAAGATGTGCAAGCTTGATAGCCTGCGACAGGGCTAAGCTGATCCCTTCGCCCGTAATCGGATCCAGATAGCCAGCTGCATCGCCGATGAGAACAATGTTGTGAGCGACTTGAGCGCGGGTGATTTGGTGGAGCGGGCCAATTGCTCTTGTTGGGCCGATTGGTGTTGCTCTCACAAGTTTCTGGGCAAGTTTTGGAAATTGGTCGAGGAGTTTTGTAAGCAGAGGGCCCTTGCTTAGATTGCCGGGGCTCCACAAGAAAGCGATACCAATTTCCTCGAGGCCAAGAGGAGTGACATAAGCCTCCACGCCATTTTGCCAATGAATCTCGACATGATCTGTCCAAGGTTTGATGGCGTAGTGCTGCGTTGTTCCCCACCGCATGAGAGAACTCTTAGAGCCTTGTAGTCCGGCAAAACGTCTGACTCTTGAGTGCAAGCCATCTGCTCCGACGAGTAGGCTAGTCTGAATTTGCCTATCGCCGAGCTTGATTGAAAACCCGCCATCTTGACGGCAGATACCACCTACTTCGCAACCTATGTGAATAGAAAGCCTGTGACATTGCTGTGCGCGATTATAAAGCGCTTGAGACAACGCTGTACGGCGCACGCCAAGCCCCGGCCCCTCAGCAAAGGCAGCCTCTGCTTGTTCGCCGTTGCTCGCGATGTAGCGAATGCCCCGAATTGGATGCGTTGCGTTGTGATCAATCAGATCGTAGATGCCTAGACGTTTGAGTGCGGCAACACCCGTTGGCATGATTCCCTCGCCACATGCCTTATCGATGGGATAGCTTTGCTTTTCGCAAAGCATCACTTGCAAGCCTTGCTCCGACAATACAATCCCGGCAGCAAGGCCTGCTGGCCCGCCTCCGACAATGAGCGCATCTACTTTCGTTGCTAAAGCCATCGGGGCAAAAACCGAGGACGTTTGCGAAAGACAAAACTATACTCGCTGTCTTCTTCGAGGCCTTTCTCCTCTTCTCGAATGCGCTTGATTAGGAGCAATCCGTTGGCAACTGTAAAAAAAATGCACGTGAAATATGCCGAATGCAAAAGCGGCAATGCAAAAATCTCGAGGATCACACCAAGGTAGTTGGGATGGCGAATATAGCGATAGATGCCTTTGTGCACAGGCAGCTCTCCGGGAAGCGTCATGATCCGCACCGTCCAGCGCGAGCCCAGAGTTTTGATGGCGTGATGACGCAGCCATTGTCCGAGCAGAAAGAATGGCAATGCCGATAACGCCAGCGACAAGTGAAATGGGCGACGGAGCAACAAGACTTCGATCACCATGCTCATCAGCCACAAAATATGCAGCGCACGCATGATGGCAAAATGCCCCGGAGCATGTTCACGACCACCAGCGCGGAGGATAAATGCTTCGTTGCGTTTGCTGAGCTTGAGTTCGAGTAGCCGTTGAATACCAACCGCAATGACAGTTGTGATGAAAACGCATTCTGTCACCATTGTACCAGAATTACCTCCGCGCAAAATCCTGGCCCCATGGCCAAAATCACGCCGCGATTTCCTTCGACGGGCTTTCTTGTGGCAAGCGTTTTTTCCAAAATGGCAAGAACGGAAGCGGACGAAAGATTGCCAATGTCTCGGAGTGATTCTCGGCTAATATCGAGTGTACCTTCCGGCAGCCCTAGTCCTTGCTCGAGCGCAGTGATGACTTTGGGCCCACCAGGATGGGAAACCCACACATCGATGTCGGGGATATCGAGTCCGTGTCGTTTGAGAAATGCTTTTGCTGGTCCGGGGAGAACATGTTGTGCCATTCCAGGAACGTCAGCGCTGAGAACAATCTTGAAACCTGTGTTGGAGAAATTCCATCCCATGACATGTTCTGTTTCAGGAAAGAAGATAGACTCGTAGTCAATGATTTGAGGCTGGCCGCGCTTTGCGAGCCGATGTTCATCTCCGACCAAGAGCACGGCGGCCACACCGTCACCAAAGAGGCCACTCGAGATCATGTTGGCGACCGACAAATCGCCTTTCTGGATGGTCAGCGAGCAGAGCTCTACAGAGAGCAAGATCACAGCTTCTGTCGGGTGGCCTTTCAAGTAGTCCGCTACCCGTGCGATACCGGCTGCGCCGGCCACGCAGCCGAGGCCAAAGAGTGGTACGCGTTTGAGACTCTGGCGAAAATGCATACGATTGACAAGACGTGCATCAATGGATGGGACGGCAAGGCCAGTCACAGTAGTGAAATACAACGCAGAGACATCCTTGGCTTCTAGATCTGCCTTGGTGAGAAGATCGCGAATGCAGGCCTCTCCCAACGCGAGCGCACATTCGCCCCACGCGATATTTCTGTCCTCAAAATCTTTTAGCTTCCGATAGTCTTCCATTGGCAAGGCGAGATAGCGGCCTTTCACTGAGACAGATTGGTGCAAGCGCTGCAGGACTTTGGGATTTAAAGATGCGCCATCGAGATAGCCGATGAGCCCTTCAGTGAGTTCTTCTTGGCTATGGTACTGCGCGGGGAACGTTGTTTGCGTCTCGACGATATATGCCATTTGCAGGAGAATACCGAAGCAGACTTTTTGCTGCAACCAAAATATGCGTGTGTGCGCTACCCTTTAAGACTCGATCAACGACGGGAGAATATGCAAATGTTCGGAAGAATTTGGATGCCCTTGTTTATTGCCCACTTGAGTGTTGTGCCTGCATGGATGGCAAATGCAGATTCGCCACAGTTTCAAGTCTGTGAGAGTACGTCTCTTCCAAGCAATTTGCCAAAACAGAACTTCACGAATAGCTATCACGGCGTTCTCGCTCTGATGTCTGCACATCATAGCGCATCTGATGAGATTGCCGTCCTCGGTCAGGGCGGTCAAATTACAGGGCATTTCAGCTATGGTCCTCTTAGAACAAATCTACATGGCGAACGTATCGAGGTCTTGATCGATAATTGCCAAGGTGGATATCGCATCTTGGGCAGCGGAGCGACAGACCACGACGGGCGCTTCAATCTGGATCTCACTCCCGAGCAGCTTCCTCCAGTCGGTCGTTTTGCTATTTATCAGCGTGTGGTCGGAGATAACACCGTTGCGAAGTCTACTCTGCGCGTACTGCCGCGGGGTACGCATCTGGTGGTGTTTGACCTTGACGGGACACTCACAACATCATCAACTGAAATGGTGCGATCGGTTGTGGAGAATATTTTGAACCATGGATACTCCCCGCAGGCCAGATCTGGAGCGCAAGAAGTCACTCGGCAGATCTACAATACGCTGGGATACGAGGTCGTCTATCTTTCTGCTCGGATATACCCATTGACAGATCTGACCAGAAGTTGGCTCTCTAATTTTGTACCCGGAACGATCCGGATGGCAGAGCACCTATCAGAAGTATTTGGCAACAACGATGCTGCCGGTGAGTATAAAGCAAAATACATGCTCAAATTAGCCAGCCAGGGGCTGAAGATTGATGCCGGGTATGGAGATCTTCTCTCCGATATTTATGCGTACAAAAAAGCTGGCATCGCTCCCGGGAGCATTTTCATGTTAGGTGCCAACGGCGGTGCCGAGGGCACGGTCGATCTCGGGGATGGATACGACGCGCATATCAGGCAGCTGCAAAGCGCTCGCCGAGTTTCGCAGCCTTTTGTACGTTAATGACGAAAATGGCGCTCTTCGGTAAACACCATGGCAATATCGTGGGCGTTTGCTGCGGCGATCACATCTTCGTCGCGCTTCGAACCGCCTGGCTGGGCAATTGCGGAAATTCCCGCTGAGGCGGCTTCTTCGATACCGTCGGCGAATGGGAAAAATGCATCGGAGCCAAGCGCACACCCGCTTAACTGGTGATTGAGTTGCTTGGCCTTGTTGATGGCAATGCGCACGGAGTCGACGCGGCTTGTTTGCCCGGCGCCGGCTGCTAGTAGCTGATGCTCCGAGCACAAGGTAATCGCATTGCTCCGGGTTGGAATGCTCAGGCGAAAAGCTAAGTCGAGTGCCTTCCACTCATGCTCACTCGGTGTTCTGTTGCTGACAACTCTCGCCGAACGCATCCCTAAAAACGGATAGTCATGCGTCTGATGCAAATATCCGCCGGCGATGCTGCGACAGGATTCTTCGGGAAGCTTAGATGTGAGCAGATTCGAAAGGCTAAGCAGGCGTAGATCTTTTTTGCGAGAAAAAATGCCGAGAGAATCTTCGGAGAATGAAGGTGCGAGAACTAACTCGAGGAAAATTGGGGAAAGACTGCTGGCTGTCCGCCCATCCACTTCGTGTGACAAAGCCACGATGCCGCCAAACGCGCTCGTAGGATCGCTGGCGATCGCCCGTTCACTGGCATCACGAAGCGTTATTCCGAGAGCCGCACCACAAGGTGTTCCATGCTTAATGACGATCGCGCCAAACTGATCATCGCTTCGTCCATCCATGAGACATCTCAGCGCAAAAAAAGCTGCATCTGCGTCAAGCAAATTGTTGAACGATAGTTCTTTGCCTTGCAGTGGCTTTTGCGTCGCGAGCGCTAATTCATCTCGGGGATTAGGCCGTACACGGGCCTTTTGATGCGGATTCTCCCCATAGCGCAAGATCACTCCTTCAGTTGCGAGCGCCCCAAGAATCGCTTCATCATATGCAGCCGTGCGCGCAAAGACGCGCATCGCAAGCTGTTGGCGATAGGGTCTCGTCGAGCCTCTGCTTAACTGGAACTGTTGCAAAAACTCACCGTATTGCGCTGGATCACAGAGCACTGCAACAAAGTCGTGATTTTTGGCCGCAGATCGCAGCATGGCCGGTCCGCCGATGTCGATGTTTTCGATCAGCGTCTCACGGGTGACCCCTGGCTTTTTTGCGACTTCCTCGAACGGGTAGAGATTGACCACCAGAAGATCAATCGTGGGTATTTTCTGCTCATCCATGGCACGCATGTGTGCAGTATTATCTCGACGTCCCAGGAGACCCCCGTGGATGCGCGGGTGCAGCGTCTTGATGCGCCCATCCATCATCTCGGGGAAGCCAGTGACATCTTGTACATCACGAACGGGAATGCCTTGTTCCCGCAAAAAGCTGGCAGTACCGCCGGTGCTCAGAATCTCCACGTTTTGATCAGTTAAAACGCGCGCAAGATCAACGAGACCGGTTTTATCGGAGACGGAAATTAGTGCACGGCGAATGGGAATGCAGTCAAAATTTTCCATAAGCCAGTGATAATTGATTTTTTCACGCTTGCAATGCGTTATTCCGCTTCGCCACTGCCGCCTGCTTCATCCCATTCGGCGAAAGATCCGAGCTCTTCGGTGGATTGGGGCTCTCCCTTCAGTTTCTCAAGTCCCGTAATTTCAAGTTGGCGAATGCGCTCGCGGGTAAGATTCATGATCTTGCCAACTTCTTCCAGGGTAGCGCCGCCGCGTTCCGCAACATCTAGTGCGCAAGTCTCTTCGAGCTCCCATACTTCTTTGCCTGGGAAATTATACTTTACAGATCCAGTTTCAGTGTTGACATCAAGATATAAGTGATGTCTGCAAGAGACATATAGACAAGGGCGAGCTATTTTTTGGCAGTCTTTTCTGTACTGTGGATGTGAAGACTCAACAATGTGCAGCAACTCTCCGCGCGAGCGCATTTGTTTGTGTTCTCGTCGAAGTTGTTTCGACGACACCGTACAGGATCTCTGCTTATTTTCTCTATCGTCGGTCAAAATCCCCCCGCTCATTATTTATTATACTATATAAGCTTACCTAAAATTCAAATTAGCCGTCAATAGTTCTTGGCAATCATAATGCACGGCGGTTATAAGAAGCAGATGGAAAATTCCTTAGCGGAAAGTTTGATCGCGCGTCTCGAGATGATGAAGGAAGCGAAGATGGAGTATTTGCCGATACCAAAAGGGAAAACGCCGGAGCAAAAGCTGGCTTATCTACGCGACGAAATTGTTGGCAACTGTCAACGTTGCAAGCTGGCAACGGGGCGTACCAATCTGGTTTTCGGCGCAGGCAATGCACGTGCAGAACTGGTCTTTGTGGGCGAGGCCCCGGGTGCAGAGGAAGACAAGCAAGGTGAACCTTTTGTCGGTCGCTCCGGTCAACTTCTCACAAAAATGATCGAGGCTATGGGCTATCAGCGCTCCGACGTTTATATTTGCAATGTGGTGAAATCGCGTCCACCAGATAATCGGGATCCGGAGCCGGACGAAGTCGCAGCATGCGAACCGTTTCTAAAAGCGCAGCTTTCGATCATTCAGCCGAAGGTGATTGTCGCGCTCGGTCGTTATGCTTGCCAGTGTTTGTTGCGCACGACGACGCCTTTGAGCAAAATTCGAGGCGAATGGGCGAGCTATGAAGGTATTGCGTTGATGCCTACATTTCACCCGGCGTATCTGCTTCGTAATCCTCCGGCAAAACGTGAGGTTTGGGAAGACTTGCAGAAGGTGATGACCCGTTTGAAGGGATGAACGATGCAGTTCAAAGACTATTTCTCGAAGCAAGCATCTCAGTACAGAGAATTTCGTCCCCATTATCCGCCGGAGCTCTTTGCCTATTTGGCAGGCCTCACCAAACATCATGATTTGGCATGGGATTGCGCGACCGGAAACGGCCAGGCAGCTTTGGGCCTTGCGCCATACTACGCACAGGTGATCGCGACAGACGCAAGCCGTGCGCAACTCGAGCAAGCAACCCAGGATCCGAAGATCCGTTATAAGCTTTTACCTGCAGAACAAACAGATATCGCATCAAGCTCCGTCGACTTAGTGACAGTGGCACAAGCGCTGCACTGGTTTGATTTTGATCGCTTTTTTGCCGAAGTACGTCGGGTTGCTCGGCCAGATGCAGTGATTGCAATTTGGGGCTATTCGCTGATGAAGTTTGGCGTACCTGCGCTCGATGGGCTGGTCGCGCATTTTTATGACGATGTGCTATGGAAGGGTGGCTATTGGCCGGAGCAAAGGCGTTATTTGGACGAAGAATATGACACGATCCCGTTCCCGTTTGCGGCTCTTACGCCGCCAGTAATCACTCTTCGCGTAAAGTGGAATTTCGAGCGCTTTTTACAATATTTAGGCACTTGGTCGGCGGTACAAAAGTTCAGGGACAGCAAAGGTTTTGATCCAGTCGCACATCATCTGCGCGAGGCGCTTTTTCAGGCTTGGGGTGAGCCCTCTGAGCCGCGCGAGCTGAGCACAGATCTCCTCATGCGTGTCGGGCGGGTTAACGCTTCTCGATCGGAATAAACGTTTTGCCCATTGGCCCCACATACAACGCTTCAGGACGCATGATGCGGTTATCTTTGAGCTGCTCGATGATATGCGCTGCCCACCCAATGGTGCGCGCGATGGCAAAAATCACTGTAAACATTTCGGGCTCTATACCCATCGCATAATACGTCGACGCCGAGTAAAAATCGACATTCGGGTTAAGCTTCTTCTTGGCCATCATGAGCGACTCGAGCTTTTCGCTCATCTCAAACCACTTCACATTCCCGGCGCGTTCGCCCCATTCCTTCGACATACGCTTTAAGTGCTTCGCACGCGGGTCGATGGTTTTGTACACGCGGTGTCCAAATCCCATTACTTTGTGCTTTTCGCCCAGCGCTTTTTCGAGCCAAGGCTCGACGTTAGCGACCGAGCCGATTTCTTGCAGCATGGCCATCACTGCAGTGTTAGCGCCACCATGCAGTGGGCCTTTTAGCGAGCCGATAGCAGCTGTCATGGCAGACACCATGTCGGAGAGACTGGAGATTACACAGCGTGCGGTAAATGTGCTGGCGTTAAAGCCGTGGTCTGCGTGCAAGACCAATGCGGTATCGAGTGTTCGGGCAACAACATCTTCTGGCTTTTCGCCGCGTGACATTTTCAAGAAGTTCGCTGCATGGCCAAGCGACATATCAGGCTCGACCAGTTTACCGCCTGAGCGAGTTCTACAAATTGCGGCTGCAATTGTTGCCGTTTTGGCCACCAGCGCAATCGCGTGTTTGCGCAACGTGCTTGGCTCGAGCGAGTCGACATCGGGAAGGTAGCCCGAAAGCATCGATACGCCGGTACGTAAAAGCGCCATGGGATGTTCATCGGTCGGAGCGTGCACGACAAAATCAAGCACGGGTGCGGGCACTGCGCGCTCGGCTTTGAGCGCGCGATCCATGTCGAGAAGCTGGGCCTTATTGGGCAGCTCTCCATGCAGAAAGAGATGGCAGATTTCTTCGAATGAGCAGCGCGCGACTTCATCGATGTGGTAGCCGCAATAAACTAGGATGCCGTTGGTGCCATCGACATGCGAGAGCTCAGTTTTCTCGACATAGACGTCTTCTAGCCCTTTGGGCGCAAGTTGGATTTCAGCCACAGCACAAGCTCCTCAAATTCCGCAAGTGTAAGCGAGATAGCAAAAGTCACGGTTATTTGCAACCGAGCAAATCACTTGCGATCTTGCGCTGCAATGACGACGCTGAGTTCGCTTTCGGTCACCGGGCCTTGTTTTGTCCAAGCGACTTTGCCTTGTGCATCGATCACAAACGTTGTTGGCAACGAGGATGCGCCCCAGTGCTGGAGAGTGTGTGAGTCGACCCAAACAACGGGGTAGTCCACATGAAAGCGTTTGACGACTTCCGCCACGTCCTTCGCCGGGCTATCAATCGCCAAGCCAACGAATACTGCTTTGCCTTTCAAATTGTGCGCAGCTTGGACAAGTTCTGGCAGCTCATACATGCACGGAGGGCACCAGGAGGCCCAAAAGTTGACGACCAGAATTTTTCCTGCAAAGTGCGAAAGGGGCCAGGTTGTACCATCATAGGAGTGCACTTGGGTGGAGAGCGGTGCTGGTTGTCCGGTTGGGATCAATTCATCACCATAGTTAAAGACAAAATAAGCGATGACCAGCGCGGCACTTGCATAGAGAGCAATGCGGAGCCATTTGGTGAGGTGAGCCATGGTTGAAATTGTATCAGGCCATTGACAGAAAGCAACCAAACGATAAAACCAACGCACCTCGCGCCCGTAGCTCAGCTGGATAGAGCATCAGACTACGAATCTGGAGGCCGCACGTTCGAGTCGTGCCGGGCGCACCAATTAACCCTTCAAATCATCTTTAAGAAACCCTATTGCTCTATTGGCAACGGTGCGAGCGATTTCTTCCAAAGAACTTCGTTTTGCCATTGAGCAAACATTTAAACATCGACGAACTCATGCGATTCCAAACTCAATGCCAATACCGCTTTTACCACGCATAGCCGATGCCCAAAGCAAGTTTGGGCGCAACACCAAATACGGGTTCTGATGGAACGGTTTTTCCCGCGGGTGATGTGGTTGAGGTGTTTCCGTAATAGCCACCACCAGCACCAAGTCCTACATCGAGAATTAAGCCGAAATCAAACGCATGCGTGTAGCCAGCAATAGTCGCTAACTCAACAATAGCGCTTGTAGTGGATGGGGAGAAGCCCACATGTAGCTCTGGCTTTAGGTAAAAGCCCTGCAATGATTTTTGCTGCAGAAAAGAGTGCGAAAAATAGTATTTTATGCCGGCACCCGTAATAAACGCGTCTTTTCCGCCGAAAGTATGGGTATGGAGAATAGCTCCATAGAAAGCGGGGATCGTAAGTGACACATCTTTGGCAAAAGCGTACTCAAAGTTAGCTCCCACCAATCCCACGACGGTTCCCACCCAAGGCGGCAGTCCCCATTGGCCATGTAACATCACGGCGAAGGTTTTGTCGTCAGATACGGTTGCCATGGATGTAAGAGAAAAAAATAATATTGCAATAAAGAGCTTTTTCATGGCCATGGAACTATCATCTCAAAGCAGCAGGGTCAAGTAGGCAATCAAGGCTTCAACAGCGACGGTCATGCATTCTCATGGCGCACAGACTTGCCAGAACGTACCGACTGCGATAGGCGCAACATGATGCTCAGAATTATCTGCCTACTCAGCCTTCTTACCCTAGGTTGCGCACAAACCTTTGTCCATGAACAATCTATATCGGTGTCCTTTTCACCTAACGCCGGAGCCACAGCCGCCGTTGTAGACCTTATTTCGCAGGCCAAGCACCGCATTCGGGTAGCAGCCTACGGCTTCACATCCAAGGAAATTGCCAAGGCTCTGCTTGAAGCTCATAAACGCGGAGTAGATGTTCAGGTGGTGCTTGATAAGAGCAATGCCACAAGCAAATATAGCTCAGCCACTTTTCTCGCCAATGTTGGGATTCCTGTTCGCATCAACTACAAGTACGCCATCATGCACAACAAGTTTATGGTCGTCGATGATGTGACGACTGAAACTGGCAGTTTTAATTTTACTAAAGCTGCCGAGCTGCATAATGCTGAAAACCTAATTGTTTTGCGCAACCATCCAGATATTGGGATGCAGTATCTAGACCAATGGCAAATGCTTTGGGATGAGGCAGAACCTTATCAAGCTAAATATTGATATTGGGAGGCAATGATTCCTCATGGAGAGCAGGGTCATGTAAGAACGGATCCTCCATTGGAGGAGGAGTCTTTTCTATCTTTTCTGGCATTTCTTCCGTCATGAACATGCGCGCCGAGACAATCTTCCAATGGCCATCGCATTTTTTTAACATCCACAAACAATGATGATGCGTAGGGGGCAGCACTTTGCCATCTTTGTTCAGTATATTTGACAGATCATTGCGTGAATCGACGAAAACAGTGTCAGGTGAGATCCACTGCACATCGTTTACTGTAATGGTGATGTGACTCTTTCTGAGGTCACTACGCCGCTGAGCATGAAAGATCTTCTCCACGCCGGTTCTGTTTATGCCCCATTGCCCCCAAGTATCGATGAGGTCGCCATCCGGTAGCCAGAAAGACGCTATTTTTTTGGAATCGTGCGTTTTCCATGCAGCGCTGAGCGAGTTCAAAAAGTTCTGCACGTCCCCTTCAGGATCCTTTTTTTGCACCGGCGCGGCTGCGGAGAGGAGGAGCATGAGGGACGCTAGTAGCAGTCTTTTGAACACGCAGCTTCCTTCTAGAAAATAGCTCTGAGAACTCCATTAATCACTGCTAAAACCAGGGCAAAAACCAGTGCCCACCAGAAGTTGTCCACAGAAAAGCCAGGGACAATCTTGCTGACTCCCATCACAAGAAGGCCAATGATGACGAAGGTGAGTAAACCAAGCGTTAAAATGTTGATCGGAAGCGTGATAAGGAGCAGCACCGGCAAAATCAGCGCGTTAGCAATGCCTAAGACAATTGCAACGACGAGGGCATTCCAAAAGGTGCCCACATGTACGCCAGGGAGAATGTAAGCGGTTACGCCTACTGCGATGGTGCTTAATAATAGGGAAATGAGCGCTTGCATAGGAAGGCCTCCTAGTAGAATGTCTACTTGAATTTAGCCCGATTTTTAATATTGTGCAAATATTGTTCCGTAGATCTTAATTGTTATTTGTATGAACCCGTGCAAAGTCGATAAATCCGCGCTCAATATTGACGTCAACTAACTTTAGGCGAACTTTATCGCCCACATCGAGTCCGTGTTGGCCATGGACAACCATACCATCTACGGGCGGGTAAAGAACGCGGGCCCAAGTCCCTTTGTCGGACACTCCAACAACGATGCCATCGAATTGTTTTCCGATCTTTGATTTCAGAAAGGATGCAGAAATGGATTTTCGTACCTGGCGTTCCACTTTTTCCGCAGCATCTTCCTGCGTGGTGCAATGTGATGCCAAGGCACGGAGCTCGCTCACGTCATAGGGTGCCGCCTCTTTTTTCTGAGCAGCCATTAACAAACGTTGGGCAATGAGATCCGGAAAACGGCGATTGGGCGCTGTCGAATGCGTGTAGTCTTGAACAGCTAAGCCAAAGTGCCCTAAGGGCGCTTCTCCTGGCATTTCCAAGGCATACTCGCCTCGTCCTAAAAGCTTAACGATAGAGAGCGAGAGATCGGGAAAGCGCAAAGGATCTGCAGCTTTTTGCCTTGAAAGAAATTCGGAAAGGGCTTTCGAGTCAGGCTGATGAGGGAGCTTTTCGCCTAAATCTCGTGCAACTTGAACAATTCGTTCCCAGCGCTCTGGCGCGCGAACGACGCGTCGAAGTGCTGGAAATCCTGCGTCGGTCAGATATCGCGCTGTGGTACCGTTTGCCGCGATCATGAAGTCTTCAATGAGCTCTCTCGCTCGATTTTTCCTTTCGTATTTCAGGTCGATAACCTGACCGTCCTTCATCACCGCATGAGGCTCTATCGTCTCTAACTCCAGAGCACCGTGCAAATAGCGAAGGCATCTCATTTTTTGGGCGACCTGATCTTGCATGCGCAGTTGTTCGTCCATGCCTTCCACCCGACGCGCTGCTTCAGGCAATGGTCCGTTTCCTTCGAGCCAATCGGAAACGCTGTTATAGGCAAGCTTGGCCTGATTTCGCACAAGCGCGCGGTAGACCGTTGAGCTCTCAACTTCCCCCTTTTGGTTGACCACCATCTCCATGATGAAAGCAATTCGCACTTCACCTTCCGATAAGGACGTCAGATTGGTCGACAACTTTTCGGGAAGCATCGGAAAGACTTTTACTTCGGTATAAACCGACGTTGTATTGCTTTTTGCGTGCTGATCGATGGGCCCACCGATTTTAACGACCGCACCCACATCGGCCACGCCGACACGTATTTTTACCCCACCGGTGGGGAGACTCTCAGCCACGGTGACTTGGTCTAAATCCATCGAGTCATCGTTGTCGATAGAGCACCAGAGAAAATGGGTCATATCGGGGAGCTTCTCATTTTGCTCTGTTGCACCCGCGGTGATCCCCGCGAGTTCCCGAAGCGCATTCTTGGGAAAATCCGGTTCAAGACCGCGTGATACCATTGCCAGACGAGCAATATCCAGAAGGCTATGCGTCATCGAAACACCGCCTTCGCGATTGCTGGGCAGGCTGTTTCTTTCTTCCTCGGTAGACGGTTCTTGAGGAGTTCAAATGCTGTTTGAACATCATCTACGTGGTGAATCAGATTTAGATCTTTTGTGTCGATCATCCCACGCTTTGCGAGGAGGTCGAAATTAATGATGTCTTTCCAGTATTCCGAGCCGTAGAGAAGAATGAGCACTTGGCGATCGATCTTTTGCGTTTGCGCGAGCGTTAGCGTCTCCATGAGCTCGTCCATCGTCCCGAACCCTCCAGGAAAAACAACGAGCGCACGCGCAAGGTGGGAAAACCACAATTTACGCATAAAGAAGTAGTGAAACTCAAATGTAAGCGAGGGTGTCACATAGGGGTTGGGGCGCTGTTCATGAGGCAAGCCGATGTTAAATCCGATGGTGGCACCACCTGCATCCGCAGCACCTCGATTGGCTGCTTCCATAATACCGCCGCCTCCGCCCGAGCAGATCACAAAGCGCTTAGAATCTTCGAGGCTGGATGACCACTCAGTAAGAAGCCGCGCTAATGAATGCGCATCTTTGTAGTAGTGGCCAAGTGGTCCATCTTCCGTCAGTCGGGCAGAACCAAAAAAAACGATGGTGTCATGAATCTTCTCTCGCTGGAGCCTATAGTAGGGCTCGAAGTACTCGGCAAGTATGCGAAGCGGTCTGCCATCGCCACTGTCTAGAAATTTCCGGTTGTAATAGGCTGGTTCAACAGTTATGGGCTTATCGGAGCGACTCATAATTTAGACCCCTCTATCCCATTGCCGCGTTTTTGCTGCGGCGATGAAGGCATGCATGTCCTGAACCGATATAATACCGGCATCGTTGTCGATAGCTGCTTTGTCCAAAAGCAACTGGCCGCCGCTATCGACACCGATGGCTTTGAGATGGTTGAAAGCGTCGCGAACGAAATCTATGGCCGCACTGTCCTTCGCCAATGTGTTGGCGCCTGCATCTGACAACACAACGACAACTGCATCGAAGAGAACAGACGGAGTACCGGCTAGCTGTCCATCGGCTTCTGTCAGCGAGCCATCTGCAAGTACGACGCCACTAATTTTTGGCGCTACGATTTTGATCTTCGCCCCAGCGGTACCAATGGCTTTCTTCATTTTTGCGATGACTGCGCCGTCTGAGCCGTCCGCGATCAAGATAGCAATTGCGCGCCCCTCGAGCGTGTCTTTCATTTTGCCGAGAATTTGCAATGCGGGCGAGGGATCCAAGTCTTGCACCGCTGCCAGCGTAGGCGGAGCATCGGGCATCGCAGCCAATCCGAGACCATCTGCTACACGGCGCGCGAGGTCTTCTTCGATGTGACGCAAATGCCCGACTATCGCTTTGCGAATATGTGGATGCTCGACTTTAGACAACTCAAAGATTAGAGCAGAGCTAATATGTGCCTGTTCGTAGATTGTCTGACTGCGGTAGAATTGACGGGCCTGGCTATAGTGGTCGGCAAAGCTCTCTGCGCGAATGCGGCCCTTTGCACCGACTTCTTCTACCGCTGCGCTATGAAAGCCCTTGCTCGGCGACTCGCGCGGAGATTCCTCGGAGAGGGAATTGGGCTCATACGCCACGCGTCCCTTTGGTTGGCCCATCTGCATATGGCCATCACGCTGGTGGTTTGAGAAAGGGCACTTTGGTGCATTGACTGGAATTTGGTGAAAATTCGGTGAACCCAAACGAGAAAGTTGCGTATCGAGATAGGAGAATAAACGTCCTTGCAGCAGTGGATCATTAGAGAAATCGATCCCCGGTAGGATGTGTGAGGGACAAAATGCGACTTGCTCCGTTTCGGCAAAAAAGTTCTCTGGCCAGCGGTTTAGCACCATGCGTCCGATCACTTGCAGCGGCACCAATTCTTCCGGAATCAGCTTTGTCGCATCGAGATGATCGAAGGGAAATCTGTCGGCTTCTTCCTGGGAAAATAATTGAACAGCCAAATCCCATTCGGGGAAATCTCCGGCCGTTATTGCTTCGAAGAGATCACGCCGATGAAAGTCTGGATCGGCACCGGCAATCTTCACTGTTTCGTCCCAGATCGTAGATTGCAAACCCAACTTGGGGCGCCAGTGGAACTTAACGAACGTCGACTCACCGGCTTTGTTCAGTAGTCTGAAGCTATGGACGCCAAATCCCTCGATCATGCGCAAAGAACGTGGCAATGTGCGATCCGACATAATCCACATCACCATGTGCATGGCTTCCGGGGTCAAAGAAATGAAGTCCCAAAATGTGTCATGTCCTGTGGCAGATTGAGGAAATCCGCGGTCGGGCTCCATTTTGACGGCGTGTATAAGATCGGGGAACTTGATGGCGTCTTGGATAAAGAAGACAGGAATATTGTTGCCGACCAGATCCCAGTTGCCTTCCTTAGAGTAGAATTTCACGGCGAAACCGCGCACGTCGCGCGGCGTGTCAACCGAACCGGCGCCACCAGCGACCGTCGATATGCGCGCAAACACCGGCGTTTTTTCTGCAACCTCGGTGAGTATTTTAGCCGTTGTATATGTCTCCAACGATTTGGTTAGTTCGAAGAATCCATGGGCTGCGCTCCCGCGCGCATGTACGATCCGCTCGGGGATGCGCTCGTGATCAAAATGCGTGATCTTCTCGCGCAGGATGAAGTCCTCAAGCAGCGTAGGCCCGAGTGGACTGGCCCGCAGGGAATTCTGATTGTCAGCAACCGGCAGACCTTGATTGGTGGTGAGAAGTGGAGTGGTATTTTTGTTTGCCATTCGCTCATCGTAATGCATTGGCAAACTTTTTTGTAAATTTGCACTGTTTCAGGTTACTCTTTTTGCGGAGGAAGCCGCGATGCATCACCCTACTCACACACGAAAAATCAAAAAAATCTGGAAGAGTCGTCCGACCATTGAGGGTGCTGGCGTGCATCTTCGCCGGGCATTTGGTTTTGATGAGGTTGGTCAATTCGATCCATTTCTGTTGCTCGATGCCTTCGGTTCGGAAAATCCAGAAGATTTCAAACTCGGCTTTCCATGGCATCCCCATCGTGGCATCGAAACCATCACCTACATGCTCGACGGGCAAGTCGAGCATGGCGACAGCATGGGCCATAAGGGCATCATTCTCCCCGGCGATGTGCAATGGATGACTGCAGGTGGTGGCATCATTCACCAGGAGATGCCAAAAGGCGATGCGCGAGGACAAATGTGGGGATTTCAGCTCTGGGCTAACTTGCCGGCAAAAAACAAAATGATGGGGCCCAGATATCGCGAGGTGAAGCAGCAGACCATCCCCGTGGTCAAGACTGCCGATGGTGCAAGCGTGCGCATTATCGCTGGTGAGATCAACGGCGTGCAAGGGCCTGTGCGGGAGATTGTGATTGATCCGGAATTTCTCGATGTGTCGTTGCCATCGAGCAAGACGTTTAAGCATGCCGTCAAAAAAGGCCACACCGTCTTTGCGTACATCTTCGAGGGTGAAGCGTATTTTGATGAGGGTCG
>JABDBI010000022.1:24447-28081 GCA_013288705.1 Methanobacteriota archaeon | reverse complement strand
CGCCAACTGCTCTGGCAGTGTCGCGCGTCCTCTATCGCCAAATCCACCAGCCCGCGCGCTTTCAATAAACGCAGTAATGAAATGTCCGCCGGCATTGTTTGGCAACTGAAGCGCATTTCGCTGCTCAGCTGGACGGGCCACGGGAGGCTCTACGCGAGCTTCAGTACCTTCAGTACGAGGAACGGTTGGCTCAACCGGTGCCCAAGAAGTAGTTCGCTGAAAAGTACTGACGTCTCTATCTCTAAAAGACGTATATCCCGTCGGTCCTTTTCCTGTTGTTGGCTTTGATGGACCGGATACCGCGTTGGACCTCGGCCTCGTGGTAACCTCTGGAGCTCCAAAAAATCGACGAAGAATATGCACAGCGCCCCCCTTAGCCTGTCTCTATGAAACAATGCTAACATAGGGGCGAACCTCGGGTCCAATAACGACCCAAATAGAAATCACATCACCGATTTACAGGGGAGACCGCCAGCGCCCCAGATCATGATATCGTCAGCCTGAAATGGCGAGATGGTGGGCATGGGTGTGTCCTCGTGCCCGGCATTGTCGATGGGGAGCTAGTGAATGTTGCTAAACGACAGCAGTGAGCCTGCGGCATTATCGAACGTCAGCGTCGTACGGCAGCCCGCTAAATGATTTTTAACACCAATTAAGGCGTCTGAAAAATCTGCTTTGTCTATCTTATAGTCGTTGATAGCACTCCAAACTACGTCCTTGCTTTCAATCTCAAATTGCTCTGTGAGCATGATTTTCTCGAGAACATCGAGGACCGTCGACTTCGGATAGCGGTATGCGCGCATGAGCACCCACACCAATTCGCACAGAACGATGTGGTTGAGAAATAATGACTCCTGCGCATGCATCGCCTTTTCGATTTGTGCTGTTGCGCGCTTGCTTTGTAAAGGATCGTCTTGAACCAGGTAGCGAACCAAGACATTGGTATCGAGCCCAATCATTGTCTGCCGCCAACCGCAGCATCGGCAATCGCTGCATTCATCTCTTCGATAGAAACAGTTTTCTGGCTATCGCGCTTGAGCAATCCTTTCAGGTCTCGAATATTCATTTTTGCAGGCCTGATCCAGATGCGCCCGTCCCTTTCTTTTACAAAGTCGATCTTATCACCGGGTTCCAAATGAAGGATATCCCGCACATCCTTTGGAATTGTTGTTTGGCCTTTGCTTGTAATGGTTGCAATGGACATTCGCGCTCCTTAACTAAACCGCCATTCCTTACTTTATTGTAAGGAATTTCGTTTTAAGAGTCAAGTTTTAATGCCAAAGCCCCAAAATCACCCCATAAAGCGCAAACTTCACAACATGATACCCCGCATCAATCATCAGCAATTTCATGCTTCTCTTGCCAAACAAGTGGTTAATCGTATAGGAAGTCCCAATAAAACACACACCAATAACGACGCCCGAAGTCACGGCATCCAGAATTCCCGGCTGCGGTCCTAGATAAAAAGCAAATGTAAAAGCAGCCACCAACGACATCAGAAAAGAAATGCCAAAAACCTTCGCCCCATGACCACCCTTGAAATCGGCATCGGTAACACCCTCTTCACGGTTCCAGATATTACCAAAAACCGCGGGCGAATACCATACACCGCCGAGCAGAAACGCTGAGGCTGCGGCAACTAAAATTGCCCAATAGTTAAGTCCTTCCATGATTCACTCCAATATTATTTACGAACATTAGCCAATAGTTCCTTCTCGCTCGCCGACGGGTCTTCCACACGCCCTCCGAGCATCTTCGCCAAAAACGCCTCCGTCGCCGCATAGAACGCCAAGCGATTCTCCGGACGCGCAAAGCCATGCCCTTCATCGGGGAAAAGTAAATAATCAACCGCCTTGCCCTTCGCACGCACCGCATTCACAATCTGCTCGCTCTCCGCCTGCTTCACGCGCGGATCGTTGGCGCCTTGCGCAACAATGAAGGGCGCCACAATCTTATCAGCAGAAAAAAGCGGCGACCTCGACTTCAGAAACGCTTCGTCAGTCTTCGGATTCCCAACGCGCTTATGAAATATCGCCACCATGTTTGTCCAATAAGGCGGCAGCGAGTTAAGAAGCGTGACTAAGTTGGAAGGCCCGACAATATCAACGCCACAAGAAAATAGATTGGGCGTAAAAGCCAATCCAGCAAGAGTGGCGTATCCACCATAGCTCCCACCGAAAATGCAAACCTTCTTCCCATCTGCAATCCCACCTTGAACCGCCCAGCGCACCGCATCGGAGAGGTCATCTTGCATTTTTGCGCCCCACTCCCGGTCCCCGGCATTCAGGAAAGCCTTTCCATAGCCCGAGGAGCCTCGGAAATTAACTTCCAAAACTGCGTAGCCTCGATTGGCCAGCCATTGCGCTATGCCATTAAAGCCCCACTCATCTCGCGCCCAGGGGCCCCCGTGCACTTTCAACACCAAGGGCATCTTCCCCTCAACGTGTTCCCGAGGCAGAGTCAGGTAGCCGTGAATAGTCAGACCATCACGAGCCTTAAACGTAATTGGTTTTGTCGATGACAAAACATACTTCTCAATGTTTGGCCGTTCGGTGAATAGCAGAGTGGCCTTGCGAGTCGCGCGTTCGTAGGCGTAAAATGCGGTGGGAGCGTCATCCTTCACGTCCGCCACAATCCAGATACGATTATCCTTGTCAGAGCTGCGAACCCGCACATCACCGCCGCGGATTTTCTGAATCGCTGCAAAATCCGCTTTCACGCGGGGATTCACCACTTGCCATTCTATACGATCACGCGCAAAGGCCACCGCTTCGATGTCTTTGTTGTAAGGATTGATCCTAACCTCACCCACGTCGTAAATCGGGTCGTCCGCGAGCACCGAACGCTTCTTCGTTTTCAGATTCACCTCGATAAGCCGTGCAGCATTTGCATCGACGCTGCTAATCACCCGCAAGGCCTGCCGATCGGCAGAAAAACCTAAAACACCACCAAACGCCTCTTCTGGCCCCCATTTCATCAAATCTCGCCATGCAGACTTATTGCTGTCACGCACGCGAATGACGAAACCACCATCGTGCGTAAAGGCTTGCGCCGCCCTCACCTGCAGTTTGTTGTCTGCAATGAAACTGACTACGTCGCCTGGGTTCTTCGTATCCATCTCGACGGCGCCATTGGTGAGATTCACCCGATACACATCAAAACGTTTTGCATCTGGCATGTTGAGCTCAACCAAAATCTGGTTCGGAATGGTCTGCTCCATCATGATGTTTTGAATGCGCACGCCTTCAAAAGGCGTGAGGTCGCGCGTCAATCGCGTGACCAGATTGGTCTGATAGGCGTGAAAATTCTCATCGCCATCGCTGTCTTGGTTATAGATAATATGCTGACCGTCCCGCTGCCAAAAGAAAAAGCGAATGCCTCGCTTCTTGTCGGCGGTAATCACCTTGTCGTCGGTCTGGCCTATGGTGCGTACCCACACGTTGAGCACGCCTTTATGCGGCGCGAGGTAGGCGAGTCTTTTTCCGTCTGGAGAGATTGCGGGCGCGGTGCGTTCGGGATTACCAAATAGAACTTCCCGTGGGATTAATTCTGCCGGCGCAGCCACCGCTCCGAGGCTTATGCAGAAGGCAAGGATCAAAAACAACGCCACTCTTTTGTTTTGCATGCGATCTCC
>JABDBI010000022.1:0-24437 GCA_013288705.1 Methanobacteriota archaeon | reverse complement strand
GCCCGACAATATCAACGCCACAAGAAAATAGATTGGGCGTAAAAGCCAATCCAGCAAGAGTGGCAACTCCTGTGGCAGCTCTGTAACTACAATTGACAATGGGGCGCCAAGCGAAAAAACGTTGATTTTTGCCTGGTTAGAAGCCGTTTAAAATTAGTGTCGGCCATTCCGTTAAATTCACCGCAAATTTGACGGAAGCGTCAACAGGGGTTAGCAATGAAGCAGTGCATGGCCAGCTTGGGTTAGTTGGTTCGCCAACAACAATTTAGGCGACAATTTCCGCAAAATCCTTGCGGCTTATTTTCATTTTTGCTAATATTCGATAATAAGACTGCTCCTTATTTTCACCACTGCAAGCAAGGACTCTATGAGCGTGCGAAAAACGGCCGGTTTACAAGTCAGAGCACCCACTGGGTACACTGCCTTTGTTCCCAATCCGCTTCCACCTGAGGTACAATGGGGCCCCAAGCTCATCTTGGCGCTATCCGATGCAGATCGCGCTCTAGGCCGGCTCGCGGGCGAAGGCAGTAAACTACCTAATCCGCATGTCTTGATAAGGCCATTTATTGCGCGGGAAGCCGTGCTGTCAAGCCGGATTGAAGGTACACAAGCGACGTTGGGCGAAATTCTCGCGGTTCAAGCGGGAGCTGTGGTGGAAAGAAGCCCAGATGATTTAAGAGAAGTATCAAACTACGTTGTTGCGCTCGATTATGGCATCAAAAGGTTGGAAAATCTTCCGTTGTCGTTACGTCTCATTCGCGAGCTTCATGAACATTTAATGGCGGGGGTGCGAGGTGATCATGCAACGCCAGGAGAATTTCGCCGGACGCAAAATTGGATTGGTACGCCAGGGTGCACATTGGCGACTGCCTCTTATGTGCCTCCTCCTCCCGATCAATTGGAACAATGTCTCTCTTCTCTCGAATTGTTTTTGCACGACCGGACGTTGCCACCTCTCGCCCAAATTGCATTTGTGCACTACCAGTTCGAGGCGATTCACCCATTTTTAGACGGTAATGGGCGCGTCGGACGATTGTTGATTACACTATTTCTGATCGAGCGTGGAATCTTGCCCGCGCCGCTCCTGTATCTGAGTGCATTTTTCGAGGCTACGCGCCAGTCCTACTATGGGCTTTTGATGAGTGTTACCGAAAGCAGTAATTGGGAAGATTGGTTGCAGTACTTTTTCAACGGCGTAGCGCGACAGGCAGAAGACGCAATTTCTCGAGCACAACGTATCAGCCATTTGCTCGCACAATGGCGTATAAAAACGGCAAGCATTGCCTCAGCACTTCCCTTACATCTTGTCGAACAATTGGCTGCGAACCCGTTCATCAAAGCAAAGACAGCAGCAACAACACTTAAAGTAGCATTTTCGACTATTCAGCGCGCGATAGAAAAACTCGAAGATTTGGATATTATCGAGAAAGTGGGCGAATCAAAGAGGGACCGCGTTTACTGTGCAAAAGCGATTCTTGATATCTTGGAGGAGCCTGCTCATCTGGTTAGGCTTTCTGCTGATCCGCAAAACTAACAAAAATGCAGCGTAATAGGCCGACTCAGATGAACAATTAAATAATACTTATTAATCCCACTCTAATGGAGGGAGGGGAGATATGGTATTGTTTCAAAATGCACAATCGTATACCACCTCCCAAAGGCCCACATCAGCCTCACGAAAATTCCCCAGCGACGACGCCTGCTCCAAAGCATTTGCCAGCCGTAGCCCCTCGAGATGTTTTCGCTGGGAAAGCCGCGGCCGCAAAAGAACCGGCGCCGTCGCCAAGTCTCGCCAGCCGACTTTGGGGGGCTGCGAGTGCCGCGGCATCTGTAGTAGCTTCCGTGGTCGGCGCAGTAGCTGGGGCAGCCACGTCCAAGGGTGCCAAAGAGAGAGAAGTGAAGGATGCAGGCGCGAAAGCAGCACGTGTAGCAGCTGAGCATCGTGCTGGACGCTTCACTGCTCTTGAGCGTATCGACGCAGCGCTCACAACAGATGGTCCTTATCCTGCGGATCATCCAATTCGTTGGCGGGATGAGCATGGCAATAGTGTGTTGCATCTTGCTGTCGATCGAGGCCATCCAGTAGAAGAGATCAGGCGGCTGGTGCAGGCAATGATTAGGGCGGGCATGAATCCAAACGCTGCGAATCACGCAGGACAGACTCCAGTGCAACGGGCTGCCACTCGCAGGGCAGGTTTTGACAAATGGCTCGAAGGGGAGATTAAGCATGGCACCGCTGCACCTGCAGTAGCTTCCGCGAATGGAGCAGCATCTGGAGCAGCCGCGTCTGGGCCTCGAGGAGATTTGCTTCTCGATTTGCCTGATTCCGTGGTGAAGCTCACCTTGGGGTTAACAGACGAAGACACAAGGGTAAAAGCTGCTGTGCATCGTGCGCAAATAGCGGGCGATACGATGAGTGTCGAGAAAGCGGTGGGCGTTTTGGACTCGCCGAAAGAGAAAGCTGCGGCGAGAAAGCTTCTGCACGATATGGAAATAGACAGGCGGCAATTAGAAGCCCATCGAAAGGCGCTCGAAGATCCGAGCACGGCGGCTGATGCATTTGTTCGGTTCGCTGGCGTTGCGAAAACCTTATTCGCGAATATGCGCGAGGGGGCGCTCATTCATCCAGAATATCTGCGAGAGCTCTTGCGTCTTTCTGGCAGGGAGGGAGAGCGGTATTCGCGGACCAATAAATCTATGGGGGAAGCAGCTCAAGTGCTTCTTGAACTTGCGCAAAGATTCGAATTTGAAGCATCGGGTAATTTCACGTTCCGTGAAAACCTATTAGCACGCTCGCCGAGCGTTTTTTTAGCGCTGGCCGAGGCTGGTGCTATAACCAGCTATGTGCCTGTTGGAGATTCGAGTGGATATTCTAAGGAAGAAGTCGGCCGCTGGGACAGACATAATCTCGCACTATTTCATGCCGGCTTAGATCTTAATTTTAACCCATACTTACGTCGAGCTAGGACTCCAGATGAAGTTTCTGGACTCCGCAACAACATACTCACAACAGCCTGCGCTGCAGGAGACCTCGAAGCCGTAAAGAACCTCGTAAAGCAAAGAGCAAATCTTCGCGCCGTTCCCCAAGATGCGATTGATCCCAATGCAATGAGCGTGCTGGAATTTATAGCGAGCCAACATGTGCCGATCGCACCGGAGACTTTCCGGAGATTTTTGGAGCATGCAATAGAGCACAGTCCAGCGAGGATTCCCGAAATTGCGGCGATGGCCACGGAGCAGGGTACGCCGCTCGACCAGGATGTATTAATGGACATGCTGGTCCGTGCCGCGCAAAAAAAACCGTCAGCAATACCACTGGTGACGGCGGCAGGCGCAGTCTATGATCACATCCCTAGCGATAGGCTGGGGGGGTGGAAGAGCCCAGTGAGTTACCTGGCAAAAAAAGGCGATGTTGCTGCAATAGAAGCCTTATTTCAACAACGGCTCAAAGAATATAGATCGGGCGTGGCCTCGATACGCGTGCAGGCATCCGCTGACCTCGGCAACATGTTAAGCGAAGTTCCGGAAGCAAGCCAGGATCACATGTTGTCAGTCATGGAGAAAAGCGGATTTAATTTCAATCCTGCTGTCGGCGCTATCGATCTGAGAATACTTGAGAGCCCTTGGATCTTCCCCAATCCCGGACTATTTATGAAAATTGTTAAGTTGGGCGCAAATCCAAACAGTCGAGACAGATGGGGTAGAACAGTGCTTGACTTCATACGAATGCACGCTCCTGACCAGATAGCCCCTATAGAGAAGGCCCTAGCCGAATACAACGAAAGTCTTAGCGACAAAAAAAGTGCAGCCTCGCGAACGGGTATAACTCCTCTCGATGCTGATCCCGCACCAGATCCAAAAGCAAAAGCACTAGCTGCAACGGTCAGAATCAATGATGCCACAAGAAGTTTAGCCGATGCACTTCGCAGAGGTGAAATCACCGTCGAACGCATTCAAGAACTTGCCAAACGTGGCGCCAATCTCCAGTATAGGGATCGCGAAGATAATTCATTGCTCCATCTCGCCATAGATTTCAGTCCAGACATCATGCGAGTGCTCCTTAGCGCTGGGGTAGCACCATCAATCAATCGTGCTAACAGAACGCCGCTTGACCTCGTGGAAGCTGCGCTCACGAGCGCGCGTAAAGCTGGGCGCAAGGAGGATGTTACGCGGCTTTCTCAGATAGCGGAGATGCTAAGACGCTAGTGAATGGCTTTAAACCATCGCTCCCATCGAAACCCAGGCAGCGTAAATCTTCCCAAATCCAGCGACTTTCGCGACCCGTCGACGCTCATCCAAATCGCCAGCGCCCTGCCCTTCACATTGTCAATCGGCAACGCTCCCCAGATACGCCCGTCGCTCGAGTTGCCCCGATTGTCGCCCATGACAAAAATATATCCATCTTCCACCTTGCAAGAATTCTCGTTGCAATCGAGACCCGTCAACTTCTTCTGCATCGGCATGGGCCATTCGCTTTCAAATGGATAACGCTGCATCGGGGGATGCAAATAAATATCATGTACCACATCCCCGATTTGCTCTTTCACATAGACAGCATCTTCCTCAGTCCAGATGCCTTCCGGTCCCTCGCGCATGAAACCATTAATGTTGCCGACATCATGATAGTCGAGATATTTTAATTCTTCTGGCTTCGACACATATGGATAAGGTTTACCATCGACGTAAATCATGGTGTCAGACAGTCGCACTGTTTGCCCGGGGCCTGCGATCACACGCTTGATCCAGGACTCTCCTGCATGTCGCGGCACATAGTCGGGCGCTTGAAACACAACCACCTGACCAGGTTTCGGGTTACTCCAGCGCACAAAGTAAGAAGGCTGGCTGGCAAAAGGATTGGGAATGCCATAGTTGAGCTTCGACACAAACAAATGGTCGCCGACCAAAAGCGTCGGAATCATGGAACCGGAGGGAATCTGATAAGGCTCGACAATAAACGCCCGCAAAGCAAGCGCCGCTGCCAATGCCAACACCAGCGAACCAGCGCCACTCAAAAAACTCTCCTGCACTGGCTTGCCCAATAGACGACTTAATGCGTCGTGACTGGCCTCGGTCTTCTCTTTCAGCACCGAAAGTTGCGCTTTGGCCTTTATCGCCTCATCGAGCTCCTTCATCGCAGCTTCGCAAGCTTCAAGCACAGGCCCAACAAGCGTGCCCTTTTTCTTTGCCTTGGCAACAAAGGGGCGCATTTTATCTCTCGCATCGGCGAGCAACTTCCGCGCACGGCGCACCGCGAGAGCGCGCTCTTTATTTCCACCATGAAAGATATGGTCGTCGAGCGTATTACCTAAATGAATGGTGACATAGTAGACGCCGAAAATAGCAACCAGCAGTCCGAGTACGACATTCGAGCCTGAACCGCCCGGAGCAAACACCATGCCCCAACACATGAACACCACAAATGCCGAGAACAAAAATGCAAGTAGGCGTCCATAAGAAAACTGTTTCATAAATCCCTCGCTAAAATCCATCAATCGATTTTGAGCACTGCCAAAAACGCTGCCTGCGGCACTTCGATCTTGCCCACTTGGCGCATCCGTTTTTTACCCTTCTTTTGCTTTTCGAGCAACTTGCGCTTTCGGGTAATATCGCCACCGTAACATTTAGCTGTCACATCTTTGCGCAGCGCGGAAATCGTCTCTCGAGAAATGATCTTCCCGCCAATGGCCGCTTGAATGGCAACCTGAAATTGCTGGCGCGGAATAATATCTTTCATCTTCTCGCAAATCACCCGACCGCGGCTATGTGCTGAATCAGCATGTAGAATAACCGATAATGCGTCGACAGGCTCGCCGTTCAACAAAATATCGACCTTGACCAATTTAGAGCGGTGATAGGTCTCGAGCTCGTAGTCGAGGCTTGCGTATCCCCGACTAATGGATTTCAGGCGATCGAAGAAATCAAATACCACTTCAGCCATGGGCAACAGATACTCGAGCACCACGCGGTTCTGTGTCGGGTAAGTAATACCTATCTGCGTTCCGCGGCGCTCTTCGCAAAGGGCCAGCAACGACCCAACATAGTCGGTGGGTGTGTGTATGTGCGCGCGAATCATCGGCTCTTCGAGATAATCTATCGACGTGGGATCGGGCATACGTGACGGATTGTCGATGCGTATCATCTCTCCCGAGCGCAAATGCGCATGGTAGATTACTGTCGGTGCTGTGGTAATGAGGTCAAGATTGAACTCGCGCTCGAGACGTTCTTGCACAATCTCCATGTGCAGCAAGCCCAGAAATCCGCAGCGATAACCAAAGCCCAACGCTTGGCTGCTCTCGGGTTCGTAGACCAGCGAGGCATCGTTCAAAACGAGTTTTGAAAGCGCGTCCCGAAGGTTCTCATAATCGGTGCTGTCGGTTGGGAAAATTCCGGCGAACACCATGGGCTTCACCTCTTTAAAACCCTCGAGCGGTGATGGCGCAGGATTATCTGCCCATGTAACGGTATCGCCGACTTTGGCATCCGTCACAACTTTGATGTTTGCGACGATAAAGCCCACTTCGCCAGTCGTTAGTTTCTCGAGTTTAACGGGATGCGGTGTAAATGCTCCGACTTCCTGCACCAAGAATTCTTTCCCATTGTGCATGAGGCGAATCTTTTGCCCCGGAACGACCTCACCTTCTTTCACACGCACCAATATAACAACGCCGCGATAGGCATCGAACCAAGAATCGAAAATAAGCGCCTGCAGCGGCGCGGTTGGACTACCTAGCGGTGCTGGAACACGGTGCACAATGGCTTCGAGCACATCGTCGATACCTAGTCCCGATTTGCCCGAGGCATAAATAGCATCGGAGGCATCGATGCCGATAATATCTTCGATTTCTTGTTTCACCCGTTCGGGCTCAGCGCTTGGCAAATCGATTTTGTTGATGACTGGAATAATGGCGAGATTGTGATCGAGCGCCATGTACACATTGGCAAGCGTTTGTGCCTCGACGCCTTGAGATGCGTCCACCAATAATAGAGCGCCTTCGCAGGCAGAAAGCGAACGGCTTACTTCGTAGCCGAAGTCTACGTGGCCGGGTGTATCGATTAGGTTGAAGAGATAGTCTACGCCATCGAGTGCTTTGTAGGTGAGCCGTACAGATTGGGATTTGATGGTGATGCCGCGTTCGCGCTCGAGCTCCATTTTGTCGAGGAATTGCTCCTTCATTTCACGTGCTTGTAGCGCGCCTGTGCGTTCCAAGATGCGGTCAGCTAGGGTGCTTTTGCCGTGATCGATGTGGGCAATGATGCAGAAATTGCGGAGGAGCGGGTTTGCCATACGGGCCAACGCATACAGAGTTGCTGGGTGGCTTGCAACTCAGGTGGCGGCCTAAAAGAGAAAAACCTTATAACCATCCGATTGGGATTTGCACAATGTGGGATGTCAGCCACACCACTTCATCGCTCTGGTTAACCAACATACCAAATGACAGCGCATGTTCTTTGATGAACTCTGATAAAGCTGCAAGCTCTCGCAATCTGGTATTGGCTCCGTATTTGATTTCGATGGGTAGCACACCAAAAGGTCCCTCCAAAATGAGATCGATCTCGGCGCGATTGCGCGTGCGATAATAGTGCGGTCGCCAATTCGTGACCGTTGTGGCCTGAAGACCCTTGATAATTTCCTCAATCGCAAATGCTTCAAACGACTTGCCAACAATGGGGTCTGCAAGGAGTGATTCCAAATCGGCGATTTGCAGAAGATGATGCAAAAGCCCTGTGTCACGAATATAGCCCTTGGGCATTTTGATAACAGATTTGACGATGTTCTTTTCAAAGCTGGGCAATTGCCTCCAAAGAAACGTGCCATCAGCGATGGATAGATATTCCTTAATCGTGCCTTCGCTGACCTCAATTGCCGACGCGATATCGCGCTTATTCAAGATGGTTCCTGAAAGCTTGCTCAGCGTCGTCAAAAAGCGTCGGTAGGCAACCTTATTAAGGCGGGGAAATAGTCGGGCGATATCGCGATTGATATAAGTACTATGATAATTGTCCATCCATTGTTGGTAAAAACCTTCATCACCTTGAAGCACAGGCTCAGGATAACCACCCTTCAGCCAAATGCGCTGCATCTGTTCGGAGGAAAGGGGCGCGAGCGTGGTTGGAATTCGCGCCCGGTCTAACTTGGTTGAAAAGAGCCCATAGAAGCTGCTCAAAGGTTGCCCATAATACTCATTGGCTTTCAATGTCCCTAACTCGACCAGAGCCACGCGACCGGCAAGCGATTCCGAGACTTTTTCCAAGAGTTCAGGACTGCTTGATCCTGTGAGCAAATAACGACCTTTTTGCTCGCGATTTTGATCAATAACGCCGCGAAGAACTCGAAATAATTCTGGATACTCTTGGGCCTCATCAATCAGCACGTGCTGCTGGTGCTGCTGGAAGAAAAACTGTGGATCGTGGCTCACCCGGTCATAGTCCGAAGGCTTCTCAAGATCGATATAAAGCCAATCAGCGCCTATTTGCTTCGCCAGCGTAGTTTTGCCCGCCTGGCGAGGCCCCAAAATTGCAACTACCGGAAATTGCTTCAATAAGAGCCTAATCTTAGCGGCCAGATTTCGTTTTATACCAGTCATATCCATACTCTACATGCGGATTTGATTGATGTAAAGCAAATCACGGCATTGTGAGCTACTTTTGCCTGGGCATCCTTGACGTAATCAGACGCTTCTGCAACAGCCAAACCTGTCCTTCCGCGACGGCCCATTCGATGTCTTGCCCGACGCCAAACCTCACCTCAACCGCGTCGGCAAGTGCGGCAAGCTTCTGCAACATGTTGTCTTTCACACAAAATTGGCTCACCAGCTCTTTAGGAACAAGCTGCTCTTCCACACCGCCGTGCATGCCTGTGACAAACTGCCGATCCTTCACACCCGACTGCCTCGAGAGAATTTCACCAGTCTTTGAGAGCCGATATTGATCGGGAATCACCGCGCCATCGACCACCGATTTCCCAAGGCCCCAAGATGCCTCGATCACAATTTCGTCTGCACCATTCACTGGATTTTGGGTAAACATGACGCCAGCACAATCTGGCCTGATTTGCTCTTGTATCACCACTGCCATCTGCACCACGGGATCAAGACCAAGCTGTTTGCGGTAAGCTTGCACCGCGGGCGCCTTCGCTGAATCACAGATCGTATTAATCGCACGCAACAGTTCGGGGAAGCTACGAACGTTCATGCAGCTGAGATATTGCCCAGCAAAACTATGCTCTTTGGCATCTTCCCCAACACCTGAAGAGCGAGCAGCAGCTTGACCATGAAACGAAGCAAAGAGATTTTTGAGCTCAAGAAGCGCATCATTGTCTTTTTTCTGCAACGCCTCGACCAATGCCACGGGCAAAACATATCCTCGAGGAACTGGAAGCTTGGCGCGAAGTGCTTCACCAAGGTGACACGCTTTGCCTCCACACAACGCCTCGTCGGTCGCCAATTCAAGCGGAACAGCTTTCACGATAAAATCCGCACGATTCCCATGTCACCATCCACCTGAACGCGCACCCCATCGCGAATGCGTTCAGTTGCGTTACGCGTGCCCACCACCCCGGGGATGCCATACTCACGCGCTACAATCGCCGCGTGTGAGAGAATGCCGCCACGGTCTGTAACGATGCCCTTCAGCAATGGCAGCACCACATTGAAATAAGGTGTCGTGCTTTGCGTCACCAAAATATCGCCCTGCTCAATGCGCGGAAAATCCTGCGGCCCGAGCACCACGCGCGCCCTGCCCTCCGATAGTCCCGGATATACCGAATAGCCAGAAATTTCATCGCTGCCCTGCTTTTCATCTGTGCCGTCTTGCACAAATGAAAATGCTACTTCGAATGCACGGGTAACTCGCGCTGCTTTCTCCGGAAGCCAATCTGCTGGGGGAGGCGTCGGTGGCGCTAAGCCGAGATAAGATGGAGCCTTCAATTTGCGCAGTTTCTCTCGAAACAGAGCCCGTCTCACAAGTTCTTCCGAGCCAGGACCAGACTCTCCACGTAACATCGCCAACATCTCGTCGTGGCTCGCATCGACCAACTCGATCGCTGTGCTGAGTCGACCTGCCTCGACTAGTCTTGCCCCGGCAACCAAGATGGCTCTGCGTGCAAGACCCACTGCCCAGGCATCAGAGTAGACGCCGCGCTCATCGCGCAAGCAGCTCACCAAGCGAGCTTCGCCAAGCAATTCGCGAAACTCAGCACGGTGCTTCTCGGGTATGCGACGCATCACATCAGTCTGCAAGTGTTGCTCAAACTGATCATGGCGAAGCGCATTCTCGTCGTTCACGCAGTGCAAAATGGTTTGCACAAGAAGCTCAGGCATCTCAAGCGCGTAGTGGCCAGAAATGTCGTAACCATCGACCATGCGAAAGCCGACGACATTCAGGTAGGCGTGCATCGCATCCCGCACGGGTGATGGAGCTTGCATCAAGATTTGATAGGCAGCTGCCCAATTCTTCTCGGCCGACAACTGGCCATAGAGTTTAGCGTCTTTGCGAATTAAATCAGACAACACGCGAAGTTCGTCCGCTGCAACGCCCACTGACACAGCCGATGATCCCCGAAGAAGCGAGAGCAACTCAGACGCCTCGACGCCTCCCCACTTTTTCGCGTGCACTAAAAGGTCACCAACAGGTAACATCGCAGCGACCGTCAGACGAAAGTGTTGATAGGCCATTGCTTCACAGTGCGCACGGCATATCTGCAAATGCGCGATGAGATCCTGCATATCAAGCACACTCGGATCAATTGCTTGCAGACGAAGATGCGCCTCGACGGACTTTGGTTTCAGTGTTTGCTGCCATTCTCTCACATCGTCACGCCAAATTTTCTTTTTCATCGCATTTGCAGCTGTCTTGATGCGTCGACGGATTTCAGGGTGCAACTTGAGCAGAAGCTTAAACTGCCATTTCGGTGGGGGCCCTTTCGCTCCAGGCGGCGCGCCTACCGGATGCACGGCAATATATCCCAAACCATTCACCAGCGCTGGTTCAATGCTCTCGAGCATCAAACCATATTGCGCAAGCGCATCTTTAAGCCCACGCATAAATGCGACCGCAATGTAGTCGGAATATCGTGTCAGCGGCAAAGGCAGATGAACTGGATCGCGCTGCCAAGATCCTGGCCCAGGGGCCGGAAAACTGATGGCCTCCTCCGGCTCATTCCAAAAGATTTTTGCTTGCTGCATTGCTTCTCATACCTCTCTCCCATTAAGCAGAGTTTTCAGTACAAAAATCAAGCAATGGCCCTGTTATTCCATCACAACGATGGCCGAGTGCCCCTCTTTTTGCTGAAACGCAAGACGCTCCGCCTCGGCTCGGTCGCGTGATGCAAAGCCGCTGATGCGCACACGATAATAGGTTCCCTTGCCAGGAATAGCGCCCTCAGAAATGTCCGTTTTGTACCCTTTCTGTGATAACTGCTGCTGTAATTTTACCGCATCTGTTTTGCTTGGCAGCGAGGCAACCTGCACCGCAAAGGAGACTTTCTTCGGAGCATCTTGGATGGTTTGTCGAACAGATGATGGGGTATCACTGCCAAGCACCTTCGACAACGCTTCAGCCATTCGATCGCTCGAAGGCTTTTCATCGGGGAGTGGAGGTGGAGGTTTGCCCTCTTGCGATTCTTCTTTTGGCGCTTCCGGCGCAACCGGCGTTACGCTTGGCTCTGGGCGAGAATCCACCGGGGCGTTGAGCACATCATAAAACGTCAGTTTCGGAGGCTGATGATGATTCTCCGCATAGACTTGCGCGCGCGCATCGATTTGATCGAGTTCACTCATCGTGCAGTTCTGCGAGCCCTGACGGGGTTCACAATGGCGTAAGTTCCCGAGCAGAAATCCTGTTCCAAAAGCGAACCCAACCATCGCAGCGACGAGCAAAAGCTTGCCAAACTGATATTCAAGAGCGTTCGCTATGATTGCCCACAAACGTGCCATAATGCCCTACTCAGCCTTTTCTTCGGGTGCGTGCATATATTCTGGCGCGGAAATCCCCAAAAGAGAAAGGGCATTGTGCAAAGTTTGTTTGAGCGCAGCCACCATGGCCAACCGCCCTTCGGTCAATAACGCATCGTCTGAAATGACCCGCTCGGTGTGGCGATATTTTGTGAAATACGTATGAAACTCCCCGATTAAATCTTGACAATAATGTAACATGCGATGGGGCTCCAGGCTGAGCGCAGAACGCATGACGACGTCTGGGAACAGACCCATTTTCTTGAGCATGTTGCGCTCTTCGGGCAACACCAGTTTTGCTAACGCTTCATCGGAAAGTCTCGCTAAACCTCCAAAGGACTTCCCTGCTTCCTCAGCACGACGCAGCAGTGTGGCCATCCGTGCGTGTCCATATTGGGTGTAAAATACCGGATTATCGCTCGACTGCTTGATCGCCAGGTCGAGGTCAAAATCGAATTGTGTGTCGGGTGCACGCATCAAGAAAATAAAGCGCGCTGCATCGGAGCCAATTTCCTCGATCAAATCACTCAGCAAATAAATTTGCCCGGAGCGTTTGGAAAACTTTACTTCTTGCCCGTTACGAATCAGGCGAACCATTTGCACGCACACAAACTGCAGCTTCTTGTCGTCCAACTCGAGCGCGCGCATCCCCGCCCGAATGCGTGGGATGTGGCCCGAGTGATCCGCGCCAAACACATCAATCATCCAATCGAAACCACGGTCAAACTTTGTCTTGTGATATGCCAAGTCTGCAGCCAAATACACCGGCTCACCATTGGCGCGCACCAAGATACGATCCTCTTCATCTCCGAACTGCGCGGTACGCAAAAACGTGCCGCCTTTCTGCTGATGCGCATAGTTGGCAGCCTTGCTGTCTTCACGTCGGATTTTCTCGTCTGTCCCCTCGGCTCTTTCTGCTTCATAGAGCATGCCAAGCTTGCGATAAGATGTGATCAATTCTGAAATTCGGTTTTGCTCATGCAAACTTCCTTCAGAAAACCAACTATCGATTTGGATGCCAGCGATCTCAAGCGATTCCCGAATACCCTTTAAATTTTCTCTGAGGCCAATGGCAAGACATCTGGGCCGCCATTCATCTTCTGAGGCTGTTAGCCACTTGTCGCCGTCTTCTTCTTTGAGAACCTTTGCGATGTCGATTACATACGCTCCGGGATAAGCATCTTTGTCGAGTGTGATGTTCTCCCCGAATAACTCTCGGTAGCGCAGATAAATACTGCGTGCGAGAATATTTACCTGATTGCCCACGTCGTTGGTGTAGAACTCGCGTGTCACAGCAAAACCTGCAGCCTGCAAAAGTCGCGAAACCGCGTCACCGACAAAAGCGCCCCGGGCGTGCCCGAGATGCAACGGGCCAGTAGGATTAGCTGACACGTACTCGACCAAAACCTTCTTGCCCTGCGGTTTCTCTTGCTGGCCAAATCTGTCGCCCGCGGCCAGTACGTCTCTTACAGTCTGATAGAGGGCTTCCCTTGTTACCGTGATATTGATGAAGCCTGGGCCTGCCACTTCAACTTTGGCAATTACCTGGCTGTGTGACCTTAATTGCTCAGCCAAGGCCTCAGCAATCACCCGAGGCGGTTTTTGGACTAGCTTAGTGAGCACCATCGCAGCATTGGTGGCAAAATCCCCATGCTCGGGGTTCTTCGGTGCATCGATAGTAAATTCCGCGGCCTGATTAAATGCAGATTGAATTGCATCTTTGATCAGCGCATCGATTTGGCCATGCAGCATAGAAAGTGGGCTCCGAAATATTGCATTTTGCTCAGCTCTCTTTTAACCTGAAAAGGGGGGCTTCGCCAATGGGTGGTCTTTACATCAGCGAAATTATTTTCATTCTAGTCTTGCTCGCCAGCAATTTGTTTTGGATTTGGATGCTGGTTGACTGCATTGCCTACGACAAAAGCACGGGTGGAGAAAAAACGGCGTGGATTTTGCTGATTGCATTCACCCATATCATCGGGTCGGTCATTTACTTTTTTGCCAAACGGGTCAAAAGAACTACTGCTTGGTAGCGACTGATTTTTTGGGGAACATCGCATGAACATGGTGACTGGCAAGAAAAAGGTAGAAATTTCTTTAATGGGGCAGCGCTTTTCCTTGCGTTCTGACCGCGACGAGGAGTACGTCCAGGGGCTTGCCAGATTTGTCACGGCGCAGCTTGATGAGATGCGCTTACAAACCAAGACCGTCTCTACGCACCACCTTGCGGTATTGGTCGCCCTTAATCTCGCTGACCAACTTTTTAGGCACAAAGAAGAAGTCACCCAGCTCAAAGGCGAGCTGCAGGAAAAAGCAAAAGCCGCTCTGACGGAGGTCGAAGCAGCACTCTCGCATCTACGCCCGCCTGAGGGAACTGAATCAGTCGCTCCGCCAGAAGAAACGCCTGAGATGCCTCCACTTTAAATCGATGACAGATAAGATTAAGCTTCGTGCGCAATTACGCGAGCGCATGAAATCGCAAACTCCGGAAGCTCGCCATCAAGCGGGTGTGGCTGTGTGCGCGCATCTCCAGACTTGGTTATTGCAACATCAACATGTCGCGTTATTCCGCAGTTTATCTGATGAGATTGATACTGCGCCAATCGTGGAACTCTTAAGAGCGCAAGGAATCACCTGCTATTTTCCAGAAATGCAGGCAAGCGGCGAAATGCGCTTTGTGAATCTCCCGCATCAATCTGTGATTCTAACGCCGGGCTTGGGATTTGACTTGGCTGGCCATCGGCTCGGGCGCGGTAAGGGCAATTATGATCGATTCTTGCAGCAGATGCGCACTGAGCCGGACCCGCCCATTGCAGTGGGGATTGCGATGGACTGCCAGATTGTGGAAGATATTCCGATAGATACGCATGATCAGGGGGTAGACATGCTTTGCGCACCCGGGCTTGGACTCATAAAGGATTTTAAGCGATGAAGCCTGTGACGATTTACACCACCAACTATTGCGGCTATTGCGTCGCTGCAAAGCGCTTGCTTGACCAGCAGCATGTTGCTTATCGAGAAATCGATGTGACGGATGATGATGCGAAGCGGCAGTGGTTGGTGCAGCAAACGGGGCATCGAACGGTGCCGCAGATTTTCTTTGGGGATGAGTCTATCGGTGGGTACACGGATCTTGCAGAGATTGTGCGGGTGGGGGAGCTGCAGAAGAGGTTGGCGATTGCCAAATGAGCAACTACAACCACCTTATACTCTCCTTCTATAAACGCCCGCTAAGGCTTTGCACCCACCCCAATCTCATGTATAGAATCCTCCATGAGCATGAGCACCACCTCGTTCTTACCCGTCCAAGAACAACTCGCCATCATCACCCGCGGCATCGCCGAACTTGAAGTTCTCGACGAACTCAAGAAAAAGCTCGAGCGCAGCGTCGACACCGGTAAGCCACTCACCATCAAAGCGGGTTTCGATCCGACAGCGCCTGACCTTCACCTAGGTCACGCTGTGCTTCTCACCAAAATGCGCCAGTTCCAAGACCTCGGCCACCGCGTCATTTTCCTCATCGGAGACTTCACTGCGCGCATCGGTGACCCGACGGGAAAGAATGTCACAAGGCCACCACTCTCCGACGAAGATATTGCTAACAACTCTCAGACTTATCAGCGACAAGTCTTCAAAATCCTAGATCCGAAAAAAACATTGGTGCAATTCAACTCGGAATGGCTAAAAGGCATCAGTCTCGACGACGTCATACGCATCATGGCTAGAGTCTCCGTTTCGCGCATCATTCATCGCGACGACTTCAAGAAACGCCTCGACGAAGGTCGCGCCATTAGCATGCACGAGCTCTTATACCCGATCATGCAAGGTTACGACTCCGTGGCGATGAAGCCCGACGTAGAGCTCGGTGGCACTGACCAGCTCTTTAACTTGCTCGTCGGACGCGACCTCATGCGTCATTACGGGTTAGAACCTCAGTGCATCTTGACAGTGCCAATCCTGGAAGGTCTCGAGGCGCGGGAAGAGAATGGCAAGATCGTCGGCGACAAAATGTCTAAGTCGCTCGGCAATTATATTGGCGTCGAAGAAGATGCTGAGGCGCAGTTCGGCAAGCTGATGAGTATTTGCGACCCGCTCATGTGGCGTTACTATCAGCTGCTTTCGCTCACATCCGAGGCGGAGATTACAGCGCTCAAGGGCGGCCACCCAAAGGAAGCGAAGGTCGCGCTAGCGCTCGAAATCGTCACTCGCTTTCATGGCGAGGATAAAGCGCGCGCTGCTCAAAAACAATTCGAATCGCTATTTGGCGCTGGCAAGCGTGGTGAGATCCCCGAGGATGCGCCTGTCGTTCGTTTGACTACCGGTGGTGAAGCACATCTCGCGCTCTCACACGCATTGGTCGAGGCGGGACTTGCGCCATCGGGTGCTGAAGCAAAGCGTCTTGTACGACAGGGCGGGGTTACTGTGGATGGTGTACGTGTCGAAGATGCGCAACATGCGCTCGTTGCAGGCACTTACGCGGTGCGTGCGGGAAAGAAACGCTGGGCCGAAATTGTTGTAGAGAAATAGGAGACACTCATATGACACGCACCGCGCCTCTTCTCTTCTTGCTATTCTTAATCACTGCGACAGCGGCGGAGGCCGAATGGAAGAAAATCGATGAGCAAGATGGCATCCAAGCATTTAGCGAAGAAGTGCCCGGTTCCAAAACAGTCGCCTTTCGCGGCGTAGCAACCCTCGACGCTCCGGCGTCTAAAATTCTCTGGGTGTTGCTCGATAACGATCACTCTACTGAATGGGTCGATCGACTCAAAACAGTCAAAGTGCTTAAAGCTGTGAGTCCCACTGATTTCGTCGTTTATCAAGAATACAAACTCTCATGGCCTGCCGCAAATAGAGATTATGTGATGGAAAAGAAAGCGGTGAGAGATCCCAAAACCAAGCAGATTTCCGTCGTGATGAAATCTGTCGAGCATGCGGATGCTCCCAAGACAACTGGTGTGCGCGCAGAGCTAAAGCGAAGCGCATACATTCTTACCCCGCTGGACAATGGAAAAACCCAAGTCGAAGCGGAAATACACTCCGATGCGAAAGGGTCGTTGCCATCCATGGTGGTAAATAGCGTGCAAAAAGGTTGGCCAGTCAAGACGTTGAAGGGCTTGGCAGAACAAGTGAAGAAGCCTTACGTGCAGGAATTCGATCTGCAGAAATTGTGATTGCTACAGCATGTTGAATCGCCGGCCTAGCCAGACAGTGGCGAAGCTGGTGATTCCATAAATCACCATGCCCCACAAAACGTCGACGATCACAACCCGGATTGGCCAATTCACCAGCAACCCATAGTTGGTGAATTCATACACGCCATAGACAACAAGTCCCATCAAAGCGCCCCATAAGAATGCGCTCCATCCCACTTCGCGCTCCACAAACTTGGGCGCCACAAAAAATACGACGCCAATGGTCATACAAATGTAGCCTATTGCGGTGCCCCACCAATTCGGTGCAATCGTATCACCCGTGCGTCGCACAAATGATGCAAGCTCTCCCGCGTAAAATAAATTAGCGATAGCGCCAATCCACAGCAAATCGAGCACGATAAATATCGGCAACGCTATGAATGACAGTTTTAAACTGTTCATGTTTTTCCCCTAGTGCTTTTTACTATAGCGCCCCACAAGCTCCGCGTTATCTACCTCGTGCCCATGAATAGCCTTAAGCAGATCCTTCTTCGTGGCATTCGACGGCAATGTCAGGTGCGCATCAAGCGCATAGACTTTAAAGAAATAGCGATGGGTTCCCGAGGGCGGGCATGGGCCCCCATAACCTGTTTTCTGCCAATCATTGTGTCCTTGCTTGGTGCCGTCGGGAAGCGAATCCTCTTTGGCAACTTTCTCCACAAGACCTCGCGATTCCTTCGGGATATTCCAAGCAACCCAATGCACCCACGTGCCGGAGGGTGCGTCGGGATCGTCGACAATTAGCGCATATGATTGCGTCGTGTCAGGCGCGCCCGACCAGTTCAGGCTCGGCGAGACATTTTCGCCGTCGCAGGTGAATTTTGCTGGAATCAAATCGTTGGCCACAAAAGCTGAGCTCTTAAGCTGCATGGCAGTCCCCGCGGTAGCCAGCAATAAAGCTGACAAAAAGACAAGTGCTCGCACAAAACCAATCATAGTGTGCATTTAGCATGGCACGAAGTCGTCGCTCGTGTCCACCGCAGCTCTCACTTTATTCGGATATGCCAGCTTGCGTCAGCATCAACTGGCGTTTGGCTTGCGCTGCCAACCGGCGGTTGTGTGTGACCACCAACACAGTGATGTTGCGCTCGCGATTGAGTGCGTTCATCAGCTCCATCATCTGCGCGCCTGTATCTTCATCCAGATTTCCGGTCGGCTCGTCGGCAAGCAAGAGCTTCGGCTCGTTCACCAGCGCCCGCGCCAACGCCACTCGCTGCTGCTCGCCACCCGATAGCTCGCCTGGCTTATGCTGCATCCGATTGGCGAGACCAACCCGCGCTAAAAGCTCCGACGCCCTTTTCTCTGCCGATGCAGCACCAGATCGACTAATCAGGCACGGCATCATCGCGTTCTCGAGGGCCGTGAACTCCGGCAGAAGATGATGAAACTGGAAAACGAATCCCAAGTTTGCGTTACGAAAGTGCGCTATCTCAGCCGGTGTCTTAGCAAACGCATCCACCCCGCCAAATGTGATGCTACCGGAGCTAGGCACGTCGAGCGTGCCAAGAAGATGTAGCAAGGTGCTCTTCCCCACACCCGATGGTCCCGTCAGCGAAATCATCTCGCCCGAAACAATACGCAAGTTCAGCCCGTGCAGCACGGGGATTTCCTGACCCAGCAACGTGTAGTGCTTCTTCAGATTGGTGACTTCCACGTTCATTGTCTGAGCCCTTCAACTGGTCGCAAGCGCGCTGCAAAAAGCGCTGGCGGAATAGTTGCCAAAAAGCTCACAACAAGCGCCGCAAACGCTACGAAACTCACCTCGATGACATCTACGCGTACAGGCAAATGGGTGATGTAATAGACTTCCGCATCAAGGCCAATGCCAAATGTCTGAATGAGCAAGCACACAAATAGGCCAGAAAGAACACCAAGCCCAGCACCGACGCCGCCAATCACCATGCCATAGGTGACAAACACTTTCATGATCGACACATCTGTGGCGCCCATGCTTTTTAAGATGGCAATCTCTTTGCCCTTCTCAATCACCACCATAATCAGCGCGACTAAAATCAAGAGGCTAGCCATAAAAATCGCCACGGTCAGAATTATAAACATGGCAATCTTCTCCAGCTTCAATGCCGAAAAGAGATTGCGATTCATCTGCATCCAATCTTTGGTATGGTAGGGATAACCACCCAGCATGCGCTGCACCGTGCGCGCAGTGGTCTCGGTCTTGTCTAGGTCACGTACTTTGTATTCGATACCAGTCACAGAATGATTCATGGCAAAAAAGCTCTGCGCCTCACTCAGCGCAATGTAGGCGAACTTCGAATCGTATTCATACATGCCAGAGAAAAACAAACCGGCGACACGAAAGGATCGCCCTTTGGGAATCGGACCCGTCGGGCCAAGCTCACCCACCGGACTCACAACGTTCACCACATCTCCGACGAAGACTTTGAGATTATAAGCCATCTCCTTGCCAACTAAAATGCCGGGTAAAACAGGTCCACCCTTTGCCTCGCCGTCATCCGCGCTTGCCTCGGCAATTGCCGCATCTAATGCACGTCGCTCCGACTTCCCACGCTTTTTTTGCGGGACACGAATCTTCTCTGGCGCCGCCAGCGCATCCAAAGAGCCATCGATCATATTTTGTCTAAGCGAAGCTACAGAATCGACCGTCGCTACATCAATGCCCTTAATCACTGCCCCGGTCAGATTTACGTCCGACGAAATCATCACCTCGTTAACGATCATCGGACTTTGCCCAACAATATTTGCGACCTTCGTAGTCTGGGCCATTACTTTTGGATAGTCCTCGAAATCCTTGCCATACTTATAAACAAGAAAGTGCGCATTAGCCCCGAGGATCTTGCTCCGCAAATCGCTCGAGAAGCCGTTCATTACGCTCATCACCACAACCATGCCTGCGCAGCCGACCATGACGGCAAAGACCGAAATTATAGTAATCAGCGACACTGCATGACTGCTTCGTTTGGCCATCAGAAAGCGTCGGCCTATCCAGTTCTCGTAGGCAAAGGAAAACGATGGTTTGCCCTCACCAAAGAGCAAAAATCCGGCTGCTCCGCCTAAGATCAATCCGAGTAACAGAATCAGGTAGGCCGCCATCAAGACTGTCACGAAATAGGCCGCAGCGGTGCCAAATGAGAAAAGCGCTTCGAGAAACCGTGACCCTAGCGCTGGTAGCCATAGCACGACAGCAGCGATGGACAAATCTTCCAAAAATCCGATGCGGCCCACCAAATGCGCAACCAAAGCACCCGCTACAATACCGCCAAAGAATAGCGCCTGGGCAACAACAATTTGCAGATTATCGCCATCGATATGCAACCTGAAATGTGAAAAAGAAAAGGTCCCTACGACGACCAGCAAGGCCAAGGCGGAGCCAGAGAAAATGGCCTTCAAACCCAAAAGCTTGCCGCCTCTGAATAGCCGCACCAATAGACCCAGCACAGCGATCGCTGTAAACAGCCCAGCTGAGCTATATGCAGCAAGTGTAAAGGACGGGTCTAGGTTCATCTCGCACGCATCTTGGGAAATAGGATCACTTCCCGAATACTCGGGCTATCCATCAGCAACATTAGTAACCGATCGATACCAATGCCCTCGCCGGCCAAGGGCGGCATGCCGACTTCCAGGGCGCGCAAAAAATCTTCGTCGACGTCTTGCGCCTCCAAGTTGCCCTTAGCTTTGTCACGCGCTTGCGCTTCGAAGCGCTGGCGTTGGTCGATGGGGTCATTGAGCTCGGAGAAAGCGTTGGCGACTTCCATTCCGCCACAAAATAGCTCGAAGCGGTCGACAACCGCCGGGTCGCCATCACGACGACGTGCAAGCGGGCTCACTGATACTGGAAAATCGAGAATAAATGTAGGCTGCATAAGCTTTTTTTCAACCGTGTGTTCAAACACAGCATACAGCAAATGTAATGCAAGTCTTCGCGCACGGATTTTATTATCGGGGAGCCACTCCGCATCAAGCGCAGTGCCTAGCTTTTGATAAAGCGCAGGGCTTTGCGCAGACAGTAAACCCGGAGCAAATTTCTCCACTTCGTCGCTACTGATCTCTGCCAAACAGATTTTAAGCGGCTCGTCAAAGGTCACTGTATGCCCTACAGCAATTTCAAGTGCCTTTTTCACGCTGGTAATCTGCTCGAGTTTTACAAGCTCTTCCTCAGGCATCCCCAGGCCCTCGCCCACAACCCGCGCAATCGACACGCGACGAAACGGTTTGGCGAAATCGATTTCTTCGCCCTGCCATGTCGTCTGCAACTTGCCATGTACTGACTGCACCAAGTGCCGAATAAGCTCTTCGGAGAGGTCCATCAGGTCTAGATAGGTCGCATAAGCCTGATAAAACTCGATGGAGGTAAACTCGGGGTTATGCGTCGTGCTCACGCCCTCATTACGAAAAATACGACCAATCTCGTAAACTCGCTCGAAGCCACCCACAACCAATCGCTTCAAATGCAACTCAGTGGCAATGCGCAGGGTCAACTTTTCGTCGAGGGCATTGTGATGTGTTAAAAATGGACGCGCTGCTGCACCACCCGCGATATCCATCAGAATGGGCGTCTCGACCTCAACAAAGTCGCGCGCATCGAGGAATTTCTGCATCTCGCGAATCACGCGAAAGCGGGCGCGAAAAATGTCCCGCGCCTTGTCGTTGACAATGAGGTCTAGATAGCGCTGCCGATAACGCTGCTCAACGTTAGTCAAACCATGCCACTTCTCGGGCAACGGCCGCAAAGACTTGGTCAGCAATTGCAACGTCGTTGCATTCAGCGAGAGTTCTTCAGTCTTGGTACGCATCGGCGTGCCCGTGACGCCAATAAAATCTCCCACATCGACCAGCGCCAATGTTTCGAAATTCTCACCCAGCTTATTTTGCTGCACAAAAATCTGCAGCGCTCCACTGCGATCTTGGATGCGCACAAAAGCCGCTTTGCCCATATTCCGAACGGCCATGACACGGCCCGCAATCTTGTACTCGGTCGTATCTTCGGCCAATTGCTCCCGGCTGTGTTGCGCATAACGCCCGTGAAACTCCGCGCACGTGACACTCGGTTTAAAATCGTTGGCGTAGGGATTTTTCCCCGAGGCCCTTAGACTCTCCGCTTTTTCGGCGCGCTCATGCATAATGCGATGCAGTGCGGACTCGGGTGCTTCCATGAACTAGCTCCGATTTTGAACAGCGACAATAATTGTTGCTTCAGATACTTTTATGCCAGACACTTCAGCCGTGCCCTTTGCTTTAAAAATGTGACCTTTCATCGCTACAAGCTCTGCACGCAACATCAGTTGATCTCCAGGAACAACGGGCTTTCGAAAACGAACGTCGTTGATGCCTGCCAGGAAAGCCACTTGCTTCTCCGGGTCAAAATGCCCCGAGTGAAATGCCAAAATACCCATGGCCTGCGCGAGCGCCTCGATTTGCAGCACGCCTGGCATGATTGGCATGCCAGGAAAGTGCCCCATAAAATAAGGCTCGTTGGCCGTGACATTTTTGATCGCCACAATGTGCTTTTCGGGCACAAGCTCCGTCACCCGATCGACAAGCAAGAACGGGTAACGGTGCGGCAAAATCTTGCAAATGTCGCCATATTCGAGCGGAAGATGCATTATTTTTTCTTCTTCTCAGCGGGCTTCGCGGCTGGCTTTGCTTTGCCCTTGCCATAAGAGTCGTTGTAGCGACGAATCAGCTCATTGGTCACATCGAGATGGGGCTTCGCAAATAGCACCGAAGCTTCGTTCTTATTCAGGATCACAGTGTAATCGCCATCTTTGCCAATGGTCTGCAGCACAGTGCCCATTTTTTGCAAAATGGCGCCCATCACTTCCTGCTGCTTCTTCTGCATGTCCTGCTGCATGCTCATGTAAAGCTGCTGCACTTCACGCACTTTTTTGTCTCGCTCAGCATTCTTTTCCTGCAGCACGCTTGGCTTCATCATCGTGGCTTGTGTTTCTAAGGCTTCTTGCATCTTCTTGACTTCGTCTTGCTTAGAATCGAGCAATTTTTGCTTTTGCTCAAATTCCTTCTTGAGCTCAGCCTTTGCTGCGGCGCCCTCGCCCACTTCGTTGACAGCGCGTTCTAGATCAGCCACCCCAATCTTGATGTCTTCCGCAAGAAGACTACCACTTAGGCTCAAAGCCATAAAAAGCACAGAAAGTTTCAATACGCGTTTCATGTTTTCCTCATTCAAGCAGTAAACTAGCCGCCATATCTGAGCACGTTCTTGCAAAGATAACAACACCAGCCTATGCTCCTGCGCTCATCCCATTTACCGAGTGCATCATGCCAAGTCAGTATCTTGTTACCCCAGCGCTTCCTTATGCCAACGGTGGTCTTCACCTCGGGCACATGCTCGAGAACATACAGGCTAATATTTTTGTGCGCGCGCTACGCATGGCGGGAGAAGATGTGCTCTATGTGTGCGGCGCGGATAGCCATGGGACGCCCATCGAATTAAATGCCGCGAAGGCGGGCATCGCACCAGAGCAGTTTGTGAAAGACTGGCAGGCAAAGCACGCGCAGAGTTTTGCCAAGTTTTTGGTAGAGTTCGATGGTGGTTATGGCACCACACACACCAAAGAAAACGAGCAGCATGCGGGACGCATTTTCGAAGCGCTCAAGGAGGCTGGCCACATTGCTGTACGGGACGTTGAACAGTTGTTTGACCCCAAGGCCAACCGCTTTTTGCCAGATCGGATGGTCCGGGGCACATGCCCGAAATGCAAGACGCCCGATCAATATGGTGATGCTTGTGAGAAGTGTGGCAGCACCTATCGCCCTACCGAGCTGGTTGATCCAAAAAGTGTCATCACCGGCGCTACTCCCGTACTCAAATCCAGCAAACATTACTTTTTTGAATTGCATCACTACACCGAAGCACTCAAAGAATGGACAGCTACATCGGGCGTCCTACAAAAGGACACACAGAACTTTCTAACCCGCTGGTTTGAAGAGGGACTCAAAGACTGGGACATCAGCCGCGATGGTCCTTACTTCGGCTTTCTTATCCCCGGAGAAAAAGACAAATATTTCTACGTCTGGCTCGACGCTCCGATTGGTTATATCAGTCTGTCGGAGCGCGCCGCACAAGCGAAAGGCCGCAGCTTCGAAGATTATTGGAAAAATAAAGACACGCACATCATTCACTTCATTGGCAAAGACATTGTCTACTTTCATACGCTTTTTTGGCCCGCCATGCTCATGGCTGCCGATTATACGCTACCCGAAACCGTCGCGGTCCATGGCATGCTCACTATCAATGGCGAGAAGATGTCAAAATCGCGCGGGACTTTTATTCTGGCCGACACGTTTGCCAAGC
>JABDBI010000021.1:7605-29112 GCA_013288705.1 Methanobacteriota archaeon | reverse complement strand
CGAGACCGGCATGGCCAATATTGTGATTTGGCCCGACATCGCAGAAAAATTTCGCCAAGAAGTGTTGCTTGCACAGATTGTAGCGATTCATGGCAAGATCGAAAAGAAAGATGGCGTCATCCATGTGATTGCCAGCCAAATTGCGGACATGTCGCATCAACTAAAAGCACTTGCAACGAATTCGCGGGACTTTCACTAAATATTATTGGTTAGAGCTATAACAGATTGTTGGTTATTGCGGGGCGAGGGCTGGGCATATGGCTGACCTACCGAACTTGGGGGATATCCGATCTTCTTGGAGCTCGCTGAGCGTCGAAGATCGCCAGCGTATTTTTGTTCGCCTCCCACGAAGCGAAGCAGAAGAATTATTCTTGCACTTAAGCCCAGCGGATAAAGTCGATCTTTTACAAGAGTTGCCGACGCTGGATAAGCGCTCATGGCTGCGTTTGCTACCGCCAGATGATGCTGCCGACGTAATTCAGGAGCTAGATGCAGTACATCGCACAGAAGCGCTTGGCCTTCTAGATGACCAGACCCGTCGAGAGGTGACTGCTCTTCTCGCCTATGCTGAAGATGAGGCAGGCGGGTTGATGAACTCGCGTTTTTTGCGTCTTCGGCCAGAAATTTCGGCAGACGAGGCCATTCGCTACCTGCGCGTGCAGGCAAAGGCTGCGGTTGACCCAATCTATTACGCGTATGTTCTCGATGTTGAGCAGCATTTGCTCGGGATTGTGTCGTTTCGCGAATTATTTCTTGCGCCCCCAGATAAAACTGTGGCGGAGGTGATGCGCCGCGATGTCATCAGCATCCCCGAGGAAATGGACCAGGAGGAGGTGAGTCGTCAGTTCTCATTGCATCACCTCATGGCTTTGCCTGTGTTAGACAAAAACAAGCACATGAAAGGTATCGTCACCGTCAACGATATTGTCGATGTGGTGGAAGAAGAGGCGACTGAAGACTTTCAAAAGCTCGGTGGTGTTATTGCCCTCGAAGCGCCCTACATGCAAATGAATTTGTGGCAGATGATTCAAAAGCGGGCAGGGTGGCTGACCATCTTGTTTGTAAGCGAAATGTTTACCGCGACTGCCATGGCTTATTACGAGACAGAAATTGCCCGCGCCGTGGTGTTAGCGCTATTCATACCTCTTATTATTAGTAGCGGCGGTAACTCAGGTTCGCAGGCGTCAAGCCTCATCATCCGCGCACTGGCGCTCAAAGAGGCGCGCTTGCGGGATTGGTGGCGCGTGCTCGGAAAGGAAATCGCGTCGGGGTTTATTTTGGGTGCCATCTTGGGCTCCATTGGTTTTACCCGCATTATGTTGTGGCCGACCAGAGATATTGTGTATGGCGAGCACTACTTTTTGGTTGCTATCACGGTTTCGGTAAGCTTGATCGGAGTCGTGCTTTGGGGTTCTATCATGGGTGCGATGCTACCATTTATGTTGCGCAGCATCCGGCTTGATCCTGCTACAGCGTCTGCGCCGCTTGTGGCGACGCTTGTCGATGTGACGGGGATTGCGATTTATTTCACGATTGCGAGCATTGTTCTAAGGGGAACGCTGCTTTAGAAACACCGCGTTATGCTCCCCCAAATAGGGCGCTCTTTGCATCTTTGGGCTAGCCAAATCTGCTGCCAATGGCCATATTGGGAGCGCAGTTTCTTCATCGCCAATATCGAGAGCAACCGTGCTTTGAAATGGCCCGGTCGTCAAGCAAACCGGATCAACACAAATATTGAGCGGATCAAAAATGGCTTGCCATTCAGCGTTGGTTTTTTGTGCAAATGCTTCAGCGATGCGACTCTGTACACCTGCACCCTCCTCGCCGGTAGAAAGGCCACAATTTGCCAAGTCTGGTAGTCCGAGCACCGCGATCAATTCATTCCAGAATTTCGGCTCGATCGCCGCCACGGCGTAGTGGCCATCTTTTGTCTCATAAATACTGTAACAGGGCACGTCCCCTTGCAAATAGTCTGTAGAGCCTGCTGCCCTGACCATCATCATCGCTGCGACGTTGTGAGACATAGAAATGTCGAGACATGTACCCATGCCCGACTTTTGCCGTGCCAACAACGCCGCTAAAATTTGCGCGACGGCGGGCCACGCACCACCACAAATATCACCGACTTGGATGGGCAACGGCACGGGGGTTCGCATCGCACCCAAGATGCCGGTGCGTGCGACGAAATTCAAGTCGTGACCAGCATGAGATGCTGCCGAGCCAGTTTGGCCGAATCCTGAGATGCTGCACACCACGACGTGGGGAAACTGCTCCAAAATTGTCTGCGGAGCGATTTTCAGCTTCGCCATTACACCGGGCCGAAAGTTCTCGACGACAACATCAGCTTTCGTGACCAGGTCGAGAAATTGCTGGTGCCCCGTATCGCTTTTTAAATCGATCGTCACCGACTTCTTGCCGCGGTTCAGCGCATGGAAAAGCTTGCCCATGCCATCGGGACAAAGCGGCGGCATGCTGCGCAAATAATCGCTACCGGCAGGGTCTTCAACCCGAATCACTTCGGCGCCAAGGTCCGACAACAGCAAAGTTGTTAACGGACCCGGGAGCAGACGAGAAAGATCGACGATACGAATACCCTCTAGCGGGCATGTATGTGACATCGTTTAAGATAGAAGCGATTGGAGTTTGAGTGCCAAAGACATGTCGCCTTTGACTTTGATCTTGCCTTGCATAAACGCCATCGTCGGATTCATCTTGCCTGTGGCAAGAGCGACCCAGTCCTCAGGCTTGTTGATGGTGATGGTACACTGCGGAGCGTCAGGCATGTCGCCTTGCGTCACCCAATCGGCTTTTTTCGTCAGGTCGACACACCACTTCTCGCCGTTTTCTCCGCCTATCTGGAACAGATAACTCGCGTTAATCTTCTGCGCTTTCTCTGGCGACAGACGCGCGCGCATTTGCTCAAACACTTCGGTTACGGATGACATGGAAAACCCCTTTGGTAAAAGTTCATCGTCGTGTCAATTTGATTTATTGTCAAGATCCAGGTTCAAATGGCAGCACCCGGTGTCATCACCAACTGTGGACATTTCTAGCAAAGGCTTCAACGCTAGCCTCAAGATATCAGCCTCGGCAGCCTTGCCTAGTATTTCAGGGACGCGGGCATTTAATGCTTCGCAGAAGTTCACACACTTTGACGCTCGAGAAATTTTGGCGAAGTCATTCAGCAACTGCTCGTCTAATAAATCGAGCTGAGGCCAAGTCTCATTTTCCAATTCCTGCGTATCGTCGTAGCCATCCACAAGTTCTTTTTTCCAACGCTCAAAGAGCTTTTGCTGCATGAGTTTGCCTGCATCGATCTGGGCCTGAACAAATGATTTGGCAAGAGCTCCGTCTATGCTTGCTTTTCTCGCATTGGTTGCGGCAGATTCTAGAATTTTCTTGTCACGATTCGGGTCTTCAACCGGCTTTTTTTGATCGTATTTGGCCTTAGCCTCGTCTTCGACTCGCTCGAATCTTTGCTTCATGTGCTCGAGCAGAGAGTCTACTGCTGCCAGCGCTTCTGTGGGCCTCGCGCTGCTACAGGCATGCGCAGGATCATCCGCGAAAGATCGGCCCGCTTGGAGAACCAATAAAATTACAAAGAACCCTGTTTTCTGTGTCGACATTGGAAGTCACCGTCGTGAACTGTATTTAATTTAACATGATTCGGACTGCTGTCAACAACTTCTTCGAAGTGTCGTGCATAAACCTAATGGCGTTGACACCAGCCCGGCTTTTGATAGTGTAGGCCAGGAAAAACGCCCGGCAAGGGAGATGGTGTCATGCCAAAGAGAATTGCAATCAATGGGTTTGGTCGTATTGGGCGCGCCTTGTTTCGCATCATTACCGAACGGCAACGTCAGGGTAAAAGCGACATGGTGGTGCATGCGATCAACGATCTTGGCGACGTCAAAGCAGCCGCCCATTTGCTCAAATATGACTCAGTGCATGGCCGGTTTGATGGAGATGTTCAGATTCAAGACCAAACCTTGGTTGTGGATGGCCATCCTATTCAGATGGTGCAGCAAAGAGATCCCGAGCAACTGCCATGGAAGGCGCTTGAAATCGATGTGGTCTTAGAGTCTACCGGCTTTTTCTTGAGTCGCGAGCTTGCTGCCAAACACCTGAAGGCTGGCGCCAAGAAAGTGCTGATCAGTGCACCCAGCAGCGGAACACCCGCAGATGCGACCATCTGTTTCGGTGTCAATCATCATGTATTTCGTCCTGAGATGACTGTGGTCTCCACTGCCTCTTGCACGACCAACTGCATTGTTCCAGTGGCCAAGGTTTTGAACGATTGTTTTGGCATTGAGAAAGCATCTGTCACGACGATCCATAGCTATACCAACGACCAGCCTGTGCTTGATGTGAGCCACAAGGATTTACGACGCTCACGGGCCGCGGGCCTATCGATGATCCCAACCACCACGGGTGCTGCCAAGGCTGTGGCTCTGGTGTTACCGGAGCTGGCTGGCAAATTCGATGGCATGGCCATTCGGGTACCTACACCCAACGTGAGTTTGATCGATTTTGTGGCACTCTTGAAAAAGAACACCACGACCGATGAGGTCAATGCTCGCCTGAAGGAAGCCGCTCAGGGTGTTTTCAAGGGTGTGATGGGCTACTCGGACGAACCACTCGTTTCGGTGGACTTGGTAGGAACAAACGAATCTTCTATAGTAGATGGTCTTTCGACCAAGGTGCTGGATGGAAACCTTGTCAAAGTATTGTCGTGGTATGACAACGAGTGGGGCTTTGGTAACCGAGCCGCCGATTTGCTCGAACTTTTGGCGCGGGCTTGTTAATGGCAATCGGCTGGGTAGATGATGCAGCGCTTGAGTGGGAGGGGAAGCGGGTTTTTTGTCGGGTGGATTTTAATGTTCCACTCACGGAGAATGGCCGCATTTTAGACGATTCTCGCATCGTCGCCGCGTTGCCAACCATTCGGTTCTTGCGGGAAAAGGGTGCTAAGATTGTGCTGGCCAGCCACCTGGGCCGGCCGAAGGGCAAGCCACGGCCGCAAATGTCTCTTGAGCCAGTGGCCGTACGCCTTCACGAACTAATTGACCAGGACATTGTCTTTGCCGAAGATTGTGTGGGCGATGGTGTGCGACGTTTGTCGATGGAACTGCCTGCTGGTGGCATCTTGATGCTTGAGAATCTGCGCTTTTACTCCGGCGAAGAAAAGAACGACGACAGTTTTGCCCGTCTGCTCGCGCAAACAGCAGATGCCTATGTGGATGACGCTTTTGGCGCAGCCCATCGGGCGCATGCGTCCATTGTCGGCGTGCCAGAGCACCTGCGTCAACACGCCGGCGGTATGTTGCTAAGGCAAGAAGTGGAGGCGCTGGATAGGCTTCGCAAAAACCCCAAACGACCCTATGTGGCGATATTGGGTGGCGCTAAGGTGAGCGATAAGATTAGCTTGATGGTGCAACTTTTGCAGCGCGTCGACAAAATCATCGTCGGTGGCGCTATGGCCAATACTTTTCTCAAGGCTAAGGGCGAGAATATTGGAGCGAGCCGCTTCGAAGAAGATAAACTCGCCACTGCTCATAATATCTTGCAGAAAGCGCACACGGCTGGCGTCGAAATCTTGCTGCCCATTGATCATGTTGTGACAACAGAGTTTGCTGCGAGTGCGCAAGGCCGTGTAGCGGAAAGTAATCAAATCGGCGAAAGTGAGATGTCACTGGACATCGGTCCTAAGACCCGGACGCTGTTTTGTGGTGCGCTGCCCAACGACGGCACGATTTTTTGGAACGGCCCGATGGGTGTATTTGAATGGGCGAATTTCTGCGCGGGTACGAACGCTGTGGCCGAGGCTGTTGCGGGGAGTCATGCGTTTACTGTCGCGGGTGGTGGCGACACGATTGCCGCTTTGAATGGGCTCAAACTTTTGAGCCACATTTCGCATGTATCCACGGGTGGTGGTGCGAGTTTGGACTTTTTGCAGGGCGCCAAGCTGCCTGGCCTTGCCGTTTTGGGGTATGAGGGCTAACCGATGCGAGCAAAGCGAATGCCGTTTATCTGTGGCAACTTCAAGCTTAATTTATACTTGAGTGAAGTGGAGCGAGAGACTCGGAGCGTTGCTTCTGGCATCGTCAATATGCGTGGCATGGAAGTTGCGATTGCGCCGGTCGCGACGACGCTTTTTATGGCTTGCCAGCGCGCCCAAGGGACGTCGCTAAAAGTTGCTGCACAAAATGTTTTCTATGAGGCCAAAGGTGCTTTCACGGGCGAGTGGTCGGTGCAGCACTTGCTCGAGCTAGGTTGCTCTTATGCCATTGTTGGCCATTCGGAGCGTCGACAGTATTTCTTCGAGTCTGATAGTTCGGTGGCTGCAAAAGTCAAAGCTTGTCTTGCGGGCGGGCTGGCCCCTATCGCTTGTGTCGGTGAGACATTGACGGAGCGGGAAGCAGGGCAGGTGAATGACGTTCTCACGCGACAACTCGAGGCAATTATTGTCAGCGTGACGCCAGAAAATCTCGCGCTGTTAGTCCTTGCCTATGAGCCCGTTTGGGCTATCGGTACCGGAGTCAATGCGAGCCCGGAGCAGGCGCAGGAAGTGCACGGATTTATCCGGGGCATGTTGCGTCAAAATTTTGGTGATGTGGCGGAGCAAGTGCGAATTTTATACGGTGGTTCCGTGAAACCAGAGAACACCTTCGAGCTTTTGCAAAATCCAGATATCGACGGTGCACTGGTGGGCGGAGCTTCTCTGCAAGCAGATTCTTTTTTGGCGATTATTGATGGTGCGCGGCGAGCGAAACGTGTTGAGTAAGTGATGGCAGATTTGTTGTTTGAAATTGGGACCGAGGAACTTCCGGCGTCTTTTATCGATCCGGCGCTGGCTTTTATGCAATCTGCAATCGTGGATGCTCTTGAGAAGGCGCGCATTCAGCATGGCGCTGTCGTTGTTGAAGGGACTCCAAGACGCCTTGTGCTGATGGTGCGCGATGTTGCCGAGCGTCAAACCGATCTCGAGACGGAAGTCACTGGCCCAAAAGCTGAGATTGCGTTTGATGCTTCGGGTAGTCTGACCAAAGTAGGCGAGGGGTTTGCGAAAAGCCGTGGCCTTACGCTAGCTGATTTGTTTCGCAAAGATACGCCGAAGGGCGCAGTGATTGCCGCGCGCGTGAAAGAGCATGGGCTTCGATCGGATGCAGTGCTCCCAGACATCTTGCTCGCGATGATGAAGAGTATCCCCTTTGCAAAAACGATGCGCTGGGAGAGTTCTGGGGTGCGTTTCGCGCGCCCTGTGCGTTGGGTTTTGGCGTTGCTCGGCTCCGATGTGTTGCGCTTTCAATTTGGCGACGTGCAAAGTGGCAATCAAACCTGCGGGCATCGGTTTTTAGCGCCTGAGTTTGTGACGGTAGATGGCATCGACGGTTATTTAGCGTGGCTCGAGAAGAGCTTCGTTATGCTTGCGCGAGCAAAGCGCCGCGAAACCATTGCGCGCGAGGCTGCGCAGGTTGCTCTGCGTGCGGGTGGGCAGCTTCGACAAGACGATGCACTGCTTGATATCGTGTGCAATTTGGTGGAATATCCGTGGCCCATACTGGGTCGCTTTGGCGAAGAATTTCTGCGCATACCCAAAGAGATTTTGATTAGCGAAATGCGCGAGCATCAAAAGTATTTTGCCGTCGAGGACAAAGCTGGAAATCTTCTGCCGGCTTTTGTGGTGGTGATGGGTACGATGTCTGCCGAGCAAGATGCCGTTGCGCGCGGTAACGCACGTGTGTTGCGCGCGCGCTTCGAGGACGGTGCCTTTTATTATCAAGACGATTTGAAAACACCGTTGGCTGCACGCGTACCTGCGCTGCAGAGAGTTCTGTTTCAGCGTGAGCTTGGGACGTTGTTTGACAAGACGGAACGAATTCGCGTGCTCTCGGCGATTTTGTGCAAAATGCTTGGGCTTGCCTGCGAGGTGGATCGGGCGGCGCAACTTTGTAAAGCAGATTTGGTCAGCGGTGTGGTCGGGGAGTTTACCCATCTGCAGGGCACCATGGGGCGCATTTATGCGTTGCACGACGGTGAGTCTGCGGTTGTTGCACGTGCTATTGAACAACATTACTGGCCACGCTTCTCCGGCGATCTGTTGCCCGAGGATGATGTGGGTGCTGTGGTCGGGCTTGCAGATCGTCTCGATACGCTAGTGGGCGTGATTGGCATTGGCAAAATGCCCAAGGGCACAGCCGACCCATTTGCTTTGCGTCGCGCGGCCATTGCGATATCGCGTATCCTGATCGAGCGCGGTTATCGGTTGTCGCTTACAGCGGCGGTCTCTGAAGCAGTGAAGCTGTTTGGCGCGAAGGTGAAATTGCCAGCGCAGGAAGTTGTATCTCAAGCGGTGACTTTTATTCAGACCCGGGCCAAGGGTTATATCAAAGCAGATGTGAGAGTCGTGGATGGTGCGGCGGCAATTGGCGCAGATGATTTGGTAGATTGGTCTGCGCGCATTGAAGCTCTCGCTTCGTTACAGAATAAAAACCCCGAGATTTTTGAACGTTTTGTGGCGACGTTAAAGCGTGCCGGTAATATTGTTGCTAAAGCACGTGTAGACGGGCTATTTAAGGATGGTGAATCTTTTCACCGGGAACTGTTTAAAGAAGGTGCTGAAAGAGACTTATTTGCTGCAATCATGCACCTGGAAAATCACACTTCGGATCAGCGCAAGTTAAGCAAAGCGCAGCTTGGTGAGCACTATGGGAAAGTGCTTTATCAAGTGGCGGAGATTAAGCCGCTGGTGGATCGGTTTTTCGACGATGTGATGGTGATGGTCGATGACATACAGCTTCGTCAGGCGCGTCTTGGGCTGTTGGCGGAGCTAGAGAAAGTGGCAAGGCAGTTGGCTGATTTTACGCGGATGTCACTGGATTAGGTAGTATCGCTCCACGAAAACGCTTGGCGAGTTGACAATTGACTCAGAGTAGCTCTGATAGGCCTCTTTCACCTTTGCGACAGTTATGCCGCCTGTTATCTCGGAGAACAATGCTGTGTCCCAAATTTGGGACGTATACTTGAAAAGTACATTTATTTTGTCATTGAGTCGCGCTGCAGGCATTTCAAAATTGGACGGCACCAAATTAAGTCCCATATTTTTGACCTGATCCAATCTTTGCACGAGACAGCTTGAAACGCCGTTACTAAAACAAGTAGCTTGTACCGCATAGGACATGTCTTCCCAGAGGTGGACTGAGTACGTCTTGCTAGCGAGCGCTGCGAGATTTTTTGCCACGTTAAAAAGGACTACATGATCCGGATGAGGAGGGTTCCCGATGGCCAAAGGGAAATAGACTTCGCCATTTGGTCGCAAATACGCGCTGATGATCTGCTGCACTGAGGTGGTCACGCTATCAATTACTTGCTGCGGCGGCGGATCAGCATAGGGCTGTTTTGGCAGTCGAAAAAGGAACTCTGGATAATTGAGCAGCTTATAGTATGCCCCCATTGCTTTGACAGCCAAAATGTCTTCGACGGATCTGTCCATGTAGTTTGAAAAGAGTCCCACATCAAATGGATCGAGTGGAGCGGCACCTTTTCCAAAGACAGTGATGACGAGTATTTTCTTTCCTTCTGCAGACTGCGTGATGATTTTCCCGCCCGCAGATAAGGGCGCATCGTCCATGTGTGGAGCAACGTAGATCTCGTCAATCGTGTTGAGTTGTAGGGGGTTTGGATTGTTCTCATAGGGCGGTGCTGTGTAGACCCGTCTGGGGTATGCACATAAGCTGAAATCAATTGGGATGTCGGTGCATGGGCCGCTGCATTGTTGCATGTCCGTATAGTTGGGAGTGACAACGTCGGTCGTTGCACAGTAAGGAAGACCTGCCCTTGCTAAACACTCTCCAGTCGAAAGAGAAAGGGACTGTGGAGTCCCCGTCGAAGTGCATGCGGCGATTATTAAAACGAACGGAAAGATTTGTTTTAGCCATGTTTTATGATTCATCATAGTAATATGCAGTAGAAATACTTGCTGCTGCAATTGTGGAGTAAAAAAATTTCATGATATGATGTGCCATTGGGGTGGCACCATGAAGTGTTTCTCGCTTTTTCTGTGCATGATATTTTTGACGCTAATAAGCTGCACTGCAGGAAATAAATCGCCGTCACAGGGGCCAGGACTCGCACTTGCTTCAATCTCTCCTTTCGTGAACACCTCTGACTTTTATTTAAACAATAAAGTATGGAACTGCTCAGGTGCTCCGCAGCAAATTGCCCCCCATGAAGCATTAGCAAACGGGCTCAGTGGTGCAGGCTGCGCATTTATAGCCTGTGCGACCTCTCATTACGATACAGACCAGGGCTGTCAAGAAAATGCCAACGGTCCAAATTCGGGCCTTACGCAAGGTGGCTATTCCACTTATTTTACGATCAACACCGAGACAAAAGTATGCACCATCGCGGGTTTCATCCCCTATCAATGCACTCTGGACGACAGTGGAAAGTTCACCTTCGGCTATCGGTCTGTGGTTCAGCTGGACTCATCGTCCGGCAAGGCTGTGAAAGATACGATGCCTGGCAAGGTTGCGAACGGCACAATACCCGCGGTTTCGCAGTATGAACAACCAGCGATGCGAGGGCTAAATATTTCTGGACTAGAATATGACGGCACTTATTTGGACGCCATGTTTCAGCAGCCGGACCTTCCTGATTTTAGATATTTTGCGTTTGAAGGCATGAACACAGTTCGTCTACCCATTCGCTGGGAGTTTATTGTGACGTCGCCAACCAGCTCGGTTACAAGCACGGATCCAATGAGCACAACGATCAACCAGATCTATATGTCAGCTGTTCACGACACGGTGCAAAAATATCTGAATCAAGGATTGTATGTGATTTTGGATTTGCACAATTACATGCGCTTTTGTCCGACCGGGCCCGACATTGGCCAAGGTAACGAGCCCACCAACGCTGGCCTGGCAGGGAACGGATGTACCATCGTTACAAAAGGTCAGCTCGCCTATATTTGGGGACTTTTGGCTAATCAGTTCTCAGATCTTGCAAGCGCGAATCCAACAACACTCATTTTCGAAGTGATGAATGAACCGTTTTCAGCGGATAGCCCTGCTAGCCAAGTATTGCTTGTGAAGGATGTATTTGATGATGAAGTCGCTGCTGTGCAAGCGATTCGGGCAAAAATTCCAAACAGTCCCATTTTTCTCAGTGGCGATTTTTATGATCCACTTCATGGCTGGACCAATATTAAACAGGGTCAACCCTTGGCGAATGGTGACCAATTTACGCGCGCTAATTTGGTCGCGGCGGGCATCACTGACCTCTCCAATATCGTGATAGATGTGCACCAGTATTTTAATCACATTCTGAGTACAAATACCTATTTCAGTGGCACAACACCTGATTGTCTGTCGGTTATAGCCTTCAAAGATCAGGTGCTGGCGGGTCTTCAGGCTTTTGCGGCGTGGGAAAGAGCGAATGGCATGAAAGTATTTTTGGGAGAATTTGGTGCATCACCGAGCGCTGAGTGCAAAGAAGTCGTGGGGTATCTGTTAGATTTTGTAAACTACAACGCTTATGATGGGAACAGTGGTTTTGTTGGCTGGACAGCGTGGCGCGCAAATCGACATGGAACTTTTTTTAATGCGCTGCAAAAGGAAGATAACACTGTCTATGGTGCGCCGCTCAGTGCGGGATTTGGTGTTGCACATGGGATTGTGCAAGGGCCAGGCAATGACATGATGAATTACTTCACGGGCAAGGGCTACCTCCGACCAGGAGCTATGCCGCTGCCATAAATCGTCGAGACCGGTGGCCATACTTAAAATGGCGCCAATTGACCGACAGGAATTATCAACACTTGCCCTAGCTGAAGGCCACTACAAAATGCGCTCGTGTTGGAGCTCCCATTTGCATTAGCCAACACGTCATAGCTAGGTAACGAAAAAAGTTGCTTGAGGTAATCACAAGTATCTCCAGCAGAGATAATCCAATTCCATGGGCTAGGCGCACCCGGAATTGTTAATGTTGTACCTGGTTGTAGATTGTTAAAATTCACATTGGGATTTGCGGCAATTAGAGTCGCGAGCGATATGCCGTTGTTCTGTGCAACTCGATAGCCAAAGTCCCCGGATACAGTTTTATAGGTTGTGGCAGGGATAGCGGCGGGGATATTGGTCGGTGTTCTATTGAGAGAAACAAAAATCCTTCTCGCCCAATAGTCAAGCGCATCGCTGCGATGTTGCCAACCATAAAAGCCGCCGAAGGAAGGATATTTAGCCTTGAGTGGGGCAATAATTTGTTGGGTGATCGTCGTTAAGTCGAGAAAGCCGGCCGTTTGCGGCGAGTTTGTAATCCCCTGTGTGTTGCAAGGATCCTTTCCTGGAGTCTCACCGGGCGCACATGGCGTCGGATAGCGCGTGCCTGCATCTGACTCGATGGGGTAACTCTGTGTGGGGCCGGTGATGGTTCCCGAACCAGGAATCCAAAGTCCTTGTCCAACAGGTTTGCCAGCCATCAACTTGATTGCAGGGATTCCAGCATAGCCATCAAATCCTGCGATGATTTTATCAATTTGCGCGATCAATGCCGTCGGATTATTCCATTGGAAATTATTGTAATATTGGATATTAAGCCACGTAATTTTGTCCCCCACGGCGCTCATCAACTGCATGTAGGGATTATACTTTTGCCCAACAGGGACATATGGATTTGATGGCGTCGCTGTATAGGTCTCGAGGTAGGGCGGTTGAGGCGTGTGAATTAGAACTTTGTTTGGCATCGGTGCGCTCTGCATGGCAGTAGAGATTGCAGTTGTTAGATTTGTGATAAATGGAATGCCATTATACTTGGTGGGGCCAAAGCTATCTGGCAGCAAAGCTGCAGAATCCTCGAATTCAATGTCGATGCCATCAATTCCCAAATCAGCAGCGATCGCGACAGTTTGCTGTGCCAATTTTGTTGTCTTGTCTGGCGTAGCCCAAACTGCATAATCTGCATTTTGCATGGTCGCGCCACCGAGGGCAAGCAATACGCACTTTCCCGCTTGTTGCAGCAATGGAATCCGATCAGCTAAATACAGTGGTTGACGATTGCGGCCTGTTTGTAACCCTAACAACCCTTTTTTTGCGTAGGGCGGAGTTCCTGCAAGGCTACCCGTAATGCCAATAACGGGATCGCCAACCGAGTCGAATTTTCCAGGAACATTGCCGACGAAAGTAATAATGACGATGTCATAGGGCGTATATTGATCTAGATCCGCCACGCGTGTGTTGTCGTTGACATAGATTTCTGTGCGGCCAGGTGAATTGATGATTGCTTGACAGCCACCGGGAGATCCAGAAAGAGAGCTTGGCGTGCTCTTACCATTCGAACTCGAGCAGCCTTGTAGCATGCAAGAGATGAAAAATATCTGTGCAAGCGACTTTCTAGTTAGCATATCGACCCCCAGAATGAATCTCCATAAATAATACGGAAATGCATTTTAGAAATCCACGAATTCATCAAATTAAAGTGAGGACGTAAAAAAATGTCCGCTTGGAATCGCTGAAATCCGCGCCGCTATGTTATAAACAAATGATACCCTTTTGGGAGGCATTATGGCCGTACATGGAAAAGGTCCTCATATCGGACCGCAGCACACACCAGATGTTCCCGGGCATGCTCCCGTCGCTCCACACAGTGCAAGCCATCAAGTTGCAGCAGCGCACCCTTTTGCAAACGATCAGACAGTCTCCAGTCCTCCGCAAGCGCGTCTGCCGGTGAACCTCGATGCTTCTGGCAGATTTATTGAAGACAGGCTTCCTCAACTAACTCGTGCAGTACCAAGACCCCTGAATGCAGCGGGGCAAGCTGAACTTATAGCTCAAGGAACCGCGCTTAGCGGAGTACGTAAAGGACCCCACCTACGAAATCTCCAACAAATTGGAGATTTGCTAGGAGCCATTCGAAGGCCAGAAGATCCGGTGGCTGGTGCAGTTTATTACGCGTTTGTTGCTGATCCCAATCATCCAAACGATGTAGAGCGGGGGCGCTGGGTCCCTGGACGTGCAAGCTCCACGGCGCAGGCAGATACCTTGCAGAATGTTCGACGCGTTGGGACTCAGGGCAACGACAGTGTTTTTGCGGCGGCTCGATTTGAAACGCCAGAACAGGCTACGCAGCTTCGGCAACTCATGACACGTAACATCGCTGAGGAGCAGCAGAATGGCGATCCGAGCTTGCTAGCAATGTACAATGACGCAAGCCGCGGCGTCGTGCTTCTGGGCGAACCGTTGTGTGTGGATCTCAAAATCCCGACCGGGAACTTTGTAGATAGCAATTACGCCGCTCGGCAAGCATCAGCGATTAGAACCTCGAACCAAGCGGCCGCGCGAGCAGAAGAAACACCGATGGACTCCATGATAATGGCCCAGCACGGAAACGGCCTTGGGCTATGGGGTGCGTTTCTGGGTATTTTGCCACCAACTTTTACCCGGCCTAGCGTGGCTGAACGTAACCACAACCGAGAAGCCAATTTTGACATCGCCACGCGAGCTATTTTGACAAGCGCTCGAGGTGTAGAAGTAGATGCTCAAACTGGTCGGATTGATACATCGGATGCTTCGCCAAAAGTGCAGAGACTAATCGCGGAATATAACCAATTTCGATTGGGAACGATCTCCAGAGATAGCTTTGAACGATTTTTAAACACCACTAAAAATAGGCCGGATGTCGGAACACAGGATGCAGCCGTTTTTGACGCTCTTAGCTCACTGACCGCAGCTAAGAAACCAATAGATAAATACCGATGGTACAAGCCGTGGACATGGACGAGGCAAAATACACACAGTTTTGCGGATTCTCTAGAGACTCTCTTGAAACGCAAGGACACGCCCCCCTATGCCCGGGATACATTGGCACTAACAGTTGCTCATTTGCGCGAGGAAGATCCTCTGGCAGGACTGCCTTCCAATAAATCCGAACGACGAAATGCTGAGCTGAATCGTTTGGAGGAAATAGCAAGGCGCGTCGGCAAGAAAACACTCACGACGTGCAAAAGTGCTACCGATCGCACTGGTTACAAGCTTGCTCAGAACAAAGCACGCAATCGCTTGCGCGACGCGTATCGCTATGCGTCGAATGCAGAGAAAACCCGGGTCGAACAGTTCCTCATGAATGCAGACCGTATTTTGAAACTGCATGATGCAGGAGGGAAGACAGGACATGAAGACCTCATTGAACAGCTTCGCTTCAATTACTTTGAAGCGCTACGCACTGAAGCTCTTCCCAATTCCGAGGCGAGTACTCTGATTAACGGTCTTAAGCCAAATGACATGGCCTATCTTTACTTGCCACGCACGGTTACAATTGGCCCAGATGGAACCCCAGTCCGGCCGAGAGATCCTGTTCCCGACGGGAGTACAGAGGAGGAAGTTTTTGACCAAGCTACCGGCAAATTGACACCTTTTGGCAGACTATTTCTTGGCCACGATCGCGCTGCCCATAGAGGTACCTAAAGAGAGGATATAAAAAATGTGCGCTTGGAGTCGCTGAAATCGACGGGCCTCGAAACAATGTCGCGAAACCCATGCCTTTCTAAAATCAGCTCCAGCTCATACCGATAATACCAGCAGATATTCATCTGCTCCTTCTCCGTCGCTACCACCCGCCCATCTACAATTTTTGTATATGTATTTGTCTCAAAGTAATATTGCTCTTCCTTGTTGGGCTTATCCTCGCCGAACATTTTAATCACATGATTTTCTCCAATCGTGACTTCTCGCTCTTCTGTGAAGACGTCAACACTTTCATTCAAAAACGTCCACGGCACAAACGTGTCGAGAATGAGACGACCATTGGGCTTGATGAGCCGTTTGAGTGCCTCGAGCGCGGTAAACGCCTGCGCGCGTGGATAGAAGAGTTGGAATGAGCCTATGGCAATGATGACGGTGTCATACTGGCGGTTCAGCTGCGCGTCTTCCAGTGAGCTCTTGATGAGATTCGGATCAAATCCTAAGTGCGCTGCACGCGTTTGGCAGCTCTGCAACATGTCAGCGGAGACATCGATCCCATCGATGCGATAGCCGTTCTGCAATAACGGAATGAGCAATCTGCCAGAGCCGCACATGGCTTCGAGGATGGTTTCATTCTTGTCGAGAATTGTGTGATAGACATCGAGCTCTTCCGCAGGTGCGGAGGGTTTGCTGGCGTCGTAAAACTCAGTGCAGAGAGGCCCGTACATGGAATTCTCCTGAAATTTCCCTCTCCCGCTGGCGGGAGAGGGACCAAGGGTGAGGGTGGGAAGTGTCGAGGTGCTTCTCTACCACCCTCATCCTTAATCCTTCTCCCGCCAGCGGGAGAAGGAAATCTTGGCGTTTCGATTTTAGTACTCACTTCGGCAGCGTCACCGTAAAGCAAGCCCCTCCCTCAGGTTGATTTGCTGCCGAGATCTTCCCTCCATGGGCTTTCACGATGCCTTTGGCAACTGCCAAACCAAGTCCAGCACCTTCTGCTTTGGTGCCGGGAATGCGGTAGAATTTGTCGAAAATGCGATTCAATTCTTCTTCGGGGATGCCCGGGCCCTCGTTGCTCACAGCAATTTGCATGGAGTCCTCTACCTCATGGACTGTGATCGTGATTGTACTGCCATGTGGGCTATAAATAGCTGCGTTCATCAGTAAATTCGCCAACACATGTTGGCACAAACGTATGTCGACCTGCACTTTGGGCAAGTTGCTATCCGCCAGTACTTTGACAGTGTGATGAGACAGTGTTCGTTGCAGATGATCCGATGCCAGCTGAATCAGCCTGCCAAGATCACACAGCTCTTTCTTAAGGGGAAAAATGCCTACCGCAATGCGCGACATAGTGAGCAGGTTGTCGATGACAAAACTCAATTTCTCTGTGGCGTCTTGAAGGTGATTGGATAGTTCTTTGCGCCTCGCCGGCTCAATGCCCGCGCTATCGCCAGCAAGAATTGCTGCGGCTTGTACAATAATAGAAAGCGGAATGCGCACCTCTTCCGAAATAAAGCCAAGAATCGTGCGCTGCACTCTCTCCATTTCTTCGAGCCGACGTGACTCAATCACTTTCTCACGGAGGAATTCTCTCTCGAGAAAGACCGCGATTTGGCGCGCGACAGTAAACAACAAATCGGCGTCTTCAGACGCAAGCGCATTTTTGCTCTTGGGTTGGTAGGCAAGCACTCCAACGGTATCGAGCGAGCCCTTGAGAGGAATGTAAAAGGCCTCCGCTCCCGATAACGTATTGGTCGACCATCCCGCGGGCTTGTTGTTATCGAGTGCCCATTGCGCCACACCCATTTCTCGATCTTGTTTTGACACCTTGAGGCGATCTGCGGAAAACGGGCGAAGATTTTTGTCCTTTTTGATTAAAGCGACATCGCAGTTGCCATCGAGAAAATGAGACAACCGTGTCACAACCGCAGTGATCATAGCGTCCTTATTGGGCGAAGTCGCAATGTCCCAAACGATTTCGTAGAGCATGCGTGAGCGAGATTCTCGAAGTGCGAGGATGTTCTGGTAGCGTTTAATTCTTCCAGCTAAAATGCCCGTCGCCATTGCCGTGATGACATAGACCACGCACATGAAAATATCTTCTGTCTCGCGAATGTAGAACGTTCCCACCGGAGGGATAAAGAAGAAATCCCAAATCAGTGCCGTCAGAGCTGCAGAGAAAAGCAAAGGGCCAAAAGAAACGAAAAGGCTGAGACCAAGCACGCCAAGTAGAAAGACAAAGCCAACGGCGCGATATCCGATGACCGAGACAAACAAGGCGTTGATGAGGCTGATACCCAAGATGGACCATAGGGTTTTGATATACGCAGACAAAGGAGATCTTGCTTCGAAGTTTGCAAAGATACCTTGCTTTTTTTTGGGTTCAGCGGGGAGTTCTTGCCTGAGCACATAAACGTCGAGATCGCGTTTTCTCAAAAGACGTTCGAGAAGACTTCCCCCCTCGAGCAAATTTTGTAACCATCTCTTCTTCGGCCGACCAATCACAATCTGCATGACGTTACGCTGACGTGCGACGCGGGAGAGTGCCTCCACGATGTTGGTGTCAGTGACCGTGACGACTTCCGCACCGAGGCTTCGTGCGAGCTCCAGATTTCTGGCGAGCTGATTCTTTTCCTCCTCGGACCGATGCTCGCCGGCATCCACGTGAATGGCAATCCAGGATGTATCGAGGCTGGAAGCAAGTCGCCTGGTGGCTCTAATTAATTGCTCCGAGTAAAGGCTATGGCCGACGACGACCATGAGTCGTTCAGCCACGGTGATTGGCCCGCCAGATTCGCGTTCTGCGCTTAGAGTCTGTAAGTCAAAATCGACTTTTTCGGCAAGAAGCCTAAGGGCAATTTCGCGCAGCGCTGTCAGTTTATCTTCTTTGAAGAAGTTTGCTGCAGCAAGATTGGCACGTTCGCCAAGGTAGACTTTTCCTTCCTTAAGGCGCTTCAGCAAATCTGGTGGAGAGAGATCGATGAGGCGAATCTCGTGCGCTCTGTCGATGACAGAATCCGGCACCATTTCGCGCACCGAGACTCCCGTAATTCGTTCCACTGTTTCTTTTCGGCTTTCAATGTGTTGAATATTGACGGTCGACAACACGTCGATGCCAGCGTCAAGCAATTCAAACACATCCTGCCAGCGCTTCTTATGTCTTGAGCCAGGCACATTGGTATGCGCGAGCTCATCCACGATAACGAGTTTAGGCTTGCGGTGTAAAATGGCATCGAGGTCCATTTCCTCGAGGACAATGCCGCGATACTCTATTTTCTGCCTGGGTAATATGTCGAGCCCATTGAGCAAAACCTGAGTTTCTTCCCGTCCATGGGTTTCGACCACACCAATCACCAGATCGATTCCGCGCTTTTTTGCTTCGTGCGCAGCGAGCAGCATGGCGTACGTTTTTCCGACGCCTGGCGCCATGCCAAGAAAGAGAAAGAGTCTGCCGCCCCGCCTTTTTTTTCTGGCACTAATGGCTGCGAGCAGAGCATCTGGATCAGGTCGTTCAAGTGAATCTGTCATGAACCCATTTTGCCAAAAGAGTCATCTAATAAGCTATTGAGGAGCAAAACATTTACGCGTGGCATTCCAAGCGCGCCCAACTGGCTCTTCTCAACGGCTAGGTCAACAAGCTGCTGTAACTCGGCTTTCTTGACGTCATCGAGGTTTCGAGCCTTCGTGACTCTGGCCATTTGCCAGGCCGTTGCACGCGGTGAAATATGGGGATCAAGTCCGCTCCCAGATGTGGTAATCAGGTCCAGCGGCACGTTTTCTTGGCCCATTCGGTTTTTATGGATCTGGGTTTTTAATGCTTTGCTGGTGGGTCCAAGGTTACTGGCACTCGAGGGAACGGCGTTGTAGTCCCCCGCAGAGGGTCGTGGCCAGAAATATTCAGGTTTGGTGAATTTTTGCGCAATGAGTGCGCTTCCCCGAACAATGTTTTTGTCTTTGACCAGGCTTCCCATTGCTTTGTCGTGCCAGAGCAACTGCCCGACACCAGTGATCAGCAAGGGATAGGCTGCACCGGTTAAAAGGGTGAATGCAAAAACCGAGACCAAACTTTGCCACAGTAATTTCATAGCAGCCACCTCGCTAAATAAGCCCGATCGAGACGATGCAAATATCGATAATTTTGATGCCAATAAAAGGTGAGATGATTCCCCCAACGCCGTAAATCAGAAGATTGCGGCGGAGCAGCTCTGCTGCGGATCGCGCATGATAAGATACACCCTTCAGCGCAAGAGGAATCAACGCCACAATGATGAGCGCATTAAAAATCACCGCGCTTAGAATCGCGCTGTGCGGAGAATGTAAAGCCATCAGATTGAACGTCGCGAGTGGCCCTGTCAAAGTTTGCGCTGGCGCATACAAACTAATAAACATAGCCGGCAAAATGGCAAAGTACTTTGCCAAATCATTGGCGATGCTAAATGTGGTGAGTGAGCCCCGCGTCATAAGCAGCTGCTTGCCTGTTTCGACAATTTCGATGATTTTGGTCGGACTCGAATCGAGGTCAACCATGTTCCCCGCTTCTCGGGCTGCCTGCGTGCCCGTGTTCATGGCGACGCCCACGTCCGCTTGTGCGAGTGCAGGGGCATCGTTGGTGCCATCGCCCGTCATCGCGACAAGAAGGCCACGCCGTTGCTCATCGCGAATCCGTTGTAATTTGCTCTCTGGCGTAGCTTGGGCAATAAAGTCATCCACACCTGCCTCAGCCGCAATGGCAGCAGCAGTGAGGGGGTTGTCTCCCGTGATCATGATGGTGCGGATGCCCATCTTGCGCAGTTCTTTGAACCGCTCGGCGATTCCTCCCTTCACCATATCTTTGAGATGAACAACTCCGAGCAGTCTGTCGGTTGAAGCAACTGCCAAGGGTGTGCCGCCGCTTTTGCAAATTTGGCTGACTGCAGAATCAAGTTCGTTGGAAAAATGCCCGCCATTTGATTCCACATAATGCTTGATAGACTCCACAGCACCTTTGCGAATTTGTTTTTCCATAGAACCATCGGATCGTGTGATATCGACGCCGCTCATTCGCGTGTGGGCCGAAAAGGGTACAAAGTGTGCTCCGGGCAGCGTAAGGCTCTCTGCGCGGAGTTGGAAGCGCTCTTTGGCAAGCACCACAATGGATCGACCTTCAGGCGTTTCATCTGACAAAGATGCAAGCTGGGCAGCTTCGGCGAGTTCTTTCTCGGAGAAGCCATTGATCGGAATGAACTCCGTTGCCATGCGATTGCCAAGTGTGATAGTGCCAGTTTTATCGATTAACATCACATCGATATCTCCGGCAGCCTCGATTGCTCTACCACTTTTGGCGATGACATTTTTGCGAATGAGCCTATCCATTCCGGCAATTCCCACGGCGCTTAACAGACCGCCGATGGTGGTTGGGATAAGACATACCAGAAGCGAGATCAGCACTGGTACCGTCACAATTAAAGACAGATCTTGATGTGCTGCTTGGGCGCTGTAATCGGCAAAGAACTTTAATGTCGCGACGGCTAAAAGAAGCATAATGCTAAGTGCGGCCAGTACAATGCTCAGTGCAATTTCGTTGGGTGTCTTTTGCCTTTTGGCATTCTCGATGAGGCCAATGATGCGATCGAGAAACGAGCTACCCTGCTCCGATGTCACACGCACGATAATATGATCGCTGATAACCCTGGTGCCGCCGGTGACAGCACTTCTGTCTCCACCGCTCTCCCGAATCACCGGAGCCGATTCTCCCGTGATGGCAGACTCATCAATGCTGGAAATGCCATCGATGACTTCTCCGTCGGCGGGAATAAAGTCCCCTGCGGCGCAAATCACAGTGTCGCCTTTTTTTAAATCTGTGGCCGATACCTGTTCTTCTTTATCGCCAATAAGTCGCCTGGCAAAGAGCTGCACTCTCGACTTCTTGAGACTTTCTGCCTGTGCTTTCCCGCGCCCTTCTGCGAGCGCTTCCGCGAAATTGGCGAAGAGAACGGTGAACCACAGCCAAAGCGTGATTTGCAATTCGAAGCCGGAGAATTTGAGTCGGGCGCATTGACCAAGAAACGAG
>JABDBI010000021.1:0-7595 GCA_013288705.1 Methanobacteriota archaeon | reverse complement strand
GATGGTCGTGAGAATGGCGCCGACGAAAGTGACAAACATCACCGGATTCTTGGCCATGATGCGCGGAGCAAGCTTTTTGAAGGCATCGCCTGCCGCTTGTGCCGCGAGAGAAAAATCGGCAAGTTTAATTTCTTGACGTGTCATGAAAGCGCCTTAAAAGGTTTGGCCCGATTGCATGAGGAAGTGCTCGACGATGGGTCCGAGCGACAAAGCAGGCAAGAACGTTAACGCCGCGACAATGAGAATGACTCCGGTCAGTAAAAATGAAAAAGTTAAGCTATCGGTGGAAAACGTTGCCAACGACGCTGGAGCAGATTTCTTTTGGGCAAGTCCACCCGCGATGGCCAGGATAGGAAAAATCACTCCGAAGCGCCCGATTAACATCGCTAGAGCGAGCAATACATTATAGTAGTTGGTGTTGACATTGAGGCCACCAAATGCGCTGCCGTTATTGTTCGCCGTCGATGCGAACGCATACAAGATCTCCGACAGCCCATGCGGGCCCTGATTCGCCAAGCCTGCCAGCGCAATGGGCAAAACGCAGGAGACTCCAGCGCCAATGAGCACGGCGGCGCTTGGCAGCAAGATGGCAATGAGCACCAGCTTCATTTCTCTTGCTTCGATTTTCTTGCCCAGATATTCGGGTGTTCTGCCTACCATGAGGCCTGCCAAAAATACTGTGAGCAAGACATGTAGAAGAATGCCATAAAGCCCCGACCCCACCCCGCCGAAAATAATTTCCCCGAGTAGCAATTGAAACATGGCCATGCATCCCGTGAGAGGCGAAACGCTGTCGAGCATTGCGTTCACAGAGCCATTAGAGGCAGCGGTGGTCGTGATAGACCAGAGCACCGAGTTTGTAATGCCAAAGCGAAGTTCTTTGCCTTCGAGCTGATGTGCCAGACCCAGGGAGTGATTGGGCAAGTATTCCGACCACAGTCCTACGCTGAGGCAGACGAGCATCACCCCCATCATGACGCAATAAAGCACAAGGGCGTGTCGTCTCGCGTTGGTCATGATGCCGAACATGTACACCAGTGCCGAGGGGATTAGCAAAATCGCGAGCATCTCAATGAAATTGGAAAGCGGTGTCGGATTTTCGAATGGATGGGCACTGTTGGCGCCGAAAAAGCCACCACCATTGGTGCCTAGCTGTTTGATGGCGACTTGTGATGCTGCTGGGCCCATGGGTAGGAGCTGTTTGGCGCCCTCGAGAGTGGTGGCTTCCACATAGGCCGATATATTTTGGATCACACCTTGGCTAACCAAAATGAGCGCAACAACGATGGAGAGCGGAATTAGCACATAGAGTGTTGATCGGGTCATATCGACCCAGAAGTTGCCGATAGTGTTGACGTTCTTTCGAACAAGCCCGCGGATGAATGCCAGTAAAACAGCGATGCCAACTGCGGCGCTCAGAAAATTCTGCACAGTGAGAGCGGCAGCCTGGCTAAAGTAGCTCAGCGTGTTTTCGCCGCTATAGGCTTGCCAGTTGGTATTGGTAACAAAGCTGGCAGCCGTGTTAAAGGCGAGAGCCCAAGACACATTCGGCAAATTTTGCGGATTAAGTGGTAGATCGCTTTGCAGCATCTGCACAGCCGTTGTGGCGATGAGCCCGACGACGCTGAACCAAAGAACCGCCCCGGCATATTTTTTCCAATCCATCTCTTCGGTGTAGTCGATGAAGCCGATTCGATAGAGGGCCCGTTCAACCGGTCCAAACATGGACGTGACAAAGGTCTTCTCCCCGACAAATACCCGTGCCATGTAAGATCCAAGCAGCGGTGTCAGGGCGATCAATGCGGCGAAATACAGGCCGATTTGCATATATTGTGAAGCAGACATGGGTATGCTCCTAGCTTAAAAATCTTCCGGGTGGATCATGGCATAGGTGAGGTAGCAAAGGAGCAGAATGGAGACGACGCCAGCGACGATAAAGTCCATGAAGCTAAAGCAATCTCGGAATCTTCACTATTCCTCCTTTGCAAAAACAAACTGCGCTTTTATCGTCGACGACATGGTGATTAAAACGACTTCTCCGACGTCTGTTCTTCCCGCGCTTTTGTCGACAAGTGAGCCACCATCGAACTCGCAGGTGCAAGCGCAAGATAGCTTCGAGCTAGGATCACCCAGGGCAGCAATCGCCAACTTGCCTGCTCAGCTGATGCAACTCGGAGAGGAGCTAAATCGGCTCGCTCGGCTCGAAGAACATCCTGCAGATCTCGAGACGACCAATCGGGGCATACGCGAGGTGGATGTGATTGCGCGCGCGCTTGTACGCCGCCTTGAAGTAGCGCCGCTATTATCTCAGCAAATTGATCGGTTATCGGCGAGGGCGCAGCGTATATTGCCAGGTTTGCAAAAGCGCAAGGAGCAGCTCTCGGCTTTGGCGCGCCTCGAAGAGTTGCCACATCAATTACCCCAGATCGTGCAACTTGTTGAGACGTTTGAGCGTGTTGGCTTTGACAAGCTTACCCATGCAGAACGCATGCGGGTAAGCGCATTGCGTCATCAGTTATCCAATAGCCTCGGTGGGGAAGCGGCCGTAAGTCTAACGCGCTTAATCGTGCCTACCTTCCGTAGTCCCGGTGGGGTGCGTTTTGAGCAAACGCGTTATGTCGTCGATAATGAGCTGCCAAGGTTTTTGTTGAACCGTGGATTAAAGATGCCGCATGAGACCACGGATCTCGTTGACAGAGCGACCGCAAACCACATGGCTGCTACTGGCTTAAGACCCATTTCGAATGTGCAGTTTGCCAATGAGCAATTGCCCGAGGTTGTCGCTGCGCTGCAAAAGATGGCAGCGCGTAAGGGTGTGTTTTATGTGACGATCGAAAAGCACGCGATGTTGGTTGCCACAGATCCGGCCAAGAATATCTATCGCTTCTTTGATCCAAACTTCGGCGTGGTTCGTTTTTCGAGCGCAAGCGAGTTTGCTGAGCAGGTCACGTATTACACCCACTGGCGGTATAATAAGAGTCCCTTTTCACCCTATGCTCGTGCTTTGTCTTCGGGGCCAAGCCAGCCGGCGGGAGATACGATGTTTAGCAATATCGAGCTTCCTCTGTCGCAGAGCATGGGTGGTTGGGGAGTCGGTTTCGAAGAAGTGTGTGGTGCGATGTCTTGTCAGATGGCGCGCTTTTTGTTGCAAAACACCGATCTTGATCGAGCGATCACCACAGAAATGTTAGGCATTCAAGATTGGGACATGTTGAAGCTTGTGCCACCTGCGCTTGAAAAACAGCTATCCGAGAAACAATACATTGAGGTAAGAGATGGCGCTTCGATGATGCTCTCCTTGGTTTTTTCTAGCCGGCCGAACAAAGAGCTCTCGGCGCTTTATACGAATGCGACGGATGCCTGTGCTGCGAGGAGATATGATGATGCGCTGGCGATGGTGAATAAGGCGCTATCGGCAGAGCCAGGCCGCGGAGAATTGCGCATGATGCGCACGCGCATTCTTGCGGAGCAGTTTCTTGTGGAACACCCAGCTGAGGCAGCAGTCGCAGAAGCGGTTGCAGCGGCAGAGGCTCCGCAGCCCACGGCTGATTTCTTCATCGAGATAAGCGAGCTGGTGCTTCGTAACTAAAATGGATGGCTTTCAACCACCTTCAAAAACGCCGCGCCATATCGGCTGAGCTTGTGCTCGCCCACACCATAAAGCCCTCGGAAGTCTTCGAGGCTGCGGGGCTTATTCTGTGCAATCTCCATCAGAGTACGATCATGAAAAATCACGTAGGGTGGCACACTGAGCTCACGTGAAAGTTGCAGGCGAAGTTCTTTCATCGCTTCAAACAGTGTGTTTGCATCGTTGTCCATCTCTTGCGCTCTAACGGCATGCGAGGACTTTCCAACCTTAGTTACTCTCGTCGGTTTGCGCAGCGCACGAAAGTGAATCACTTCCTCGCCCTTCATCACCGACACACTCTTCGGCGTCAGCTTGAGCGCACCGAAAGCCTCCATGTCTACCTGCAAATGTCCCATCGCAACCAGCTGCCTGAGCACCGATCGCCATATGTCGGCTTTCATGTCTCGACCTACGCCGAACACAGAAAGCTGATGGTGAAAAAAACGTACAACCTTCTCGGTCTCATTACCTAGCAATACATCCACGAGATGTGCAAATCCAAAAGACTCGCGTGTGCGATACACGCAGCTTAACGCCATTTGCGCAGCCTTGGTCCCCTCCCATTTATCGATGGGACTAATACAGGTGTCGCAATTATGACAAGCCTCGTTGAGCTCGTCTCCAAAATATTTGAGAAGCACCTGCCTGCGACAAAGAGTTGTCTCGCATAGCCCAAGCATGGCGTCTAGCTTACGTTGCTCGAGTCGCTTTTGCTCGGGGCTAGCATTGCCTGTCGTCAGCATTTGCCGCTGAATAATGACATCTTGCAGCCCATAGGCCATCCACGCGTTTGCGGGCAATCCATCACGCCCGGCGCGACCAGTTTCTTGGTAATACGCCTCGATGCTCTTTGGCAAATCTAGATGCGCGACGAAGCGTACGTTGGGTTTGTCGATGCCCATGCCAAAAGCAATGGTGGCAACCACGATCACGCCTTCGTTGCGCAGAAAATACTCTTGATTCTTCTGCCTCACATCATTGGTTAAACCGGCGTGGTAGGGCAGGGCATGAAACCCTTGTTGTGTGAGCCAAGCGGCTGTTTCATCGACGCTCTTGCGAGAAAGGCAGTAGACGATCCCCGCATCTTTGGGATGTTCTGTTTGTAGAAATTGGAGCAGCTGCTTTTTAGGACTTTGCTTCTCGACGATGCGATACTGAATATTGGGTCGATCAAATCCCGCTTCAAAAACACTGGCGTTCTGCAGATGAAGTCGCTTTTTGATGTCGTTCTTTGTCGCCTCATCGGCAGTGGCTGTGAGAGCAATACGAGGCACGCTCGGAAAACGTTCATGCAGCACGTCGAGCTTGAGGTATTCTGGGCGAAAGTCGTGTCCCCATTGCGATACGCAATGCGCCTCATCAATCGCAAACAACGCTATTTTGCAGCGCTGCAGATTATCCAGAAATGCTGGCATCATGAGACGTTCAGGTGCCACGTAAAGAAGATCATATTTGCCGGCGAGAAAAGCGCCTTCCACTGCTCTTGCTTCAGCAAAACTGAGCGATGAATTTAAATATGCCGCACGAACACCTGCTTCAGAGAGTGCAGCGACCTGATCTTGCATCAACGCTATGAGCGGAGAGATGACAATCGCCGTGCCCGGCCGAAGAATGGCCGGAATTTGATAACACAGCGATTTGCCACCCCCCGTTGGCATGAGCACGAGCGCATCTTGTCCGTCGAGGAGCTTGCGAATAATTGCTTCTTGATGGCCACGAAAAGACGAGTAGCCAAAAACAGAATGCAGAATCTCAATAGGCGTGCGCGGGATCATGCGAACACGATCTCATTTTATTTGCAGAAGCTCAATCGTATCTTTAGCGGTTAAAAAATCCGAACGTTCGCCAAAATACATCCACTCCGCAATTGAGCGGATTACGCGACGCGACTCAATTGTTATCTCTTGATAAAGGGAGTTTGTCATGAAAAAAATCGCCACGATATTTTTGGGTTCTTTGCTTTGCGCAGCAACATCATTTGCTGGAACGGATGCAGCTAAGCAGCCCACCTTTCATCCAAATCACACACACCAACACGGCCCCACATGTGGCCACACCGCAATGAAGCACGAGGGCCACACAGACTATCTCCACGACGGCCACATGCATCACATGGATGGCAACAAAGCGATGGAGCACACACTCGCCGTGACGAAATCCAATCCCGACGGACACACACCAGATCACAACGGCGTTGCCTGCCACGGCGAGCATAAGCACAGCGCAACTTGCTCGCACGCGATGGTGCCGCATGGGGACCACAATGATTATGTTGCTTATTCCAAAGCCAATGGCATCCATTTGCACCACCCCCATGGCAATCACGATGACAATCATGGAACTGCTGAGCTGATGACGCCTGGGCAAGCGAGTTAGGTAGAAGGGGTGGGTCGTAACTATCTAATTTAAAAGTATTTTACTGTTTTCCATGAAAATTCTGCACACTATGCCGGTATTTCATGATATATTGATAACCCATGGAAAGAAAAGACTTTATCGAGCTGATCACCAATGCTTTTAGGGTACACCAAGTTGTCACGCTGCTTGGGCCCAGGCAATGTGGAAAAACCACGCTGGCTCGTATGTATATTGATCATCTCGGTGGCATCGATCGTGCTAATTATTTTGATCTCGAAGATCCCGAACATGTCGAGCGTTTAGCTGCAGCCAAAACTGTTCTCTCCCAGCTGCGCGGGCTCATTGTGATCGATGAAGTGCAGCGACGAAAAGAGCTATTTCCGATTCTGCGGGTGCTCGTAGATACACCCGGCCTGAATCAAAAATATTTGATATTGGGAAGCGCATCGCGAGATTTAATCCAACAATCGAGCGAAACACTTGCAGGGCGTATTCAGCATTTAGAAGTGACGCCATTTAATTCTCTGGAGGTGGGGGACTCTTCACTACTATGGGTTCGAGGCGGGTTCCCTCGATCGTATCTTGCCAACACTGATGAGGACAGTCTCAATTGGAGAAAGTCCTATATCTCCAACTTTCTTGAGCGCGATGTGCCAGCACTGGGCTTCCAAATCGCCCCGGAATCGCTGCGGCGGTTTTGGCTGATGCTCGCGCATTATCATGGCGCCTTATTTAACGCATCTGAAATTGGCTCTTCACTCGGAGCTTCAGATACTACAATGCGTCGCTATCTTGATATTTTATCTGGCACCTTCATGGTGAGGCAGCTCTCGCCTTGGTATGAGAATATAGGTAAGCGTCAGGTGAAGTCGCCTAAAATCTATTTCCGCGATAGCGGTATCTTCCACGCTCTCCTTGGTCTTCGCGACCGAGACGCATTGCTGGCTCACCCAAAACTTGGCGCGTCGTGGGAGGGGATGGCCTTGGAAGAGATTATTCGAATTCATCAGGCGACACCAGAAGAGGTGTATTTTTGGGCCGTTCACGGTCAGGTTGATTTGGATCTCATGATTTTGAAGGACGGCAAACGCCTGGGTTTTGAGTTCAAATATTCCGATGCACCTAAGGCTACACGGTCGATGCACGTCGCTATGGAAGATCTTAAGCTCAACTCGCTCACAGTTATTTTTCCGGGCGAAAGCGAATATCCCCTCGCCAAAAATATTTGGGCTCAGGGCTTTCAAAGCTGGATCACGCAAAAGCGGCATTTTGAATAAAATTACAGATATGCGAATAATATTCTTGTTGGTGCTTGCCAGCTGAAAAATCAGATGCAAGCAAGGTGAGACGGGGGGCTCACAACAAGGAGTCAAGAAATGAAAAGCAAAATGATGAAGACGCTCGCCGGAGTCACTCTCGCCGTGGGAGTGACTTGCGCGTTACCCGCAGGTGCAATCCCCAAAATACCGCCGGTAGTAAAACAGGCGGCGGCAGCCAGCATAATTAATGCGCTTTCGCAGGCCTTTATGGTCTATTTAAGCCATCGGTACTTTCCCAGTGCGCGACCAGGAGTGGGACATCCCATTTATGGTAGACGATAATCGCCGGG
>JABDBI010000020.1 GCA_013288705.1 Methanobacteriota archaeon | reverse complement strand
AAAGCCACCCTGTGCGGCGCTAAAAGGATTTTGGTTAAACGGCACCGCAAGCCGCAGCTGGTCTGCGAGTTGCTGCCTCTCTTGGCCACCGATGAGCCTGATTTCTTCAGGTTGAACCAAGCGTGCAATATCGGGAGGGGTTGAGCTTTTTCGAAGCTCTTCCGCTTTTGGCGTTACGCCCAACTCTTCAGTGCTGCGAACATCTACCAGTCCTGTTTTACCTTCGATTCTTGGCATTTTTCACCCAGCGCTCAGCTTCGCTTCTTCAACTCGTAAACGAAATTTAGCACTTCTGCCACCGCCTCGTAAAGCTCTTCTGGAATTTCTTCGTCGATGTCCAGCTTATGCAACGCCTGTGCAAGCGGAACATTGCGCAAAATCGGCACACGACTTTGACGGGCAATTTCTTTAATTTTATCGGCGTTTAACCTTAGCCCTTTGGCAACCACAATCGGTGCGGTCGATTTTTTGGCATCATATTGGATCGCCACAGCGATATGTGCAGGATTGGTGACAACAGCATCCGACTTGGCCACCCGCGCTTGGCCGCCCTCCATCACAAGCTCTTGCGCAAGCCGCTTACGCTCGCCCTTCATTTCTGGATCGCCTTCAGATTCTTTGTACTCTTGCTTCACCTCGTGCATGCTCATCTTCATGCTCTTATTAAAAGAGTAGCGTTGCCAAAAATAGTCAGCGAGGGCGATCGCCAAAAATAGTAGCGCCACCCGAATACAAATATCTTTGAGAATATGCGAAGCGATCGTGGCGGTGGCGAGCAAGTCCATGCGCTGCGTCATGATCACATCGCGCAAACGATCCTTGATAGCCATGTAGACAATCCAAGTCACCATGGTGAATTTCGCGACTTGCTTTAACAGCTCCACCAATCTCTTCGCACTAAACAATTGTTTGAAACCGGAAATCGGATTAATTTTCTTTAAGTCAGGTTTGAGCTGCTTGCTGGTCAACAAAAACCCGATTTGAAAATAGTTGCCAGCCAATGCCAACACGAAAGCAGCACTGAGGGCGGGCAACGTGACAACGAAAGAAACGCGAAACCCTTCGGAAATGACATCTGCCATCGCCACGGTTAGATCTTTCTGAGAAGCAGCTTGAATACACGCGATAATGAAATTGCTGAAGCTAGAGGTAAGCGACTCGATTCCACCGCCAATGGCGGCCACAGCGCCGATAAATACCAAAGCCGAAACAAAGTCTTGGCTTTTTGATACCTGACCTTCTTCGCGCGCTTTTCTTAATTTTTCCGGAGTCGCTTCTTCTGTCTTTTCCCCCGGATCCACCGTCTTCTGCCACGCTTTCCCACCTGCTTCGTCGGAGATGGTTATACCATGTTCCCCGAGGTGCATCTTATCAATTCTCTCTCCTCGAGAAAACAAGCTGAGACGCTTATCTTTGTTTTGCTCCGAGGTGACCAAAGTCAGCAGACCATTCTTACCGCAGCCATAGCGACGGACTTTACCAGTCGCAAACATCGGGCCGCTTACAATGCGCAGGAAATCTGATTCTTCTTGTTGTGGTTGTTTGTTGTGGCCCAAAAATAAGTAGCTGTATTTTAAAGTTTGCTTACGAAAGCCAACCTCGCGATCAATTTTGCTCAGCATTGCTGGCTGACTCCATGCAAATTCCGCATGACACCAGCTCTCTTCTGTCTGAAGCAATGGGCATTTTGCTGCTCCAGTGCAAGGGGCATAGATAGAAAAATTTCCATCTTCTTCTATCATATCTCGAAGTGCCATGAGCGCACGCGTACTGACACGCGTGGCGGGCTCCACAATCAAGATTCGGCCGTTTTCGGAAAGACATTGCTTGGCAGCTAAAATAACCTGCAGCCGCTTATCCAGCGCGCGCCGTGCATCACCGAGCTCATTAAGCACATGCGCAATTATAATGAGATCTGCAGGCTCCGACGGCTTCCACATCGATGGTGGGCCCAACAGACTTGCAGTACGAATCGCCACACGAGAGGCGACTGATGCTGAAAGCTGTTCGAGGAGATCAAGGCCGAGGCGCATTGGACCTACTTTCAAATCTACTGCTGTGGCTTTTTTAATTTCGCCAAAGGTCAGATAGCTTCCTAGAACGCCGACCAAAGGCCCTGCACCGAGATCAAGCACGTGAAGACCTTCTTGGGGGATCGCAAAACCATGTCCTTCTTCCCACATACGCTGCAAAACGGACGCGATTTTAATCGCATAGGTGGGTGCATAGTAACCGATGTAGGCTCGCCTTAGAGCTGGGTCACGAAAATACTCGCCAATAGATTCTGAGCGCGCTTGCGTAAAGGCGTAAGACAACCTTGCTACATCGGGCGCCAAAGCGGATCGATGTATTCGCTTGACCAATTTCTCTGCGCTTAAGCAGAGCGCTTCTGCTCGCTTATTCAGTTCTTGATGCATGTCAGGCAGTTCTAGCGATAAAACGCGTAGTTAGCAATGGGCATTACTCCCTGAAAACACGCGTAATTTTATATAAAATACACGCCTGATCTTTACTCGCAACCTTGCCCAGCCGATAATGGGAGTTAGGTTGTATTAAGGAGATGACGGCAGCTCTTTTGCGAGGGAGTTTCTATGTTCATTCGTACCTTGGCTACTTTTCACCTCACCACAGTGGTCCCGCCTGCCTGGATCATTGAGGAAGAGGAACGCAGAAGGAAAGAGCGGCGCAAAAGAGAAAATGCCGATAAACATCCCCCTATGCGCTTACCCGTGCGGGAAGATCACCCCGGCCATGAGCCCAAAGCAGATACGGACGCTGACAAAGAAAGAGAGAGAGTCATTATTATCGACATCTGAATTTACGCGATTCTCGCTTGAGAAGCATAGCGATAACGTGTAAGTGTGGGGCCGTGTTCTTGCGCTCGAGGTCCCAGTGTACTCAACTTCTGATTTTCGCCGCGGTCTGCGCGTTCTTTTCCAAAATGAGCCTTATGAAATTACTGAATTTCAGCATCATAAGCCCGGTAAAGGAGCTGCCATTGTACGCACGCGGATGCGTAATCTGATCTCCGGACTTACCATCGACCCCACTTTTCGCTCCGGCGACAAAGTTGAAGTGCCCGACATCGCTGAACACGAAGTGCAATTTCTGTACGCATCCGATGGTGTTTATCACTTCATGGAGCCATCGAGCTATGATCAGTTTGAGGTTCCATCCGCAGTCCTCGGTTCTGCCACCAATTTTCTAATTGAGAACATGACGGCATCATTGTTGTTTTTCAAAGGCAGACCTGTTTCGATCGACCTACCCAACAACGTGGTTTTAGAAGTAACGCGATGCGATCCAGCTGTGCGCGGCGACACGGTGGGCGGTGCTACCAAAACAGCTACGCTCAGCACAGGGTACAACTGCCAAGTGCCCATGTTTGTGAATGAGGGAGATAAGCTGAAAATCGATACACGTACCGGACAATATTTAGAGCGAGGCTAGTGGTGCCGCGCATGCTTGCTGATGGGCATCACACGGATAACACTGCCAGATTCAACAAACTTGCAACCCACCACGTCAACCACTGCCTGCAAAGCGTCTTTCCAGGGGACGTGGTTGAGCTTAACGGTCACTTTGCCAGTCACCTTTTCCGAAGCGACAATATTCATGCCGCTCGCTTCGCCAATCAAGCGCAGCACGGCTTGAATATCAGCGTTTTGTAAATCGAGCGAAATCAGATCTGGCTGCTTCACCGGAGCCGGCGCAGCCGGGGCGGGAGCGGGAGGCGGAACCGGCGTCGGCGCTTTTTGTTTCACCAGCGGGCTACGCTTCATCGGCACCGGTGCTGGAGCCTGCACATGTGCGGAAACCTGAAACGATATTTGCAAACCATGTTTGCCTGTGTGAATAGTCGGCGTTCCACTCACGCCTTGTGCTAGGTCAATCACCACCCGCGTCTTGTCTTCGTATACACCGACGCGAATTGTTCCCAATGCTGAGGAATGCGGTTCCTTCAAATCGTGTTTGGCCACGCTCACACCATGCAAATCGACGACAAATCGAGCAGGATTAGCAAGCTCTTGCGTTTCGTAGTTCGACACCGTTCCAGACGTCACCAATACAAGATCCTGCGTACTATTGTCGTGCACTTTAACTTGAATAGCGGTCAGCCTCGTCCCTTTAGGCTTTGACGATGGTGTGGGTGCTTGCTCAGGCGTGGGTGGAGCCGCGGCAGGAGGCGCAGCTTCCTTGGGCCCCGCTGTTGGCGAGGGCATAACCTGGGGATTTTCATCGAGCCGAAGTGACTGCTTTGGCGCGCTTGGCGCATTTGCTCCCATTGCGCTCATTGCAGCCAACAATGCCAAACTACAAATCGATTGTTGAAATCCCACTCTCATAGCCCCCGCCTCATTTGACCTGGCCAAGTTTCAAACTGACATACTTTACGTATTTCTTACCCATCGCATCCATTTCAGATTGACGCACCACCAGCTCGTTTATCCCTATACGCTCGACGACGCCATTAAGAGCACTGACAGACTGTCCTTCTTTGACGATATAACCAAGGTCATTGGTGTCTTCCAACAGACCCAATTTGCCGCCAGTGACATTCACAACGCCAGTTAAGCGCATACCCCTTGCGTCTACTTCAGCCTCGTGCCTGCCTGCTTGGTTCGCCTTTTTCAGATGCACCGATACGACGGAATCACCCTTTTGACAGCCCATCAAACAGCTCTGAAATGCGACGCCTAAAAACAACACTCTCAATAACTTGCCCATGGGTCACCGTTCTTACATCGTACCAGATTCCCATAGCCAATGTGAACTCTGTGGCAAGAAGAATGCGACCTGCAAGGCAGCAAGGGCTAAAAAAGGCCCAAACGGAAGCGCGTTTTCGGGTAGCCCGGAATCTCCGTCTCCTGAAAAACGCCTCCCGGCAAGGCGCAAGATGCCCGCGGCAATGACACCTTGGACAGAGGCTAAAAACACAACCGTGGGTAGATTGATGTAACCAAGAAACGCACCGATGCCGGCCAACAACACAGGATCGCCCCAACCCATTGCGCTCTGATCAGGACCTAGCCGGCCGGAACGCCGCAAGACGTAGGTGGAACAAACCAAAACCGCTGCGAAAAACAAAAACCCTGCTCCGGCGCCAATTAGGCGGTCATAAAGCGCATAACGCCCCTGTAAGACACCAAGAACCAGGCCACTACCCACCAAGAGGAGCGAAAGAGACAACGGGATCAGCCACAAACGCAAATCTATCCAGGCGATTGGAAGCAACAACAGAAAGAAGACAGCATGTTGGATAAATTGCAGAGATGGCCCAAACCGAAACCCAAGAGCGAGCAACATGAACGCACAAAGCGCTTCAATAAACGGGTGAAAAAAACCAATCTTTGCGTGACAAAAACGACAGCGGCCGCGCAAGATCAAGTAAGAAATAATAGGCACCAAATCATATGACGCTACTGCACGGCCACACGCATCGCAGCGAGATCTCGGCCGAACAATAGACTGATTTGGATCTGGCAGGCGTGTGATAACGACGTTGAGAAAACTGCCAAGAGCAGCGCCAATCACGAAACAGGAAATTAAGAATAAAGTCGTCATTTCTTTTGGCTAAGCGCATGCAAAGAAAGTGCGACGCAAAGTCGAACTTTACGGGAAGGATCTTGCAAATGACTTCTGAGTAAACCAATCACATCGGGCACAAGATGAGAGCATAGTGCAAAATTTAGCATGCCAATTGCGCGCAATGCATAAGCCTTCGCGTCCTCCATCGTGGATGCAGCGGCCAAAACGAGTGGTTCCAAGGCCCTCGCATCGCCTATCTGTCCGAGCGCTTCGCAGGCGTGTGCCACCACAAACCCCTGCTCGATTGCCAGCATCAACCAAGGCAATGCTTGCGTATCCTTGCATCTGCCAAGTGCCCAGGCAACTGCGGCCCCGACGTTCTGGTCGTCCGTCTTAAAGGCCTGAATTAAGCCCTGCACAGCGCGCCTGTCGCCGATTCGGCCGAGGGTCAGTGCAGCGCCGACGACAACGCGCGGCTCAGTATGCCTCAAAGCGAGCAGCAAGTCCTTAAACATAGGCTCGTCGCCGATGCGAATCAATGCCACTGCTGCTTCAACGCGAACTTCCCGAGATGTGTGAGACAATTGTGACATCAAATGGGCAACCTTCTCTTCAAGGCAAACCCTCTCGTCGGCAAGGCTGTTGTGCGGTGATAGACTCATACGCGCGCTTCCAATCTATGTCCATGCCAACAAAATACATCGAATGCAACAAAGAAAAGTGCCCCACAAGCATAGCCTGCAAGGCACCTCTCTATTCAGCGTCAAGCGTTCGACTTACGCCGCTTTCTTATGCTTACGCGCTTTCCGGGCGTGTGACGCCTTCTTGCGCGGAGCAGCCTTGGCCTTGCGGCCACCTGCCTTACGCTTCTTGCCTGCTGCTTTTCTTTTGCCAGCTGGCTTCTTCTTTTTGGCGGCTTTTTTCGCAAGCGCCTTTTTGCGCGCTGCTGCCTTTTTGGCTGCTGCCTTTTTCTTGGCTGCTGCTTTTTTCAAAGCTTTGGCCTTTTTCTTTGCTGCTGCTTTCTTTTTCGCTGCTAGTTTTTTCTTCAACATAACTGCCCTCTGTGCCGCTGTACGACGGCGTTTTTTACCTTTGCGAGCAGTACCCCCCCTGCTTGCCTTCACACGGGAGATATCACCCGCCTTATCAACATAATAAAGAAAGTTATGATCGCGGCGAAGATTCGTTTTCAGAACCGACTCCGGATGTTGACCTTTCTTTTTCTTTTCGCCACCGCGTACCATTTGCACACGATGCACGTTCAAATTCTTGTCTAAGTAGTAGAGCCAACCCTTCTTACGCTCTATCCCTGCTCTTAATACCTTCTCGGCCATATCACATCCTCCTCTTTTTGCCGGGTCATTAGCCCCCCGACCTTTCACTTACTATGGTCTCTCAAATGCGTGCTTTCGTCGAATATTTGAACATTTTTCTTTAATAACCTGTTGGACCAATAAAATAACTGCCTATTTTAACCCCAAAAAATGGTTTTTTTGTTATCAATTTTTTTCATGTTTTTGTATTAGAAATCAATGGTTATGAGGGGTATTTGAAGAAAGTGCGCCCTATTTTCCCCGTTTTTTACGCTGCGAATTTAGCGGCAAAAAGACAGGGGTCACAGTTGCGTTATTGCGTTTTCAAAATGTGTTTCGAGGCAATATTTGCGCAACTATGTCCCAAAATAGCAAATTTCATCCGCGATCGTCTCAAATTTTCAATTTTTGCCTTGCAGGAACTCTGCCAATTTGATTGTCTCTAGAGACATGTCTTCTGCCATCCAATATCTCCGCAATGCCGTTCGGCACAACCGCCTGGCGAATGTTCTGCTTTTCGTTGGTGAGGATTCTGCAGCCAAGGAAACAGCCGTCGTTGATCTCGCGTCTGGACTTTTGTGCGAGAGCAAACGTCCCTTCACTATTCCAGGTTGTGGCGCGTGCCCCTGCTGTGTGCGTATCCAGCACTTCACCCACCCAAACATCGTCTGGTTGATGTCTGATGCTGAAAGGCGACGGCGAGCGAGCACAGATGCGCAAGATAAGACTTCGGCGTCAGACGAGATCCGTATTGACCAGATACGCGAACTCAAACGCGACCAACGTTTGCAGGCATTCGAGCCGGGCCCTTCTTTCTATGCAGTGGTCGATGCAGACCGCCTGACGACTCAAGCAAGCAACGCGTTACTCAAAACACTGGAAGAACCTGGTCTAAACCAATTTTTGGTGCTTCTTGCTAAAACCACCAGCGCAGTTTTGCCAACCATCTTATCCCGCTGTCAACGTCTTCTCTTTCCCTCAGAAGCACACCTTGCACAACATGACGACGATATAATCGTGCGCCTTCTCGAAAAAATTGAACAGAGCTCCGTGGCCCAACGAGTCAATCTCATAGAAGATTTTGCTGCCAATCGTGAAGACTTAAAGCAGGCGCTTCAGGCGCTACAAAATATCCTTCTCCATTCTGCGCGCACAAACAGTGTGCTTGCAAAGCGCAAACATATCACTCAGATCTTACTTGGCATCGAAACCGCATTATTTGAATTGAATAGCCATGTCCATCCACAGCTCGTCACTGAGAAATTGCTGCTTTCGTCTTGGCCTGTGGTAACACCTCGAGATCAAAAGAAACCTGGCTGAGTTTGCCAGCCAAATAGGCATACACAAGCCAAGTGCTCGTCACGCGTTTCACATATTCTCTCGTTTCTTCAAAAGGAATCATCTCGACGAAAGTGTCGAGCGGCATCGATGCCTTCAACCAACGGCCAACCGACGCACTACCTGCATTGTAAGCCGCAATACCCAAAAGTGGGTGTGAAAACTGGCGAATTAGGCGGGAAAGCTGACTTGCACCGAGCAACACATTGATCTTAGGTTGCGAAAGATCGTCGAGATTCTCGAGTTTGAATCCGAGATGCAAGGCTTCTTGTTTTGCAACACTCGGCATCAGCTGACACAAACCAACTGCTCCCGCCCAAGAAACAATTCCAGCGTCAAGCATACTTTCTTCACGGATCAATCCGAACAGCAGCGGCTCCGAAAGGTTCAGCTGAGCTGCTGACTGAGAGACAGAATCACTATAAGCTGAAGGGTAAGCATATAACCACAATGCCAGATTATTTTGTTCGGGCACGCCCGCTGGATATGCTAGACCTGCTTGCTTGAGCACCTGATAACCCTTTTCGGGAAAACCAGCTTCCTCATATACACGCGCTAGCGATAGCATTGCGTCGGTGCCCTTGTATTTGCCTGCGATGGCGTCCAAAAAATAGCTAGCTTCTTGTTCGTATCCGCCTGCAATTAAACTTTGCGCCTGCTGAAACGAAGCATCTTCAGACAGCTGAGAAGACAAAATTGGTTTGAGATGCTCTGGTTTCAATTTTGGCTTTTTTTCGTCGAGATGGAGCATTTCTCTTGCAAGAAACCCGTAGTAGCTGGCAGCCCGGTCATGGGCCAAAATGGCCAACTTTTGCCTTCCTTCGTTCGCCAACTCTATGTCTGTATTTTCCTTGAGCTGCATCAAATCAGGAAAAAGCAAAAGCCGTGCGCGCCAGAATTGGGCTCGCTCTCTCGCTTGCGCAGGTGTCTGATCAGACTCGAGCAGAACTTGTAACTGTTCCTCTGCTTTCTCTACGTTCTGCTGTTCAGCAAACATAAGCGCGCGTTTAAAAATGGCCTTTGGCAGCATATCGCCCTTTGGATAGCGTTTCACCAAGTCGGCCAGCACTGCGTCTGCTTCCTTTTGTCCGCGCAATTTCTCGATCATGGTTGCCTTCCAATAAAGAACGTCGTCGGCAAATGCATGATCGGGGTATACTTGCAAAAATTGGTCCAGAAATTTCAGGCCCGCTTCAGTTGGATCCATGGCAGCCAGGCGACTTGTCAAATACATTGCATTTCGCTTTGTCTCACCATCACAAGTATTGATAGTGATGTTGAGCATCTCGCGCGCGGCCTGGTATCGCCGCTGCTTTCTCAGGGCAGTTGCCATGAGATATCTCATGCGACAGGCCTCTTCACTTTTGTCTTCGGCTTCGGGCGAAAAGAAAGACAACGTGGCAATGACATCGTCATTTCGATTGTTCTTGGCTAATACCTCGGCGCGAGAAAGTGCTATCGTAGGCGTTTCTTTCTTTTGCCAATCTAGCCCCGCTTTTTCCTGAAAAAGACGTCTTGCTGCGATGGTTTCTGGCAAGCGCAAAAAAAGCGTATCCAATGCTTGCTCTTGCATTTGGCCTGCTTTTACAAGCTGTTCTAAGATCTCTGCCAAGGCTTCTCGTCGTTTGATATCGCTGCCCAAAGAATTCACTGCGAGAACTTTCTGGGAAAACTCTTGCTGCGGCAACATCACCGGCATGGCTGCTCTCAAAACAAAAACATCTTGTGAAAGCTCGGGGCTTTGTAAAATCTTGTGCCATAGTGCCAGCGATTTATTTTGCTGGCCTGCTTTTTCAAAACACTGTGCGAGTCTCAGCTCTACCCCAAGCGCGCGCTTTTTGTTTTTCTTGATATCCCTTTCATAAACGCGACAGGCTTTTTTCCACTCCCCCTTTTGTTCGAGCATACGACCTTGTACGGCTGGCTTAATTGGTGCCGCGAGAACAGTATGGGAAAAAAGAACACATAGACACGCGATAAAACCCCCTTGTAAAATAGGGGACTTTATTTTTAAGATTCGGCATCTAACAATTTGAGGAACGGACATGATGAAACGACCCTTGTTGGCGGTGGCATTGGGCATAGTTGTTGCCCTTCCGAGCGTAAAAATCGCACATGCTTTCTTTGGTGGCAACAAGCCCAGCAAAGTTCTAGCGAATTCACTGTGGACAGAGTTACCACCAGAAGATGCCACACGCATGCGCATCAATATTCCTTCCCTTGCTCCACTGGTGAAGCGTTCTGAACCAGCCGTATTAGTGGTGACGACGGAAGCGGTGGTCAAACAAGATCCACGCGGGATTCCGCCTGGCTTCGGACCATTTGGCGGTTTTTTTCCATTTTTTTCCCCCAACGGCCAAATGCCTGAACGACATGCGAAGGGACAAGGCAGTGGTTTCATGATTCATCCCTCTGGCCTCGCCTTGACCAATTACCACGTCGTAGAGGGCGCAACCTCCATCAGTGTCAAAGTTGGCTCCAGCCTGAAGACCTACCAAGCTGAGGTTGTAGGCTCTGATGCCGACAACGATGTTGCGCTTATCAAACTCAAGAGTGACAAAAAGGACTGGCCAGTCATTCCGCTTGGCAATTCGGCGGCGGCTGAAATTGGCGATTTTGCCGTCGCCATTGGTAATCCGCTCGGACTTGAGTTGTCGGTGTCGATGGGCATTATTTCACAACGTGGCCGCCGAGATGTTCACCCATCAGGCCGGAGTGGACTTTACGACTTTATGCAAATCTCAGTACCCATCAACCCGGGCAACTCCGGTGGCCCGCTCCTGAATCTCGCTGGCGAAGTCATCGGCATCAATACTGCCGTCAGTGCTGGTGGTCAGGGAATTGCCTTTACCATTCCCATCGATCAGGTCAAAAGAATCCTGCCGCAGTTGAAAGAGACTGGCAGCGTCAAGCGATCTTACCTCGGTGTTCGTATTCAAAATGTGAGCCCAGAAGTGGCCAAGGCCATGGGACTTCCCTACGCCCAGGGCGCTCTGGTGAGTGAAGTCGTCGCAGGTAGCCCTGCGCATAAGGCTGGTATTCTCGCGGGAGACATCATCATGGAATTTGATGGCAAGGTTGTCGATGATGCGAGCAGCCTTCAGGTGATGGCTGGTTTGGCCGGCGTGGGTAAGAGCTTTCCGCTCTCCATCGTCAGAACAGGCAAAACAAAAATGGTGAAAATTACGTTAGAGGCGCTGCCAAAAAACGACAAGGCACCCTCAGCAAATGCGACTCCAGGCCAAAAAACCACCCTTGAAGACCTTGGTGTTGCTCTCGGAAACGCGAATAATGGTGTGAGCGTTGTTGAAGTGGCTCCACAATCCATCGCCGCATTGGCAGGGATTGAAGCCGGGGATGTCATTGTTCAGCTCAACGATAAGCCTGTCAAAAGCGTGGCTGCATTTGTTGATATGGTAAAAGCCGTTCCCAAAGATGGTGTGCTGCAAATTTATCTCAAAAGAGGCCAGGCAACAATCTTCGTGGCATTTCAAAAACCCTAAGAGGTGAATCATGGTCAAGCGGCTTTTGATTATGAGACATGCAAAGAGTTCTCGGGATGATCCCTCTTTGCCTGATCACGAAAGGCCACTTAACATGACAGGGCAACAAGAAGCGCCTTTGGCGGCTCAGCAAATCGCCAAGGCGCATTGGTTGCCGGAATTTATTTTGTGCAGTGATGCTATTCGCACCAAAGAAACATGTGATCTGGTGACAAAAGCTTGGCAGAAAAAAATTCCGGTAACGTTTGCGAACGCGCTCTACGAAGCGTCTGTACAAGATTGGCGCGAACAAATCGAGGATCTGCCCGACGAATTTGAGACAGTGATGTTCATTGGCCACAATCCCACTTGTGAGGAAGTTGCCAGTTTGCTTTGTGGCCACCCCTTGCATATGAAAACCGCAAGCGTGGTTCTTTTGACGAGTCCAGCGGACTCCTGGTCCCATGCCACATCACAACAAAAAAACTGGAAGATTCATCAACACATCCATGACTTTTCTACCTGAACAGCTCGATCAAATTCAAATTTGCGATCTTCGCATCAACGCGATGATTGGTATTCATTCGCATGAGCAAAACATCGAACAGCTTTTGTTGGTGAACGCTTGGCTATTTGTGCAAAAACGCGAACAGGGCACGCGAGATGATATCCAAACAACGGTGGATTACCAAATAATTGCCGAACACATCTCAGGCCATGCTAAAGCACACCATTTTCAACTCATTGAAACACTGGCACTTGAACTAGCCGCACAGTGCTTGGCGCTGGACAAGAGAATCGAAGCAGTGCGGATTCAGGTCGACAAGCCATCTGCTCTAGAAAACGCCGCATCTACCTGCGTATCTATATTTCGCACGCGCGCAGAACTTTCTTGAGGAGTACCATCGACTTGCTCGAGCAAGTGCGGATTTTGTAACATCTCTTCAAACAGATCAAAACTTCTCGCAAAATAAAATCCGTCTTCAATGCGCTCGTCGATCGTGTAGCGTATTTTTACAACATCACGCGCAACAATCTGCCCATTCTTGTCTACAACTGGTGCTTTGTGAATTTTGCCTATTGCCGCAAAAATAGGCACCGTGCCGTACTCATACAAATGGTGAAACGGTGCATCAACACCGACACTACCCAAATTGGCAACAAACATCGTTGCATAAAGCGGGTCATTCTTGGTCATCGCTGCGGGCAGTAAGTTAACGCTATCCAATGCACGCTGTAGCCACACCAACGCCCTCACCAAGAATCCGGGCAGCATACCTACAAGGGCCATTTCTTTTTCGGATGTGGTGAGTTTTTTATTCCTGCCAGCAGAAATAGCATCACTCATCCGCTGCACAACCTGTGCCAAGGTATCTGTGGGTTCAAACACCACTTTCATCGCCGTCATGTTGGCGTCGTCAGCCATTTGTTTTTTGACCGCAAATGAAATGGCAATTTCTTTACGCCGATAGAGCTTGCCTCCAGATACAAAGCGATTCAAATGCGGCCTTTTCGCAACAGCTCTCACCAATGCGGCCATCAGGATATGAAAAAATCCTAATTTGTTAGCCGCACCGTCTGCATTCTTCTCCTGCAAAAACGCCAAGATGTTTGTCACATCCAACGTTTGTTCCCAGTAGAACGCTGACTCATTGCGCCCAGGCATAATAAAAGGCATCGTTCGACGCAAACTAGATAAATTTTGCAAGGCTTCGCCATCTTGGCGCTTGATCAATCCAAACACGCTACACACTCCACTATGTCGTATGTGTAGCTAGGCTGACTTGGCGTTCAAAACTTGTTGAATTGCAAAAAGAAGTGTCTTTGGCATGAACGGCTTTTGCACAAACATGGCATTTTTGTCGGTGATGCCATGATGTTCTGCAGTTTCATTGGAGTAGCCCGACATGTAGATGATGCCGAGTTGCGGGTGCTTTTCGCCCAGACGTTTAGCAAGTTCTGGGCCACTCATTCTGGGCATCACGAGGTCAGTCAAAACTAAGTCAATCCGACCCATCCCTTGCTCGCAGATCTTCAGAGCATCCTCTGCGTTGCTCGCCTCCACAACTTGGTATCCCAACTTGCGGATGATTTCGCACGCCACTTCTCGCACAACTTCTTCATCCTCTACCACTAAGATCGTCTTATCAGACTCATTTCGAACGCTGTCGTTTTGATTTGCCCTCACGGCCTCGTCCTTTACAACAATGGGAAAATAAATCTTAAACACAGTTCCATGCCCAGGTTCGCTATACACCCAGAGATGCCCCCCACTCTGCTTAACGATCCCATAAACCGCAGACAGACCAAGACCCGTACCCTTGCCAAACTCTTTGGTGGTAAAAAACGGCTCAAAAATATGGGCGATCATATTCTTGTCCATCCCAACACCCGTGTCACTCACAGCCAACATGGCATATTTTCCCGGACGGACATCCACATGTTTTATCGAATAAGGCTCATCCAGCTCAACAGTTGATGTTTCTATCGTCAGCTTGCCACCATTCGGCATTGCATCTCTGGCATTCACGACGATGTTCATGATGGCCTGCAAAATCTGATTTGGGTCGGCCTGAATCTCGGAAAGGCCAGGTTCAAGGTGAAATATCTGTTCAATATCTTCGCCGATCACTCTCTTGAGCATCGGCTCTATGCTCATCACAACGCTATTGAGTTCCATGCGCTGCAACTTCAGAACTTGTTGCCGGCTAAAAGCCAAGAGCTGCCTGGTGAGTTGAGCCGCCCGATTGCCACACTGCAAAATTGCATCAATTTTTTTATACATTGGATCTTGGGCAGGAAGTTTGTTCAGCGCCATTTGGCTGTAATTGATGATGACCGTCAGCAGGTTATTAAAATCGTGCGCAACTCCCCCTGCCAGGCGACCAATGGATTCCAGTTTTTGCGAGGCCAGAAATTGCTCTTCGATCGCTGTTCTCTCGCGCTCCAGCCTTTGCTGCAAAATCACATGACGAGCGGTGCGAACAAAGGTTTCGGCGCCAAATTGCCCCTGCACCAGAAAATCTTGTGCTCCTGCCGCAATCGCACTTAACACACTTTCGTCGTCACCTGGAGCCGACACGACAATAGTCGGCAGTTTTTTAAATATGTCCTCTAACGCGGAGATCTCGTACCCATCCAGATAAACCAATGCGAGCTGTGCGGAATGCGAATCGCGCTTTGCACCGAGATCCTGCAGCGTACAGCGCTCGAATGCAAATAACTTGTGCTCGCTTTTCTTAAAACGTTGCTCGAAATAGATGGCATCAGCGCTTGATTCGTTTAAAATCAGACAGCGCAATCGCCCATCAAAGTTCATTGTTGGCCCCTTTGGCCAACTATAGCACGGGTAACCCCCGCTTTGCAGGTTTCTCAGAAGATTCACCTATAATGCGGATGGTCGGCGCTTCCTGCTCCTGCAGGGCAATTATTGCCAAGCGCGTGGCCAATTCATGGGCCAATTCGATAAACGCTTGACTTGATGCTAATTTTGGATCACGAAGTACAGACGGTTGCCCCTCATCCCCACCTTGGCGAACGGGCACCTCGAGGGGCACCTCACCCAAAAATGGCAATGCTAGTTTATTCGCCGCCTCATGCGCACCACCGTGGGTGAAAATCTCATGTCGCTTATCGCAGCCATCACACACAAAGTAGCTCATGTTCTCCACCACCCCCAGTGACGGAATATTCACTTTGTCAAACATCGATTTGGCACGAATCACATCGGCTAAAGCAACATCCTGCGGGGTGGAGACAATCACACTGCCAGCAATCACAACTTTCTGAGCAATGGTCAGCTGAATATCCCCGGTGCCAGGTGGCAAATCTACGATGAGATAATCCAGATCGCCCCACGCAACGTTGTAAAACATCTGCATAAAGGCCGAAGCAATCATGGGTCCACGCCAAATCATTGCCGACGACGTGTCTACTAGAAAGCCAATGCTCATCAATTTGACGCCATGGCGTGAGACCGGCAACATAAAGGTTGTTTCTTCGCTCTCACCTTTGATACCTTGTATTTCGACATTTTGTGGAACACCAAACATCGTTGGGATAGATGGCCCATAAACATCGGCATCCAAAAGCCCAACACGGCAACCTAAATGGGCTAGGGCTGCAGCCAAGTTTGATGCCACCGTGCTCTTGCCAACTCCACCTTTGCCAGACGCAACCAAAATCACATTCTTGACGTTGGCAATGTTTTCCTTGTTTAAGCTCTGCTTTACAACCGGTTTTACGTCGGCGAAAACGTTCAGCTCGACTTCAACAAAACTTGGCACCAGCTCAATCGCTGCCTGCTTCACTTTGGTCGCCACATCGCGCTCGGAGCGAAGCGCAAAGGTTGGGAGTACCAAATCGATAAGCAACTTATTTCCCGACGCTGTCATATTTTTGACAAGATCAAGTTTAGCTACGCTGGCATTAAATTCTGGCACCTCAATAGATGTGAGTGCTTCGAGCAACTTTGGCTTGATTAACGCAAAATCAAACTCAGCTTTGGTTTTCAGGAAAATGCCCATTCAATCACTCCACACAGCAAAATGCGCGGCAAATGTACGCAATGCATAAACAGCTGTCAATTCGCGTGATATGCTAGGGCATGGTGAAAGAAGGTTCGCGCATTGGTGAGATTTTTCAGCTTGGCCAGCCAATTGGCACAGGTGGCAGCGCTGTTGTTTATGCAGCAACGGACTTGCGCTCTGGCAAACAGGTGGCCATCAAAATCGATCAGGGAAAAGACCCATCGACGCGCGATCGACTTCGTCACGAAGCATTCATTTTAAACCAAATTCGCCACCAAAATGTTGTCGCGCTGATTGATTGGAAGGACTTACCAAACCAAGCAGTCTACCTCGTCATGGAGCGCTTAGAAGGCTGCACAATCAACCAAATTATCCCGCAAAACATTGGACTCCCATTTCGCTCGGTCTGGCCCATTTTGCAGCAAATTTTGGATGGCATCAGCGCCGTTCATGCCAAGAACATTGTCCACCTAGATTTGAAACCTTCCAACATCTTTTTAGCTGTTCTGGAGGAACATCATACGCAGGTAAAAATCTTAGATTTCAGTATTGCCAAAATGGTAGGTGAGAAAATGGACGGCCACCCGGTGGGTACGCCGGGATTTGTTTCGCCGGAACACATTTTGGGCAATTGCGCCGCTGATCCACGCGCAGATATTTACGCGCTCGGCGCCTTACTGGCGTTCTTTTTGACCGGGCAGCGACCCTATCATGGACAAAAGCCGGAACAAATCTTAGCGAAGCAGCTGGCCGAAGCACCAGAAACGCTAGACGTCTCTTATTTGGGCCAGTCCAAGGATCTTCAAGGCATCGTGCTCAAAGCCATGCACCGGGACCCAGAAGAGCGCTATAAGAACGTCGCTGCATTCAAAGCCGCTCTCAACTCAATACGCTGGAGCAGCGGCTAGAACCTCTGGGCTGACTTGATCTGCATAGCTTTGAAAATTACCATGAAAGAGGTCTACCAACTGACCTGCTTTTTTGTCGTATGCTGCGCCGTCCTGCCAAGATCGACGTGGATCCAAGATTTCGGATGGAACATCTGCGACCTCCCGAGGAACGCCAACTTTAAACAGTGGGTGTGGAGTGAATTGCGCATGATCCAGACTGCCCGACAGCACCGCATTAAGTAATGTTCTAGTCCATTTGATCTTCATGCGATTGCCCACACCATAAGGCCCGCCCGACCAACCCGTATTCACCAACCAACACTTCACGTCGTGCTTAGCAATCCGCTCACCAAGAAGTTTGGCATACACACTTGGATGCCTGGCCATAAATGGCGCACCAAAACAAGCGGAGAACACCGCCGTTGGCTCCGTTACGCCGCGCTCCGTACCCGCCACCCGAGCTGTATAGCCGCTCAAAAAGTGATACATCGCCTGCTCCGGCGTTAGCCTCGCAAGCGGAGGAAGAACGCCAAAAGCGTCACATGTGAGCATCACGATATGTTTGGGATGCCCGCCCATACCCTTTAGATAAGCATTGGGAATTTCACTAATGCTATAGCTGGCGCGTGTATTTTCGGTATAGCGATCGTCGTCTAAGTCCAGCTTACGTGACTCACTGTTGATCAAGACATTTTCTAAAATCGTGCCAAATGTTTTGGTCGTTGCAAAAATTTCCGGTTCATCTTTAGCATTGAGACGAATGACCTTCGCATAACATCCGCCCTCAAAATTAAATACGCTGTCGTCACACCAACCATGTTCGTCATCGCCAATTAAGAACCTGTTTGGATCGGCAGACAACGTTGTTTTGCCAGTTCCGCTCAAACCAAAGAAAATCGCCACATCACCATCTTGGCCCATGTTGGCCGAGCAGTGCATGCCCAAGATGCCTTCCGCCGGCAATAAATAGTTGAGCACAGTGAAAACGCTCTTTTTAATTTCACCGGCGTACTCTGTGCCGCAAATCAACACGCGCCGATTAGTGAAGTCGACCACAATCGCTGTTTCTGACTTGGTGCCATCTATTTTTGGATCTGCTTGAAAACCCGGCGCATCAATCACTGTAAACCCAGGCTCAAATTCAAGAAGATCTGCCACGTCTGGTTCGATAAACATGTTGCGGGCAAACATGGAGTGCCATGCTCGTTCGGTGATCACGCGCACTTTAAGTCGATGCAATGGATGCGCACCGGCGTAACAATCTTGAACAAATATTTCTTTTCCAGCCAAATATTCTGTCATGCGCTGATGAAGCCGACGCGCATTTTCCGGCGTCATTGCCTGGTTAACCTTGCCCCACCATACCGTCTTCTCTGTATTCTCATCCCTAACCGTAAATTTATCATTTGGTGAGCGCCCTGTGTATTTTCCAGTGCGGGTGACCAACGCCCCGTGCTCGCTCAAAAGTCCCTCGGCACGCCCGATCGCATGCTCCACAAGCTGCGCAGCAGGAAGGTTGCGGTAAACTTTTGCTGCACCGCGAACACCGGCGTGACTCAAATCCAGGGCCATGATCTCTCCTCATCTCGCATCAACAGGACGGCAAATGGTTGCACGAACGCCATACAATTCCTAGTCGGCTTTTTGATTCGGAGATATCGGGCAAATGCAGGAAGTTTTTTAGCCGGGCGGCCAAGCCATGGCGCGACCACCCATCACATGCATGTGGAGGTGAAACACCGATTGGCCTACATCCACCCCATTGTTAATGACCAAGCGAAATCCCGTTTCATGGATATTTTGCTTGCGTGCGATTTCCTTGGCAACCGTCACCATCTGTCCCATCAAACCATCATGTAAAGGAGAAATCTCATTAATTGAGCCAATGTGCTCTTTGGGAATAATTAAAACATGGACGGGTGCAACGGGATTCACATCTTCAAACGCCAGCACTTGATCATTTTCATACACCAACTTGGCCGGAACTTCGCGGCGCAAGATTCTACAAAAAACACATGTTTTTTGGTTCATGGTACATCCTCTTCGATGGCATAGCCTGTCCGCAAAATCACTTGTTCGTCAAATGGCTTGCCAATTAATTGGACGCCAATTGGCAGTTTCTCTTTCGAGAAACCACAATTGAGCGACATCGCTGGAAGTCCGGCAAGATTTGCACTCACAGTGAAAATATCGTTCAAATACATTTGCAGCGGATCAGAGACTTTTTCTCCCAGCCTAAATGCTGGCGTCGGTGTGGTAGGGCAAATAATTACGTCTACCTGCTCAAATGCACGGTTGAAATCCTCTGAAAAGAGTCTTCGCACTTTTTGGGCGCGCAAGTAATACGCGTCATAGTAGCCCGCGCTCAGTACATAGGTTCCGAGCATAATGCGCCGCTTGACCTCGGGCCCAAACAGCTCCCCACGGGTTTTCTCGTACATAGCAACCAGCCCTTCACCTTCGCCGCGCCGCGGGCCAAAGCGCACGCCATCATAACGCGACAGATTAGAGGAGGCCTCTGCTGTCGCAATAATATAATATGTTGCGATTGCATAAGGTGTGAGCGGTAAAGAAACTTCAATAAGCTCCGCTCCGCGTCCCTTCAAAGCAGACATCGCACGATCAACACCGTCACGCACATCTTGATCAATACCCTCACCAAAATACTCTTTGGCAATGCCAATTTTGAGGCCACGCACATCGCCATCCAGACCCTGCAAATAATTGGGCACGGGGGCATTTACCGACGTGGCATCTCGTTCATCAAAACCTGCAAGGGCACCGAGCATCATGGCCGTGCTTTCAACGTCTCGAGCCATCGGTCCAATCTGATCGAGAGAACTTGCATAAGCCACCATGCCAAAACGAGACACCCGACCATAGGTCGGTTTTAGACCCGTAATACCGCAAAACGAAGCAGGCTGGCGAATGGAACCGCCGGTATCGGTCCCGAGCGCACCAAAGCAAAGGCCAGCTGCCACAGCAGCAGCAGAACCACCGGAAGAACCGCCTGGCGTACGCGTCAGGTCCCAAGGATTTCTGCACGGCTTGTAAGCACTATTTTCATTCGACGAGCCCATACCAAACTCATCTTGGTTGAGCTTGCCCAAAAGAACAGCGCCTGCAGCTTTTAACTTTTTCACCACGGTCGCGTCGTAGGGGGGAACGTAGCCTTCTAAAATGCGACTTCCTGCCGTGGTAACTAACCCTTCTGTGACGATCAAATCTTTTATTGCCAGGGGCACACCATCTAACGGCCCCAAAGCCCCACCTGCTCGACGACGTGCGTCGCTCGCATGGGCAGCAGCCAATGCACCTTTCTCATCTACCAGTAAGAAGCATCCAAGCTCCCCATCACGGGCCTTTATCAAATCCAATGCGTGCCTGGTGAGCTCAACGCTAGAGATTTGAGATGCATCTAATTTCTGGGCGGCATCCGCAAGGGACCAACTGACCATTGATGTATCTGACATCTTATCCTCGCAATTTACTCAATAATTTTTGGTACTTTGACGAGGCCATCCTCGTATCCTGCAGATCCAAGAAGCCCCGCTCGACCAATGGTCTCTCGGACTTCATCTTCTCGCGCTGTAAACTGCACCGGCACAGCGTGCGTCATCGGGACCACACCATCGACGTTGATCGCATTTAGCCGTTCCACGTATTGCACGATATCGTTTAAATCATGCTGCAAGCGCGCCATTTCATCTTCCGCCAGCGCTAAGCGCGCAAGCTTCGCGAGTTTGCGAATTTCATCCAGAGAAAAAGACATCGATCTGGTCCTTTAAAAAAATGCCCGGGTCATGGCATAACATAGAGGGCGACATCGCTCCTGAAAAGAGGGCATCCGTGACCAGCGAGCTCCTAACCTACGCTCTCGCCTTATTGGCCGTTGCCGGCGCGCTCGGGGTTTTATTGACCCGAGCAATTATCCACATGGCCCTGTTCATGATGTTGGCCATTTTTTCCACCTGCGCCATTATTTTGCTGCAAAACATTGAATTGATCAGCGCCATTGTCATGTGGCTATTTGGCGGTGCATGTTTGGTGCTCTTACTAAGCGCATCCCTCCTCATTCATCTTCGACAAACAGAAAAAAGTCCTCGAAAAATTGTTGTTTCAAAAGTCCTATTTGTTTTGATTGCGACTTACATTGGCATTCAATCGATAGTCCTTTTTCCAGCTCTTAAGCTACCACCACTCAGCGCTGCCATGCTGCAAACGCACGTTATGGCAGACCACTTTCACCAAGACTATGGCTTTCTGGCCTTTTTGACTTTGGTCACTCTTTTCATTGGGCTCGCTGCCAGCGTGCTCATGATCAGGAAAGAATAGGAGGCGCGACATGACTGCAACCATCGTCATTTATACCGCTGGCTTCATGATTTCACTGGGCGTTGTGGGGGCCATGATTCGTCGGAGCCTTCTGGCCATTGCACTTTGCCTACAACTTTCTTTTTTAGGCGCCATGCTGCTCTTTTCGACATTCTCGCAAATTCGTGGAAACGAGAAAGGGCTTTCAATCGCCATCGTTTTGATGTTAGCTTTTTCTCTGCAAATGCTGCTGGTTTGCGCGCTTGCGGTCTTCACCTACCGCCACCGGGGCACACTCAATGTGGATGAACTACGAGAGCTTCGCGGTTAACATTTCATTTGTTATCGTCACCGGCAATTTACTTTCCGTTGTCGTTTATCGAATCGCGCCTTATTTGTTTATCGTACACCGTATCAGCGATTTGATCCTTGCTTATGGATTTATCACTGGCTCTTCAATGCCTGTTATTCTCGGGATTTTACTGCGCATCTTTTTCATTGCTCCGACAGAGATCAAAAAGATCTTTCTGCATTCCCCAATTCTGGTTCGCTTGTTCTACCCGCTCCTGATTGGCGTCGGTCCGATCTTCGTTTTTCGCTCAGAGGTGCTCACGCGTTCATTTGCCGGAGGAGCAGCTGTGGTTCTTGCGCTCGGATTCCTCGCTCCGAACTTGATCACCATCCTAGAGCGTATTGCCGAAAGCCTAGGCATATTTTCCCAAAGGTATTTTTGGCCGATTTTTTGTGAAGGTTTGTTCCTTAAAATTCCCGCCTTTGCCACGGCAGGAATTCGGCTGATGCTTCGCTTTGCCCACAATGGCAATGCGCAGCGCGCAGTCACCACGATGTTGGTCGGTGCGCTGCTATTTTTTGCTTACTATGTTGAAGGCCCACGATGACATTCATTGACCAACATATCTTGCAACTGCTCCTTGTCATGCCCTTGCTCGGCGCGATATTTGTACTGATCACGCCGCAGTTCGATACACCGGCCCTTCGGCAAATATCTCTCACGACATTGCTCTGCACATTTTTGTTGCTCTTTCGAGCGGCTTTACTCATTGGTCCTTATGCACAGTCCTTTTCTTTTTCATGGAGCATCAGCCTATTTTTTCCATTTGGTGGCGCCACCAAATGGAACCTCGGAGGGGGGAGGCTCATGCTGGCAATTCCCATTTGGTTTGCTGCTTTTGGCATTTTTTCTCTTCATTTTCGACGTATCGAAAAAGTAAGCCCAGACTTTAGCGTGGCTATTTTGCTCCTGTGTACTCTGGGATATGTCGCTATCTCAATCGATGGCTATGTTCTCAAATTAATTTTCTGCAGTCTCAGTCTGTGGCCTCTGTTCTATCTCACCGCCCAATATGGCATAGAAGAGAAGGGCAGTGCCATTATGACTATAGCCACATCATTTTTGTTAGTTGATATGTTGGCTTTATTTGCTGCCTTGGTTGGGCCCAGCAAGGTCATTGATCCGCTGGTCAGAAATACCCTGTTTTTTTTGCTGATGCTGCCTATTCTAGTGAGGCTCTATGTGCTCGCCGTCACGCCATGGTTTAGAAAAATCTTAACAAGCGCCTCACTGGAAGTCTTGGCCATGTGGGTTTCGTTGCTGCCTTCACTTGCCATCTCGCTCTTATTGCAATTATCCAAGGAGTTTTCCCCACTGCCATCAGATTTCTTGATGGGTATTTTTGTCCTTTGTGGTGTGAGCATTATCATCGGCGCTTGCCTTGCCAATGCAACGCTCGACCGCAAACAGTTTTGTTTCAGCTTTATGCCTTTATATAGCAGTGTGGCGATAGGTTTCTTTTTGATGCACCCGGAAGATGCATCTTTATCGACCGTGGTCTTCACAACAATTGCCACACTCAGCATTACACTTGCATTGTTTTTTACTGGCATCACTGACAAAATACGCTCTGGAATGCCAATCTGCATATTGATTCTTTTGGGCATGCCCGGAATCGGTATTGGTACAGTCATCTGGTCAATGCTTGCTGACTTGGTGCAAGACGGGCAATGGATCGGTTGCAGCATTTGGCTAGTTGCTCTCCTATTTTACATGTTGGCTGCAATCAAGCATTTAGATCTGCCTAGAGTCTCCGAACCCGCCGGACGGCTCCATCAATTTCGTTTCTTTTCCGCATTTGCATTTGTGGCCGTTCTCAGCTGGGTTCTGCCAATTTGGCAACACCAAATGGGTCGCTAATTATGTTTGGAGTATCGGAACTGATTTGGCAGTGGGGTGGCATCCTAACGGGTGGCGCCGTTTTGTGTCTATTGCTCGAGGTAGTTGGCACCCCCATTGGCTTTCGCAAAATTGGCAAGAGACCACATATTGCGGCCCTAGCCTTGCTCTTGGCGCTTGTTCTTGGCATTTACTTTTTTTTCTACGCCAGAGACATCGATTCACTCGCACACTTTTCCATTTGCCTTTGTTCTGTTGTGAGCGTTTTCAGCATTGGCCTAGCCATACCGCAAATGCGGCACATGGATCATGAACGTGGTGAAGCCTACGCTCTGCTTTTGATTGCGCTTCTCACTTCCGTCGTCCTATGCACCATCGACAACATTGTTCACCTAGCCACTTGTGCAACAGTATGGTTTTCTACGGCAGCACTACTCATTGCATTTCGTGGAACCAAGGTGCTCACTGCAGAAATTGCTGCCAAGCTCATCTTCTTCAGCACCATCGTCTTACTATTTCTCACACTGGCTGCCGCGCTCGCTTTTTTTGCTACGGGCGATACAGGTTTTTCTGAGCTAGCTGCAAGTTCCAACACAAATATCGTGGCCAAGACGGCACTGGCATTCACATTTGTGAGTCTGCTTTTTTTTCTAGGTGCATTTCCATTTTGCTGGTTTCATGTGGATTATCTTGATGGTGCGCCATCATTTGCTGCTGCCACTTTTTTTGCCAGTGGCCTCATAGGTGGTGGCGTGATTTTGTCAAGGCTCATCGATGCTTGCCGCGTAGCGTCAGTGCTCGAAGGTCCGCTCACCACCTCTCTCTTTCTTTTTGCAGCACTGTCACTCTTTGTGCCAAGCGTTTTGGGGCTTGATCAGCAACGCGTGGGGAGAATGTGCGTGTATCTGCTCATCAGCCAAGTAGGGCTGATCATCTGCGGCGCGTTTTTGCCGCAAAGCATCCAAATGTTCACCAACACGAATTTGATGCTCATTTTTAGCAATCTTGCTATCGCGACACCCGGTCTTATTGGTGGCCTTAATTTTTGGAAGACATCAAAAAACGCCGAAAAGACTTGGGAAGAATATGCGGGTGGTGGCCGCAAGTATCCGGTAGCGGCGTGCTCATGGATCATCATCCTTGCGTCTTTGGCGGGCATTCCTGGAACATTAGGCTTCGTCGGACGACTCACAATGATAGAGGATGCCATCCACCACGGTCACGTTTGGCTCGCCATCTGCCTGGTGCTATCCATCGTCATCTGTAGTGTACCCGTTGTGCGCCTCGCTATTTTTCTCTTCGCTAAACCCACGACGTTCGAATTGCTGCACAACCATCAGCCAAGACAGCTTCCCTTGATCATACTATGCAGCGCGCTGATTTTTATCGGTGGCTTCATACCCGGGATTATTCTGCAACTCATCAAGATCCAGTTTTAGTGTTTCTTTGGTGCTGCAGCTTTTGCAAAAGCGCGTGGCCATGACCAGGGCCAAGAATCTTCAATACCTTCTCGTCGTAAACAAAACTCTCCGTGCTCTCAATGTGCGGAACATGGTGACATCCGCGGCAAGTGGATTCTGGCACTTCGCGCTGAATCAAGCGTTTGTCGCCGCTTGCAGCATGCAAACTGCCAGCGCCGTGACAAGACTCACATTGAACATTTTTGCGAAAATCGACGTCGCCAACGCGACAGTAACCGCCAGGTTTTAAAAAGCCCACACTATGGCAGCCAATGCAGGTGCGATCAGATGTTTTTTGAACTTTCTCAAGCGTCTGCCACGCCTTGGCATGCGCGGTACCATGCCAGACTTCACCAGCCTGCGTGTGGCATGTTAAACAGGTTGCAGCCCCAACAAAAGTAGGTGTGCCGGGATTTGCCACGGGGCATTCGACCTTGGCTTCACATTCTGCAACGATGCGGGGGATGCTCCTTTCATAAGCTTGTAGCTGGGATTGCACAGCTGGCGTCGGGGGAATTTTCTTGTCTAGTGGGATGGCTTTGCTCACAAAGTGGGGCACTGAAAGCGGCGCAAGCTGGCCACTGATATCCACGGAGCGTAATTCGTCATCGGCAACTTGCAGCCTCTCGCGCAAAAACTTTTCGTAAGCTGCATCTCGTTTTTCTGTCAGCTGCTTTTTGAGTCCAGCAACGCGTGTTTCTAAAAGACGCTTTCTCCCCTGCGCACGCAGCTCTCTGTCATCAAGAACCAGCTTTTTTGTACTTTTTCCCTGCAAAAAGTGAAACTCTACGATGCCGAGGTATTGACCTTGCATACCAGCACTCATCAGCCACGGGCCATTTGGCGAAAGCGCTTCGGGCAACATCGGGGATTCGCCAGGGAAGGCACCTTGAATCACGATATCGACATATGCGAGCTGAGCAACCACTCTTTTTGTGACGCGAATTGGTGCCTCGGCAACAACTACCACAGCATTCACGTCGGCGCGCTTCATGATGCCAATTTGTTCTGCTAGTTCCTTCTGTGTCTTCTCTACATCCTGATCTTTATCCAAACGAAATGCAGTGATGCCTATTTTAAAATCACCGCGTTTCTCGATCAGGGCTTTTCTTGCCTGGTGAATGCCAAATGGAGGTAAGTGGTGCTTAGTCAGCTTGGCATCGCAAAAAGCCTTGCCTCTTGCTTCGTCTATTTCGCCGGGGACAGTCCCGAGAAAACCGAGATGTGAATAGATACTGAGCAACAAATCAATTCTGCTGTCATCTTGGCATTGATCCATGGCCTTCGGATCGAACAGGAGTTGCCCGGCATCGATTAAAATCACGCGCCCATCATGCGTCCTCTTGGCTTGTTCGATCACCGTCGCCAAACGATCGATTCCACCGAGCGGGTTTTGCGTGCAGCCACAAGGTGTCACGTAGCCCTGCACGCTGGTGGTATAAAGCAGCAGCACGCTATCTGACGACGGGCTCTTGCTCTTTTTCTCCGGCGCACAAAGACACCCAACGAAAAAGAGCAAGCACCATAAGAGTAAGTTAGGTCTCTTCATTCCCGTCCTGATCGTCAAACCTGCGGCCTAGTAGCTCCTGTGCCAGAGGCAGATCCAATTCCGCATCGACAGAAGGCCGATAGGATTGAAACCCACAATAGATGCAAGAAAAATACTCATCCCCCGTATAAGACCTCGCTAGTACCACACCCATGCTGTGACACTTGGGGCAATGCCCCCGACTTCGTTGTCTCTTCAAGGGCCCCCCCGCCACGGGCTCAGACTTCGTTTTTGCTACGCTCGCAAGAGGCGCCTGGGATGCTTTCTGCTTCGCTTTTTTCTCACGCCTCTCTCGAATATCAACAGGCTTCTTCTCCTCGGCAACAGCCGGCGCCCCATTCGCTTTTTTGATCACTTCGGTTTGCTTAAGCTGCATGCGAAACTTATCGATCACCACCTTCAACTGAAACTCTGTGTCTGAAGGCCGGTTTTGCAGCAGCTTCATAAACTCTTCTTCCAAACTCTCCCGTGCCGTTTTGTTTTCCACGAGCAAAGCGCTCGGCTTCGCCTGGATGCGATAACGCTCAAGCATGTCCGAGACATCTCGTACCAGGCCTTCGGAATGTTGTCGTTTTGCGATATTTAAGACATCCGCAAACAACATATCACGTGCAGTCGCCACGATAGTGCTCCTTTCGCATCACGTCTTTCTAGCGCGAAACAAAATTTTGTATACTCGGCTTGTGTGAAAAAGAACTTGCAGGCACGATGATGCCATGTGGAAAGCCGTTTTCATCGCGCTCGTTGCTGCGCTTCTCGCAAGCATTGCGATCGTGCGCATTTACGAAAACGACGTCGGCATTCGACTTATCTCGTTGCTGAACAGGCAATTTCAGGGACAGATCACTGCCAAGCAGTTTCGTCTTGCGCTGCCAAATACCGTGGTTTTGCAAGATGCTGCTATTCTTGATGCGCATGACAAGCCGGTATTTCGAGCAAAAAAAGCCGAGGTGAGTTTGTCTTTTCTGACGTTTTTCCATGGCGATGTTGGAATTAGCAAAATCGTCGCATATCAACCTTACTTGGCCCTGGCATACGTAGGTGATGACCTCAATATCGTCCAAGCTTTTCTTCCCAGAAAAAAGAGTTCCTCGCCCAGCCAAACACGTGTTCTTTTGGACGATATTGAACTGCGCGATGGTGAAATTCGTTACGATGATGTCTCAGGATATCGCATTGTCGCCGAGAAAGCATGGGGAAATGGAAGCCTACGCATCGACGAAGGAGGCACACACCTGCATGTTTCCTCTTTGCGCGCTGAGATCAATCATATCCCGGTTTCCATTTCTGCTTCCGCCCATTTTGGTCAAGATGTTGTTGCCACCGAGAACGCGGCTATTTGCTTCAATCATGGGCAGTGCCTCTATCCAAGCGTCACATATCAGCAAAAAACACAGGATCTATTTGTTGGTGTTCGCCTGCAAAACACCGATGTAAAAACGCTTGCCGGCTTATTCAACGTACCAATGGAGGTGCGTGGAAACTTGACAGGTGAGGCGTCTTTACATGGAAGACAAATTGTCGCCAATGCAACGCTTGTAAATGGCAAGGCATATCAAGTTGTATTGCCCACCAAATCCAACCTAACGCTCAACATGACGTTGTTACCGAGTCAGGTACTCCAGATCAATTCCGGGAGTTTATCGGGCAGAGATCTCTCCGCCAACGTGAAGGGCAACATCGATTTTGCTCACAAAACATGGGCGTTTGAAGCATCTACTTCGACGCAGTTGCCATCGGCAAAGGGCACTATTCAGATTCGCCTGGCAAAGCAGCACAGCCATCAAGCAGCCATGGGAAACATGGAAATCGACGAGCTGATTTTTCATGGCATCCAGATTGGATCTGTCAGCGCCAAGATCAAGTTGGATGATCGCGCACTCACGTTTACAAACCTCTCTCTCAGGGGCGCTCTTGGCCGTGCAACATCTGATCGCCTCAGCATTGACCTCAACAAAAGTCTCCCCGAAGGGCATGTCGTTTTCCACTCTGTGGATCTTGGCAATGGCACAGCCTCATTCAAAGGCACGCATGCTGTTCTCCATCTCGAAGATGTTGACCTTGAACACCTAACCGCCAAGGTTCCCTTTCTCATACCGCAAAAAGGCAAAATCTCCGGCACCGTAGAGGCTGATGGGCCCTTGTGGTTCAGTCACTTGCGTGCCGATTTTCACACCACAGGCTGGCGTGAAGGTGGCGATGCAACCTTGACAATCACCGTCAATAATAATCGAGTACTGGGCAGTGTCCTGTCGAAGCAAGTCGAAACCCATTTCACCGGGACGCTTAATTCTCTCGCAAATTTCGACATCGAGGCAAAAACCAAGGTGAACGTGGCCCACGTCGAGAAATTTTTCAAACCGCTTCGCGACGAGCTCGTTTTTTGCAGTCTTGATGGCTCCTTCTCCACCAAATGGAAAAAGAGACCGAACACAGACGCTCAGATTGTTGGCAACGCGCAAGTTGATGACTTCACGCTGCACCTACCGGGTGTCCCGACAACTTCCATCAAAGAGCCAATTCGTTTTACCTTCAGTGAGCAAGAAATCCGATTTTTACGCCCGGCACAACTGACGTTTGAAGGAGGCCAGCAACTGGTGGTGGTGGGTTTCGTGAACAAGAAAAATGTCGACTTGCAAATCGATGGTCGCATTCCACTCCTCTTCGCAAAACTCGCCACAACCCTGGTAAGCGCGGCGGAGGGCGCGGTAGATGGCACACTCTCTGTCACCGGATCAACAAAAGCTCCCACGATGAGCGGCTCACTCACGCCGGAAAAGGGCTCTTCTATTACGCCAAACAAACTCGTCGATGAAATCGTGTTTGAATCAGGAAATGTCGTGCTCTCACCTGATAAGGGAAATCCTGGTCAATATTTCTTTCAAGCACGCAATTTACAAATGGCTGTGGGCGAGGGCAAAGCATCACTTGATGGCTACGTCAGACTCACATCGGAAGGCTTTAAGACCAAAAAGGCCTCCGACCTTTCGCTGAGATTTGTTGGACAAGACCTTGTGCTGCATCGGCAAGAGGCGTGGATAGAAGGTGATTTTGATTTAAACCTACAAACCATCGCCAAGAAAAACGTCCTCTCTGGCTTTGTAAACATCACCGACGGATACTATCTTCACCATTTTTCGCTCAACAATTTTATTCTCTCCTCCGCGGAAAATACCAAAACCTCCGCCATACGCTTGGGCCCGTTGGCATCTGAGGTGGAGCTTCGACTTGGAACACAGGTGCGCTCCTTTCGCGTGGAGGCAGACACGCCTGCGTTTGTTTTAGATTCTTACGTCACTGCAGATGTTCAGCTAGTAGGCACTCTATCATCGCCAAGATTGATGGGTGGGGTGCAACTTGTGGAAGGATCAGTTTCGTTTCCCTCCACCAAGTTTCAAATTACGCCCGTAGCGATTCCGCTTCGCGACACACCGGGAAAGTTTGCTGATCCACTCATCGATATAATTGCCACCGCTGATCTTCTCAAAGATCGATTCGGACTGAAAACAGACACGACTGTCGAATTTACCTTAAAGGGCACACTCGATCACCTGCACATTGATCTTGTTGCACGGTCGGGAGATCTCAACCTCGATCGTCTGCGATTGCTTGTTTATCTCCTTGGTCCCGCATCCATGGGACAATTCGAAGCATCAGAAGCGTTGCGAAATCTCTTAAAATCGCGCGCAGGAATTCGCTTAAATTTCGGCAGCACTGGCAAAGGTGTCTCCACACAGGTGCACGTGAGCGTAGGATCGCGATTTGAACTAGAAGGCACCGCAGCTGCATCTGCTGCAGGACTCAACATGCAAGATCTCAGGCTCCAGCTCTTGCTGTTTGATCACCTTCCAGACAATCAAACACTGTTTTTTGAGGGACTGCTTGCTCCCCCTGTTGAAGGCAAAGTTTCTGATAGCAGAGCCAATATGCGCTTAAAATATCGGGTTTTGGAAAAATGAATCACGCGCGATGTTACATTTTCATCATCGCAATATTGCTGTGGCATTCCTTTGCCGCCTCGGCCGTTTTTTCCCCGAACGGAAACCGAATCCGTTACATCTCGATTTCTGGTCTGCCCCAAATCCTGCTGCAAAAAGAAATAAAAAAGCGCATTCCATTTCGAGAGGGGCAGCTCTTCGACGAAAAGAGCGATGTACGAGCAACAGTTCTTTCTTATTTGCGCCGCCAGGGATTCTATGGGAGCACGGTGCAAGTTTCCTTGCGCCCGGTCCCAAACGAACCTCTCGTCGATCTTGTCATCGAAATTCAGGGAGGAAGTTTTCTCAATGTCCGCGATGTCAAAGTGATCGGGGATATACCCATTCCCCCAAAGAACGTAAAACGCATGTTCAAAGAGATGTGCCAAAGAATGGCTTATGCTTTCGATGCTATCGCTGCTGGCAGCATCTCTTGCTATTCCAGGGACAAAGAAAAAGACAACATCAACAGATTAAAAGATCAGCTCGCAGACCTTGGCTTTGTGCAATCCTCCGTTCGCGTTGAACGCCACCAAGAAGCGCCTTTCATTGATCTCACCATTCATGTTCGCCTTGGGCCAAAAGTAAATACAACGTTCGTGTTTAAAGATGCACAAACCATCTCGCTCGGTAAAACGGCCCGCTTTTTTCGCTCTGCTTTTAGCGTCGAATTTTTCTCTCGCTTTCTTCATACAAAGCTGACGAGCAAGAAATGGCCTGCCGACGAAACGATCATCGTCGAAGATCTAAAAAATGCACTGACGTTCAAGAGCTCGCAAATTGTAGATGGCAGAGAGATAGAAAAGTCTGTGCAAAATATGCGTGCCATTTTGCAGGCGC
>JABDBI010000019.1 GCA_013288705.1 Methanobacteriota archaeon | reverse complement strand
AGAGTTGAAAGAGCGTTTTGGCAACGATACAAAGAACGTTGGTCTGTTGGTGGAGGCCAATGTGCTTCTGGGCGAGCCAAAGGAAGCCATTGCGCTTTATCAAACCGCCAAAGATGCACCAAAAGCTGCCTACTTTGCTGCCAAGGCAGACTTCCTTCTGACCCAGCCACGCATGGACGCATTTTTGAAAATGCGCATCGATGGTAAAACTGGCAAAGTGCAGACGAAGCAATTGGTTGAAGAAAGCAAGCAGCTCACTGAGTTAAAGGCGCGCTACGAAGAAATGATTCGTACCTATGGCCAACGTGAGTGGGGCGTGGCCTCATTGTATCAAATAGGTGCGCTCTATGCGCATTTGCATCGAACGTTGATTGATGCGCCGTGTCCTTCTGATGTGGAAAAAATCGACGAGTTTGCCTGCGATGAATATCGCAATGCATTGGAAGACAAAGCCTTCGCAGTGGAAAACAAAGCCGTAGATGCCATGAAGATGGTGGTAGAAAAAGGCGGCCAGATGTCGGAGACCAGGCCCTGGGTGCTGCGCGCACGTGAAGCATTACACCGCTTGCGACCAGGCGAGTATCTTATTGTCGATGTGCCTGTTGGCTATCCGATGGAGGGCTTACAATGATGAATTGGAAGCTACTCGTTTTGGCAGTTCCTGCTTGCCTGACGCTTGCATGCGCCCATGCACAAAAGAAGACTGAGCCCGTTACGCCAGAATCTGTGGTCGCACCAGCGCCCGTGCAAGAGGAGCCACTTGCCAAGGTAGCAAATGCGTTTTTGCAAAAAGGCGAGGTGCGTCTCGCGGAAGAAAACGCGCGCGCTGCGCTGAAGAAAGACACGGGCGATGCCTTAGCCCTTTTAGTCATGGCGCGCATATTTATCCTGCAGGGGAAGCTTGAAGCAGCTAAGATTGTGCTGCAAGATGCGCTGGTCAATCATGCTGGCGATGCCATGTTGCATCTGTGGTTTGGCCATGTGCTGCGCAAGATGAACCAAAAGAAAGAGGCCATTGCGTCTTACGAAAAAGCCATTGCTCTACGCGGTGATTTGGCAGAAGCCCACGAAAATCTCGGGCTTCTTTTGCTGGAGGAAGGCGAAATTGAAAAAGCGAAAAGTGCCTTGGAAAAAGGAGTTTCGCTTCTGCCAAAATCTGCTATAGCACACCTCAATTTGGGTAATCTGTTTTTTGCGCAAAATGATTTGAGTGGGGCAGTGAAAGAATATCGCGAGGCCTTGGCGCTCGATGCAACGCTGACCGATGCGCACTTCAATTTAGGCTTGGCCTATTTGAGTGGTCCGATAGCGGGGCTCGAAGAGCTTGCGCGGTTGCAAGCTGCGAAGGATTCTTTTCAAGCTTTCTTGCAAAGCAAAGAGCTTGAGCCGCGTTTAAAAGATAACGTGGCAGCCTATATCAAGTCATGCGAGCAACGCATTTTACTTGAGCAGAAGAAACAGGCACCGGCGCCTAAGCCAGAGCCGGCTGCAACGCCAGCTCCAACCGAAGAAGGAGGCAAGAGTGAACAGGAAAACAAATAAACGTAACGCGATACTATTTGTGCTTTTGTCTTTTTCATCGTTTGCCTTTGCTGATGAGGCAAAGCCAGCCAAGAAGCGCTCCGTCATCAATTTGGAGGAGATGCGTGTGGAAAGTGGCGCGCAAAAGCCAGAAGCTTTTTTCGTTTTGCAGAAGGCGTCGTTTGACTTCTTGCAAAACATGGTCGCAGAAAGGACCTATGACATGTTAAGAGAAATTACGGTCGTAGTGGACAGCGATTTGTTTTAATTTTATTATTCCCATAGCAATTAGAAAGAGGTTGTAACCCATGTCAGGCATAGCAAGTTTTTTTATAGAAGGTGGCATCTGGATGATTCCCATCGGTATTGCTTCTGCATTTGCATTAGCAATAGCGATTGAACGTTTTTATGCGCTGTATATTTTGTTTCCCGTCGACGGAAGAGCGCTCACCACGCGTATCTTTAAGTCGATTCGCGATAACCAAATAACAGACGGTATTAAGGCCTGTGACGTCAAACCAGATGCTGCACTTTCCCGTGTTCTCAAGGCGGGTCTGATGCGAACGGACGAAGGTATCTCATCGGTGCAAAACGCCATGGAAGAAGCCACCATGGAAGTGATTCCGTCCATTCAAAAGCGTGGTGGTTCACTCGCTTCGATCGCTTCTTTGGCGACGTTGCTCGGGTTGCTTGGTACGGTTATGGGTCTGATTGAGGCCTTTCGTGTTGTGGCTGAAGCACCGATGGATCAAAAGTCTATCTTGCTGACAAAATCGATTTCGGTCGCCATGAATACCACTGCGTTTGGTTTGCTTGTTGCTATCCCTGTGATGGTGGCACATTTGGCGGTCAGTGGTCGTATTAAGAAATTGGTTGAGGACATTGATCAATACTCTTTGAAAATGGAAAATGTGTTGGCCTCTCGGCGGAGTGCGAAATAAATGGCTGCTGAAAAGGCACGACAAAGGCGGGAATTCTCGACAGAGCTTCCCGAGCCAGACTTGCTGCCAATGATGAACATTTGTTTCATGTTGATTTTGGCGTTGATGACCATGGCGGCATTTGTGCCTCTTGGATTTATCACGGCCGAATCGCCCAAATTGTCATCTGCTGTGGCATCTAATCAGCCCCAAAAGCCAGAACTCAACCTCACCATCATGGTGGCGGCGAACGGGTTCGATATTGGAATGTCCGGCAAGGTGTTGAATGGCGCTGCCGAAGGCCGTGCTGGTCAGGCTTTAATTCCTAAGATTAGCCGCGGCTCGGAGATGGTCTATGATTTTGAAAAGCTTGGCCAGAAGATGGCTGAAATCAAGGATCAGCATCCGACTGAGAGGCGCATTTTTCTCATGGCACATGCAGATGTGATCTACGACGACATTATTCATACTCTAGACGCGACGCGAGAGCGGGAAGGAAAACTTTTGTTTCCAGATGTCGCTTTTGGCGTAGGCGTATTACCCTGATATTCGAGAACAGACAATGGTAACCGAATCTGACATACCAAGACCACGTCGCCGAAGGAAGCGGGCAGGGCCATCCTCGGATGGGATGCCTTCCTTGACATCGTTGATGGATATTGTGACCATCATTTTGATTTACTTCGTGAAGACGTTCGCAGTGAGTCCAATTGCTGTACAGGATCCCTCTGTTCAGTTGCCTAGCTCAACTTCCATGGAAAACACGGAAGATGCGACGGTGGTGATGATTACCGGGGCAAAGCGCAGAGAAAACATCAATGGGCATCAGGTGATGGTGGGTGAGGTTCCTAACATTGTTATCGACGATAGAGTAGTGGCGCAGCTGGATGCGGAATATCGTGTTCCGGCAGATTTGAAACAACACGGTATTATTATTGTACCGCTCAAGAAAGAGCTTTTGGAAGTCAGACAAAAAGAAAATCAGACAGCTGAGCTTGTAGAAGAGGGAGGCTTTAGCGGTAAAATAGTGATTATTGCCGATCGGGATACGCCGTATCGCGTATTGAACGAGGTTCTAGTAACCTGTGGTTCGGCCGGTTTTAGTGACTTTAAATTCGTTATCGTGAAAGAGAAGGCATAACGCGATGGCCGCTAAGAGCATGCAAAAAAAAGAGAGTTCCATTGAACGGGTTTTTCAAAGGGCGCTGATTTTCTCGTTGCTCTTGCATTTCTTCGGTTCAATTTTAATCAACAACATTGAGCTTCCTCCTCCACCGACGGAGGCGGAGTATGCGCAATGGGTAAAGAAAGTTGCTGCACCAAGAACTGCAACAGTGGTACCGGTTGAGATTCCGCAGGCTGCAGTAGAGAAGAAGCAAAAAGTAGAAGCTGAGGAAGAAGCTCCATCAAAATCGGCAAAAGCAGCACCCTCGTCATCTTCTTCTAAGGCAGCTCCAAGCGAAGGAAGACGACAAGCTGTTCGGTCCGCGGTCGGCAATGCTGGCTTACTCAAAGTGATTGGCAGTTCGGGTGAGGGCGGGCAATTCGCCGATATTTTTGCGGACGACTCAGGTGCTGCGAGTGCAGATTTAGGCGCAGCGATAGATACATCTAAGGGCATTGGCGTCGCACAGGCAGGGGCGAAAATCGCGCGTGAAGGTGGCGCAGGTACATCGCAACAAGGTGGCAACGGCAAGGGCACGAGAGCCTCTGATATCGGCGAAGTACGTGGCGGTGGCGGTGGAACTGTGGGTACCGGCACTAAGGCAGAAGGTGGCGTACCACATGCGATGGTTGGCAGCGAGAAAATCGAAGCGCTGGGTGGCGGCATCGATGTTGATGGCGTGAGGCAGGTCTTGCGTCGACGTAACTCTGGCTTTCAGCGTTGCTATGAGCTTGGTCTGAAGGGCAACAACAGATTGCGTGGCAAGCTGGTATTTGAATTGACCATCGATACCGAAGGTCGTGTTGTGAAGGTCGATATTATCAACGACCAGATCAAGTCGCGCGAAGTGCTAGATTGTATCGAGTCGCTCTTGAAGCGCACACGATTCCCGAAAGCAGAAAGCGGCTTAGTCTCCATCCGCAGCTCCCTAGTTTTCGAAGCGAATCAGTGATTCTTTTCCCTCTCCCGCTCAGCGGGAGAGGGACCAAGGGTGAGGGTGCGAAGAAACTCCGACGTAATTATCGCCCCCCTTTCTTCTCCCCCTCCGCCGCTTTCCTCCCTCGCTGCAACTGCATCAAAACTTGCCCAGCGTTCAGCCCATCAAATTCTCTCCTAAATCGCGCATCAACAAATTCCACATTCCACAAATCCACGCCACTATCTTCCAGATGCTGCAACGCCCGACAAACCGTTTCATCGTCCGGCTTATAATGCCCGCTGTTGCTAGAAAACCGCACAATATGCCCCGAAGCATCCGTCGCTATTTCCCCAGCACCCATGACAGCTCCTCCACCAAGAAAACTAGAATGATGAAACGTCCCCTCCGGAGGCGAGCTAGCATATAGTCTCCCATCTTGCCCAATGACGAATATGGCGCTTCCCCTACCTAGAAGTCCCGTCTCCTCATTTGTTGTGTCTAATGGCTGCCCGTCTTGCCTTCTCAAAATAACGCCACCCGAGCCGTCTCGTTCGATCTGGATTTCATATGGTCGCCGCTGCGCCGGTGTCAAATATGCAACACGTTCCCCTTCTCCTTGGCCAACCCCAAAATGAAGCTTCTCCCATTCTGGGAACGAGAGCGTTGTATTGCCATCTTCACGCCAGGCGCGTCGGCGAGTAGCGAATTCTTCGCCATCGACAGAGCGATGCGTTTTATCGGCCGCTTCCATCCAATAGCGCTCGTCGAGGATTTTGCCTTTAGAGCCGTATCCAATTTGCGCCAATGTTCTAGCCGCGCGCAGAATTTTTTTTCGTGTTGGAACATGCAATTCCTTCAGCCCGCTGAGCAGCTCTCTGACCTCTGCACTTTGTGCGGCGAGACCGCCTTTGCTCACGAGGAAATCAACAGCGTCGGGACCATGCACGTATGTAGTTCTTCTCACATATCCGAAGGGCTGGGCAATAGCAGCGAAGAGAGAGGAAACATTGTCGCTAATCACGCCTAAGTGGCTGCCAATTTCATAACTCACGGTGCCATCGCTGTTTCGCGTTGTTTTCACATAGAAGTTGCTAATGTCTCCCGTCTGCACCAGCGCACGGGTGCCTCGTGTGATGTGAATTTCAGGCGCGGGACCGGGTGGGGCTTTCCGGGCGCGCGGGGCAGGTGCTTTTTCAAAGGCAGCGGGTGCTTCAGCGACGTCCTTTTTTGGAGGAGGTGCGGGTTCAGCAGGTGGTGGTGCTACGTGAACGGAGGGATGGTCGATCTTTGGGTGCATGTTTTGATTATAGGATGTGGGCCCAAGAAATATCAAACTTCGTGAATCACCAATCGCGCGCCACATAATGCAAGGTGACGGTCCGTCGACCAACAATGAACAATTTTATGGCCCCTCATTAACTCCAGCCCAGCAGCATCAGCGAGAGAAAGCGCTTGATCAGAAAATTTGCGCAACCACACAGTTGCTGAACCAATCAGCTCACTGCCCACAGGCACAATAGTGAGCGATCGAAGCATGTTGATAAAGTCTAGAAACTGCAGCGCGCGGGTCGCATCGTAGCGCTTTAAAAACCACCCATGACCTTCTGCAATCACAAGCGACGATGTCACAAGTGTTGGCGGAGCCGCGAATAAGCGTCTAAATAGCGGGTGATAAATGTCGGACTGATCGAGAAAGGAAATGAATGCCGATGTGTCCACGTAAACTCTAGTCTTTTTGTCCATAAATTAACTCGTCAATCGTTTGGCTGGAGTTTTGATCACCTGACGCAACAAATCCTGCATAGCGCATCCATGGCTTTTCGCGGTTCACTGGAAGCACGACACGCAAAGCGCGGCGCAAATATTCCGCAAAAGACACACCCTGCCGGGTGGCTTCCTGCTTGGCTAAAGCGTACTCTTCTTGGGTGAGGCTAATCTGTGTTCGGATCATGATAACATTTTATAATATTTTGTTATCATATGTCAAGAGCCAGACAAAGTCTGTTGAACCGCTGGTGTAGCCACTATTTAGACCGGACATCTTTGAGGTTAGGTAATGGCGTGGCGGAAGCTCACGTTTGTGGTAACACCGACACATGTCAGACTTACGAAAAAATGAAATTCCCCATTCCATCCCCGACATGAAAGGTTTGCTCGATCGAGCATTTCCCGAGGATGACCACTCGAAGCCGGTTCTCGGTATTGATGACGACACGATCATGGCCCCAAATGCTGCTGCTCTGCTTGCTCGTCCTAGCACCATCATCGGTACAGCCAACATTGACGGCCAGCTTGTCGCTATGAGTGTGGCAATTCCCAAGAGTGTATTTGATCCAAGCAATCCAGAGCCAGACACGGTGTACATTTACTACACCGTGGTTGAACCTTCGTTACAAGGCAGAGGATTGGTTGCTCTCGCATCGCGTTCGCTCGAATCAAAGCTGAAGGCACTGGGTTATTCCTACCTAGAACAAGATTGCGTTAAGGAAAATGGCTACGCAGATACTATCTCACGCATGTATGCCGACGCTATCGTTGTTCAGTACGACCACACAAAGTATCCTGAAATCGGGCCACAGCGTTTTTTTAGGATAGATCTTCGTCGGATACCGGACATCGAGGGTAAGAGTTGAAAGTTTGGTAGGTCCGTCATTGCCAGGTGCATCAAAGGAAATGCTCCGCGCTTGACGCACCCCACCCATGTGATACCTCCCACATCATCAATGACCGCCATACCCAGAGCCACCATTTTCGCGCGCGACATGCTCGCTCTCACCAAGCCTCGCATCACCGCCATGACGTTGATTGTCGCAGGCGTGAGCATGCTCCTCGCCCCAGAGCGCATCGCTTTGCTCGACGCTGCCCTTGTACTACTAGGCATCGCACTTCTCGTATCTGGCTCCAGCGCGCTCAATATGTATCTCGAACGCGACTACGATGGCCTGATGGATCGCACCAGAGACCGGCCCTTGCCCGCCGGGCGTATGGCTGCGGGATGGGCGCTTCTGCTAGGTTTCCTGCTCTCAGTCGCCGCGCTACCTGCGCTCTATTTCGGTGCGAATGCCCTCACGTTATGGCTCGGCATCTCCTCTCTGATCGCCTACGTGCTCATCTACACGCCCATGAAACGCGTGAGCAGCTTTTCCCTCGTCGTTGGTGCTATTCCTGGAGCGATGCCCTCGTTGCTTGGCTACACAGCGGCCTTAGGCGCTGTAGACCGCATCGGCATGGCGCTCTTCGGTCTCGCATTTCTATGGCAGCTCCCCCATTTCATCGCCATCTCCATTTTTCGTCGACGTGATTATACCAACGCTGGCTATCCGGTCGTGGCGCAAATTGTTGGCATGCAGCAGTCAAAAAATCTCATCGTGCTCACGTCTATTCTATTGGTCGCAAACTCCTTTTTGTTATGGATATTCCAGCTCGGTGGTCTCCTATATGGAGTCGCAAGCGTTGGTCTCGGTGGCTGGTTTTTGTACGCATGCTGCAAAGGCTATTTTGGCAAAGATGACGAAGCCTGGGCCAAACAAATTTTTATGCACTCGCTCGTCTACCAATCTCTGCTTTTTGGCGCACTGCTTTTAGACCATTGCCTGCGTATGTATGTGTAAAGGATTAGTCGCATGTTGAACGCCCGCCATCTTGCCTTTGAGTTTAAAGGGCGCAAGGTGCTTGAAGATGTCTCTTTCGACGTGAATCACGGCGAAATTGTGGGCTGCCTTGGTATAAATGGCGCCGGTAAGTCTACGCTTTTTCGCTTGCTCTCGGGTATTTATTGCCTGCAACAAGGTGAAATTGCTTTTCGCGGGCAGCAAGTCGCACGGGCTGGCGTGTGTGTGAGTGGCGTCATGCGTGCGCATATGGGCGTGGTGTTTCAAGAGCCCAGCGTCGATCAAAAGCTATCTGCCTATATGAACTTATTTTTGGCCGGCCGTTTGTTCTCTCTAGGCGGTCATAAACTTGTGGCGCGCATCGATGAAATGTTGACGCTGGTGAACCTATCCACACGCGCACTTGAGCAGGTGAAGACATTTTCCGGCGGTATGAAACGACGTCTTGAGCTCGCCAGAGCGATGTTGCATGAACCGCAGTTTTTGCTCATGGATGAGCCAAGCGCTGGGCTTGATGCAGAGGGATTTCATCGCTTCTGGGGATTAGTCGAAGGACTGCGGGAGCAGCGAGGCCTTTCAGCTTTTGTCGCCACGCATCGCATTGATGAGGCTGAGCGATGTGATCGCTTGATAGTTTTGCACGAAGGCAAAATTATTGCTGAGGGCACACCGGGCGAGCTCAAAGCGCGCGTGCAGGGTGATCGCATCACGCTCACGCTGCGTGAGAATTGTGCGCCTGAAGAGAGAACCGCTTGCGTGAAAGTTTTGCAGGAGCGATTTGCTCAGCTCGACTTTCAAGAAGACGAAGATGAGATTCGCGTCATCGCTGATGACGGTCATATGCTCGTGCCCCGACTCGTGGAGAACTTACCTAAGCAAACACTCGCGTCTGTGCAACTCAGAAAGCCAAGTCTCAGCGACGCCTTTTTACTTCTCACCGGTGCGGAGCTTGAGCGATGACAGCTGATTTGCGCACCGTGTATGTGCTGTGGTTTCGAGAAGTGATTCGCATGTGGAAGGAGCCCACACGCATCTTGGGTGTGGTGGTGCAGCCACTGATATTTTGGTTGGTGATTGGCGCGGGATTTATGCCTAGCTTTCGTCTCGACCAAAATGCTGGCGTCGACTACATGCAGTTCTTTTACCCTGGCGTTCTCGCCATGGTTATTTTGTTTACGGCAATTTTTTCGACCATCACACTCATCGACGATAAAGCCAGTGGGTTTATGCAACTTGTTTTAGTGGCACCCGGTGGACGCGCTTCGATTGTGCTGGGCAAAAGTCTGGGTGTCACCACCATTGCTTTGATCCAGGCGTCGCTATTTTTGTTGGTTGCACCATTTGCTGGTGTTTCTGTTCAGGCGGTGCACTGGCCATTGTTGTTCGCTGTGGTGCTTTTCGGAGCACTTGCGCTAGCGCTCCTTGGGTTTGTGTTCGCTTGGTGGACGGAATCTTCTGCTGCTTATCACGCGCTCATGAGCATTATTCTAATCCCCATGTGGATATTATCGGGCGGCATGTTTCCCCCGTCATCGCCCTGGATTCAAACCATTGTATGGCTAAACCCCATGGGTTGGCTGGTTGCAGGAATTCGTGCTGCATTTGCGGGTGGGGTCGCGCCACTTGGCACCGTGCCATTTGGGCTCGACGCGCCCATGGCCGTTAGCTTACTGGTTGCTTTTTGCATGTTGTTGATTTGGATTGGAGTGTGGATATGCAACCGCAAGCGGTAGAGAGTAAATGGAAGAAGGTGACGAAAAACCCTTATGTTTGGGGATTTTTCATTGGAATATTGAGTCTGCATTTTGTGCGTGAGATGTCGCTGTGGCGACGATCGGCGCCTCCACCACTGGTACAAGTGGGTGAGTGGCAGCTGAAGAATCACAATGATCAGCCATTTGGCTCTAAAGACCTGCGTGGAAAAGTTGTGATTGCGAGTTTCTTTTTCACGTCATGCCCGACCATTTGTCCAAAGTTGACGCAGGCGATGGTCGAAGTGAAGCAACGCTTTAAAGGGTTCGAAGATAAGGCTCACTTTGTGAGTTTTTCGGTGGACCCGGAAACAGACACGCCAGAAGTGTTGAGGCAATATACTGAGAAATATCACATTCACGATGTGAATTGGACATTTCTGACAGGAAGCAAAGCCAAAATGGTCGGCGTGATAACGGGACAGATGAAGCTTCACGTCGGTGATCGCGAGTCTGCTGGAGATTTGTATAATATTGCACATCTTGCGGAGTTTGTGTTGCTCGACCAAAACGGCGACTTGCGTGGCAAGTTTCCGGTAGAGACGCCGGTGGATAAAGCAGCGCTCGAGAGAGCGGCGAAGCTGTTGATTGAAAAGGGACCACGCGCGTGAGGTTTGTTGCTTTTTTGCTCGCGATTTTCATGAGCGGGCAGGCCATCGCAATGAGACACGTCGCTATCGTGATTGTGCCTGCTGGCGCGAGAGATACAATTCTGCAAATTCCTGATATTTTGCAAAGCATTTTCGACTTTGCGATTGCTCCGGCGACGCGCGAAGGTCTTGTTACTTTCGCGCGCTTGTCGTCGGTGAATAGACAACTGAACGCAATATTGTTGGATGACCATTATATTGCTCGCTTGCTGCAGCATTATGCGATTCAACCTTCGGTTGGCGCAAGCAGTCGGGACGCGCTGCGTGCTGTTTTTATTGTGTTTACGCGATCGAGGCTATTGATTGAGCGTCTCGAACACCCCAGTCCTTGGTTTGGGATTACCAGCAATGACGTGAGCGACTATGCAGCAGCGCTGGCGGCCGTCGTGCCGGCGACGCAGGGAGCGGGTACGCATGCGTTAGTGCAAACCTTAGTGCCGCGGATTCGCCACGAGGAGACAGCGGCACCATGGCAAGTGCGACAAACGCAGCTTGTTGCGATGCACGACATTGCATCCCAAGCGATGCGTTTATTGCCGGCTATACCTCCGGCTATACCGCCGGTGGGGGTGCCCGTTCCGCCGCCAGCACCTGTGCTTGTGCAAATTGAGGATTGGCAAACACCGTGGGGTTTGGTGCGAAACGTGATATTTTGGTCGAGCGGTGGTCCTTTGCCACGACGGATTTATGACCAACTTGTGGAGCGAACGGGCGCGCCGTACTCTCTAAGCCCCCTTACTGGAACCGGATCGCTTGAGCCCGTTGGCCGATCGCGTGACTTCAACGAGGGCATCGTTCCTCGGATTGCCACGGCAGCAGCTGGTGCGACTGTGGAGGCTGCCAATGTTGCAGTACGTGGCACAACCGCCATGGTTGCGGCGCTTACCTCACCAGTTGGTTTGTGCATGGGTATTCCATTTCGCAGGTGGGTTGCGGGTGCACAAGAACATGTGGGTAATGCAGTGACACGTCCTCTTGCGGTTGCCGTTGCTGCGCCGGTGGGCGTGCTGACAGCCGGACTGCGGACAGTGAATGTGGTTTTAATCGCGGTTGTGTATGGTCTTGCCGCGTTCCTCTCTTGGGCGGGTCTCAGGTGAGGTGAAATAAGCTCTCTAAGGTGAGTTGGCTATCGATAACGCTAAGGTAATGCGCATTTTCCTTGGCTCCAAAGGCGGTTAGCAAAGTCAGAAACACATGTTTGCGTGTCTTGGTCGCTTGTTTGAAACACTGTTTCTTGTGCGCCAATTCTGAAGCATATTGCTTATCGATGACAAATTCTCCCTCATGAAATTTGATTTCAATTAAGGTAACGCATTTGTCGCTGCGATCGACGACGAGATCTATCTGAGCCCCTTTTTCGGTTTTTTCTGTAGGGCGGTAGTTCCATCCAGAAAATGATGTAGCAACGACAGATAGCTCCATTGCTTTGATTAAATTTTCAACATGCTTGAAGCATATTCCTTCGAATGTATAGCCCGCCCAGGAAGCGTATGTAGGACTTCCTTGCTTTTTCATCCAGTAATCTTGGCTTAGATTAGCGGAAGCGGAAGGAAACGCTGGCTTGATCCACGTAAAGTAAAACAACGAATATTCATCGATGAGCCTATATCGCCCTTCCTTCTTTTTCTTTCCGAATTCATGCACATACATAATGAACCCAGATTCTTCGAGCTCCTCAAGAACATCTTTTGTGCCGCCTCCTGATGGCAAGTCGGTTGCGTGCAAAAGATCTTCCAAAGTCATGCCAGAACGTTTTTTTGCCAGGGCTTCTACGATGGCCATGTGCTTTTTTGCATCGTCAAATAACGACTCATAGAGTCTCGGAAATTCAGAAATCAGAGGAGCTTGGGGGGCAAAACATATTTTCTGTATGACCTGTGCTGAAGATAAACCTCGCTGCACATGTGACAAATAGCTGGCTACTCCGCCGATTGCGGCGTAGATTTCAACGATCCGCTTTCTTTCCAAATCGACGCCTTGTGCTTGCAGAAATTGTTCTGTTTCATTCAGCGTAAAAGGAAGGAGGCGAATTTGCTGAGTTAAACGATTGTGAAATCCGCCTTTGTTGTGTGCGATTTTTTTGATCATCCATGAGGCTGCTGAACCACAGACAATGAGAAGAACATTCTTCTTTTTTGATAAATATGAGTTCCAAAAATATTCGAGAGCGCTGAGCATGCCCGATTTTGGTGACGCTATCCAAGGTAGTTCATCAAAAAACAAAATGAACTTTTGATTCGGGCTGAGTGTTTCCAGCTCTTTTCGTAGAAGAAAGAAAGCCTCTTGCCAGTCTGGGAGAGGAGAAATCGAATTGCCGAGGCGGAATGTAGAGGCAAATTTGTCCGCAAAATTACGAAGCTGTTGTTCCTTGCTCGCACCCTTGGTGCCTGTAAAGTCAAAGTAAATCCCTTTGTCTTTAAAGTACTCATGAATGAGGTAGGTTTTACCGATGCGGCGCCGCCCGTAGATGGCGAGGAACTCTGCCTTCTGTGACTTGTGGAGCCTAGCTAGAATTTTTAATTCTTCTTTGCGGCCAAGGATAGTTGTCATGATTTAACCTTTCCGCGGAATATAGCCGATAATCCGCGGAATCTCAATTAAATACATGGATTCCGCGGAATATAGCCGATAATCCGCGGAATCTCACTTTTTAAAGCTTCGCACCTGCATAGCTAAGCGCCCGCGCCGCATCGTTCTGGCCATATTTCTTCGCCAATTGAAGCGCCGTGCTCTTCGTATTATCCACCGCATTCAGGTCTACACCCGCATGAACCAATACTTCAATCGCCGTTGCCCAGTTCATCTTTGCCGCCGCATGAAGTGGCGTATGCCCGCCATTATCCGTGGTGTTCACCCGCGCCTTGCCCTTGAGTAACGCCTTAATGGCGGCGATTTGACCATTCGCCGCAGCTAAGTGCAGAGGCGTTAGCCCTTCAATGTCCTTCACATTGACATCAGCCTTATAACCTAGGAGCGCAACTACAGCCGCAGCGCGATCGCTCTCAGCCGCAAGATGAAGAGGGGTTTCGCCAAATATGTTCTTATCATCCACCTTGGCACCCGCCCCCATCAGCGCGTCTATTACAGCCACTTCGCCGTTTTGTGCCGCGATATGAAGCGGCGTATTGCCTACATTATCGGCTGCCTCCACATTCGCATGCGCACGAATGAGGGCGCGCGCGGTGTCGAGATAGCCGTATTCAGCCGCCTCATGCAGTGACGTGCGTCCAAGCCATTTGCTGGCATTCGCATCCGCACCTGCCTGCAAGAGGGCAAGAACAACGTCCGTGTGGTCGTTTTCAGCTGCGCGCAGGAGCGGTGTGGCGCCAAAGCGATTTTTGGCGTTCACTTTGGCCCCTTGCTTGATCAGCTGTGTGACGGCCGCCAAATCGCCCTTTTCTGCAGCCAAATGCAGGGGGGTATCTACGGCAACCGGCTCTACAGCGCGGGCAAATGGGGCGGTTAGCAAGAAAAAGAGGGAGAGAATAACGCTTAGTTTGCACATAATTAGCATCTTAAAGTGTCGAGGGGGCGCGGGGCAACAGCTTCGTCAAAGTTTCATGTCCTTTCGTTGAGAATTACGGTAGCTTCTGGTATATTTTTGATGTGTTATATTTTTACCGGCTAACCATTTTACAAGATTGCGTCCTTGTGTAAGCTACGCCATATGGGAAAAATGCGCATGTTGCAGAAATTAGGCTTTTTTTTAGCATTGCTGGTGTTGCCGATCCACTTGGCTATGGCGCAGAGCTATTTTGAACCGCTGCCTGAGGACTTTCAGGTAAAAGACGACGCGGCGAGCAAGAAGGAAACATCCGAAGGCCTGCGGGTTTCACCCGATGTCGTGGATGTGATTGTCGAATTAAGCCCCAATGTCTATGGCTATTTGGCCCGCACGCACACCATGAAAGTGACCTTCGATGCGGACCCCATTGTTCAGGGACGCGCGACTGTTGCATATGAACTCAAAGTGCATAGCCATCTCATGCTGCGCTTCCCTGTTTCTTTTGATTATTATGGTGCCTCAGTGATTGCCCAGGTGGGTGTGGCGCGTAATTGGATCAACGCAAACGACACCAAGATTTGGAACGTGATGGCTGGCGTTGCATTGAAAATCCGTGTGTCAGATTGGTTCTTGCGGTCTTACATCTTTTTGGAGCCAGAGGTGCAGGCCGGTTATGCGCAGCAAAATAAAACGATTTTGGGCATTAATCAAACGCGACAGGCAGTGCGGCTAAGGCCGAGCCTTGCAGTGGGCTGGGAGCGTATTTTTGACAATGGCTTCGTGATGAATGTGAAGATTGCAGCAGAAATGCCCTATGATTTCCAAATAGCCCAGGAGACATTATTTGATAAGCCGGGCTTTGCTGTATCGCCTAGTTTTGGAGTTGGTTATGCGTGGTAATTTGCGCGCAATTATTTCACTATTTTCAATAATGACCTTGGGGGCATGTTTCGCGAAATTTGAGCCGCAATCTGTTCATGTCGACGACTATGTGGAAGATTTGGGGGCTAAAACACCAACGGCTGATATCAAAGCCATATTGGGTGGTGGGGCAGATATTTGTAATACGGCCATGTCGGGGGCGGCTGGGCGGGAAATTCAGAAAATCGTTGAGACTGTGAATGCGCGTCGTGCAGCTGGGCAAAACAATGTTGTTGTAAAAGCCAAGACTGGCACCGAGGTTGATGTTGCAAAACGTGTCGATGCATTGGCCTATTTGTTGCATGAGCGCGAGAGCAAGAACTGCAATCAAGGCGCCGTGAAGGGCAAAAAGATTTATCGGATTCGCTTCGACAATTTGCGAACCGCTGCGGAAGAGCATCATAAAAATATGACGGCGCAAGATTATATGGTTGTGCTGAAGCGTGTGCTCGATGAGCATGGCGATAATATTTATTTCATCGATAACATTGACGAGGTTCTGCTGTTTATGCCCAAGAGTGAGACTGGGGTGGCAGTGAAGCCTACGGAAGTGTTGAATTTGTTTTTGGCGCATAAGGCGGATGTGATTTTTGCAGCGACCAATGATGCGTACACAAAGCTGTTTATGGGTGACGATGTTAAAAAGAAAGTAGCGACCGTGGAGTTACGGCCCTATATTGGCGACGAACTGCTGCGTTTGGTGCAGACGCGCTTGCCTGACGCTGATCCTGCGGTGGTGTTGATGCTCGTGAAGGCTGTGCGTGCGTTTATGCCGGAGAAAGATGGACTTGCAATGGCAAACGCCATTATCGAGAAGCATAAGGGTAACTTGAGCCGCGACGTGATTGTGGCGGAAGTAGCCAATATGGTGCGTCCGAAGGATCCACAGTTTGTGAATTTCGTGAAACGCTCCGATGCCCTTCATGAGTCGACTCATCTTGAGGATGTAGAGCGTAATCTGCGTTTGGCATCGGTGTTTTACATACACGCAGATGACCCAGCGTTGATTTTGAAGGACGTGCGCAACAAAGCGGGCAGTATGCTTGCCGATACAATGGAGCAGGTCTCTCATAAGCGCACAACGTTAATAGAGCTCAAGCACAAGGAGACGGCGGAGGCGCTGCTGAAGAGACTTGAGAGTGCACGAACGATTCCATCGCAGCCTCAAGAGGACGTAACGCTTGCGCAGATGAAGTATCTCATAGAGGCCTGTGAAAGCATCCAGACGCTGGTAAGGGACCTCGACAGCACCAAGAGAGAAGATTGGCAAAAGTTGCTCGATTTGGCTTACGCACAAGCCTTGGCGATCGAATATCCACGCTTGATTGAGCCCAGAGATTTGCCGAACAAGCAAAGGCGTGAAGCCGCGCAGCGTCTCATGCTAGCAATGCGTTTGATGTTTGAGCGGGCAGGGGGGCCGACGTTGTTAGATAACCAAGGGCTTTCTGTGGCGAATCCGCAATATGAGGAGGCGATGCGTGCGTCTCACAATATTTCGAAAGCAATTCGAGATGCCAATAAGCCGGGTGCGCCTGTGTCCATCGTGGAAGGTGCCAACTGGGCTTCCGAAGCGTTGGTTCGTTTGTTCACGCAAGTTGACCTCGATGTGCTCACAACTGGTACGGACGCAGACAAAGCGGTCGCGAAGAAGGCTTTTGTGATTGCAGATCGTGTGACCAAATCGTTAGACAAGAATCTTACTGCTGATAAGAAGATGCCGTTTGAGGTTGCATTGGCCTTTGTCAATGTGACCTTGCCGGAAGATCGCGCGCTTCCTTCCGCGGAGGCGGCAACGGTGATTGGCGTTCTCGACGAAGTATCGGCTCGTATGAACAAAGCGACGTTGTCTGCCGAAGAGATTGCTGCTGTGAAAGCAGAACATGCGATGCTGTCGGAGCTTGTGCCCATTGTGCACGCCGCTGATGCGCTTCTACTGGCGCAAGCATTTGATGCGTCGCTCAAAGCGGTGGAGGCTGCTTCTGCGTCGGCAACAAGGCCACCGACACTCGATGGATTTATCAAGCTTTGTCAAGTGATGCAGAAAGCCTATGCTAGACCTCTAAGCGATGCGAATAAGACAATAGCTCTGCAAATGGGCAAGGACTTGTGGCACGTTGCAAAAGACTTGCAGACGATGGAGCCTGAGCGTAGTGCGTTCCTTGTGATGATGATTGGCAAAACACATGCAGTTTTGCATCATGCAGCCAGCACCGATGCATTCGAGAAAGCAGTTGCGATGTCCATTGCATTGCTGGATGTCCATGGGCTTGAGGTGGCGCGCATTGCAGATCTAAAAGCGCATATCGCGAAGAATGCAGCGGTAGTCAGTAAGAACATCAGCGCCCAAAACCTTGCAGAGAAGCAGCTGGACATGGTGTTTGCGGGAGTTAGCGCATATATGGCGATTGGGCCGCATATTCCGATGAGTCAGATTTTGCCGACCTGCGTCGGTGGCAATGCGCAAGCACCATTTCTCGGTGAGGGTGATGGCTATGCGAGATGTGTCTCTCAGGCGGATGCGACCAGCGCGCCAGAATTTAGATGCGTAAAAATTGCGCCATATGACTTTACTGAAGTGAAAAAAATGGGAACTGGGGCTCACAACGAGAACATTCCCCAGCAGATTCTTGCGAAAGCACCCGCTGATTTTAGCGTGGTCACCGCCGATAGTAAGCTTGATGCATGCAAGGTAGAGTCGATGCACAGCGGTATATTTTTTCCAGGCTTCGAAGCACGTATGACTGAGCGATGCCCAAGTGATTTTATGGCGTCTCATCAGACGTTGCAAGCAGCTCAGCACTTCGGTGTCGCTGCGTGCGATGTGCGTGGGCCAACGCTGCACTCAGCTTTAATGAGTGCTTGCATCATTCTCGATGAAGACGAAACCAAGCAGTTTGGAGCGGATGGCAAGACTACCCCCGTCTCCGGTCCGCTACTTGATAACAAGTGCAAATTGCTATGGAAAAAAGACAAGGAACCCGACGGCAAGTATACGGTTACGAAGGTAGTTCAACCATGAAGTTATTGTTCACATCTCGCATAAATCTCTTGGTCGCAGTTACCTTGCTGTCGTCAGCTGCGTTTGCGCAAGAGCAGCCTGCCGAAACGCCACCAGTGGAGCAGCAACCGCAGCCCGTGCCTCCTTCCACCGAGGCACCGCCAGTAGAACAGCATCCGGAGTCGGCGCCTCCCGTTGAGCCAACGCCAGCAGTAGTTGCACCCGCTCCCGAACAGCCCGCGCCGCATTATCAGCTCCCCAACACTCCCGGTTTTGTGCAGCTCTCCCACGACCAGCAAGAGCTGGTGGTCGAGCTCAACCCCCACGTCTACGGCAACCGCGCCCGCACGCACAAGATGCGCGTGATGGTGGAAGCCGACCCCATCAGCCAGGGCAGGCTTGTGCTCAGCTATCAGATTCGCGTGCACGATTGGATTACCCTCATCGTGCCCGTCGCTGCCGAATATTTCAAAGCCAACATGCTTTATGAAATCCGTGTTTATTCGCAGCCCAATTTGGTGCAAGAAGGTGAGCTCTGGGGAGTTTCGAGCGGATTTGGTGCAAGGTTTCGCGTGTCGGAGTGGTTTTTAAAATCCCATATTTTTGTGGAGCCAATGGTTTTGATCGGCTATTTCCAGCAAGAGTCTTCGGTCAGCAACAGATTTGCCAGTGCAGTACGTTTCATTCCAAGTGTTGCAGTCGGATGGGAACGTGTGTTTGACGTCGGGCTGGTGGCGAGCGCTAAAGTAGGTGTGGAAATGCCGTTTGATTACTATATAGCCAATGGTGGGCAACAATTTACCATTCCACCAAGATTTGGTGTGTCGCCGCAATTCGGCCTTGGCTATGCTTGGTAATGATTTGTTTTTGGGGGGCGTGAGAGAGTTTATGAGAATATTATTAATAAGTGCCGTATCGGTTGCATTGCTGAGTGCATGCAATTTCAAAGTCGGCCAAAACCTCGGCGCCCTGCATGAGTCCGACTATGTGACCAATCTCAACGAGGAGAAAATTGGTAACGCCCAACGTTCTTTGCGCATGCCAGCCTATGTTTCGCTGATGGTTCCCCCCAGCTGTCCGGAAACTTCGGCTGCAGCCACCTCGGTGCAAGAAGAAGCGAAAGCAGGTGTGGAGCAAACGCAGCGAGAAGTGAAGCAGATTTTGAACAGACTCGCGACGGCAACGGCAGAACAGAACAACGTGATTTTGCGCGGCGAGCCCGGAATCGATACCGGCGCGCGTGTTTATGCGCTGATACAGCGCTTGCACAATGCCGGTGTGATGCGCAAAGCAGACAAGACTGCCGATGTGAATAGCTTGTGCGATATTCCGAAGGGCATAGCCTGGACCCGCAAAGTGGTGGAGCTGAGGCTGGATAAACTCCATCATGAGGCCAAAGAGCGTCAGTGGACACAGGCGTATTATGTCGAGTTTTTGAAGAGAGTGCTCGATGATAACCAAAATAACATTGTTTTTATTCGTGACGTCGATCGTTTTGTGTATGGTGAGAAAGATCGAGAGAAAAAGGACAAGCTAGATATCGAGATTTCTGATTTGCTCAACATAGCGCTTCGGCATAAGGCTCCCGTCATCTTAGGGATGACAGAAACGAGCTATCAGCACCTCATTGTGGAACCACGCGATAAGGCGGTTGCCAATCGGGTAATAGGTGTGCAGTTGCATCCCATTGGTGCAGAGGAGCTGAAGGCGTATTTGATGGCTGAGATGGAGCCGACGTCGAGACAGTATGGGGTGGAGCTGTCGGAAGAAGTGGTTGACGATGTAGTGCGGTTGGTGCGGGCGTTTTTGCCGGCGGAAGGGGCTCTTGCGTTTGGGGTGAGGTTTCTCGACGACATTGCGAAGAAGGGCAGGGATGATGAGCGCGTGAAAAGAGCGTTGGCCGTTTTGAAGGATCCGGTTGCGGTTTCTTCTGGAAACAATCGAGTTCTAATCGAGCACGCTCGACAGGACATTGCAGCGGTTATAGCACCGGAGATTGTGAAGAAGCTGGGGAATGCAGGTACTAGAATTGGGGAGCGTGCTATTAAAGAATCGCCAGTATTGATTGGTGAGACTGAGAGAACGGCGGAGTTTGGTCGGGCGCGCTTTGATCGCGCGGTGAGTTTGGGCGATATCGACGACAACGTGCATCTTCTTCCGGAGTGGTATGCGGAGAATCTGCGTATTGAGACGTTGGAGCGGCCTGAGCATGAAAGGGCCGTTGAAGCGATTTATAACAGGCTTTCAGCTGACATCGCTAAGTCGGCAGATGAGATTCATGCACATATAGATAATCTTGATGAAAGAATTGCGCGGCAATTTAAATCTGCAGCAAACAAACTCTATGCTTTGCGCGTGAAGCTCAACCATGTGAATGAGTTGACCATGGCGCAAGCTGTCGCAATTCGGGAACTGAGCGAACTCACAGGGAAGATAGCCACCACGGTTGAGAAGCTAGATGCTAATGAGCAGGCGCGCGCTGCTGCTGCGGCACAACAGCTAGCGGCTTTAGCTGAGGCCACTGCATCAATAAAGGCTCTCAATGAATGGGAAGAAGACCACCCAACAGAAAAAGAAACTGTTGTGCTACAGGAAAACCCATTGGATCCAAGTCGGAGAGTAACGATCGAAAGGCCGCGGAAAGTGAAGGTCTACCTGAAAGACAAGCTCGCCGAGCTGAATCGGCAAAATGCTGCCATCAAAGCGAATGTCGATACGCTAATGAGTGCCCCCCCGGCCGAGATAACGACGAAGCTCGACAAGCTGATCAAGATGGCAACTGCTGGCGAAGTGAGTGTGAAAGGACTCGAGTGGCAATCGCAGCTGGCGGGAGCACAGCAAAAAGCTGATGCAGCGTTCACGCGCGCAAGCAGTGGCAAAGATAAACTCTGGGCTGCCACGCTGCGGTCTAAGATCGACTATCTAGCGCGAAATGTGTATGTCATCGGACGCTACCCGGAAGCAGCAGATGCACAAGCAATCAGAGCTCTTGAGCCGGGTTTCCTGGTCCTTGAAGATATTGAATCCAAGCTTGAAAGAAATGCCAGCGATAGTGCGTTTGCTGCACAGTTTACCCACCTGTCGTCGGTAATCAGTTTGCCCTTGCTCGCAATACAGACCAAGGCGCTAGATGGGCTTCTTCAACAGCTAACCGAGTTGAAGGGTGCAGTGCCAGCCGCAGTCGGTGCGGCAATAGCCGATAGCCGTGTTCGATGCATACAGAAGATCGATGCGATGCATGGGCTTGCGACGCTAATGAACAGCAACAAGCGTTTTGACTTGGCTGACCTGGGTCAGTTTAAGCTTAAGATGTTGCCCCTGCAAAACTATGTAGACGCCTTAAAGAAATTTGGCCAACCGGGCGCTGCCACTCCAGAGACAATCAACATGGGACAATATGCCGCGATGAGCTCCGTGGTCGATAGCTTTGATAGGGAAGCGCGCCTGCATATGACCGTTCTCGGGAACGCCGCAGGTAGTATCAAGGCTCACCTGAATGGGCTAAGACATGATTTGAGCGAGCTCTTAACCACCGGGTTTTCTGTCACAACTAAAACACCTGGATATTTCTGGGGTGAATATACCACCATACAGCAGAAGGTTTTGCCTGTAGCGCTGAGAGAATCCGTCGAGAGAATGCGGGATGTGACTTGGCTTTTGGCAAGAATCATGCAGCAAAATACTTCTTACAAAGGTTTTGTTGAGAGCAAAATTAGCGAACTAAATAGTTTGATCAACCTAATTAAAACAGAGCAGCCTGTGGCAACCGTTCAGGCCGGGATTACAACCTTAGAAAATGGGTTGAAATATTGGTAAGCTATTATGAAAAATTATTTTCTACTATTGTCATTGATGTTGTTTGCCGAAGGGGCCTTTGCCGCTGTCACTGACGATTGCAAAGCACATCTATGGTCTCTCGAGAGCGCGACTGATGGGAGTGCTGCGAAAACACTTGTAGAACAATATCTGGCTTGCGCGGGGGCCGATGCGAACACCATCGTGCTGCCACCGGAGAGGCACTGGTTTTGGAAATTGTTTAGATCTTCCAATCCTCCAACCAATCTCCTGGCTGCAGCAATTATTAGCTATCAACCAGAGGCAGTAAAAGCAGTATTGGATAGCGGAAAGTTTACCTCCGATGATTTGAAATTCACCCATGATAGGGAGTTGCTTGCACGTATCAGGAAAACACTTGCGGATAAGTTAAAAACTCCTGGCATCGAGAACAGAGATAAGATTCGCCAGCTGTTTGTCGGCAGGAGTTTCCCCTGGAGCGACGTCTTCGATAAGGTACTTTGTGAAGATTATACGTCAGATGAAAGTACAGGAAAAAAATTGGGCGAATTTGCGCAAGCAACGACGATAGATGACAAAGCGCTGGATAAATATCTGTATTGTCGAGATAACCAAGCTGGCAAGGATCTAAACTATGTAGTGCCAGGCGATCCTTGGTATTATCTGTCGATTTTTGGGGGGAAGTCAGCCCAAACCATCTCGACGAATGTGCTTGCGGTCGCTCTTCTGAACGGCAATCCAGCAGTCGTGACGAAGGTAGTAACGAGCGGAAAGCTCAGCGCAGATGAAATGGAGTTTAAGAACCGCCCTGATTTAAAGAAGCAGGTGCTGGAGAAGTTCGCTGCGAAAATAAAGGCAGAAATGAATGCGCATAGTGCCTCTCCAAACTTCAGCACGGAGATTAGTGCTTTGAAAGCTTGGCCCGCTCCCGCTTTCAAAATTGGGTTGCTTTTAGATCCAGCCGATCCAAAATTGTTGTCACGAGTGGAATTCCAGCGTTTTAGCGACGCATATTTGCAAAGGCCGGCCCATGAGCAGCTTGGCCTTTTGGCACCCGCTATCTTTGCCAACGAGCCGGAACAAGTAAAGGCCGTGCTCGAAAGCCGAACATTGACCAAAGACCAAATCATCTTTACAGCGCGACCGGACCTCTTGGAACATTTACTCGATGCACTTGCAGAGAAAATGGCGATGGGGTCGAGCGTACCAGAACGGGCAAAGGCTTTTCACACCTTGGAAATCTGGGCTACCCACGGCCTATCAGCGAGGCAGGTTTTTTCCTCTACGACGGTAGAGAGCTACTTGACGAGCAAGGCAGATTTATCGCCCGCTTCGAAGGATGAGATAAGGAGAATATTCCGAGATACCTTTGTGCCACCAAAATTAGTGAGAACTAAAACAGGGTGGTGGGAAAGATTGTGGGGATGTGGCTACTATGAGTGGTCTCCAGAGAAACAAGCAGAGCAACTCGCAAAATTGAGAGCAACCAGAGATACTGAGACTGCACAGAATATTGTGAAAGGCTATCTAGAATGCGTCGAGGGAGTTCCTCAAGACCTGCTAGCTGCAGCTTTGCTGAGTGGCGATCAGAAAGCGGTGGAAATGGTGCTCGGTGCAGGCGGACTTAGCCGGAACGCTATTTCGATGAAAGCGGATCCACGAATGCGCGACCAAGTACTTATTGCCATGCACAGGCAGCTGACAGGCACTCGTGCGAATGCGGCAGTCAGTATTCTTGGGACGTGGGAGCGTAGTGGATTTATTGCAGATAGCCGTGCTGTGAAGAGGTTGATCACGGGGTTAAATGGCGCACATAGAAACGAGGTCACGGCGCTATTTCCTGGAGTGGATGTTTCATCCGCACCATACAGTGCACCACCTATAGATCAAACGGCGCAGCCTTCAAGCTGCTCTAGCGAGGGATTTGGTAATGCACTTGCAGTGGGAGCTCGATTGTATGCGCTTGAAACCGCGGCGACTGCTGCGGATGCTGAGACGATTGTGAGGAATTATTTCGCATGTCTAGACGATACTGGTGGTGTCTGGCGCTATAAAGTGGCGGGCCATCCTGATGTTCCAACGACACTGTTTGCTGCAGCTATTATCAGCGCACAAGAAGCCGCGATTAACCTTGCCCTGACTGGTGAGAATCATAAGCACTTAAAATTGAGTGACGACGACAAAAGTATGTGGATGGATGAAGATGTACTCAAACACACGCTTCAGGCATTGGCGGCAAGGTTTGCCCATGAGTATGAGCAATCTGGAGAAATCACACATGCGTTTAGAGCGCTTCAATTGTGGCGGACAAATGGGCTGCAGGCAGATATCTATGTCGATAGTAGGACGCCTGAAAGCTACTTCGTCGATGATTTGAACGGAAAAATATCTTCGACAGGCATCTTAGAAATTCAGCGATTGTTTGAGCACGGTGGGGAACGTCCTGCTGGTGTTCGTGAGAAAACGCGGGAATTGCAAACCATCTTCGCTGCGGCGCTCGAAGCAACTCCGGACGCGACCGCTCTGCGAGCTGAGTTTGAGAGGATTGACGCGGAAGAGATGGTCCAGGATGGACGTATTGATGCTGCAGATATTATCAGTTTCAAAGGGAACAAGGATGTTCTGAAACAGGTTTTGCTGCGCTTTGGGCGCAATATGAAGTCTGAAATGACAGCAACAACCCCGCCGCCAGATAGCCTTCAGAAAACGCTGGAGGTTTTTAGGTTGTGGCTGGATCGCTTACCCAACCACGTAATCAATGAATATGTGTCGGGGAGCCTGCCACTGACGCTTATCTTCAGCCACGTCGACAAGAGCTGGATTAGCTTTGGCCAAGCGTGGGAAATTGTGGAAGAGGCGATTAAGCATGGAGCCAATATTGACATGCCAGCAGTAATCCACGGCAGGGAATCCGTGCAGCATTATATCTTAGGGAAATTCAGGACGAATTAGATTTCCCACTTGTCAATCCGCACCCAGCGAATTACGTACCCCACGTGCGATCACAGCACATCAAAAAAAGAAATCGGATGTTCGTCGCATGTCACATGCTGCGAATGAATGATTGACGTCGCGGGTTTACACCCAACTGCATTGTTGCATCAGCAAGGAAAAACGCATGGCGCAAATTTTTCCAAAATGGACCAACCAAATCCCGAAAGCGGCACCCGCGGTTTTGGTGCTGGGCTTGGGTTTTGTTGTTTTCGTTTTTTGGTATTGGTTCTCGCCTTGGAACCTCGAAGTGGGTTATCAACCCGAGCAGCCCGTGCCCTATAGCCACAAACTCCATGTGGGTAAGCTTGGCCTCGATTGCCGCTATTGCCACACTGGCGTCGACAAAGGCCCAGTCGCAGGCGTTCCGCCCACGCAAACCTGCATGAATTGCCACACAAATGTGAAAGCAGATTCGCTCAGCCTATCGAAAGTGCGCGAGAGCTGGAATACCGGCATGCCCATCGAATGGCTGCGCATTCATAAAGTCGGCGACTATGTTTACTTTGATCACAGCGCGCACATCAGCGTAGGTATTGGTTGTGCCAGCTGTCACGGGCGTATCGATCAGATGGTGAAGGTGCGCCAAGAGAAGCCGCTCAGCATGGGCTGGTGCCTCGAATGTCACCGCGATCCGGCATCGCATATTCGGCCGCTGGATAAAGTCACAGATATGAATTTCAAACCGAGTGAAGAGTGGCTGCGTGTTGCCAAGGCCAAGGCGAAAATGTTGCATCCACCAATTGAAAGCTGCTCAGGGTGCCATCGATGATGAACCACACAGAAGAAGTGAAAAAAGGTCGCGCAAACGACGAGTTTATCGAGGGTGAAAGCGAAATCACCGGATTGCAGCGTCGTGAGATGTTGAAGCTGCTCGGTGCCACAGCAGCGCTTGCTGGCGCGGGCGTGGCGTGCAGGCGGCCGGTCGAGAAGATTTTGCCCTATAGTAAAGCGCCCGAGGAAGTGATCCCGGGGATTCCTAACTATTATGCTACTTCGATGCCGACGTCGTTCGGAGCGGTTGGCGTGGTAGTGGAAAGCCACGAAGGGCGGCCAACGAAGATTGAAGGCAATCCGGAGCATCCGGCGAGCAATGGTCGGGCGAGTGCGCATATGCAGGCGTCGATCTTAGAGCTGTATGATCCGGATCGATCGCGCGTGCCGATGAAGAAGCAGGGCGCTGGGCGTATGCCGATGACGTGGGGCGATTGGGATGCATTTGCCGGGCCGCACTTTGCTTCGCTTGCGGCAGATAAGGGAACGGGACTGGCGTTTTTGATCAACCAGAGCGTTTCACCAACCGCGATGCGCATCACAACCGAGGTGAGCAAGCGCTTTCCAAATGCGACGTGGTTCGCCTATGACCCGCTAAAAATTGACAGCGCTGGGAGCGGCGCAGTGGCTGTTTTTGGTGAAAATGCGAGAGTGCGTTACGCATTTGAAAAAGCCAAAGTGCTGTTGACCGTTCATGCTGATCCATTGGCCATGGGTGCAGATAATTTGCTGCATGCCAAAGGATTTGGTGAAGGGCGAAAAATACGCTCGGCCAAAGAAGCGAGCCAGATGAATCGGCTCTATGCGGTAGAAGCTGCATATACCATCACCGGCGCCAATGCTGATCACCGCTTGCGGATAGCAGCGTCGGACGGGCTGGACTTTTTGAAAGTACTTGCGGCAGAGCTTGTGCAAAAACAAAATGCCCCGTGGCCAAGTCTGCTTGGTGGTGAGGAGGCAAAACGAAAATTCGTTGCCTCGCTTGTTACAACCAAAAAGTTTGACGCGCGATTTGTTGCTGCGCTCGCGAAAGACTTGCTGAAAAATCAAGGGCAAGCGCTTGTTGTGGTGGGTGACAATCAATCTGAGGCGACGCAGGGATTAGGCCATGTGCTCAACGTCGTACTTGGAGGTGTAGGAAAAACATTTGGTGTAAGCCATGTTGTTCTAAATGCTTCTATCGCGAAGGGATTTGCCGGGCTTGAGAGCCTGGTGAAGAAGATGAATGCTGGCGAAGTGAAAACGCTGGTGATGGTTGATGTAAATCCAGTCTATTCAGCACCCGGAGCCTTGCAGTTTGCACAGGCGCTCAGCAAAGTGTCGACACAAATTCATGTGGGTCTCTATGAAGATGAGACGGGTCTAGCTTCTTCGTGGCACTTACCACAGACACATTTTCTCGAGTCCTGGGGCGATGGGTATGCATATGATCGTACCATCTCGATTTCACAGCCTTTGATCGCGCCCCTCTATCATAGTCGCTCGGGGATCGAGATCTTGGCGCAGATCGGGGCGTTGTCGAAAAGCAAAGGCCATGATCTGGTGCAGGAGACATGGAGGCAGCCGGGCGGTTTGTTGGCTGCTGATGCAGTATGGCGTAAGACATTGCATGATGGATTTGTGGCGCAGTCGGCAGAGCCAGAAAAGTCTGTTTCAGCGATTTCATTGTTGGAGCTGCTGCCGAAAATGAGTGTCCCGTCGGAAGTATCGCCCTCGAAAGACAGTCTCGAGATTCTTTTCAAAAATGATTACTCCGTGCTCGACGGTCGCTTTGCAAATTTAGGCTGGCTGCAAGAAATGCCCGACCCGATGACCAAGCTGGTTTGGGACAATGCTCTTTTGGTCGGGCCAAAACTCGCCAGAGAGCTGGGCATCAAGAGCTGCATGGTCAAGCGCATCTACGAGGCTGACGAGGTAGAGCTGACTCTCAACGGCCAGTCAGTAAAAACCCCAACGTTTGTGATGCCAGGCTTGGCCGACTACAGCGTTGTGGCGTTTCTCGGCTACGGCCGAAAGGCCGCTGGCGTGATAGGCACCGATGTTGGTGTCGATATGTTTCCGCTTTTGCCCAAAGACGGCGGGCGTTATGCCGGCGGCTGCAAGCTCAAGCTAACCGGAAAAACCATCGAGCTTGCAACGACGCAAGAGCAGTTCGCAATGAACGCCGAAGCGGTGCAGGAAATCACGACGTTTTCGATGCAGAGCCGGGATCCCGCGCGTGAAACGACGGTTAAACAGTACCAAGACGATCCGGGTTACACGAAGAAGAAAGGGCTACCAGAAGATCTGTTCCGCGAGGAAGGGGATCCGAAGAAGCTGATGCCGTTGCAGGTTACAACGCCTTGGACCTACGACCTCAATAAATGGGGCAAAGTCATTGACCTCACCGCGTGTATTGGTTGCAATGCGTGCGTGGTCGCGTGCCAAGCAGAGAACAACATTCCCGTCGTCGGCCGTACACAGGCGATGCGCGGGCGTGTGATGCACTGGATTCGCGTGGACCGGTACTTCTCCGGAGATGTGGAGAATCCAACGGCTATCCAGCAGCCCGTCGCTTGTATGCACTGCGAGAACGCTCCTTGCGAACCAGTATGCCCAGTGGCAGCGACGACGCATGACAAGGAAGGCCTGAATGTCATGACTTACAACCGTTGCGTTGGGACACGCTATTGCGCCAACAACTGCCCCTATAAAGTGCGCCGATTTAACTATTTTGACTTTTCGCATAGCGGCAATTTGTATGTGGATCCAGAAAATAAAGCGCGCACAAGAATACTCGAGATGCAGGCAAACCCCGATGTGACGGTGCGTTACCGCGGCGTTATGGAGAAGTGCACTTATTGTGTACAACGTATTCAGGAAGCGAAGATTGCCGCGACGCGCAATCATCAAGACAAGAATGCCTTGCCAGATGGTGTCGTGACTCCTGCATGTGCGCAGTCTTGCCCGACGGAAGCAATTATCTTTGGCAACCTAAACGATGAGAAGAGCCGTGTGACGATGCTCAAGCAAGTGGATCGTAACTACGATCTGCTTAATGAGCTCAACACAAGGCCGCGTACGTCTTACTTGGCGAAGCTCACGAACCCGAATCCGGAGCTTGTGTAATGGTAGTAAAAGCAGCGCAAATGCAGCCCGAGATGGTGGGCGGTATAGCCCGGGGAGATATGGTCTTCCCCGAGGATTTGGTCAAACGCGAAGAGCTGATTCGTGGACCACAAGACTTTCATTCCATCACCGAGAGAGTTTGCCAGATGGCCGAGACGCCATTTTTGCAAACGCCACGTGGCTGGATGATTGGCTTTGCCTGCGCCTCCTCAATAGCGGCCATGTTTGTTTGCTTGATTGGCTATCTCATTTGGGAAGGCATCGGCATTTGGGGTAACTCAAACCCCGTGTTTTGGGCGTTCGACATCATCAACTTTGTGTTTTGGGTTGGTATTGGTCACGCGGGTACGCTGATTAGCGCCATCTTGTTTTTGCTTCGGCAAAAGTGGCGTACGTCGATTAATCGTTACTCCGAAGCCATGACGATCTTTGCTGTGATTTGCGCCGGTATTTTTCCGGGTATTCACGTCGGCCGTATCTGGACCATCTATTGGCTGTTCCCGGTGCCAAATCAGATGGATATGTGGCCCAATTTTCGTTCGCCTTTGCTATGGGACTTGTTTGCGGTCGGCACCTATTTCACTGTGTCGCTGGTGTTCTGGTATGTGGGATTGGTCCCCGATATTGCCACCTTGCGTGATCGGGCGAAGAACAACATCGCCAAGTATGCTTATGGCATCGCTGCACTAGGCTGGCGCGGATCCATGCGTCACTGGCTGCATTACGAGCGTGCTTACCTGCTCCTGGCAGCGCTTGCGACGCCGCTGGTGCTGTCGGTGCACAGCGTTGTGTCGTTTGACTTTGCCGTTGCGCAGCTACCCGGATGGCATACCAGCATCTTCCCACCTTATTTCGTTGCCGGTGCGATTTTCTCCGGATTTGCGATGGTGCAAACGTTGATGCTCCCGGCCAGAAAATGGCTCGGACTCAAAGACATCGTGACCATGAAGCATATCGAGAATATGAACAAAATTATTCTCGTGACCGGAACCATGGTCGGTTATGCCTACGCGATGGAGTTTTTCATCGCTTGGTACAGCGGCAACGAATACGAATCGTTTGCGTTTATTAATCGCGCGTTCGGCCCCTATGCATGGGCCTACTGGACCATGGTAACTTGCAACGTGATTACACCGCAGCTCTTCTGGTTTAAGAAACTGCGTACCAGCATTGCTGTGAGCTTTGTGTTATCGATTTTCGTCAACATCGGCATGTGGTTTGAGCGCTTTGTCATCACCGTGACCTCGTTGAACAGAGATTTCTTGCCATCGAGTTGGCACTATTATCAGCCGACGATCTTTGACGGGCTCTTTTTGCTGGGTTCGTTTGGGCTGTTCTTTACGCTGTTTTTGCTTTTTATTCGCTATCTGCCGGCGATTGCCATGTCGGAAGTCAAAGCAGTGTTGCCGATGGCAAATCCGCATTGGGGTGAAAAACATGATGGATAACAAAACAGTGTGGGGCGTGCTTGCACAGTTTGAGACGACTCATGACATCTATCATGCGTGTGAGAAAGTGCGTGATGCCGGTTACAAGAAATGGGACGCCCATGCACCCTTCCCCGTGCACGGCCTCGACAAAGCCATGGGGCTAAAGCCGAGCGTGTTGCCGTGGATGGTGCTCGTGGCAGGAACCACCGGTGCAACGCTTGCGATTTGGTTTATGATTTGGGTGTCGGCATATGATTATCCGCTCAACATTGGCGGCAAGCCAACATGGAGTATTCCGGCGTTCATCCCGGTGATGTTCGAAGTGACGATTTTGTTTAGCGCACTGACCACGGCGTTTGGCATGTTCTTTTTGAATCGGTTGCCCACGTGGAATCACCCGACATTTTCGTCAAAAGCTTTTGAGCGCGCCACCGACGATAAGTTTTTCATTGTGATCGAGTCCTCCGATCCTGCTTTCGACATGAACAAGACGCAAAGCTTGTTGAAGAGTGCCGGTGCTTCGCATTTTGAAGTGTTGGAGAATTGATATGCGCGTTGTTACCCTTACAATGTTGATTCTCCTCGGAGTGAATGGTTGTCGAGGTTGGACTACCGACAAGTCGCCTGTGCACCCGGAACTCAACATGTATACCCAGCATAAGTATAAGCCCTATCGGGAAAGCAAGTTCTTTGCTGATACGCGTGACATGCGGCCCATCGAAGAAGGCACGGTGGCGCGCGGGCATTTGAATGAGGATGCTCCACTTGTATGGACGAAGGCTGCACTCGAGAGCGGCCGTGAACAGTTCAATATTTATTGTGCCCCTTGCCATTCGCAAACGGGCAATGGCGATGGCATGGTTGGGCGACGTTTGGCGGTTAAGCCGACTAATTTGCACAGCGATTATATGCACACGCAAAAGACCCAGCATTTTGTTGATGTCATAACCAACGGTATTCGGACCATGCCGTCTTACAAACATCAGATTCCGCCGCAAAGGCGTCGGGAGATTGCAGTGTACATCAGGGCTCTGCAGTTGAGCCAGGATGTCGATGGTGAATGGGTGAAGGAGCTTTTGTGATGGAAACACGGATTCCACAAAGTAGTTTTTGGCACAAGGCGCCTTTTGTTTGTTTGGCACTCGGAGCAGCGTGTCTAGTGGCGTGGGCCCTGGGTTATAACCAAAACCCCGAGCGCGCCATGTACAGCTACTTGTTCTCGTTTGTGTCGGTGCTCAGCATTGCACTTGGTTGTATGGTGTTTGTGATCATTCAACATCTCACGCGAGCCGGGTGGTCGGTGGTGGTGAGGCGTGTCGCCGAGGCTGGCATGGCGGTGATGCCGCTTTTTGCGCTGCTTTTTATTCCCATTGCTTGGACAGCTGGAAGTTTATTTCCTTGGGCACACATTGACCCGAATGATATCGCGCTGATGCGCAAAGCTTCCTATCTGAACCTGCCATTTATGCTCAGCCGTTCTGCGGTTTACCTGGTGGTGTGGATGGTGATTGGAGTTTGGTTTTATCGCACGTCTGTCGCGCAAGATGAAGGCAAGCTCCCCGAGAACACGCGCAAGATGTGGTTTATGAGTGCTCCATCGATTTTGTTGTTTGCGTTGACGGTGACGTTTGCGTCTTTCGATTGGATTATGTCGCTGCAGCCGCATTGGTATTCGACTATCTTCGGGGTGTATTTCTTCGCTGGATGTTTGTTGTCTGGCCTGGCTTTTATGACGCTGATTTGTTTGGGGCTACAAAATGCCGGTGTGCTGAAGGCTGATATTACATCGGAACATTACCAAGATCTCGGTAAGCTGATGTTTGCGTTTGTGGTGTTTTCCACTTATATCGGCTTTAGTCAGTTCATGCTCTATTGGTATGCCAACATTCCCGAGGAAGTGGAATTTTACGCGCACCGCTTGAATCATGGGTGGGGTTTTGTATCTTACGCGCTGCCCATCACCAATTTCTTTGTGCCATTTTTCATATTGATGTCGCGGCATGTGAAGCGCAACCGGCTTGCGCTCACGCTGGCTTGCTTTTACATCTTGGTGGTCCATTTTCTCGATCTGTATTGGCTGATGCTACCGACTTACGGCGCGCACGCAGAGGAAGTGCCTCATATGGAAATCACGCAAGGTGATTTGCTGAGCCTTATTGGCATGTTGTTTATCTATATGGGCTGCGTTGCGTTCATACTGGTGAGGAATCGCGTTGCGCCGGTTGGGGATCCACGCATGAATGAGTCTTTGGCATTCGAGAACTTCTAAGGGTTGTAAAGAGATGAATCAAGAGCACGAAGAAGAATACGTATCTGAGAACGCGTCTGCCGACGATGTGACACCCAAGGCCAATTTGATCATTTGGGGTAACTTCTTTGTTTTTGTCATCGCGTTGCTGGTGTTTATCTCAGCGCTCACTTTTTATTTTCGCGACGCGGTGGAGTCGGAGCAGATGATACGCGTCGGTGAGGCCAAGTCGGTGGAATTGACGGAGCTTCGGGGCTTTGAGCAGTCGGTGCTCAGCGGGCAGACGGGCGTTTTGCCAGGAAAGAAACATATTTCTATTGACGAGGCTATGAATCGTCTTGTGCAAATTGTGGGCAAATGAAACGAGTTGCTGTCTACATGTTGCTTCTCTTTGTCTCCCTGTCAGCATTTGCCGATGGCGAGGGAAGCTTGCTTGTGCCTCAAAAAATGGAAGGCACCGAGATAGTAGACAAGCGTGGAGCAAAGCTACCCAAAGATGCCAGGTTCAAAAACCACCTCGGCCAGGATGTGCTCCTCGGCGACTATCTGAAAAAAGATGGCAAGCCATTGATCATGACGCTCGGCTACTACAGCTGCCCGATGCTGTGTAATCTCGTCATGAACGGCTATCACGAAGCTGCCATGGCTCTGTCGCTTCATCTTGGCCAAGACTATCGGGTCCTGTCATTTAGCATCAACCCCAAAGAAGATGTTGCGCTCGCGACAGCGAAGCGCGCAAACTATGTGCGCACACTTGGTACAGGCAACGACCCGAATGGATGGATATTTCACGTTGGAGATGAAGCAAACATCAAGCGCTTGGCCGACGCAGTGGGCTTTGGCTTCAAGTGGGACGCGCGTGGTGGCCAATACGCGCATTCAGCAGGGATTTTTGTTGTGTCCCCCGAAGGTGTGCTGAGTCGGGTGCTCTACGGCATTCAGTACGCTCCGAAGGATCTCAAGTTTGCGCTCATCGATGCTGCATCGGGAAAGATTGGTTCGGTGGTAGACAGAATCGTGATGAGCTGTTTTCATTACGAACCTGATAGCCACAAATATGGCGTGTATGTGTTTGGTGTGATGCGTGCTGGCGCTGCGCTCACGGTTTTGCTTCTCGGAATTTTTCTTTTTGCAAATTGGACTTGGGAAAGACGGAAAAAGCAATGGACAGCTTAAAGCAACTTCTATCCATGTGGGTTCCTGTTGAAGGACCTCTTAGCCTCACGCCCATTGCAGCT
>JABDBI010000018.1 GCA_013288705.1 Methanobacteriota archaeon | reverse complement strand
TCAGCTCCATTGGAATGAAAGCGGTTGTTTTACTTCAAAACCTGAACAACCTAATGCGGGCGTGGCTCAACTTGGAGACCAGTACGCAAGATAGGCTGCAAGCGATGGAACTTCGCTATGTAAAGGAAAAACCAGCCGTCGCTGTGGAACTCCGGAGCGCCGTAGAACAGCAACTTGCAAGGGGGCGCTTTGCGCTAAGACCACAGGATGCGTATAGCGAACAGGGTCGAGCTGAGCTTGACCAAAAAGCGGCCGCAAGTGAGGAGGAAGTAATTCAATTCAGCAAAACCGTGCTGGATTATCCGAAAAAAGTGACGCCCTTAGACTGCTCGCCTGAAAGAATGGCTGCGGTAAGCAAGAAAATTCACTGGTACCAAAAGTCTACTAAAAATAAACTGTTCCGTTTTGTCACAGGCCTTTGCGAAGATAGCAAGCTGTCTGGCACCGTGCGAAAAACTGCGGCCTACTTTTATGGTCCAGCTGGCGCCGGCAAAACATTTGCCGCGCGTGAGGTTTTGTCGGGGGCTCTTGGCTCGCCTTTTATTGAGCTTGTATTGAATGGTAAAACAACGGAAGAGATCTTTGGCTCCTTAGAAAAACCCGGACTTATTTTGGAAGGGATCATCAAGTCCGGCGCAAAAAATCCAGTGATTTTTCTTGACGAAGCCGATGGTAGGATTGCCCAGGACCCACAGTTTGTGTTCTACCTACTCGATCTTCTCGACACCGGAAAAACAACGTTTGAGTTTCCCTACTTTGGTGTGCCTGTAGACGTGTCACAAATCAAAATTGTTTTTAGCGGCAACATCGACTTTTTCGATCCTGAATTTGTTAAAGATCCTTTTACGCGTGAAAAATTGAAAGCGATGTTCAACCGCATTGGCGATGGACGTATGGTGAGATTCGAAGGATTCGAAACATGGGCGAAACGCGGGATGTTGTTTGAAGAAAAAGTTCCTTCTTTCTTAAAGAAATATGGATTCACAAACGACAAATATACGCAGGATGCCAATTTCACAAAAGATCTCGAGGCCATCTTTGCGGCAGATCATGAACCAGGTTTCCGAAGTCTTGAGGGCAAGGCAGACGATTACATCAAATGCCGCGCCGCCGTTAAAAGCGGCATCGCCAGTCTGGAGCTGTGCCAGTCGATAGCGGAGGAACCCACTATGGACAAGATGGCTGTGCAAAAGGGTAAGCCGCAAGAGGCTAAAGGCAGCGATGCATCGTCTTCAGTACTTACACCGGCGGTAATCAAGCTCCTGAACCTGCTGGCGGCTGGGATGGCGCAGGGATAGGTGGCAATTCGTGGCTAGTTCTTGTGCAAACCATGTATACATCATATAATGTATACATGGTGCGCACTCAAGTCTACATTACGGAAGAAGAACATTCCTTGCTGGCCCAAATGGCCGCAGAGACCGGAAAGTCACAAAGCCAACTGGTTCGTGACGCCATCGATGGTATGTTTGCAAGACCTAGCATTGCAAAGCGTCAATCCATTTTGTCCAAAGCAAAGGGAATGTGGCAAGACAGAACCGATCTTCCAGATTTTAGGCAGCTCAGAAAAGAATGGGATCGATGAGCCAATTCCTTCTCGACACAGATGTTCTCATCGACTTCTTACGTGGCCAGCTAAAAGCTGTCGCGTTTTTCGACAACATCGACAACGCCCTTATCTCCGCCATATCAGTCGCTGAACTCTATGTCGGCGCAAGAACCTCCCATGAAGAAACTGAGCTAGCAGCCTTTCTGCACTTTTTTCAGATCTCCCCCGTAAACGAGGTTATCGCCAAAACCGCAGGGCAATACCGACGTAAGTATGGACCTAGCCACGGCTCCGGGCTCGCCGACTGCATCATTGCAGCAACAACCTATACCTGCCATGCCACGCTCGTCACACGCAACAAAAAGCACTTTCCGATGCTCAAAAATGTGTTGGTTCCATATTAGCTGGGCTTGACGCCCGACTTCAAATGCCTAAGTTATATTCCATGCATATCGTAACCGGCAAAACCACCAAACCCATCTCCCCCCTCGAAGTCTTCCACCGCTCCGACCAATGACATTAGACATTGGTCGATATCGGTACCGGTGACGGTCGCTTCGTCTTGGACTACGCGAAGCAGCATCCCGACACCTTGTGTATCGGTATCGATGCATCTCTCGATGGATTGGCCGACGCCTCGCGCAGGGCTGCGCGTAAACCCGCACGTGGTGGCGTCAGCAATGCACTATTTATTCTTTGTGCCGCAGAACAACTGCCCAAAGAACTAAGGGGATTTGCCGATATCGTCACCATCAACTATCCATGGGGTTCTCTGCTTAAGGCGGTCATCGAGCCGCGCGTGGATATTATGAAGAAGATTGCTCGCTTGGCGAAACCGAATGCATCACTTCGCATTTTGCTCAACGAAAGTCAGCAATTGCCATCGGCGGAACTCGTGCATGTCGTCACAGCAATAAAGCCTGCGTGCTTAGAAGCTGGTTTGCGAATTACCAAGTCTGGCCTGGTAGACAAACCATTGGCCGCTACCACCTGGGGACAGAAACTGGTCAAAGGTTCTGGTCGTCAGGTACTTCAGATTCATGCTGCACTCCGATAGTTGCCAACGCGTGCCCAGCCACTATGGGCTGAATTTCAGGATCTGCCAGAAATCATCCGATACAGTGGCGCGTTTCGATCCTTGGAGCTCGATGATGCTATCCAGGGGACATGCCCGCTTGCTATTTAGCATAAAGTATCTATATTCATTCGAATATATTAAATGGTGTTCATATATGTCATATACGCAAACAATTCTATTTTCTTTTCTAATCGTTTCTTCATTAGCAGCGCAGTCACATGCATGTCGGGCTTGTCTGGATTGTCTCGCCGCATGTTCCAGCAGGAGCCGATCGAACGTTTCGCACTTACCACCGGCTACCACAACCGCTGCCACTGCTGGGCCCGCGGCACAGGTGATGGATGCGGCTCCTCCTCAAACACGGCCAGTGCAATCACAACCTGTTGTTCGCACAACAATGATAGATATGGCTACGCTCCAAGCATTTTATGCTGGCGAATTTCATGACTTGGGTAATGCGATCCACGCCATAACTTTGGTCAGCCTATTGGTGCTTGATCCGCGCAGCGCGCCGGACATAAACCAGGGCTTGGTTGCAAGGGTGGAACAGTCTGTCGGCGAAATTGCCCAATTGCGGAATAGTGCCCTCGCCAATTTACGGAGTTCGCACTCCAGGCCTTCTTTGCCAACCATCCCCTTTCCAGAACTCATGACGCATTTAGGAGTCATTCACCGAACTATCCCGACAATTCGATTGGATCCAACATCGGATGTAAACGCAGAATATCTAGAAGATATTCATGCGAGCCTTGGTGAGGTCAGCGCGATTTTGCGTGTACTAAACCACATGCAAAGCGGCAACGTGAATGGCAACTTTCCCCTCGAGGATATGGTTTTCACACCCGCCAATTTGTTGATGCCCGTCGGCCGTTCCATGCAAGGTCGCGCACGGTCAAGCGGGGTGACACTTCAGCTGCCGCAAGCAACAAATAGTGGGATGCAGAGTAGACTTGTCGGCGATCTCCACTTGCTACACCGCGTTGTGCGCAATCTGGTGAACAATGCCATCAAATTCACACCAAGCGGTGGCACCGTCACCGTCATGATCGATACTACACCTGATCCCGCACATGACGGGCAGGTATTGGCAACCATCTTGGTCGTGATGGGCCAGGGCCAACAGGAGCTTGCAGAACTGGTCGCACAATATCTTGGTGTGCCCTCTCAAGTTCTGGCCATCCGCGTCAGCGACACAGGCCCCGGTGTCCCAGACGCAATGCGCGATCGCCTGTTTCAACCCTATTCGCAAATCGACGCAGACAGGCTGCAAGCCGGCGGCGGCCATGGTCTGGGCTTGTGGGTCTCTCGCCGCATTGTCGAATCGTTTAATAGCGGGCGCATATACCATCTGCATGGCTCGGCCGGCGGCAGCGTATTTGGCTTCACCGTCTCGCTGCCAAGACTGCCCGATACGATCAAAATTATTCGCGATGGCTACTCCACATAAAAGTCCGTCGCCAAGGGGCTGCCCGGCACGCTGGCATATTGATCAAAGTTGGTCACGCCAGCGTATTTTTTAAGCACATCTTCATCGAGCAAAAGCTGCCCAGTCAGCTCCATCTTTGGCCCCGTAAAAATGGTATAAGCCGCATCGGCCACAATCTCCGGCTTGCGACTCGTCGACATCCCCTCTTCGCCCATCAGCATATTAATCGCTGCCGTCGCAATAATGGTCCTCGGCCACAGCGAATTCACCGCGATGCCCTGGTCGCGAAATTCCGCCGCCATGCCGACGGTGCACAAGCTCATCCCATATTTGGTGATGGTATAAGCCACATTGTTTTGCAGCCACCGCGGATCTAAACTAATCGGTGGTGAGAGATTCAAAATATGCGCGTTGGCAGACTTCAACAAATACGGCAAACACGCCTGCGCACACAAAAATGTTGCCCGCACATTCACTTGCATCATCAAATCAAACGACCGTGGAGGCGTCTCGGCAGTCCCAGTCAGACGTATGGCACCAGCGTTGTTCACCAAAATATCAATCCCACCAAAACGCTCCGCTGCCTGTTTCGCCATGTGCGCGACCTGCTCGGGCTCACGCACATCCACCTGCAGCGCCAACGCGTGACCACCCGCGTCTTCCACTTCTTTGGCAACAGTGTGAATTGTACCCGAGAGCTTCGGATGAACATCCGATGTCTTTGCGGCAATTACAATGTTAGCTCCATCGTGGGCGCATTTCAAAGCGATGGCTCGGCCAATTCCGCGACTTGCACCCGTGATCACGATTGTTTTGTTTTTTAGATTTGTCATCGTCATGCTCCATTTACAAAAAGCGAGAAAAATGTTTTCTCAACATAGTCTATGATCGAACAAACAAAGTTTGCCACCCAATGTATTCACGCCGGACAAAAACCCGACTTAGAAACTGGTGCAATCATGACACCAGTCTACTTCACGTCGACATATGTACAAGATGGCCCCGGCAAACACAAAGGGTATGAGTACTCGCGCACACAAAATCCGACGCGAAAAGCGCTCGAAGAGAACATTGCTGCGCTCGAGGGTGGGCAATATGGTTTTTGTTTTGCTTCTGGCTGCGCCGCAACGTCCGCAATTTTGATGTGCCTGAGCGCTGGCGATCACATCGTTGCAGTAGACGATTTATACGGCGGAACTTATCGCCTCATGACACAAGTCTTCGCACGCCTAGGCATCACGACAACGTTCGTCGACTTTCATAAGGCAGAAGCGCTAGACAAAGCTCTTTTGCCAAATACCAAGCTGGTCTGGATTGAAACGCCAACCAATCCAATGTTGAAGTTGATCGATATCGAAAAAGTTTGCGCACTAGCGAAAAAGCGCAATATTGCGGTGGCGATAGATAACACTTTTGCTACGCCCTATCTGCAGCAGCCCTTGGCGCTTGGTGCAGATTTGGTTGTGCATTCAACAACAAAATATATGGGTGGCCACAGCGATGTGATTGGTGGAGCAGTTGTGACAAACTCTCCTGCATTCGCCAAGCAAATTGCTTTTATCCAGAACGCAGTTGGAGCTGTACCCAGCCCAATGGATGCATTCCTGGTGCTTAGGGGCCTAAAAACGCTGCATGTGCGCATGCAACGCCATGTGGAAAACGCCTTGCAAGTAGCTGATTTTCTTGCTAAACATCCGGCTGTTGAGCGGGTTTACTATCCTGGTTTAAGCAGCCATCCGGATTATGCCCTATGCATCAAGCAAATGCGCGGGCCTGGGGGCATGATTAGCTTTGTCATTAAAGGTGGCCTTGAGCAAGCCAAGCGGTTTCTTTGTGCAACGACGCTTTTCTCCTGCGCGGAGAGTTTAGGTGGCGTCGAGAGCCTAATTGAACACCCTGCCCTGATGACGCATGCCGCTGTGCCACCTGAAATCCGCGCACAGCTTGGCATAGACGATGGGCTCATCCGCCTATCGGTGGGTATTGAGGATGTGACAGATTTGTTAGGGGACCTGAAGACGGCCTTTGCAAAATCTATGTAGGTATTTTTTTTAACCAGTAATGCATTTTGGGGCTTGATTTATTTTATTACTTGTATAGGATGGCTCCGTTGCATGAATTTAGAGGTTAATGAGATGGAAAAAGTAACAGAGAAAAAGCTAACGAAGCGCACCCTGGTGTCGTTTAAAGACATCCAGATTGCATTTTTGATTGAAGGCATCGACGGCGTGGAGCGCCTCTTGGAAGGGCGTAAAAACATTGCGTCTTTGTTGCGTAAGGCAGCCAAAGAGCTGAAGACCGCAGGCAAGAAGACAGATGCGCTTGACAAGTATATAGCCGAAAACCACGGACCAGGTGTGCGTGGGCGTGCTGTGCCAATGTCTGGCCAGGAGCGCTTGTATAAGGCGCAGAAAATCCATGCAGGTGGGCCATTCTTGCGATTGCCATTGGCTCCGCTTGGCACCAACAAAGGTGGATATGTTCGCGTCAGATTTGATCGCGATCAAATCATTGTCAAAAACGTGTAATCACTATCTGCGCCCTTGATTTCAACTTGGGTGCGGCAGTAAGACTGCAGTGTGTTTTGCATCATGGCCCGTTCTGGGCCATTTTCATTTACAAGGATAATTTGTGTTTGACTCTGCCAGGCTGCGAGGGCAATTTGCTGCACCGCTTTTTGAAAAAAGAGCGCTTTCAGCTTGCTCGTGTCTTGCCCGATGCTGGTTGCACTTTCTGCTTTTGGAACCAGCGCTGAAAATGGATCAATGATCATGGCGTCGATAGCGCCACTCTTGCAAAGCTGTTCGATCATCTCTATCGCGTCCTCTGCGCAGGCGGGACGACAGATCAAGAGCGCGGGGTCCGCGCTGGACAAATCACCTTTTACATCGAACCACACCACATTTGAGCCGCGCGCCTTTAGGCTTTCTGCAGCTTCAAGCGCCAGAGTGGTCTTGCCAACGCTTGGGCCGCCAAAGAGCTCCAATAGGTTTGGCCGGGCGGCTGGCTGCTTGCTGGCATCAGGCCCTAAAAATGCCTCAGCTGCGAGCAAAATCCATTGGATACTCTCTTTTACGATGCGCATAGTCGCTATATCAACCAAACCATGGCTTTGCTTCCAGAAACACCCGATGCAATTGATCCCGCGCTGACGAAAGATATCGAGTCGTTATTGCAAACGCGGTTTAAGCGATTCTTAGAACCAGACGAAGCGATTCGTATCAACGCCTCTACGGGGAATCGGGCAGCGCATGTCGAAGCGCGCGTCGGCACGCTTGACGAGGCGCATGTGTTTGAGCTGTTTGCAGAGAACATCGAAGGTGAGCAACTGGAGGGCGCACTTGGGCTCTTGATTGACTACTTAGATGGCGTGCTCAAAGAATTTTTTGTGAGTGAGAAGGATGCCTATTTTCCTCTCGATTTTAGCCCGCGTACCTTTGCCAAGCAGACTCTCTATGCGCGGCACACGTTTCGCCGTTTTGCATTGGAAGAAGAAGCCAATCGCTTGCTCTCTAAATCCTGACATTTTTTTTCGTGATCTCTCTTGCAACTTCCATTTGTAACATGCTTTCTTAAACACTGACTTTTATGCACAAGTTCGGTTGGGAGAATCAGGTACATGGATGAAGTAGAAATATTGGGTACGTTTGATACGGAAGAAACCGCGCGGCACGTGGCCAAGGCGTTGAACAACTGGTTTAACTGGATTATGGAAGGTGATCCAGACGAAGCGCCTGATTTCTTCGAAGATTTTGGCGTTTCGACAGATGACTATGCGCTCAATCGCGATGACGTCGACTGGGACGATACGCCAGTTGCCCGGGCACGCGGTAACCGAGTGACCATTAGCCTGGAATCGTCGGGCACGACAGACACTTTGGAAGAGCTTCTGGAGGCTCTGGGAGCCTATGATGTCGCCCAAGCAGGCGAAGAAGAATAGGCCGCACATCGAATCCCTCTCTAGCTTTTGGGAGAGGGTGGCGATTCTGATTTCTCCTTTAGCACCTGCCCAAATTTAGCCTTAGGCGCTTTGCGTTCTGCGCGCTCGCGCCGCGCAGCTTCTTCTTCGATCTCCCGAATGCGCTCTTCATCGGTCGCCATTCCGGTGCCAATAATCGAACGCCTTTCTACTCGCCTGTGGGTCTCCACCATTTTGGCTCCTCTCCCTTTATTATAACTAAAAATCCGATTCTACGCCGACATAAATATCAAGCGGAATTGCATACGCTGGCGGCACAGAACGAAGCGGAAACGCAACCTCGACCTTAACGGGCAAGTCCAGCGTCTTCAGCACCGCGCCAAAACCAGCGGACCAAAAGAGCCCACCGCTAAACCAGGGTATTGCTTCATCAAATACATTTCCGGCGTCGCTAAATAGCAGCAGTGCAAAGGAAGCATCTCTTCCCGACGACAGACGAGCTTCAATACCATGCTCCCACAATTTGGTTCCACCTAGTGGCCCCGATGTGATCACGCGTGGCAAATATCCGCGCACAGAGCCCTGCCCGCCGATAAAAAAGCGATCTGCAGCAGCAAGGCGCCTTCCCTCGATGTTGGCAAGCAACGCCATCTTGGTGCGTGCCTTGATTGACAGCCACGATGCCAAACATAACGTTGAGCTAAAGGTCCACCCAAACATTGCAGAAGCTAATTGCGAGCCCGTGGCAATACCTGCGTAAGAAGCAAAAAGAGTGCCACTGATCGTATCGGGGCCCAGAACCAACTCTGCTCGGAGCGTATTGCGCCACGCAAAGTGAACATCATGCGTTGTGTCGTTTACAAGCTCCGCAGAAAAACCTGTTGTCACGCGCAGTGCTTGGGTGCGATACCAAGAGAGAGATGTGGATGCACCGCTGCTTGCAACATCAAACCCAGGATATCGGAGAATGCGATGAAAGATGTCGCCTGAAATTGCAAGGCTGTGATCGAGGAGGCGTGGTTCTTTGATGGACATCACGAATTCGCCATCGAATGGCGTGAGCTGGCCCAACATCGCAACATCAAGGCCACGCCCTAGGAAGTTATGATCGCCAACAGTCGCTGCCACGCCAAAGCCCTCGACAGAGATAGTCGGCAAAAGAGAAAAGTACCACGTCGGCTTTTCTTGCACCCGAATCACGATATCGAGCACACCCACGTGCTCCATCGGAACGAGCTTTAGCTCCGCAGCGCTGAAATACTGCAGACTGCGCAGCGCCCGATAAGCAGCCTCGACTTGAAGATGGCGATAGAGTTGTCCCTTGAGATGAGTGAACTCGCGTAATATGACACTCTCTTTAGTTCTGTTTGCACCTTCGACGATAATGTTGCCAATGTGGTACTGCATGTTTTTTCGGATCTGATATGTGGTGTCGAGTGAGGTCCCGCCCCGCAAGCTCGGGGTTGCTTTTGCGAAAGCGTATCCATCGTCGCGCCAATCATTGAGCAACGCATCTACCTCTTGCTGGAGTTTTATCAAGTCGATCGGCTCGCCATCTTTTTGCGAAATGCGCGCGCGCAGCGAGATTTCGGTGGCGTGCGGGGGTAAATCGCCGAGGATGTGCAGGTGCGACAGGCGAAAAAGTGGGCCTTGGTCGATGTAAAAGGTTGTTTGTATTTGGTCGTTGGTTTCGTTGGTGCGAACAAGGCGGTGGGAAATCTTCGCTTCGAGATAACCCTTGCGGTAATAATTATAGAGAATGGATTGGCCATCTTGTTCGCCCGGGACGTGGTGGATGCGCAGATCGGCGGCTGCCATGACGGGGCAGAAAAAAAGCGCGATCAGCAAACATTTGGCGAGCATGCGTGCGAAGTAGCAGAACGAGCTATCGTTTAAAATTGCTAGTCTTTCATAAGCTTGTAAAGATTGTGGTCCATCTCGTAGGCGTAGTAAAACTCCATGAATGCTTTCTCGAATTGTGGTTCGTCAGGATGGATACTTGCTTTTCCCTGATACTTCCGCCGCTCAGAAAAGGGAATCGCGAGTCCCCAGCGCGCAAACCCGTCGAGCATGATTTGGTTCGCGAAGAATGGCGGCTTATTTTTTTCGAAGCGTATCACGTCTTCGCCAGTTTCTAAATCCACAATACGCATCATGCTTGCCTCAGCGTTGTTCTGTTTTTACTCAATGTGTTTCGGAATTGCTCTTGCACCCGCGTCCAATTGATCTGCCCAGAAGCATTTCGCCAATCCTGTTCCGTTTCCAAATCCAGATGACCACAATTCTGCTGGAAATTCCTTTGAAAGGCGGAAGGAGCTGGGTTAGCTAGTAACATGCCTGCCCATTCCCGCTGGCTAACGCCCTCCTCAGCAGCGGCCCGAGCAAGGTGCAGCAGAAACTTTTGTGTCAGAAATTTTCCTGTCGTCATCCGAAAAGTTGGATCGATAGCCTCATTCATCCTGCTTTGTAGTTCAAAGACATTCATTGCGTGATCAACATCGATGCTCCGCAAAAAGGCCCGTCTCTCTGGGGTCATCAGGACCAAAGCTTGTGGAAGTACGTCCCAATTATTCAAAAACATAGCATGGTCATGGGTATCCGGGAAACTAGCACCATGATCGATGGGAATAAGTCTAGGCGGGTTGCCTCCATGCAAGACATTACCAAAGTGTCCATCTGTACCCCCGCTGAGCAAAAAGAAATCCAATGGTTCAAAAGCACCCGACGGTATGGCACGCACTGAGGTATCATCCTGTCTCAGCATACTTTTAAGAACATCTGTGCCTGGTTGCCACGCGTGTACCGACCCAAGGCCAGTTCCGTCCCAATTGGGATGATCTAGCTCGACGACATGGGTTTCGGGGACTTGGTGACGGCCAGAAAACGCATAGTGATCGAGTGAATAGGCAAGTGCTTCGTTTCCCGGTCCTTGTCCATCTGTATGAGACTCGCGGATTTCTCCTACTCTATCAAAGGCCATTGGTTTAAAAAGCACGACTGGCCCGCCCTGGTCTCGAAGAACTTGAGACGCATTCATTCCGGTGCTGGACCTAGCAACAGCATATCCGCCCGAACCCTTCATGCCAATAGAGAGCTCGTTCTGCACCTGCATTTGACGCGCTGCCGCGCGCACAGGGACATCTCGAAGCATATGGATGAGCGCCTGGGTCTGCCTGTATTGTGTCAGCGCGAGAGTGAGTTCTTGGGAGACTTCCCTACTCTTAAGAAGCTGCGGCATCGCTCGTTCTAGCATTTCTCGATGCGCCGTGATGTATGTCCCGCGAGTCGAATTCGCGACGATGTCTCTGAGCTGCAGCGCAGCCCGATTAATCTCACTATTAGCATGCTTGTAACGCGCGTTAGCTTCACTGTATTTAGCGCGGCCACCAAATATCCATCTGAGCGTCCCGAAAAATCCGGTGTATTTTGACATATCTCGCTGCGCATTGTCACGTGCAATAAAATGCCTATCGAGATTTGCCATAGTCTCTGTTTCTTGCAGATGTTTCCATTTCGTCGGATCTTGCTTCATCAAGCGCTGCGTGAGCGCCCCCTCTGCTTGCACGAAACCTGGTGACAGCATCAGATCCTGCCCGACGCGATGCATCCGCTGCGCATATTCTGCTTGACGTGCTGCGTCTGAAAATAATCGCGGAACTGGTTTGGGCTGATGGGCGGCCGGAAGGGCGGGAACAAAGCCATCTTCCATGCGCAACGGTTGAAACTCGTGAACAGCGCTATGTGCCGGCAAATGCTCTGGGCGAGGAGCCTGATGCGTGACGCTGGGATGGGACGGACGAACCATGGAGGGAATTGTCCATGCAATCGCTTCAGAGTGTCAAGGCTAACAAGAAAGTAAATTTTTACTGAGACTGCTCAAACAGCACGAGCACAATCCGCGTCAGCTCGCCCTCGCGATCGCGCACTGCATTCAGCCGCACCGCCATCGCACGCGCGCGGCCGTCGGCAAATTCCAAATTGACTGGCACATTCTCATCGGGAAAATCCCCCGTCAGCGCGTTATCAATCAGCGCAAACAATTCCGGTGCAAACAAATGCCCCGAGAGTTGTCCCCCCTCCAGACGATGGGTTTCGACGCCAATTAATTCACCAGCCGCACCATTCGCATAGTTGATCTTCCCCTCCCGATCCATGATCAACACAGGCTCCCGCACCTGCCCAATCACAGCACGCAGCACATTGCGAATCTCGAAAATTTTCGCCGACTTCTTTTGATCGAGCCTCTCGCGCCATACCAACGCATTTTTGATGGTGCGCGCAAGTTGCGAAATCTCATCGTTACCAGACACCGGCAAATCTCGCGTGCTCCCCTCTTCAATGCGCTGCTCGATTTTCTTCAAACGCGACAAAGGCGCCACCAACCATCCTGGCACAAACCCCACAAACACCGGAATGGCAAACAAAAGCACCAAAAACAAAATCAGCTGGTCACGCCCCACCAACGAGAGTGCATGAAGCGCGTCGTGGCGTTGCTTCTGAGCGACCTCCGCTGTGATCGCACTGAGCATATCGAAATCGTTCACCAGAGTAATCAACGCAAGCCGAGCAGGTGCCATAGATTGCACGCCGCTCCTGCGATCAATCTGTTTTTGCAAAATCCCTTCCCGAACAGCCTCCTCTACGCGCTCCGCCAACACATCAAGCTGTTCAATATGAAATTGCGAAAAACTGCTCGGACGACTGCGCATCAGTTCAGCGATCGAAAGCCTAAGCATATCCGTCACGCGTACCAAAGTGCGCTCATTTTCAACTTCGGGTTGCGCCTCAAAACGCCAAAGGCTGGTGCGAACATTCTCGGCAAGAAGTTTGGATGCAGCCACCTGGTGCGTGAAGGCATCGTAAGTGCTCAAAACCTTGGCATAGTCATGTACACCCGACGTGCGCAAGACGCCCACGAGCAAGGTGGGGGCTGCCACCAAAAACGCGGCTGCCAAAGCAAAGCGCGCGCGTGCACGGATGCTCGGGCCAGCGCCTATCCACTGCGCTAACTCCACATGCTTCGGATTAGTCAACGCGGTCTTCGCCACATGAGCAAGATGACTCAAATAGGTTTTGTGCTCAGTCTCGCTCACAAAGTTCTAATCCTCACGCGCAATTACCTCAACCTGAGCCTGGCTACCGACAACAATCAAGATGTCATCCTCACCAATGATAGAATCTGGCGGTGGAACAGAATGCAGCACCAATTCTTCGTGAAGCTCGCCCCTGTCATCGACGCTACGTTTTGGTTTTTGAATGCCGATCACCGCCAAGCGATAGCGCGTGCTAATCTGCGACTCTTCCAATGTTTGGCCTATCAAATCCCGTCGTGGACGAATGTGGGCGACAATCTGCCCTGTGGGCAAACTCACCTGATCGAGCACACCCATCGCTAAAATGGAATGGGCAAGCTGCTCACCCATTTGCTTTTCTGGGTATACGACCCGCGTTGCACCAACGCGAGAAATAATCCGGCCCTGCAATTCCGACGCTGCGCGCACAATCAAGCGGCCTACACCCAGATCGCTGAGCGCCATGCAAGCCATAATGCTCGCTTCCAAATCTGCTTCACCAAGGGCAACGACCGCTGTATCGGCTTTGCCGACACCAATGGTGCGAAGCGTTTCAATGTCACCCGCATCCGCACAAATGGCCTGTCCTACTTCATCTTTGATGCGCTCCACGCGCGCTGCATCTTTGTCGATGGCAAGCACATCGCCACCACCCGCATAAAGTGTTTTTGCGGTATGACGCCCAAATTGTCCAAGCCCTAGCACAACAAAAAGTTTCAAGTTCCGCTCCCCAACCATTCACCCTGCCTAACAAGCGCCGCAAATTCCCCCTTTGAAAAAGGGGGTAGGGGGATTTTCCTAATCTTCGAAGCGACAGTCCGAAAAATCACCTCAATCACACCCTCCAGTTCTTTGAGAACCTGCAAATTATGAAATCGAAGGACAATAAGCCCCTTACTTTGTAAATAGTCATCTCTTTTTTTATCTCTGTCGATGTGATCAGCATCAAAGTGCTGTGAACCGTCTATCTCAATCACAAGCTGCGCTTTAGGCGCGTAAAAGTCAGTGATGTAAGTTCCAATTGGCTTTTGCCGATAAAACTGAATTTCTAAAAGCTGTTTCCCACGCAGTCGTGACCAGAGTTTTTTTTCTGCGTCAGTCATGTTTTGACGCAAGGAGCGAGAATATTTCTTTAGCTTAGCTTCGTATTGCAACATGACAGGCTTTTTAGCCAGGGTGATTTGTAAAGCATATTGGACAACGGACCTAGGCAGCGATATGCAAAATCCCCCTACCCCCTTTTTCAAAGGGGGAATTTTTGTCGTTTGCTTAGCCAGGTAAGTTATCACTTCGCTCCTCAACCAACAACCAAACGTCCCTCGGGATAACGAAATATCTGCATCTGCTGCGTTTCGCCAATCGCCATTGCCATCGTCAGAGGCCCAATACGACCAATATACATCAACGCAATAATTAAAATCCGCCCTGTTGTATCTAAATGCGGTGTCAAATCCATCGTTAGCCCAACTGTACCAAGTGCCGAAAACGCTTCAAAGCACAGCCGCTCAAAAGGCAAATTCTGTGTTCCAAGCAAAAGTGAAATAAAGACGATGAGAATAGACATGGCAATAAAAATAATGCTCAGAGCACGATTCACCACAACTGGCGGAATTTTACGACCAAATAAATCAACCTCATCCCTGCCACGCAACATGGCACGCACTGCCATGACCGCAACTGCCGCAGTTGTCGTCTTAATACCACCGCCAGTGGAACCAGGAGATGCACCGATGAACATCCAGACCATACAAAAAATAATCGTTGGCCCGGCCAACTGCCCGTGTGGCACCGAGAAAAAACCGGCAGTGCGAAGGGTAACTGACTGAAACATCGAGGCGAGAATCTTGCTACCAATACCCAGTCCTTGCATGGCGCCATCGTACTCAACGAAAAGAAAAATCAACATGCCAGCAAGATTGAGTACAACGGTGGTAACCAACACAACTTTGGTTTGCAATTGCAAACGCTGCCAAACAGCGGTTGGCTTCTTTACTTGCCAAACCTTTGGATCAAATAAATCTGCGATCACAAAAAAACCAATTCCACCAATGATAATCAATATCATGATTGTGACACAAACGTAGGGGTTCGACACCCATTGACTCAGTGAATCTTGGGCGAGTCCCAAACCTGAATTACAAAATGCTGAGACTGCGTGAAAAATCGACCACCACAGCTTCTCGCTAAAGCCGTTTACCTTGTCGCCCCAAGAAAAAAACAGGACTGCTGCGCCAAGAAACTCGACGACAAAAGTCGCTCCAGCAACAGCGGCGACCAGGGCTCGTAATCCCTCGGTTGAACTCACGTCAAGCACTTGGTTAAACCCGGCCTGATGGCGCCGCGAAATCGCGCCGGAGACCATAATAAAAAATGCCGCAGATAGCACCATGATGCCAAGACCACCCACCTGCATGCAGAATAAGATCACCCCCTGCCCAAAAAATGAAAAGTAAGTGCCAATATTGAGCACGCTCAGCCCTACGACGCATGCTGCTGACGTAACGGTAAACAATGCGTCGATAAATGGCGTTCCCCTGCCATCGATGGTGGCAGCTGGAAACATCAGCAAGATCGTCCCGAGCAAAATGAGCCCAATAAAACTGAGCGCCAAGGTTTGGCTGGGCCGCAAGTTGATATTTGAGACGATCTGCTTACCCATCTTTGTCCGCAAGGATTCAAAAACACCCGCAACAACAAGACGTGTAATCACGATTGCTGCCGCTAATCTCGGCACAAAGATGACCGCGATCACAAAACCAGAGAGCAGCAAATTCACTTTTTCTCGAATAGCAAATGCAACAAAATGATCGCGCTCCACGAGCGCACATTGGATGACGTAGCCAACGAAGCCAAACACCAAAGCGAGATCAAGCGCCAATACGATGTCAGACCATAGAGATGGTGTGGCGACATCTACAGAAAATTCCAGGAACAAGAGCGTGCCTGCCAAAATGGCTGCCGCTAACCAAAACCAATGAAGCCCCCGCATACTTAGCATAGAACCTTGCCGATCCGTGTGCCGATCCGTAGCACTGTAGAAACTGGCTGACACTCTATCTTGGCTGTTTCCTTCGCGGCAATCAAGACGATGGTGGAACCAAATTCAAAGCAGCCCATCTGATCACCTTTTTCAAGCTTGGGAGCTGCGCGCGTATAAAGTCGCCGATCGATGTGACACCCATGAGGTGAAGCCAGGGTCTCGTCGAAAAACATGCGTATTTTACCGACTACGCACGCACCCACCGCCACCATCGCCAGCGTGCCCTGCGTGCTTTCCCCAACGCGCAAGATCGTGGCAACTCTCTCATTCACGCAAAAAAGTTGATCCACATTGCGAACGGCCATCGCATTCACCGGCCACAAATAGCCAGGAAAATAAACTGCCTCTTGCACCGCGCAACGCATTGGCGTGTGAAAGCGATGATAATCTCGCGGCGACAGATAGAACGTCGCGTAAGAACCGCCTTCAAACTGCGCGGCATGCTCCTCACTACCAAGCAGCGAAGCCGTGCGATAACTTTTGCCTTTGATCTGCAACATGAGGCCGTTTGTGACCTCGCCCGATTGTCCCCAAAAACCATCACATGGGGCAACCAACGCATCTTCGTCTGAATCTATGGGGCGAACTCCCTCTTTCAACTCACGCGTGAAAAATTCTTGCAGCGAACTAAATGCAGCAGGAGGCTTTTTTGCTTCGGTGAGATCGATATGAAAGATGCGACTAAACCCATTAATTTGCGCGTTCACCAACGCCTTCGGCCCGGTAATTGTCGCAAACTTACCAAGCAAACGAGATAGCAAAGTTTTAGGCAGCAAGCGAAGGCCCTGCTTCCATAAAGTATCAATCAGCATTTCACTCGTAAAAAGAAACGACCAAGCGGGCCACGATAAGTGGCTCCACCTGGTCGCGATCAATACAAAGGCAAATTAGTTGTTGCCTTCGGGTTTGGCATTCTCTGCGCCAGCTTTATCATCTTTCTTTGGCGCTTTCTTATGCTTGCCTTTGCCCGTGTGATGCTTGGCTTTTGTATCTTCCTTGTGAGCATCAGCTGCGCCAGCAGTGGGTGCTACTGGTGTTGGTGCTGCTGTTGGTGCTGGTGTTGGTGCTGGTGCAGCGCCTGCTGCTGGAGCAGTGTCGTTGCCAGCCTTCATTTCAGTGTTAGCAAAACCTGGAGCAGAAAGCGCCAGGGTTACGCAAGCAAGCAAAGCCAATTTAGAAAGTCTTTTCATCGTTTTCTCCTTCATCGTCGTTGGTTAACCAAACGAACTCCCAGTTTCTAGCACAGAACAAATCGCTTTTGCTACTGAAATGTGCAAATTGTGCGTCGCATTTTATCCGATAGACAAAGGCGCATTGGGCATGACATCGAACAAACGCGCGTGGGCAACACCCGCATTGAGACGTCGCCGTGCGGCTTTTGCAACCATCACAGCGTTGTCGGTACAGTGCTTTTGATCTGGACTAAATAAACGGATCTTATTTGCTAAACAAGCAGAATGCATATCGGCGCGCAAACGCGAATTAGCAACCACACCACCCCCTAGAACGAGCTGTGTCATCTGCAATTGCTTACAAGCGATCATCGTTTTTTCCACCAAGCTCACAACAATCGCTTTTTGTACGCTCGCACACAGATCATGCAAAAGCCCATCGCCAATCTCGCCATGTTCTTTTCGTAGGTGAAAGATAAGATTACGCACAGAAGTCTTTAATCCAGAATAAGAAAAATCCAACGTCTTCTTATGTCGCAAGGCGATCGGAAGTACAAAGCGATCCGCATTGCCCGACACTGCCAGCTTGTCGATCACATGCCCACCCGGATAGCCGAGGTTGAGCATTTTAGCGATCTTATCAAATGCCTCGCCAGCGGCATCGTCGCGGGTTTCAGAAAGCAACCGCATCTCAAAATCCGCACCGCAGGTGTAGAGCGCGGTATGACCGCCGGAAACCACCAGAGCCATAAAAGGCGGGTGTGGAAAATTGTCTTCACCAAGCCCAGCAAGCAGATGCGCTTCAATGTGATGCACACCGATGCACGGCACTTGCAACGCTTCAGCAAACCCTTTGGCGAACTGTACGCCGACAAGAAGCGATCCCACAAGGCCAGGGCCGTAAGTTACACCAACGGCACCGATGTCCGCAGGCTTCACTTCTGCAGTTGTAAGCGCCTTTTGCACCACCCAAGCGATGTCGGTCAGATGCACGCGCGAGGCTACCTCGGGCACGACGCCGCCGTAAGGCACGTGGGGTTGCACCTGCGAACGCACGACATCAGAGAGCACTTCACCGGTTGGGCTCAGCACAGCAGCAGCGCATTCATCGCAACTCGACTCGATCGCAAGCAGGTGGCGTTTAAACATTTATTGACGTTCTCGAATAAACCAAAAGGAAAGAAAAAGCGCAGCGGTGATCACCAACGAAACAATTCCCACCGGATGTTGCCAAAGATAATAATTGCCAGTCACGTGCAAGATAGGCCGAGATTCACACAGAAGAACAATGGCTATTATTGCGACTGTGCTACGAGCTAACCTCTGAGCTTGCCACCCCACATCACGGCTCACATAAAAAATCGAGGCAGAAAAGCCCGCGATCGCCGATCCACACGCGGCAAACAACACCAGCATGATCATGCCAAAATGAAAGCGCTCGTAAGCGATGGTTGCCTCTCCCATGATCAGTCCGTGTGAAAACCAGCCTGCGGCATAGCGCAGCAAAAGCACACCGCATGGCACAGTGACGAGACAAACCGGCAGCAGTGATAAGAGGAGTGGCAAGCCGATGATATCGCCCTCACGCAACACGCGCTTTTGCCAACCAAACGCCATGGCCATGCCATAAATAAAGTGTGCGAACATATAAATAGGAAACGTCATTGCCAAATGCCCTAGGGATAAGATAATGACCACAACAAACGCAGGTTTTCAAGCGCGGTTAGCTCAGTTGGATAGAGCGTTGGCCTCCGGAGCCAAAGGTCACAGGTTCGAATCCTGTACCGCGCACGCTTTGAGGTAGGGATTTATGGATTGTCGTCTTTTTGCACTCATCCTTTTTGTTCTGGGTGGCTGTACCACCAAGGATGCGGAGTCGGCACCAGAGAAGAAGCCAGCAAAGGTCGCGCCGCAATTCGTTCAGTTTCCAACCCTGCGTTTGCAGGGAATGAACCCGAAGCAAATGCAAGATTTCGTCAAGATCATGAACGAAGAGACCTGCCCTTGTGACTGTCCCAAGACATTTGCTGGTTGCTTGCAAGAAGGCAGCAAGTGCAAACCTGCCATCATTTTGGGGCAGTGGATTGCAGATCGCATGCAGGAAGAGGCTGTGCCAACCGATATCCTTGCTGAAGCCTTGGCCAAGGATGTTGGCAGTGAGGGATTTAAGTCGCAGGTCAAATCTATCGATATTAAGGGATATGCAAGCAAGGGTAACAAGAAAAATGCACCTATTACGATTGTAGAGTACGCAGATTTTCAGTGCACTCACTGCAAAGACACGGCGAAGGAACTTGCTCTCTTAGTGCAAGAAGAGCCCACGAAATACCGTGTCATTTTTAAACACTTCCCCTTAGAGGGTCATCCTATGGCACGGGCAGCAGCGATTGCTGCAGAAGCAGCCGCGCAGCAAGGCAAATTCTGGGAAATGCACGACGCCATTTTTGCAGCGCAGACCCAAATGACGGAAGATCTTTTTGCCAAACACGCCAAGGCCATTGGGCTCGACGTGAAACGCTTTGAACGGGATCGAAAGAGTGCAGCAGTGATCGATAGAGTTGAGCGCAGCATCAAAGAAGGGAAAGCGCTTGAGATTAAAGGCACGCCTGCTCTTTACTTTAACGGTCGGCCTTATCATTTGGCCCTCAACCAGGGCGGATTTAGATTGCGCGCAGAAATGGAAGAGGGCCGTCAGACGGCGTCTTGCAACTAAAGTAAAAATCGTCTTTTGATTGCGAGAACCCAGCAACTCGTGCAATTCTGGCCAGGTATGTTGAATTTTGCACAGGTCACGCCCCATGTCTGATCGCACCCTGCATCGAATTTTACTCTTCTTAATCAGCTTAGACTTGTTCGGCAGGCTCGTTGTCCTCACGTTTGGCTTTCAGCCGAATAAAGGCTATGTGGTGCTCGACTTCATCTCGACAACTGCGTATTTTGGCTACTTGGGCTGGCTTGGATTTTCACGCAAGGCTGGGATTCGCTACGCAGGGCGCTACGCATTACTTGCCACAGCAATTGTTGTTGTAGATTCGCTTCTTTACTTTGCAACCAAGGGTTGGGCTTAGCGCTTCAGCACATAACGCCCGGGGGCAAGCACTTGCTCCGGATCGAGTGCGCTCTTGATACGCGCCCATACGTCACCTGTCGCATCTAATTTCGAAAGCGCGGCATGCATCGATTGAATACCCAGGCGATAGGGATGAAATCCTTCACCAATCAGCGCTTGTAGCATCTCATCGTGGCAACGCATCGCCTTCTCATCTTCGCTCTCCACTTCCCGATCATAAATAATTCCACCCACAAGCCTTAACGTTCTTTGTTCAGTGCCGAGCACGGCTAGATTCGGCTCGAAGTGATGCTTGGATGCAATTTCTTCCATGAGTTTTATCGCAACCCCAGCGTCTTCTCCTCTAAAGGGGACCAGCGGCATGCACCAGATAAGACCGCATCCATCTTGATCCGGATTGGGGTTGTTTGGCATCGGCGTTCTCTTGCGCCAATACGCAATCTGCAAGTTGCCATTTTCATCTGGCTCGTCCCCGTAGCGCACAGATCCAATGCGGGTCACGAACGGCAGCAACGCCCGCATCACCAACCTTTTTTGACTCCATGACTGGATTCGACTGCTGGCAGAAATTCGACACTGGCCAATCCAAGCAGCAACGCGATGTTGCTTCGAATACTGTGTGACACGCGAGAGCACTTTGAAATTGTTCCAAATGCTAATGCTATGAATTAAGTTATTCATCTTAAGTACACGCAATTGATCAATTACTTTTTCCATTCGGTCTAATTTATCTGCAGCAAATACGATGCGGCGCTCGAATCTGGGGATGGGCTCAAGCCATAAGGTCATTTGGGTGACGACGCCCAAATTGGATTGAAAAAACAAGCCATCAAAGCCAGGCCCCAAGCCAGCGCGGCTCAGATACTTACAACGCGCATCGGGGAAACGCTGAAAACCCGTGTGGATGATTTCACCAGTCGGCAATACCACCTCTAAGCCACAAACATAGTCGACACGTTCGCCATATAATCCGCCGCCGTCGCCTCGCTCGAGCGCATTGCCGATAAGACTAGCATCAGGCGATGTACCGTTTTTGCTCACGCGTAGCCTGCTGTTTTGGGCGCGCAGGAACGCGCTCATTTGTCGGCTTGTCACACCCGGCTCCACCGCAGCGTAGGCCAGCTCTTCGTTGAAGTCGATAATGCGATTCATGCGGCTCAGATCTAAAATCACGCAGCCTTGGCTAGCTGGCACACGCGAGCCATTCCCCCAGTTTTTGCCGGTGCTCACCGGATAAATAGGGATGCGATGCTCCGAGGCAATGCGCAGGCATTTGGCGACTTCCTCGGTGCTACTCGGGTATAAAATCGCCGGCACCTGAATGCCGGTTGCGAACGTGGCAGTTTGCGCAGCAACCAATGTGACAATATCGGTTGCAACATGGTCGGGGCCGATGGTGGTTCGCCATTGAAGTAGCGCTTCCTGAAGACTGTTTTGCACAAAAGACCCCCTTTGAAGATTGTACACAGGGCATTAGGTAAAAAGCCAATGCTCACGCCATGCAAAAAAAGCTCGGAAGCTGTCTTGCTGCTCGCCCATGGTGGGCCTTCATCGCTTGACGATGTGAAGCCATTTCTTGCCAATATTCTTGGCAATCGGTTGACGCCGGAAATTGCCCTTACGATTGAGGAGCGTTATCGGCGAGTTGGGGGGAAGTCGCCGCTGCTTGCTATCACGCGAAGTCTTGCGCAGAAGTTAAGTGAGAGCATTCAATTACCTGTGTATGTGGGGATGAAATATTGGGATCCTTTGATTGAGGATACGCTTAGGCAGATGGAAAGAGATGGGGTGGAGAGGTATACGGCGATTTGTTTGGCGCCGCATTTTAGTGAGTTGAGTATTGGGGGGTATAGGAAGCGGTTGACGTCGGGGATGGGGTGTCGGTTTGTGCGGAGTTGGCATGATTTGGCGAGCTTTATTGATGCTACCACCCTCACCCTTAGTCCCTCTCCCGCCCTGCGGGAGAGGGAGGTATTGCTGTTTACGGCGCATAGCTTGCCCATATCGGCGCTTGGCTCTGGCGATCCTTATGTGGAGCAATTGCTTCAGACTTGTAGATTGGTTGCTGAGCGGCTTGGGCTTTCGCGGGAGCAGTGGGTGCTCGGGTTTCAGAGTGCGTCGAAAACCGATAGCACCTGGCTGTCGCCGCATGTCGAGCATTTGATTCCGGAGCTTGCACAAAAGGGGGTGAAGGAGATAGTCCTTTCCCCTATCGGGTTTGTGGCGGAGCATATCGAGATTCTTTACGATATTGATGTTCTTTTCCAAGAAATCGCTTATAAGAACGGGATATCGCTTACCAGAACTCCCATGTTGAACGATAGGCCGGAAATGGTGGATATACTCCGCGCCTGCATTGATTTTGCGGCCACATGCCCTTATGAAAGCGTGCAATGACCTATGAGAAAACTTTTGCAAAACCCATTCGAATTGGCGCGCGCGGCTCGTCGTTATCCAGGATCCAAACACAGCATGTGGCGCAAATGCTGCAAAAAGCGTGGCCTTCGCAGCAAATCGAAATCGTTATCATCCGTACGCGAGGTGACGAAATCCTCGAAGAGCCGTTGCCCGAAATTGGTGGTAAAGGCCTTTTTACCGCTGAAATCGAAGCGGCATTGCAAAGTGGCCATATTGATCTCGCCGTCCATAGCCAGAAAGATTTGCCGGTCGAGGACAGTGCTTCACTCGCTTGCATCACCACCACGCGCGAGAACCCGCAAGACGCGCTCGTCAGCAGGCGCGGCTACTCGCTAAGCACGCTACCCCTAGGCGCGTCAGTGGGCACGAGTAGTACGAGACGTGCGGCCCAGCTGCTGAATCTGCGACCTGATTTAAAGCTTCTTAACATTCGCGGTAATGTCGATACTCGTGTTAGCAAGGCTCTCGATGAGAGTGGCCCCTATGATGCGATTGTACTGGCTTTTGCTGGCCTTGCACGGCTTAAACGCCTCGATGTTGTCTCCGAAGCACTTTCGCCCGATGTCATGCTTCCTGCGCCCGCGCAGGGTGCATTAGCTGTGCAGTACAAAATTGCTTCTTCGATGGCTGGTTTTCTGGAACCGATTTTTCATATGCCTACACATATCGCCACGTTAGCGGAACGAACGTTTTTGCAGGCGCTTGGTGGTGGTTGTTCTATTCCTGTCGCTGCGTATGCTTGTCTCGATGGAGATGATCTTTTACTGAATGGTTCTGTGCTATCGCCGGATGGTAAAAAGAAAATTTCTGTAAACGGACGAGGTCTGCCTAATATATCAGGTGCACAGGAGCTTGGGCTAAGGCTCGCCGAGCAGGCCATTCAGCAAGGGGCGCAAGAACTGCTGGGGGCAATCGGATGAGTCTTGCTGGCAAGCGTATTGTTGTGACGCGCGCTTCCACGCAGGCGTCAACTTTTGCGCGCCGATTAGAAGAGTGTGGCGCATTGCCGCTCCTATACCCGTGTGTGGAGATCCAATACGCGTCGGATTACGATGTTCCGGAAAATCCAGACTGGATCGTATTTGCTAGTCAGAACGCGGTTTGTGCGCTTGCTGCGAAGCTGAATCGGGAAAATCCCCCTACCCCCTTTTTCAAAGGGGGAAATAAAATTGCCGCGGTGGGGCGTGAAACGGCGCGGGCGGTTCAAACGGTTTTTGGCATTACGCCACACATCGTGCCCCAACGCTTCGATGCCGCATCTCTTGCTGCAGTCCTGCCCGTGCGCGCCGGCGAGAACGTATTCTTGCCGCAATCCCATATTGGGGGAGATGTGCTTGAAGAAGCGCTCGTGCGCAAAGGCGCGCATATCACGCGTGTAGTCGCATATCAAACGCTAAAAGGCTCCGGTGGCATTCATTTCCTCTCCCATCTTCGAGATAAACAAATTAGCGCCGTTACATTTGCCAGCCCCTCGGCCCTGCGTTACTTTATAGAGCGTCTCAACGATGAGGGTGCATCCATCGAAATTCTTAAAGATATTTCGATAGCATGCATCGGTCCAACAACTTATCGCGAAGCTGTCAAGTATAACTTTAAGTCTATTGTCACCGCCAAAGACCATACCACCGACGGACTCATCGCAGCCTTAGAGGAGCATTTTGCATGACCACGTTCCCCACTTACCCAACCTACCGCCCTCGCCGCCTACGCCGCACCCCCAACATGCGCACATTGGTACGAGAAAACACGGTGACGCCGCAAAATCTCATCTACCCGATTTTCATCCGCCACGGCAAAGACGACGTGCGAGAAATTTCCTCAATGCCAGGGCAATTTCAGTTTACAATCGATCGCTTAGCAAAAGAAATTAAAGAGATTCACAAACTAGGAATTCTCGCCGTGATGCCTTTTGGCATCCCCGAGCACAAAGACGCCCAAGGCAGTGACAACTTGCACGACGATGGCATCATCCCGCGTGCCATTCGCCTGATCAAAGACACCTGCCCCGACCTCATGGTCATCTCCGACATGTGTTTGTGCGACTACTCGGATCATGGTCACTGCACCATCATCGATCCGTCCAACAACCACATGCTCAATGAACCAACGCTCCAATATTTGCGCGATGCATCGGTTGTCCACGCGCGTGCAGGTGCAGACATGATCGCGCCTTCGGGCATGATCGATGGTATGGTGCATGCAATCCGTGAGGGGCTGAACGGCGCCGGCTTTGTCTACACGCCGATTATGAGTTACGCCGCCAAATATGCGAGCGCGTTTTATGGGCCGTTCCGCAACGCCGCTGAGTGTGCACCGCAATTTGGCGACCGCACGACCTATCAGATGGATCCCGGCAATGCGCGTGAAGCGCTCAAAGAAGTTGCTATCGATATTGCTGAAGGCGCCGATATCGTGATGGTGAAGCCTGCCCTGCCTTATCTGGATGTTGTTGCTGCCGTGCGCAACAAGTTCGACGTGCCCGTGGCTGCCTACCATGTGAGCGGCGAATACGCCATGTTGCATGCGGCCGCACAAAATGGCTGGCTCGATTTGCAACGCTGTGCGCTCGAGAGCTTGACGTCCATCAAGCGCGCTGGCGCAGATATGATTTTGACCTATTTCGCCAAAGATGCAGCCAAATGGCTGGAGAACTAAATGAATATCCGATTCCTCGACGCTTGCCGCGGGCAAAATTCCTACAATACGCCCATCTGGCTCATGCGCCAGGCTGGGCGCTACATGGCTGCGTATCGCAAGCTTAGAGAAAAGCATGGTCTGCTCGAGATGGTCAAAACGCCCGAGCTCGCTTGCGAGGTGACGCTACAGCCCATCGACGCATTTGGCATGGACGCGGCGATTATTTTTTCCGACATTCTTCCGATACTTGAGGGCATGGGACTTAAGCTCACGTTTTTACAAGGTGAAGGACCACATATTGAGAATCCGATTCGCACGTCTGCTGATATCGACGCACTTCGCACTCCTCCTGCAGAAGAGTCACTTTGGTTTACGCTCGACGCGATTAAACTCGCGCGCAAGGAGCTCGATACCCGCGGCATTCCGCTCATTGGCTTCTCCGGAGCGCCGTTTACACTCGCATCTTACGCTATTGAGGGCGGCGGTAGCCGTGAGTATCGTTTAACCAAGCAGATGATGTACGGCGAGCCACATGCGTGGCACCTGCTAATGGAAAAATTAAGCGCGGTGATTGGCAACTACATGTGCGCCCAGGTGCGCGCCGGTGCGCAAGCATTGCAGCTTTTCGACAGCTGGGCTGGTGCTTTAAGTCCAAGTGATTACGCAACTTATGTGATGCCTTACGTGAGGAAAGTCATCGCACATGCCAAGACCACAGATGTCCCTGTCATTTATTTCAGCACAGGCACTTCTGGTTACTTGCCACTTCTCGCCGAGCTCGGAGCTGACGTGGTTAGTGTGGATTGGCGCATAGATTTGGACGTCGCGTGGCGGGCGTTGGGCACGCGCTCAGCGATTCAGGGCAACCTCGACCCGATGGCACTGCTTGCGCCTTGGCCAGAGCTTGAAAAGTGCGCGCTTCGATTACTCGAGCAGGCGTCGCGCGTACATGCGAACCGAGCAGGTTTTATCTTTAATCTAGGGCATGGGATTTTGCAGCAAACGCCCGAAGATAATGTGAAGAGGCTTGTGGATCTGGTCGCTACTTCAGCTGAAGCAGTTCCTCGACGGTAACAAATCGATAACCTTCTTTGAGCAGCCCCTCGATAATCATCGGGGTCGCTGCCACTGTATTGCGTCGAATCCCCCCGCCATCATGCAGATCGATGATCGATCCAGGTCTGGTGCGCCGTAACACGCGCGCGGCTATCTCGCCGGGAGGCGGATTTTCCCAATCGTTCGGGTTCACATCAAATAGAACATCACGCCGACCAAGAGTTGCCAGCGCCTTTTTTAACCCCGGTGGCGTTTCCCCATAGGGGGCGCGAAACTCAATATATCCTTTGACACCTAGACTCCGAAGCAGCTTATCTGTGCGCTCGATTTCCTGCAAAGCCAAGTCCTCATGCCTCAGGATAGGCTCACTATGGGTCCAAGAATGATTGCCGACCTGATGACCCGCGTCTAAGGTCTCTTTCACGAGCTCCTTGTATCGGGCAGCATTCTCGCCAATTACAAAAAATGTCGCTTTGATATGAGCGTCATGCAAGATGCTGAGAATTTCTGTTGTATATGGTGGTCGCGGGCCGTCATCGAAGGTGAGCGCCACAACCTTTTGCTTGGTATAGACCTCCCACACGGTTGCATGACGAATCGGTACGCCGTCGGACTGCGTTGCATCACTTGGCAATTGTACGAATAGATCGGCAAGAACAACGATCAGAAGAATCAATAGGCCAATCTTGAGCAATCGTTTCATACGCATATAGTGATTGTAACAGGTTTAAGGCGCTTGCGCACAAACTGGCCCCCATGGGATAATCTTCGTGGGGGCCACAATATGGGAAAGCGCAAGATCGCTAAATCGTCGTTCACGGAACAAGAGCTCAGCAAAATCTCTGGTGGCATGCCCACACACGGAGCTGAGGGCGTCCACGTGCCGCGTCCGATACAGGCGCCGGCGCCAATAGAACGCGTTGCCGCCAAGCATGCAGGACCCGCCGATGCCCCAAAAGATAGCTTTGCCCGAGCACCAATCCCGGGCTCAAAATTCGCACCACCAGTTGAGGTCGCTGCGCGTGCCGTGAAAGGGCTCTTCCAAAGACTGGCCCTCTTAGATTTGCCGAACGAACATTTCGCTTCTGCCGATGATGTCGACGCACACCGTCGCAAACTCAGCTCGTTTGAGCACTTACTTGATCGGCAAGCGCAATTGGCGACTGGAAAAGACGCACAAAACCAAATCAGTGATTTGCGTAAGCAGCATAACGCAATAAGTCTTCGCTTGGGAGCGCATCGGGATAGTTTGCGGGTTAAGGATTGCTCTGAGGCAGTGCAGCAGTTGCAAACAACAGGGCTCAACCCGGGGAGCCTTGCGGCGATTGGACGCGCTTTTGACGTTTTCCGCGTCGAGGTTATCCCGCGGCTTAGCAAGGAGCATCGCGCGGAGTTTGATACTTTACGCGAGGCAGCTGTGAAGGAGCTTCGTAGGCTTTCGATGAAACAGGATGCGTCGAAGGACGTGAATGCATATCAGGAACTGGCATCGAGACTGGCGTCGGATTTGGATGGGACAACCCCGCAGAAAGGCGTTGGGCCGCGTTTGCGATTCGAGCAGGCACGATACAAACTTGGAGCGGCGCATAGCGGTACCGCTGTTATGAAATTTGCCCGGGTGGCCATTGCCAAACATAAGGAGATAATTCGTGAAGGGCTGAAAAATCAAACCCCTGCATCAGCTGCATCACTGAAGGAGTTCGAGGCTCTGTCCGCTTCCGTCGACAAAGTGCGCAACACCGACAAGGAGCGGGTCGTCAAGGAAAAAAGCCAGTACCCAAACATGTTTCTCAATAACACTCAGCCAGAAAGTCTAATTGCCAGCAATATCTCTTTGCTGGCATCCCGAAACCTCCGCCCTTTGTCTACTGCAACATTTCGTAATGAAAATCTGTATCAAGCTGTTTCGCATCTTGCGACGCTTGCCGAGCGCCCGGGCGTATATATGTTCCGCATACCCTCACATACCATGGCAATTCACACAGACCCCGCATCAAACACATATCGCTTCTTCGATCCAAACTTGGGGCTTATGACTTATCATGACCGACAGGAATTCATAGACGATGTCATTCGAACCGTGAACGGCCTCTATAATGAGTCCCAGTACTCACCCTATAAACACAACGCTGCCAGCGGCCCGAAACATCCTGGCCCACCAAAAGCGGGGGGGACGGCTCGACGCGAGATACAGCTCCTGGACCTGGGGGCTGGTCACAGCGTCTTGGGTTTAGGAATATGCAACGCCATGTCCACACATGTCGCGCATTGGTTTCTCACGCATCCAGGTCACACGGGCACAATCACCGCGGAGATGCTCGGTCTTCAGGCATTCGATACGGCTATAGCCGCGACAGCTGCTCCGTCTAAGCTAAGCGCATCACAACTGGCAACTCCTGAGGAGCAAGCGAGCCCTGCGGCCGCCCCAGCTCAAACAAATTTCTCCTTGCAATTTGAGCAATTGGCGCTGCGAAGCCGGTGAGTTTTTACGCTAAGTCTTCAGCGAATTTAGAGACATTAAATACCGCCGCCGCAATCCCGTACAACGGGTACGAATGAATCTCATCCTGCACCGCATAATGATGCGTCGAAAACCGAATCCCATACGGTGAATGCGCATGACTCTCCAAAAACGCATGCATGCTTCGCAATGTCGATCCAAACCCGCTCTTCACTTCCACCGGGATGATGTCGCCATTAATCTGCACCACATAGTCTACTTCAGCCGAACTCCCCCGTGCGTCACGATGCCAATAATAGAGATCGACTTTCGGCTCCGGGTTGCCATAAGCAAGCAGCTCTTGCCCAACGAAACTCTCCGTGATTGCACCGCGATTCACCAACGTTTGATCTGGCGATAACAACCATGCCGCCGGACTCTGACCAAGCACGGTCTGCGCCAACGCGACGTCCAAAAACGACACTTTAAACTTTTCCAAATTAACTTGCGCACCAAGCGGGTGTCCTTGCGCAGACGCATGGAAAATACGATGTGCGACGCCTGCTGTTGTGAGCAAATCCAAACAAGGAGCAAGCTCCCGTTTCTTATAACCGCCGCTGAGTGAAGCAAACTTAAACGGCTTCCCCAAAAACAAAGGTATTTCTTTCAACAAAAGTCCCAAGTATTTGATTTGATATTTCTTTGCGTACTTGTAAAAGTCCTGCTGGTAGGTGCTAATCAGAGACTGATGAACTTTCGCGACGTACAACGGATCTTTTTTCTCCGCCCACGCGCCAACCGCTTCAGGCATACCACCCACGAGCATGTATTCGCCAACAAGGCCAAGAAGTTTGTTGTGGATGGCGGCGTTCATTTCTCTTTTTGGATCGTGCTGCAAAATTTCTTGCATAAGCAATGGGTGACCCGTCGCTGCGAGAAACTCTAGAAATGACAATGGATACATGTGCAAAGAATCAACCCGACCAACAGGCATGCCAACTTGCTCAAGCGCAAAGTCGATAAGAGATCCTGCTGCGATAATATGCAGCTCTGGCATCAGTTCATAAAAATAACGCAGCGATAAAATCGCCTCTGGAACTGCCTGAATCTCGTCAAAAAAAAGCAGTGTTTTGCCTGGAACAATTGGCTTATCTAGCAGTGAAGATAGGTCACGAATGATGCGGGTTGGCTGCAAATCTCTTTTGAAAATTAGGCTCGCTTCAGAAATGAGTTCGAAATTGATTTCTACGAGCCTATCAAATTGCTTGCCTAGTTGCCTGATCGCATAAGTCTTGCCTACCTGGCGCGCCCCACGCAGAAGCAAAGGCTTGCGATGAGGGCTGTTCTTCCAGTCACGTAAGTGTCTATCTATTAATCGCTTCATGAATCACCATGGACGAAATTCAAGGATATTTTCTCATATCAATGGACGTAATTCAAGGATACTTTTGGCAAAATATGGACGAAATTCAAGGCAAAGCCGCTTTCGCCGCTTTCAAAAGCGCACCATCAAGCGTCCTGAGCGGCGCCTTTTTTCGCATCGCCAGCTCCAGATAAACAGCATCGTAAGACGTCAACTGACACTGCTGCGCCGCAACTTCAGCAATCCTCACCATATGATGTGGCGACGCTGCTTCATAGTCAATCGTGACGGCAGCTCAGGATGAGGCACCTCCACCGCCGCAAAACTTCCACATGCAGTTTATGCAGTTGGCGCTCACTTAAAACGCCCAACTCTCTCTTCGCGTTGCTGTTGCAAAACGGATTCTAAATCGCCCGCGGCCTTGCCCGTAAAGACGAGCACGCCTCCAATCATTTTCATCGGGACTGCTTGTGCGACTGCCCGAATTACAACCTCGTTACCAAGCTCTTCAATTTCGATGGGCGTGCCAGCCCGTAATCCAAGATGATCACGCATTTCTTTCGGTAGAACCAGGCGGCCTAACTTATCGATGGTTGTATGTACAGTCTGCATTTATGCCCTCTTGAGCCCATTCAGAAATACCATATGAAATATTTTATTACACTAAATATCATCTTATTAATGATTTCTGTTATGCTTTAATTTCTGGAGTACAAGCCATGGGAAAGCGTAAAACCAATAAATCATCTCTCGAAGAAAAAGAACTCAGCAAAATCTCTGGTGGCGTGCACACGGGCGGCGCTGAGGCCGGTCGTGCGCAGCATACGATGCCACCACCTGCGCCAACAGCAGCGCGCGCGACCCCCGGTCCTCATGCTGCAGCGCCTGCTCCGCGCGATCGGTTTGACGCTGGGAAAGCTAGCGTAGCGGCACACGAGCGTTTTGCAGGATCAAGTCGAGCGCTCGCTAACCGGCTTCTGCAACACATCCCGTCACGCGAGCAAACCCAATCTCTGTCTTTAGCAGACGTACAGAAACGGCTGGGCAATCTTCATGGTCTCGAAAAAGAAATGCAACAACACGAACAGGCAATCAGGACTAGCCACGAACTATCTGATACTCAAAGAGCAAACGCGCTACAAGTTCTTGCACGTCCACAAGCGAATCTTAAATCTCTCGTGGGAGTTCTTGAGCAAGAGAGAAAGAAGCTTGCTTCCGCTACCCCAGCACCGGCTCCGGCGCCTGCGCCTGCGCCCGGAAAAGCCGCACCGACAGCGTCGCATGCAGCATCAACAGACAGGGCACTCACGCAATCGACAAAAAGACTCTCTGATCAATTTTCACAACTCACAAGAGATCTCGCGTCTGGACTCGATGCACGTCGCCTTCTTGGCAGTGTTCATGACATTGGTACCAGCATGCAGGCACACGAGCAGATGCTCAGGAAAACGCACAAGCTGTCTGATGCGCAAAGGACGATTGAATTAAAATCGCTCGAGAAAGCTCGACATGAACTCGAGAGGATTGCCAAAGATCTTGAACCTACAACTGACATTGAAAAAAAATACAGTGACGCGGCTCAAAAATCTAACCAAGAGGCAAAAATTGCGTGGCAGAAACGAGAGCACCCGATTCAACAAGAGACACTCAGAAAAGCATACGACGCATTCACAAAATCAGCAGCGGTACTACGGGAGTTGGGTGACGAGGCCAGCTATGATGATTTGCACCAAATCGCAGCACTTGAAAAAAACCGAACTGCCCTTGATGAAGCCATGCGAGCCCTTCTTCCACGCGGCACACGGTTACCGGGCACAGAAGCAGAGAGAGACCGTCTCGTCAAAAGCCTATTGGCAAATACAGATCCAACGGCAATGCCGCCTAAATTCGCAGCAGGTGCTCGACGGCCCATATTAACTTCAGCAGCAAGAGATGAAGCTGTTAATTTCGCGACAAGCCAGATCAATCATAGACGCTCAAGCGCAATTTCTGATCTGCAAAAAGCCCAGGAGGAATTCGAAGTTTCAGCTTTGCGATTGAAGGCAGTGGAATTGCGATTGGAGGATCTTGAATCACCCAAAGTCTCGAACTTAGGCCCCGACCATATCCACACGGATGCGCATAGGCAAACAGGCGAAATCGCAGCAGACTACCAGGCAAAAAAAGAAAAACTAGACGCCGCACTCGCTGCAGCGATGCAACTCTTTCCGGATAATGTTCGTTTGCCTGAAAACGAACGGGAAAGAGACGAAGTTATCAGGGTGCTTTTGGGCACCACTAAAGCAGTAGAAGTAACTGATGGCTGGCGACTCAATTCGCAATCCGCAGGAAAGGTGACCATAGAAGCGGCAGGCGCTAAAGCTCGTGCAGAAAACCTCTCCGCCCTGCGAAAAGCGAATGAGGCGTTTAGAAAATCAGAGGCACAGCAACAGCAGGTAAACGCGGATGAAGACTTTCACACCGATGCTGATAGAGCCATACTGAAGCAACACCAAACGAATGCGGAAGCACTCAATGACGCACTGCGAGACCTTCTTCCTGCGGGAGCTCGGCTGCCGACCACGAGTGATGAAAGAGATGTTCTTATTAAGAGATTTTTGAGTGAGCGATAGGGAAGGTCATTATCCCTCTCGAGAGCTGGACCTTGGCAAGGTGAAACCCATTGTCTCAAGCACAGCCGTCATCACGCGATGCATAAATCTCGGGCCGCATTGCAACAATGGCCCTCTCAGCAAACGCACGTTGTCAATTGCGCAAATCTGATCAATCAGCAAATCAGAATCACGCTCTACACCCCCCTTCTTTATTAAGCGCAACCGCAAGGGTTCTGCATCCTCCACGAGATGCGTCGTCAATGGAATAATGAGTGTTGAAGGATGGCTCGCATCAAGCAATGCTTGATTCTGAATAACGAGAACTGGTCGCACCTTTCCTGGCTCTGTCCCCGATCGCGGATTCAGATCCGCCAGCCAAATCTCTCCCCGATTAAACTTCCGGGTCATTTTCAATCCGGTCAAATTCAGCATTGACGCGCATGCTTTCGCGACGAACTTTGTTGCTTACCATCGCCATTCGCTGATTTCTCGCAGCCTGGGAGGCATTACCCAGCATGGCTTCAAGCGCCTTTCGCACGTATTCGGTGCGCGACACATGCAGTGCCCTAGCTTGCTTTTCCAGCGCGATAAGCATGGAATCTGCTAGCCGCAGTGAAATCACGGTCATATCGGAACCTCATAAGCGTAGTTCACTTTGTAATACTAGCAGTAATACGAAATTTTCTCAAGTCATTTGACCTGCCTATCTGCTCGCAGCGCAGCGCCAAGTACTTGCCTAACGCAGCTCACGCAACTTCATTCTCAACCTGTACACATGCATATTATGGTCATCCAGCCCGCCTCTCGGCGCAAAGCCTGCGGGAAACACACCATTCGCAATAAACGCTCCCCTAGCAACATCGACATAGTGCCTCGGGAACCTATCACCACTGCTGCGATCATGCGGTATGTGATCGGAGCGGTCGCTCACTTCTTGCAAAAACTGCTGTCGCTGCTCTTCCGGGATACCAACATCAGCCATCTGCTCAGCAAAATGCGCCGCGAGTTGCAAAATATCTGCGCGTCGCAACTCACGATCGTAATCGCCAGCCATTCTAAAAAATAGACGAAACAACCGCCCTTCGTCGCCTCTGGGCTCGGTCACAATCTGTCGACGCAAATCGTCGTCACCAAGCGGCAACGCCAACGGCGTGACGATAGCTTGCTCTTCAC
>JABDBI010000017.1 GCA_013288705.1 Methanobacteriota archaeon | reverse complement strand
AACGCAAGACGTTGCGTATATGGTCAAGGAACTGGTGCTAGAGGATCTATCGACGCGATCAGCGACGCGGGGGGAGAGGCAAAATATTGTCTGCGATTGCGTGACGCTTGATCCCAAGATGCAGGCGCTGCTCAGCCAAGGGAAGGTCACGTCGGTGGTGGCAGCATATCGGGGAGAGCCAGGATATGTGGGCATTGTTGAGCGGGCTGATGCGCGCGCAAGGGATCCGGCTGCCCCTGCTGCAGATCGCGGGCGTTTTGTGAACACGACCGCATTGCTGGCTGGCCATGCGAACGCAAGCGCAAGGTTGCTCGTGGGTGTTCCCCGAGATGCCGTGACAAATATCTACGATACTGCAGTGGAGCGTGGTGAGACTCCCCCGCAAATTGCCACTGTTGATAGCAGACAACGCGTGGTGAGCATAAGTAACCTGCGTGTGATGTCGGAATTTCTGAATAAGCGCAACATCAACACACAGGCGGTCGATCAAGTGGACTTGTTACTCGGGGAACAAAATCCCCAAAACACACTTGCCACGCATCCGGAGAACAAGGCAAAGTCGGTGTTAGATTTGGCGCGTGGCACGGCAGAGAATCCGGGTTATGCCATTAGGTTCACTGGTGAGGATGGCGTCCCATATGCGGAAGTACGGCCCGATGGCAAGTCTGTTAGGCTGAATATCTTAAATCAAAAAGCGTTTCACAGCAGAGCCACTGCAAATACCATTGAGGCATCCGTGCTGCGGGGCATTGCAAGGCAGGTTGCGCTCGGGAGTCAGGAGCGATCTTTTGATGCGGCGTTTGCACAAGGGGACATGGCTTCCTTTCAGGCTGCATTCCAACAACTTAGAACGCCCTAATTGATCTTCTAGAGATTGGTGATCTTTGACAAAAAGGCGTCATCTCCACCACCCGATGTCGTTTGCGCTGCACCGGCGGTGGTGGGAAAATTGCTCTGGCCTTGGCCAACAGCGTAGACCAGGTTTGGGTTGGTTCCAGGCCCGATAATGCCGACACAAATATCCTGATCACTGCTGCCGCCGAGATAGGTGTCAGCAATAAGAGACTCACTGCCAACATTGTTTAAGCTTAGGTGCGCGATAAACCCGCTTGACGTCGCACCGCTCGGATAGGTTGAAAAAAGAGTATTCAGCGAGTTCATTGGGAGATCAGTCGAAGTGGTGTCGCCTGCAACATAAACATCGTTTGCACTATCAGTAATCGCAATGCCTTGAAACCCTTGTGCCTCGTCTGTTCCGCTGCCGCCGAAATAGGTCGATGAGACTAGGCTCGCTCCGCCCGACGCTATTCTCGTAACGAATAGATGGGGATTCGAGTTGAGGGCGCCCTGTCCATAGAGTGCATGGGCGACAGGAAAGTCAGAGGATGTGGTTGTACCCACGATAAAGATGTCGGGATTATTGTTGAGAACAATTCCTGCAGGGGTATCATCACCGCTTCCCCCTAGGTAGGTCGAGAATGTGACGGATGTGGCATCCGAGTTAAGCTCTACGACGAAAGCATCTTTGCCGCCGGCATTAGATGATTGATAGGGGCTTGTTGTTGGGAAGTCCGTGGATTTTGTTTCGCCGACAACATAAATGTTTCCGCTTGTATCAAGCGTCACCCCAATTCCGAGTTCTCGATTGGAACCGCCCAAATACGTGGAGGTGAGTAGCGCAGTTCCATCAGCACTAATTTTTGCTAGAAAAGCATCAGCTGCTCCACCACCAAAGCTGGTTTGCACAACGCCAGACGTCGTTGAAAAATTGGAGGACGCAGTAGTGCCCACAACAACAGCACAGGCTGATCCCGCGGTTGTGCATCCGGTCGCTACCGTGTCGAGAGCAATTCCTGCTCCGCGATCAAAGCCCGAGCCACCGAGAAAAGACGAATAGGTGAGAGCAGTTCCATCGGAACTCAGTTTGCTCACGAAAGCGTCATAGCTCCCTCCACCAAATGTTGACTGAAAAGGGGTGCCGGCAGTGGGGAAGTTCGACGACGTCGTGTAGCCAGTAATATAGGCATTACCGCTGGAGTCTACCGCGATGCTATTTGCCAGCGTATTGCCAGAACTTCCGCCAAGATATGTGGAGTAGGTCTTTGCCGTACCATTTGAATTAAGTTTCGTCACAAAAGCATCAAAGGTGGTTCCAGAGAGCGTGGTTTGATAGACCCCAGTGGTGGTGGGAAAATCGCTTGATTTTGTATAGCCAACTACATACGCATTGCCGCTGCTATCGATCGCAACGCCGAAACCAACATCGTTGCTGCTGCCCCCAAGAAAAGTTGAGTAAGTGAGTGTGGGGACAGGACCTTTAAAATTCTTAATGGGGATCACTAAAGGATCAATCACGACCGACGCTGACTTGTCATGTGCCCCAAGTGTGAACCCCACGTCGGTAGGGCTTAGCAGCATGTATTGCGCATCCACAGTCGTTTTCGTTCCGCTCGCCGAGGTTTGATACGCGTTTGGTTTAGCAAAAAGGACTTCCGCCTGCTTGTTGAGTGTAATCACGAGATTTCCAGACGTGTCGATGGATAAACTCTGATTTCCCACAAAACTTAAGCGAATTATCTTGGGATCTGCGCCCGCCGCCACTACGAAGTTGTGCTCAATGATCTGTGGACTACCGTAATAGACAACATCTATACCGGGATACACACTTTTGAAAGTGACCTGGCCACTTTGCTGGAGATTGGTAATCCATTTGCTTGCGTCACTGCCAATGAGATAGTTGCTGACCCCCGGCTGGGTATTCTGCGTGCTTCCTTGCGCGCTCGGATTTGCTCCCACCAAATTCACCTGCAACGCGGCGAAGGTGCTAGGTAACCCTTGGTTTGGTTGATCTGGAGTAATTTGCAGCATACTTGAATGGGTGGGGACATCGATCGCGATATCAAATACCATTTTATCTGGCGCTAAAAAGACGCTGTAACTCGATGACTTGGCAATGAATTGTGCCTGAATGCCGGTTTGGCCAAGGTTCTTTTCAAAAGAAAGCGCCAATTTCCCATAATTCTGGGCCAATTGTGGCGAACTACTAGAACTACTACTAGCCGAAGCAGCCGTAGCACCATTGCCGGTGCTGGTCGTGCCGCTAGAGACATTCGCATTCCCTGCCTGCCCAACGCTTGTTAACCCCTGTTGTCCACTGCTCTTTTGGGTAGAATCACCGGTCTGCGACATAGTACAAGAAGCCAGCAGCATCAAACCAGATGCTCCCATTGCTATAACCCTGTTCATGTCGCCCCCCATTTTTTCGCGCTTACTTATATATAACGAGTTTGCGCTGCGGCGGCCGGTCTGCGGATCTGAGTCACTTTTGTCTTGGCCAAACTCTTGTTGTTTTCCATACTTTATGCGTACACTGCCAATCTAAGAGAGAGGTTGTGCTGCGATGACAAAAAGCGAGTTGATTGACGAAATTACAGCGCAAACGCCAGGTATTCCTCGGCATGACGTTGAAATTGTCGTAAACACCATTTTTGATTCGATGACCTTGGCGCTAGCCAGACATGATCGCATCGAAATTCGTGGCTTTGGTGCATTTGTGGCCAAGCTTCGTGGCTCGCGGGCAGCGCGTAACCCGCGTACAGGCGAAAAGGTTTCGGTCCCTAAAAAGTGGGTGCCCTTTTTTACCGTCGGCAAAGAGTTGCGCGAGCGCATCAATCAAACTAAACCCGCTTAAGCAAGTGAAGCGATATGACAACCGCATGTGCGCTGATCATTGGCGACGAGATTTTAACGGGCAAAGTTCAAGATGCGAATAGTTATACCCTTGCGCGCGTGTTGTTTGAGCGTGGTGTGCGGCTTTTGCGCATCGAGACTGTTTCCGACGACATTGATGAAATTGGTCAGACAGTGCGCAAGCTATCCGGTCTCGCTGACTATGTGTTTACTTCTGGCGGTATTGGTCCCACGCACGATGATCGCACCTACGAAGCAATTGCCAAGGCATTTGATCGAGGGCTTGCCCTTCATGCGCCGACGCTGGAGAAGCTGCGCATGGATTTGCAGCAGCGCTATCCAGATGCTGTACTCAACGACGCGCGCAAACGCATGGCGCTGCTACCTGACCCTTGTGAGATAATAGGGGTCGAGAGGCTGTGGGTGCCTGTGGTGGTCGTGGAGAACGTGCATATTTTGCCTGGCGTGCCGAGCCTTTTTTCCTACATGATAAATGGGATCAAACAGCGCTTTCGTGGCGAGGTATGTGAACGCATAATTATCTATACGCGGAAATCCGAGGGCGATATTGCGGAAGATTTATCTCGCGTGCAGCATGCTTTTCCTTCGGTGGCTATTGGAAGTTATCCGGAATACGACAAGGCAACGTATAAGGTGATGGTCACCTTCGAGGGTGTTGACGTCGAGACGGTGCATAAAGCAGCCCGCCAGGTAGAAAGAGCAATCGATGGTTTTCATCTCTAAGATACTTTTAGTGCTCGCGATCCTGCTCCGAAGTTTAGGTTGAAATATGATGAAAGATTGGGAAACGCTCGCCGAGAAAGAGCTTTCGGGTAAGCCTGCTTCGGAGCTCGTGCGCACCTCGCTCGAGGGAATTGCTGTCGAGCCTCTGTACACCAAAGAGAACTTAGCCAAGCTTGATCATCCCGAAGAGAAAACAGGTTTGCCCGGGCTTTACCCGTTCACGCGCGGGCCGCGCGCCACCATGTACGCCAACCGCCCGTGGACCATTCGGCAATACGCTGGCTTCTCCACCGCCGAAGAAACCAATCGCTTCTATCACGCTTGTTTAAAGGCCGGACAAATGGGCCTCTCGGTAGCGTTTGATTTGCCTACCCACCGCGGCTACGATTCTGATCACCCCAGAGTCGTTGGCGACGTTGGTCAAGCAGGCGTGGCCATCGATTCTGTCGAAGACATGAAAATTCTGTTCCAAGGCATCCCGCTCGACAAAGTGAGCGTATCGATGACCATGAACGGCGCTGTTCTTCCCATCCTCGCCGGATTTATCGTCGCTGCAAAAGAGCAGGGTGTATCCGAGAAGCAGCTTGCAGGCACCATTCAAAACGACATTTTGAAAGAGTTCATGGTGCGCAACACATATGTATATCCACCAGCAGAATCAATGCGTATTGTCGCCGACGTCATTGCCTATGCTTCAGCACATATGCCGAAATTTAATTCGATTAGCATCAGCGGCTATCATATCCACGAAGCTGGTGCCAATCTGGCACAAGAGTTGGCATTTACACTCGCAGATGGCCTCGAGTACGTGCGGGCCGCGCTGGCGCGTGGGCTCGATATCGATGCATTTGCACCGCGTCTTAGCTTCTTCTTTGCCACGGGCATGAACTTCTACATGGAGATCGCGAAGCTCCGGGCTGCTCGACTCCTTTGGGCTGAGCTGATGGCTCAGTTCAAACCAAAGAAGGCGGAATCAGCGATGTTGCGCACCCATTGCCAAACATCGGGGTGGAGTCTGACTGCTCAAGATCCCTACAACAACGTCGTACGCACGACCATCGAAGCCATGGCTGCAGTGTTTGGCGGCACGCAATCGTTGCACACCAACGCTTTCGACGAAGCGCTGGCGTTACCCACGCCTTTCTCAGCGAGAATCGCACGCAATACACAGCTGATTTTAGCGGAAGAGACGGGCATTCCGAAGGTTATTGATCCTTGGGGCGGTTCCTATTTCATGGAGTCGCTCACTCATGAGTTGGCGCAAAAGGCGCGTGATATTATCGCTGAGATAGATGCACTTGGCGGCATGACCAAAGCGCTTTTAGCCGGCGTTCCAAAAGCCATGATCGAAGAAAGTGCTGCAAAGCGGCAGGCGCGAATCGACGGCGGAGAAGAGACCATTGTTGGCGTGAACAAATATATCCCCGAGCAGGACACACCTGTAGACGTGCTCGAGATCGATCACGCTGACGTGCGTGAAAAGCAGATTGCGCGTCTCAAAACGCTGAAGCGTAGCCGTGACGGTACACGCGTCCAGACGGCGCTCGCTGCGCTTACCGAGGCTGCACGCGTACAAGGCAATCTACTCGAATTTTCAATTGCAGCAATGGCAGCACGCGCGACAGTGGGTGAGGTATCATTGGCACTCGAGAAGGTTTTTGGCAGGTTTGAAGGGCAAACCCGCGTGGTGAGTGGCGTGTATAAAAATGCATACGAAAACGTGCAAGAGCTGCAGGTATTTTTGGCTGAAGTCGATGCTTTTGCAGAAGAGGAAGGCAGGCGGCCGCGTATCTTGGTGGCCAAGCTAGGTCAAGATGGCCACGATCGGGGCGCTAAAGTGGTGGCCACAGCTTTTGCCGATTTTGGCTTTGATGTGGATGTAAGTCCTCTCTTTCAAACGCCCGAGGAAGCAGCGCGACACGCCGTCGAGAATGATGTCCACGTTGTCGGTGTATCGACGCTAGCCGCAGGGCACAGGAGTTTGGTGCCTCAGTTGATGAAGAGTCTGCATGAGCTCGGTGCCGATGACATTGTGGTAATTGTGGGTGGTGTTGTGCCGCGCAAAGATTACGGATTTTTACAAGATCTGGGCGTGGCAGAAATTTTTGGCCCCGGCACAAAGATTCTTGAAGCTGCGAGGCGTGTTCTCAAGGCCATTCAAGTACGGCGTCATTCCCATGCCTCATAGCAAACTTATCTCCGGTGTGCGTGCAGGCGAGAGAAGGGCGCTCGCGAAAGCGATTACGCTGGTGGAAAGCAAAAGCCCGCGTGACTTACCATTAGCGACAGAAGTGCTCGATGCCATTCTCCCATTTTCTGGGCAGGCCATGCGAATTGGCATATCGGGAAGCCCGGGTGTGGGCAAAAGTACGTTGATCGAGGCGTTGGGGCTCCACTTGATCGCACAAGGGAAGAAAGTGGCAGTTCTTGCCGTCGATCCTTCGAGCCCTGTGAGCAAAGGGAGCGTGCTCGGTGACAAAACACGGATGCCACGCTTGAGTTTGGAAGCGAGTGCTTTTGTGCGACCTTCTCCCTCCGGCGGATTGCTTGGTGGCGTCGCGCGACAGACCCGCGAAGCGATGCTGCTTTGTGAAGCTGCCGGCTTCGATGTGGTGCTGGTGGAAACAGTTGGTGTTGGGCAATCAGAGTTCGCTGTGGCAGCCATGGTAGACACCTTTGTGCTGCTGATGCAGCCAGGTGCCGGTGACGAGCTACAAGGCGTGAAGAAAGGTGTGCTGGAGCTTGCCGACATGGTCGTCGTGACGAAGGCTGATGGACAGCTTTTGCCATTGGCGAAGGAAGCGCAAAAAGCTTACGCCCGGGCATTGTCGTTGCTGCGAAGATCGGAGAACGCATGGAAAGTGCCGGTACTGACCGTCAGCTCGCCTTCCGAAACTGGGATTGCTGCGCTATGGGAAGCCATTCAGTCGCATCAGGAACTCTTGAGAAAGAGTGATGAGCTCGAGAAAAGAAGGCAAGATCAAGCGCAGAATTGGTTTTGGAGCATCGTGGGTCAGGAGCTTCTTGAGCGCTTTCGTCAAGATGTACACGTGCGTAAGAAACTGCCAGGTTTGCTGGACGACATGCGGGTGGGCAAGATCTCGGTGTCACACGCGGTGCAGAAGGCGCTTAAGACTACGTCAACGTAGGTCTTTTTTTCTTAGTTCGCTGCGCATCCGCAACTTCTAGCAATGCCGCCTGCACAAGAGCACTCACTTCGCTCGGATCAAATGGCTTTGGAATAAACGCACCAACCTGCAGTTCATCTATTTCCATTTGCTGGCCCAGATCTTCGTGAGAGCTAATCACTAAAATAGGTATCGTGACACCCATTTCTCGCATCTTTCGAATCACTGTCATGCCGTCCATGTTTGGCATACGCAGATCGAGCAACAGCGCATCTGGTCGATGTTTTTCGATTAGGCTTAAACACTCAATACCGTCTTTGGCTTCATCGACGTCGTAGCCTTCGTCACGAAGCTGTTCGGTCAAAAAGTCGCGTACGAGCATTTCATCGTCACAGACTAAGAGCCGGTGCTTCTTCTCAGCATTAGGGATCTTGAATCTGGATTTATTTGGAGCTGTGTCTATCATTCCTATAGATTACTTTACATGATATTAAATATCAACTTTTCGCCCGACATCAAACGCTTGGCCGATGTTCCGCGATGGTGTAGTGAGCTACGGATCATCAAAATTCGGAGCACCTATGCGTTGTCTGGGCCGTTTATTTCTCGCTCTCTTTTTGCTATGCACGTTTGGATCTGCTTGTAAGACTATGCAAGCCGTACAAGGAAAGCAGAAAATGGCGCAAGAAGGCACTCTACTGGGAAAATGCCGCTCTCATCTGCAAGCTGCAGAGACAATCCTGAACAATCTATTGGCTGAAAAGGCAGTTCGCAACGAAGCCAATACGATGCGGCCATACAATACCATCATGGTGCATATGGATCAGGCGATGTCTAGCGCATCATTGCTCTCGCAGGTGCATCCTGACGCGCAAGTGCGTACAGACGCGGAGACCTGCGAGCAAGAAGCACAGAAACTTGCCACGGACATGTCGCTTAATAGGCCGCTTTATGAAGCGTTGGCTGCGGTTGATCAGAAGCCCCTTGATGCCGATGCTAAACGCATGCTGACCAAAACACTGCAGGATTTTAAACGCGGTGGCGTTGATAAAAATGAGGCTACACGCCAGAAAATCACCGAGATTGAGAAAGAGTTGGTGTTGATCACTCAGGAGTATAGCCGCAACATTCGTGACGATGTGCGCTTTATAGAGGTTGACTCCGCGCAGGATTTGAAGGGTTTGCCTGCTGATTATATTGCTTCGCATAAGCCCGGCCCAAACGGCAAGATCCACGTGACGACGGATTATCCGGACTATGTTCCGTTCATGATGTATGCGGACTCAGGGCAGCATCGCAAGGCGTTATGGGGAAAATTCATGGCGCGTGGCTACCCCAAAAACGAGCCTGTGCTCAGTGAAATGTTGAAGAAACGCTATGAGCTTGCGAGACTCTTAGGGTACAAGTCCTACGCCGATTTTGTTGTTGAAGACAAAATGATGAAGACAGCGCCGCGCATTTCAGAATTTATCGAGAAGATTACACATATTGCGAAACCTGGTGCAGACAAAGAATACGCCATGCTTTTACATGAGAAACGAAGGACAGAGCCACACGCAAAGGCCGTGATGAGTTACGAAAGAGGCTATCTTGAAGAAAAAGTGAAGCAGCGCAATTACCACTTCAATTCGCAAGATGTGCGGCCATATTTTGAGTTTGAGCGCGTGCAACAGGGTTTGCTTGATTTGACCAGCGAGTTGTTTGGTATTCACTACGAGCGCGTTACAAACGCGCATCCCTGGGACAAGTCGGTCACCGTGTTTGACGTGTATGAGGGCGGCAAACGCCTAGGGCGAATCTTTTTGGATTTACATCCTCGCGATGGCAAATATAAACATGCGGCGCAGTTTACGGTGCAAAGCGGGCTGAGAAATGAGCAGCTGCCGGAAGGTGCCTTGGTGTGCAATTTTTCTGATCCAGCGACATCAAATGGCCCAGCATTGATGGATCATGATCAGGTGGTGACATTTTTCCATGAATTTGGCCATTTGTTGCATCATGTTTTAGGCGGTCAGCAAAACTGGATACGGTTTTCTGGCGTGTCCACAGAGTGGGACTTTGTTGAGGCGCCGTCGCAATTTTTCGAAGAGTGGGCATGGGATGTGGGTGTGCTGCAGCGTTTTGCAAAGCATTACAAAACTGGCGAGCCCATTCCCGCTGACCTTGTGAAGCGCATGCGTGCCGCCGACGAGTTTGGCAAGGGGCTAGATGCACGTACGCAAATGTTTTACTCGGCGTTAAGCTTGAACTATTACTGGAAAGATCCCGCGACGTTTGATCCGATGCAAGCGCTGAAGAAGATGCAGGCGCAATACAGTTACTTCCCATATGTGGAAGGGACGCATTTTCAACTGAACTTTGGGCATCTCGAGGGATACTCGGCGTTGTATTACACGTATATGTGGTCGAAGGTGATTGAGAAGGATCTGCTGACGCCTTTTAAGAAGGCAGGCATGATGAATAAAGATGTGGCGCGCCATTATCGTGATACGGTGTTGCGCCCGGGTGGATCGAAGGACGCAGAAGAATTGGTAAAGGACTTTTTAGGCAGGCCATATCGATTCGATGCGTTTAAGGAATGGCTAGAGGCTGGCGTATAGCGACGACGACCGCGCAAGATCTCCCTCTCCCGCTGGCGGGAGAGGGACCAAGGGTGAGGGTGGGAAGTAGCGACACGCATGCGTCCACCCTCATCCTTAATCCTTCTCCCGCCAGCGGGAGAAGGAAATCTTAGCGTCACGATGTTCTACAACTCGCTCTTGATTTTCGCCAGCTCCGCCTCGATCTCCGCTGCCCGCTTCCTCACATCATCGTCACTCCCCGCGCTTTGCAGCCGCCCCTTCAGCTTTGCCAATGCATCATCGACATCTAACCCGCGCAGCACTTTCTCCGACGTTGCGCGCGCCGTCTTCTCCTCATTCAGCTCCTGCCACGCACTGGCCCCCGCTTCGCTAAGCTCGACCTTCTCTACCATGCGGTCAAACGTCTCAAACGCCTCGAGGTTGCTCAAACTATTTTGCGTAAGCGACTCTCGCTTCAATTGCGCCACCCGCGCAGGAAGCTCGGCAAGCGCCCCTTGCAGCGCCCGGCCTTGTTCACCGATGAGCGCCGCAGTCTGCTCTTCTTCATGCTGCAGACTTTCTGCCCTCTGCTTGTTCGCCAACGCAACTTTAGCCTTTTCTTCCTCACCCACAGCGAGTGCAGTCAGAGCACTCTGCTCCCATTTAGCTGCTTCAACTGCATATGCCTTGGCGCGCTTTTGCGCGATCTTTTGCGTCGCCCGCATCTCCACAAGCTTTTTCTTCGCGAGATTTTCCCGGTCCTTAATCTCCCAAAGCGTTTGCTCTAGCAGCTTTTGGCGGTCTTCGATGTGATCAATGGCTGCGTTGAGGTTGGCCTTGATGGTTTTTGCAAGCCGGTTCAGAACGCTCATGATTTTGCACCTTGTCAACTGTGACTAAGACTGTACACTTTTACTCTGCCATTGATATGCACGAATGTTGAGAGGGATGTATGAGTTCTTTGCGCGTTTCTGGAAATGTCGATAGCTGGTGCACTCGCTGTAAGATGATGCTTGCACATACAATCGAGGCCATGGTCGGATCCGAATGCAAGCGTGTGCAGTGTAACACCTGCCGCTCCTCCCATGTTCATCGCGCCTCTCCGCCGGGGACAAAAATCTATCAAGCGCTGGCGCGGACACCAGTGCAAAGCACAGATAAAACGCGAAAGATGGGTCCAAAGAAGAACACTGCGGGCCTGGCGCGCGCAAGCCATTACAGCGAGCTTATGCGCGGGCGGGACACTTTGATGGCGCGTTCCTATAGCTTTCGCGAGCAATTTGCAGAGGGTGAAGTATTGGCTCACTCACAATTTGGTGTTGGGCTGGTGGTGGCAGACAAGGGCGCAAATAAAATCGAGGTACTCTTCCAAGAAGGGCCTAAGGTGCTAGCGCACAGGCGATAATACACAGCAAAACCCTTTCCGCCCCTGCCGTCTGAACCTCCACCAGAGTGAACCCACCCGGGTGGCGGGGGGGATTTCAGGACAGCAGGGAAGCGGATTGGGAGTTAGGTTCTGCACATTGGGCAGCATCCCCCTTTCACATGCCTACTTGGGTATCTAATATCTATCGCTGAAGGGGGCCAATGGATCATAGGAGGGTCGCTGGCATGAAGAAACTAGGTATACTCGCATCGGTCACTTTGCTGGCGTTGGTGGTGCTATATATGGCGCGACGGGAAGCGCCTAAACCCGAGACGGTGGCAAGCGAGGCTGAAGCGCAGCCAGAAGAAGTAAAGGCTGAACCCGAGGCAGCCGCAGTTCCGATGCCTCTGCCGGCTAGCGCACCGGAATCACAGATCGCGCAACAAGCGCAGGCATTGCCCACACCGGAAGAGCAAGATGCATTACACATGGAGAGGCTTAGGCGCGCTCTGCACGGCCATATTGATCACGATAAAGAGGAGGCGCTCTTCGAGTTGTCTAAACTCGGCGAATCCGCGATGGCATTCGTTCCAGAAATGAAAGAGGCGTTGAAAGACCGAAATCCCAAAATAGCGGAAGTGGCAGCTTTCGCGCTGGCAAAAATAGGGCCCAAAGCGGTCGAGGCGTGCGAAAAAGAAGTCGTTGAGTTGCTGATGCACGATAACCCAGAAGTCAAATCCAATGCACTGTTTGCGCTGTCTAAAAATAAAGATGTTGCCTTGACACACTTGGAGATGATTAATCAGCAGTTGCATACGGATGATATGAAGGTTCTTGATTCAGCCCTTCACGCCATCAGCATGGTTGGAAACAGTGCCGGAGCGTCGACGCGTCCGGTAACGGATTTGCTTTCCAGCAGTGACCAAAAAATTCGCCAGGAAGCAGCGTTTGCATTGGGGCGGATTGGTACCAATGCCGCTCAAAGTGTTGAGATGTTAGCTGCGGTTGCTTCTTCGGATCCATCGGAGGGCGTACGGACCGAAGCGAGCAATGCACTGCGATTGATTCACGGTGGTGTGCAACACCTGAACGAAAACTCCCCACCCGAGGAGCGCGCTGCGTATGAGCAGCGGTAGCATCACAAATGTTGTGGCGTGTAACCCCGGGCGTTGCCCGAGGCTAATTAATTACGCCCTCCGGGCTGCGCGGATTTAAGCGCCTTGCGCGCAATTGATTAGCCTCGGGCAACGCCCGGGGTTACGCGCGAAATAGAATAAATTTCGACAAATCAATTCCCAGCTTCTCTTTGCGCTCGTTTAGATAATCATTGTGCTGGTCCACACGACTCTGCACATATTCCTGAAAGACCTCGGCGAACGTCGCCACACCATCCGACGTCGAGCGCTCGATGTGGGCCATCGCCTTGTTAAACATTGCCTGACCATCTCCGGGGTGCTTACGGAATTCCTCCTGGAGAATGCAACGCATGACCGAAGAAAACATGAGCAGCGCATGGATGATTTCACCCGCTGAAAACCCCTGTGTGAATCGCACGCGGGCGATGTATTTGAAGACCGACTTCAGGCCTGTGATCTCGCCTGTGAGCAAGAACTCCACATAGGCGTCAAAAAGATGATCAATAGATGCCCTTAACTCCGGTCTTGGAATTTTTCGGTAGGCTTTCACTTCTCGAGGGACGCGATTAAGCAAGATCGCAATAATGTGGTCCCGATGTTCATCGAGCAAGCGATAGAGTGAAATCATATCGCCAACAACAATGCAAAAAAGCCAAAAAATCGCCCAAGCTGCCTTTTCTCATCACGCATAAGCTCTTATAGAGCCGAGCATATGAATTTGCGCCAGCTTTTCTTTTTCACTTATTTGGGGTTCTTATGCCTCGCTACAGGCGTAAACGCTCAGATGGGTGGCCCTCCGTCGGGCCCAGCAAAAAAAAGTAAGCCTAAAATTGACCGCGATCCAATTACTGCCCAGTTTAAATCAGCGGAACTCGATGCCGCCACCAAGGCCGCTTTGGCCCGCGCCAAGGAACCAGGAACGCTGCAGGCTGAAAATGCAGAGGCAGATCGCATTTACCTGATCCGGATTGTTGGGGTAAAAAAAATTGAACCCGAAGCTGTGATCTCGCAACTGACGACACATGTTGGCGACGCGCTCGATAAAAAGGCTGTTGCAGAAGACATTAGACGCATCTTTGGCATGGGACTTTTTTCCGATGTGGTCGTGGAAGAGGAAGACGGGCCGCAAAAGAGTATTGTTCTCAACTATGTGTTAACAGAGAAGCCAACCATTCATCAAATTCGCATCGATGGGAATGACGCCATTAGCGAAGACGACATCAAAGACGTGATTGATCTCAAAGCCTATCAAGTGGCCGATATCCCACGCATTCGCGGCAACCTTGACAAGATCAAAAATCTCTACATGGAGAAAGGCTACTTTTTAGCTGATGTGAGCTACGAAGTGGTCAAAACTAAGGCCGAGGACATCGAAAAAAACGAAGAGCAAAGACCCAAAGTGATGGCACCTGACTTCGTCGATGTGGTGTTTCATGTGAATGAACGCGCCAAGGTTCAGATTGATTCTATTGCTTTCATGGGAAATGAGCACTTTTCCGGTGACACGCTTCGTGGTGTGATGCAAACGAAAGAGGCCCATCTTTTGGGCCCCATCACGAATTGGGGAACTTTTCACGAAGAAGCTTTTGAAATTGATATCATGTTGCTTGAGCAGTTTTACCAAGATCATGGCTATCTCAACGTACAAATTTCTAAGCCACGCGTGCAGCTCTCTGCCGACAAAACGTCATTGGCTGTGCATGTGGCCATTGTCGAGGGGGATCAGTTTCATCTCGGCACGCTCGATATTACTGGCGATTTGGTTGAGGCCGATGAAGAGCGATATAAAGAGAAAAAAGAAGAAAATCCCGACGCAGCTTTGTTTTTAAAGAAGAATCTGCTTTCCAAAATTACTTTGGCCGAAGGTGATGTGCTCAATCGCAGCCAGATCGGCAAAGACTTGGTTGGCATTACAGAGCTTTATAAAGATGCTGGATACGCTTATGTGAACGTGTCTCCGGTCACCGAGGTTCACGAAGAGTCACGCCAGGTAGACCTGAGGCTCGAGGTCGAGAAAGGACCCTTGGTCTATATTGAACGCATTGACATCAAAGGTAACGTCCAAACCGCAGACGAAGTCATTCGGCGTGAGCTTCGCATTTATGAAGGCGAACTTTATTCCGCTGCGATGTGGCGTTTGAGTGAGCTTCGCGTCCAACAGCTCGGCTTTTTCGAAGAAGTGAAGTTTAAGAGCTCCCCCGGCAGTGCTCCGGATCAAATGGTCGTCGAGGTGTTCGTCAAAGAGCGCTCGACCGGTACGATGAATGTCAGCGGTGGTTATGGTACAGCCGGAGAAGGCTTCATCTTCCAAGGTCAGGTCGCGCAAAACAATTTGTTCGGTCGGGGACAGACTCTAAGCGCGACGGTGCAGTGGTCAAGATACCGACGCATATTCGATTTGCGTTTTATCGATCCGTACTTATTCTACATTGCGACAGAACCGATGACATTTGCCTTCTCGGCTTATAACACGAAGCAGTTTTTAGGCAGCTTTACCCGAAGCAGCTCAGGAGGTGATTTGACGCTTGGCTTTGCAGCGGGGCGTCCCTTGGGTGTCTATTCCAAGAAATGGTTGCGGACCGCGCCGCCGGGCACGGAATTTTATGTGCCTGATTTTGAAAATTTATTTTTTCTGCTCACTTACAATGTGGAGCGCGTCAATGTCGACGATGAAACCCTGAATATTCGCAGATACGACTTGCCGACCAATCATCCCTTTTACACCACGTCGTTAAAGCCTGTGCTGCGCTTTGATCAGCGAAACAATCGCTTGTTTCCAACTGCCGGCTATTATCTAGAGCTGCGCACAGAATTTGCTTCGCGCTATCTTGGCTCAGCATCATTTGCAGGCATTGAGAACAGTTTGCGTAACACCTATCAAGATAGAGGCATCGCGGGTGGGCTCTGGTATCTAAATACCGGCGCCGTGGCCAACGATTTTATGCGTTTTGGCATTAACTTGCGCGCATATTACAATTTTGACCGCTGGTTTATCTGGAAGGATTGGGTGCTTAAGTTTAATCTGGACATTGGTTTTCTAAATACGTTGGGCCAAACGATTATTTTCGAAAATTACTTTTTGGGCGGTTTAAATACATTGCGTGGCTATGCCTATCGCTCGATTGGCCCTGTTGTTTTTGCAGAACAGCTGCGTCCCAAAAATGTGACGGTGCCATTTGTGATTGGTGGCAATAAGCAATTGTTGTTTAACTTGGAGCTTGAGTTTCCGCTGGTGCGAACTTTGAAACTCAATGGCGTGCTGTTTTTTGATGCCGGCAACGTCTATGCGCCCGACCAAAATTTCTTTTATATCGGCAGCAAGCCGCAGCCGCTTGGAACGACCAATTTCGATCCGGTGCGAGATTTGCCACTTGGACTTTTCAGCGCTGCTGGTTTTGGGTTACGCTGGTTAAGCCCTATTGGCCTTTTGCGTTTTGAATTTGGCTTTCCCATTACGCCAAGGCCTATGGGCACGCCAGGTGCGCCGGCAGCCGGTGACGACTGGACTTTTGAATTCAACATTGGGCAAAGTTTTTGATGTCTGTTGCGACCGCCTACCTGATACGTGAAGTGAGATTGATGGACGTCGCTAAGGGTGTCGACCAAGTGACCAATTTGCTCGTTTCCCCCGAGCAAATTGTGATGGAGCCGGATGCCTTGCCTGAGGGCACGCGTACATTGAGCGGAGAAAATCTGTTGGCGGTGCCGGGGTTGGTCGACTTGCACGTCCATTTTCGCGAGCCCGGATTTGAGCACAAAGAAACCATCGCAACGGGCTCTTTTGCAGCTCTTGCTGGCGGTGTCACAACCGTAGTGGTGATGCCCAACACCGATCCAGCGCTAGATACCCCAGAGCGCGTGCGCGTCCAAATGGAGCGTAGCCGGCAGATTGGTGGCGTCGACATTCTTGTCGCTGCTGCGGCGACCAAGGGATTGCTTGGCACCGAGCTCACCAATATCGCTGCACTCAAGGCTGCAGGTGCGGTTGCGATTACCGATGATGGCCGCCCGGTGATGGATGACGGCATCATGCAGCGCGCGCTCGAGGCGTGTGCTGCGCATGACATGTTGTTTATGCAGCACGCCGAGGATTTGCGCCTTTCGAAGGGCGCTCCATTAAATGCTGGTGTCGCAAGTGATGCTTTGCATCTCGAGGGCCAATCGGCTGACGCCGAGGGCGTGATGGTGGAGCGTGATATTACTCTCGCGAAGCAGACCGGTGCGCGCTACCATGTATTGCATGTGTCAACGCGACGTAGTTTGCAGGCGATTCGTCGAGCGAAAGATGCCGGGTTGCCAGTGACGTGCGAAGTGACGCCGCATCATTTGCTGCTCTCTGATCAAGCTTGTATGTCTGGCGACCCGAATACCAAAATGAATCCACCGCTCCGAGATGAATCGGATCGCGCAGCGATGATAGAAGGCTTGCGCGATGGGACTATCGATGCGGTGGCGAGTGATCATGCGCCGCATGGGGCAAATGAGAAAAGTTGTGGGTTTGCCGGAGCGCCTTTCGGCGTGGTGGGGCTTGAGACTGCTTTTGCGGTGCTATTGTCATTGGTGCATGACGGAACAATTTCACTCACGCGTGCAGTGGAGCTTATGACTTCTGGTCCCGCACGGGTGCTAAGGCGATCGGGGAGTCTTGGCACAGTCGGGCAGGGGGCGCCTTCGCATTTGTGTTTGATCGATACGGACATGTCGTGGCAAATGGCTGAATCGGAGCTCAAGGGCCGATCGAAGAATTCGGCGTTTTTGCGACATACGTTTCATGGCCGGGTGGTAGCGACATTTTTGCGCGGCAGTTTGCGGTTTGCGTTATGAGCGTGTTGCCAAAGAAGCCATTGACCAAAGCTGGGTACGAGCGCTTACACGCCGAGCGGGAGCGTTTGTTGCGCGTCGAGCGCCCGAAGGTTGTGAAAGGCGTGACCGAGGCTGCTGCCGAAGGGGATCGGTCGGAGAATGCCGAATATATTTATGGCAAAAAGCATCTGCGTGAGATTGATAAACGGTTGGCGTATTTGTCTGGTTTGCTGAAGGATGTGCAGATCATTGATGAGAGCACGTTGTCGGGTGATGTGGTTGTGTTTGGTGCAACGGTTGTGGTGCGTGACGAACACGATCTGGTGAAACGGTGGATGATTGTCGGGGATGGCGAGGCGGATTTTAGTGGCGGGACCATTTCTTACAAGTCACCCGTGGCACGTGCGTTGCTTGGCAAGCGAGTCGGGGATGTGGTGGAGATTGTGCGGCCGAAAGGGGTGACTGAGGTAGAGATTGTGGCGCTTGAATTTCCCTCTCCCGCCAGCGGGAGAGGGACCAAGGGTGAGGGTGTGAAGTAGCGACGCGCTTCTTTTCCACCCTCATCCTTAATCCTTCTCCCGCCAGCGGGAGAAGGAGACTCCGGCCCAGGATTCGACTACAAACCGCCCTCAAATAAATCCAGCGGCGCTGCAGCAGGCCCCGACGACGGCTTCGGCTCCGTCCCCGCAATAAACGCCTCGAGGATCGTCCCGCCCTTCACCGCCGATTGCGGCGCGCTCTCATCCTCGTCGTCAGGCGGCGTTTGCAAAGCTAGCTGCCCCGGATCCAGCGTCGACGACGCCAACATTCCCGTCTTTTCATCAATGAGCCGCCACGTAATCCCCTCAGGCGCGTCAAACTCCCGCGGCGGTATCACCTTCAACGCCTCGCGCATAAAGTTCCCCCAAATCGGCAACGCATTTTGCGCTCCATAACCACGCAATCCAAGAGAATCATTGTTATCAAAACCCACATAAACGCCAGCCACCAGGTCTGGCGAAAACCCAACAAACCAAGCGTTCCTCGCTTGATTCGATGTCCCAGTTTTACCGGCCAATGGTCCCGATAGCCCAGTCACACGTCGCCCCGGCCCGCGGTCCATCACGCCTTTCAAAATTGTTGTCATGACAAACGCACCCTGCGGACTTAGCACATCATGCTCCTCGACACTCGCCTCGAGCAAAACCTCACCGTTATGTGTTTGCACTTTCTCAATAAACACCGGCGCTCCCACACGACCCTGATTAGGAAAGACGGTGTATGCATTCACAAAACTAATCGGAATAATATCGGCAGATCCCAGCGCGATCGAAAGATCATTCGGAAACGGCGTTTTCGCTGTCAGCATGCCCGCCTTACGCGCGATGTCATGCACCGCAGGAATACCCACCCGCTCGAGCAAAGTAATGCTGCACGTATTGATGGAGCGAATCAAGCACGAACGCACAGTAATGTCCCCGAGGAATTTACCCGTGTCGTTTTTTGGCTTCCATTGCTCCTGATGCTCCGCATCAAAATATACCTTCGGCGCGTCGGTTAAAATACTAGCCGGCGTTGCCTTATGCATTTCAATCGCCGTCGCATACACAAATGGCTTAAATGCCGACCCTGGCTGGCGCTTCGCCTGCGTCGCGCGATTAAAACTCGACAAAGCAAAGTCGTAGCCTCCCACCATCGCCAATACCCGATGGGTGTGAGGATTAATCGCCATGATCGCTCCCTCCACCTTGGGAATCTGTTCCAGCATCACCGTGAAGGGAGCCAATTTGTCCACGCGCACATAAATCAGATCGCCCACCTTCAATACATCGCTGGGAACCTTGGGCGCAGCAGTGAAAGCCTGCGGATTATATTTTCGCGCCCACAACATGTTTTGCATAGGCAACTGCGCCGACGCAGAGCCAAGATCCACCATCGCCAATTTATTGTTATCAGAGATACTCGTCACCACGCTCACAACTATTTGCCCTATCGCGAGATTCTCAAGACGGATGGCACCCATTGCATCTTCTGGATTGCTCCGTGCTGTAGCAACGTCGACATTCTTCCAGTTCCAAATATACTTTTGCCGCGGCACTCCAGCAAATAACGCCTTGCGCCTCTTGCCGAGTTCTTCCGACATGCTTCTACGCTCGTTTGGTGAGAAATTGGCAAGTGCACCCAGGTAGCCATGCCCCTTGCCAATGGTCCGCAGCCCTTCTTGCAGTGCTCTATTGGCGGCAATCTGCAGTTCCGCGTTCACCGGCGTGTAAATGTTCAACCCATCGTGAAACAGACGCTCCTCCCCGAGCTCCGCGACGAGCATGCGACGAACCTCCTCCACATAATAAGGGGCTTGCCCCAGATAGGGCTGTGTTCTGTTGGCGAGAACAATAGGCTCTCGCTTCGCAGTTTCCGCTTGCGCGTGTGTGATGAATTGTGTTTCCGCCATGCGCGTGAGCACATAGTCACGCCGCGCACGTGCTTTCTCCGAATTGGTACGCGGATTCAGCTTGCTCGGACTTTTGGGAATCGCAGCTAACGTCGCTGCTTGTGCGAGTGTGAGCTTAGCCGCCTTCACACCATAATATGTCTGCGCTGCTTCCTCAATTCCATAAACACCTTGGCCAAAGTAAATTTGGTTTAAGTAGAGGTTCAAAATCTCATTCTTGGTGAGCGAGTCCTCGATGCGCTTTGCCAAAAAGATTTCTTTGATTTTTCGCGTATAGGTTTGTTGACGTGAAAGTAACATCGTCTTTGCTGTTTGCTGCGTAATGGTGCTACCACCGATGCGCTGGCCGCCGATGAGCTTGTAGCGAAACTCGTTCAAAATCGCGCGCACAATGCCCAAATAATCGACGCCACCATGGTGATAAAAATCTGCATCTTCCGCCGCCAAGAAGGCGTTTTTCACATGCGGCGGCAAATCATCGAGCGCGATCACAATGCGCTTCTCTAAAAAGAACTCACCTATGAGATGGCCTTGCGCATCGAAGACACGACTGACTTGAGGCGGCTTATAATCCTCAACGCTGTCGAGCTTAGGCAAATCGTGTATGATGATTTGCACCACTGCCAAAGAAACGCCCACAAAAAACAATAGGGCAGCAAACAAAAGCCATAGTACTTTTTTTGATAACGAAACCACGCTGATTACCAAGCCCGCTTGTTTATGCTATTTTGCAAATGTGTTACCCTTCTCAAGTTTGCACGACCCACAAAAATGATCAAGTATCTAGGCTCCAAACGCCAGCTCATTCCCGAAATTTTAGACGCCGTCAAACAGGCGGCTCCAGGCGCACGCTCGGTCCTTGATTTATTTTCGGGAACTTCCCGGGTCGGTCATGCCCTCAAACAGGCTGGCTTTCAAGTCTATGCCAATGATCACAATACTTATGCCTTCATGTTGGCCAAGTGCTATGTCGAAACCGATCTGGAAGACATAGAGAATGCGGCCAAGAAGTTGATTGACGAGTTTAATCGCTTGCCCGGCAAGCCTGGTTATTTTACGCAAAATTTCTGCGAAGACGCCCGATTTTTTCATCCGCAAAATGGCGAAAAGATCGACGCCATTCGAGATGCCATAGAAGCGCATGCTTTGTCAGATGAGCTCAAGGCCGTGTTGTTGGTGTCATTGATGGAAGCTGCAGATCGGGTTGATTCAACATGTGGCCTGCAAATGGCCTATCTTAAACAATGGGCACCTCGGGCGAAAAACCCCCTTGCTCTGCGTCTTCCCGATGTGCTGCCTCGGGCCGTGCAGGGCAAGGGAAAAGCGCTGTGTCTCGATGCCAATCAAGCGGCTCAAACAGTTGTCGATGTTGCCTATCTAGATCCACCCTATAACCAGCATAGCTATCGCGGCAACTACCACATTTGGGAGACCCTGATGCGATGGGACAAACCCGAAGCCTACGGCCGCGCACGCAAGCGGGTGGACTGCAAGAGTGTGAAAAGCGCCTTTAACTCCAAGGTCAACTTTCTTGCCGCATTTCGAGAAGTGATACTGGCGCTAAAAGCCAAATCGCTGGTGGTGTCTTTTAACAACGAGGGCTTTATCAGCCGCCAAGAAATGGAAGCGTTGCTATCGCAAAAAGGCAAGGTAGATGTGCGTGCCATCGATTACAAACGCTATGTGGGCGCGCAAATCGGCATCTATAACCCAAAAGGCGAGCGGGTGGGCAAGGCAAGGCATCTTTACAACCAGGAATATCTCTATATTGTCACCGCATGACGCGCGCGCCCAAGAGTTTTACCGTACGTGCCGATCGCATTCCGGTTGGCGGCCTAGACATCAGCGAAGTGCTGAGTGTCGAGTTTTTATCTGAGTTGGTATTTGAGGGCTCTAAGCCGCTGACCTGGCAAGCAGTGGAGGGCGCTGAAGTGCAACTCCATCTCATGCCGGAAGCCACGATGATTCGTCTCACCGGTGGCGGCAAGTTTGTGATGGCTACGCCTTGCATTCGTTGTATGCACCAAGCTTCGTTTGCGGTCACGCTCGATTTCAATACGCGGCTCATGCCTGGCCAGGCGGAGCTTGAAGCGGATGGTACCATTACTCTAGAAAGTTTTAGCGACGACGTGCCGGTGCAAGAAGAAGAGTTTGTGGTGAGTTACTACCAAGATGGGATCATCGATATCTCCGCGCTTTTGCGTGAGCAGCTATTTTTGGATTTGCCAGACTATCCCACCTGCTGTGAACTTCCTGCTGTTTTCGGCGCCGAAGAAATGCTAGATGGTAAAATCCGACCTTTTGCTGCGTTGGCAGGTATGCGAAGCAAGTTATTGGGGCTCGACAACTAGTTTTAAATCGCTTACAGTGCACGCGCTTAAGCTGATCAGGAGTTTTTTATGGCGGTACCTTACGGACGTAAATCGCGCACCAAATCGCGCACACAACGCGCAGCGAACATGCGTTATACCCCCAAAGCCTATACCCATTGTTCCAAATGCGGCGAGGCCAAAGCGCCTCATCATATTTGCGGCTCGTGCGGTCATTATGCCGGTCGCCAAGTGATTCAAGTCGTCGAAGAATAGTTTTCTTTCTTTATGACCAAACGCATCGCAATTATTGGCGCTGGCGCATTTGGCACTGCCTTGGGCACCATGCTATCCAATGCGGGGCAGGATGTGGTGTTATGGTCGCGCGATCCCAATGAAGCGCTTGCTATCAATCAAAGCCACACCCATCCCACTCGCCTGAGTGGCCTCGCGTTGCCCGAGTCTCTGCGAGCAACATCTGATTTGCCAGCAGCACTTTCTTCCGCATCTCTCGTCATCTCTGCATTGCCGCTCGCTGCGCTTCGCGATGTTTGGAGCAGAGCTGCAGCGTATTTGCTCCAAAACACAATCGTTGTGAGCACATCGAAGGGCATTGAGCCCGGCACCTTACAATTTGCCTACGATATATTGGCCGAAATTCTGCCAGCAGAACGTTTGGCATGCCTGACTGGCCCGTCTTTTGCCTATGAACTAGCGACGGGATTGCCCACCTCTGTCGTAGTCGCTGCCTCGCAGCCAGACGTTGCAACCGCAGTACAGAAGCACATGTCTCATGGCGCATTTCGCGTCTACACCTCTGCGGATGTCATCGGCGTAGAAGTCGGCGGTGCGCTGAAGAACGTCGTGGCAATTGCCTGTGGTGCCGCAGATGGTCTTCGTCTCGGAGCGAATGCCAAAGCTGCATTGATGACACGCGGTATCGATGAGCTCAAGCGGCTTGCCATGGCGATGGGAGGTCAGCCAGAAACGTTGGCTGGTCTCGCCGGCATGGGTGACCTCGTGCTGACGTGCACGGGTGGCCTATCGCGTAATCGTTTAGTGGGCGAGCGTCTTGCGGGTGGAGCGAGTCTGCAGGAAGTCTTGCATGATGTCGGCGAAACCGCCGAGGGCGTAGGAACGGCGAGGGCAGTGCGGGCGTTGCAAGAGAAGTATGGCGTCGAGCTGCCGATCTGCGATGCGGTTTATCGTGTGCTTTTTGGTGGCGAGGGGCTGTGCGATGTTGTGCGGGCGCTGCTTGGGCGCGGCCATATTCTCACCCCATAGCCTGCTGTGGCAGGCGCAGCTCCGGTAAATGCGACAGGCACGAATGCGGGATTGTGTTTGTGCACAAAATTACCTTGTATTTTCTGCGTTGTTTGCATAAAATTGCCCTGTATTTTCTGCAATAAATGGCTGGATCGCATGAAACGGGATATTGAACAGCATCTCCTCGCATGGAAAAATGAAGAACGCCGATCGCCTTTGCTGGTGCGCGGTGCCAGGCACCTCGATTCCCAATTTGAGTCTCAAAACGGGTGGTGATATGGTCAAATTGCAAGAACCCACACTGTGCCTGCCGTGTGAAGAGTTTTTGGCGCAGCTCAGGCCCGGGCAGAAGATTTTGTAGCTGAATTTTGCTAAATTGGGATGATTGGGTGGCTGAATTTCAATAAATTGGGCTCCAGTGAAGCCACCCAAACTCTAGGGTGAAACTTATCCTGACGCGTTTTTTACGTGCGTGAATCAGTCGACATGTAATGTCAAAAAGTGCAACACTGAATGTACGCCTTGATCCATTGGTAAAAGTTCGCGTTCAAGCTGTCCTTGACAAGTTAGGCCTCTCCACAAGTGAGGCAATTAATTTGTTTTTCAAACGTGTGATCGCGGAAAGAGGAATCCCGTTTAAGGTGAAAATTCCAAATAAAATTACGAAAAAGACGCTTAGGGAAAGCGAACAGGGCATCGGAATCACTGCCTATGAGAGTGTAGATGATATCGTTGAGAAGCTCGATATCTAATGTTGCGTACCAATACAACAAGGCGATATTTTCTTTGAGCGGACTGGCTCACATAGCGATCTCTTTGAGTGATTAGGGGGTCGAGACGGGATTCATGGCTTCTGGCTCCGCAGGAGTCCAATTGCCAGCAGCACAGGGGCAGCCCGCGCTCTGGCGGGCGCATCCCTGTGTAACCTCCACCCCCAATCAACAGAGCTCCGAAGGAGAGAGATTAATTCCGGTGGTGTTTTCGCCTCGAATTCTTGCCTTACAGGCCAATGAGGTGGGGGGGATAATCACACAGGGATGCGCCCGCCAAGGCGCGGGCTGCCCCTGTGCTGCTGGCAATTGCGCTCCTGCGGAGCTGAAAACTGACGCTTAACGCCTATCCCACCCAATAGTATTCTGAATCCCACCCCACTTTACCTATATTGACAGTACCAAACCGCAATGGCAGATCTCCCATCGCTTTATCACAGTGGAGAGTGACTGTATGAATACAAGATTTCTGAGTGGCATATTAATGATGGGCTTGCTGGTTTGCGCGGGTGGCGTGCATGCGGGTAAGAAGAGCAAGCAAAACAAGCAAAAGCGAACTGACAGCAGTAGGTCAAGCACAACAGCGGTTATAAAAGTCCCGACTGTCAAGGGAGCGGAAAGCGAGAGCGCAACGGGCGGGACCTCGGGGCAAACAATGAGTGCTGCAGTAGCAGCATCAGTGGCAGCCGCGGCGGCGAGTTCGAGTTCATCGTCATCATCTGCGGCACCTGCAACAACTATCGCGGCCGCAATATCACAACACGTAGCGACAGCGCCGCAACTTCGTGCTGGCATCCATGTCGCAGCAGCCCCCATGACCAGAGCGGATTTTGACGGGCTGCCCCTCATCAGTCGGAATCAAGCGATCGCAAGCTTGCGGACTTTTTTGGAACAGGCTGCGGCTAGGATTACTGGATGGACTTCCGTGTCCTACTTCAATACCGATGCGCAGCTAGCAGTTTTGCGGCAGGCGTATGCTAGTGTGGGTTCTGGTTATAGGCAAGCTGTTGCAGGAGCTTTAGCAGGCACGTTGGCGCAGCTAAGAGGGGATGTTCCAGCGTACTTCGGTCCTCACGCCGCTGCTGACCAAACACCAGCTTCTGCTACTAGCAATCACGGGACGCTTCTTAGTTTTAGTGCTGCGAATTTAGGAGCATTGGCGGCTTTGGCCCCGGCGATTGCCGCTCAGTCAGCCTCGGCCGCGAGCGCAGCATCAAGCGTTTTCACTTCGCATGCTCCAATTACCCTGACAGCACCCAACTCTTTGGTAGCAGCTGCGGCTTCGTCATCCTCATCTTCTTCCGCGGCTTCAGCTGCGCTCGTAGCCCCGCCAGTGTTGCTATCCTTAGTTAGTGGCGTTTCCCCCGCTCACACTACCGCGCTGCGCTTTGCGAGAGTTGTGCGAGATTTGCCGTTTACATATAGTGTTACACTGCAGCAAGCTTCGGCAGCTTTGTATGCGCGTGTGCATCGAGGCGCATCCGATGTTTCGGCCGTGACAATAGCGCTTGCTGGATTAACTGACGATGACATTGGTAGTGCGACCTCTACCATAGTTTCTCCGATTGTGCTCGATCTCAATCATCTCCCCGATGACGCTGCTGTGTTCGGGCAGATCCGTGCGGCGGAAGCAGCTCAGTCAACCTCGACGATAGCGACCTCACTCCCGGTGCCTACAGCGACGCCGATTGCAGCGCTCAGCCTGTCACAGCTGCCTGTAAGTGTATACGGCTCTGACGACGATACGCCAACTACTACGGCGTCTGCAGTACCCCCCCAGCCGCTTGCTCCAACCTCAGCAGCGGCTGCCGCCAGCTCGAGCTCGCCCGTCCTCCAGACTACCTCGACTTCAACTTCAACGGCTGCAGCATGGGCTGCTTCGCTTGAGCATGACATGACCTCAGGGTTGTCATCATCGACGGGTTCATCCTCGGCTAATTCACCAAGTGCTGCTCTTTCAAGCACACCCTTTAGCGACAGCTACCATGTTCCCTTAAATAGCAGCCCCACTGCTCCTGTAACGGTTACAACAGCGAGCACCGCCGCATCATCTACAAGCGGTTCCTCAGCTTCCACGGGTGCAACTGATTTGCGAGGGTTGAGAGCAGCCTTGCAATCCTTGGGGGCGGTTATTAGCGGAGACCAGCGTGCAGTTGACTGGAGCGCTGATGGGTCAATGGTGAGCAGCCGCGTTGGTGCGATGCCGGATGTAGGTTTCCGCTTTACAGACAGGCACATTGGGCGCTTGAGACAAGCGCTTGAGAGAGGGACTGTAGAATTTACCACCGTTGGGGGTGATGGAGATTCAGTGGACACGCAACTTTCAACACGGAGCCTTTCAGCCTTGCTTGGTGGTCTTGATGCATCGACATTAGCATTGCAATTGCCGATTTTCAACATTCCTCAGTCTAGTGGTAGTGGTGGTAGTTATGTTGACGCCGCAAGGGCGACGTATGGTTTGGGCAATATAGCGCATGCATGGCCCGTGGATGTAGTGAATGCGCTCCGTCGGGAATATAGTGCAACTCTTGATTCAAGTTTAAGACTTGAGCCACTGGTGCGCCCATTGACGACGATGGCGGCAGAAGCAGCAGCTGCTGCTAGCGCATTTTCCCCGCCACCGACTTTGCCACCTCCTGTGCCTTTGGTGCCAGCCACGACAATTGTCGCGACGAGCTCAACGTCCACGCCTGCTCACACAGACTCGGCATTGACTTTGAGCCTATTGCCTAGCACGTCGAATGGATCCCCTACAGCTGGTGGAACAACAACTTCTCCTGCGGGGGGCGTAGTTACATTGCTGCCGCTTGGGACTGCAGCGACGTCTGGTGATTCATCACCTAGTGCTCCTGGAGTACCGATAACGGTGTCTAACGTAGCATTGCCAGATGTTTCTTTAACACCTGTTCCAATGATAGATCCACCAACGCCTTTCGCTTTGCCCACTGCAACTACGCCTATTCACACCACAAGCTTGGGATTGAGTTCAAGCCCAATGGGTAATGCGTTGAGTGCTGCTGCAGGCAGCCCTCCAGCGATGACTCCTTTGCCGGTGGCTACTACAATAGCCACGTCTGCTGTTCACACATCATCCTTGGCATCGTTATTTAATCCATTTCCTGGCACGTCGAGTACATCAGCAACAGGAGCGAGTGGAACAACATCGTCTTCACCGCTTACACCGATGGCGCTACCACTTTCGACAGCCTCCGCGAGCTCCTTGGCTAGCACGTCGAATGCGTCGGGCGTAGTTGCTCTTCCTACGACGTCATTAGTGGAATTTCTATTCGCAGCGAGAGGGGCAACCACGCAAGGCACTGGGTGGACTGGACACTTCTATTGGGTGCCCAGCGAAGTTCAGATCGTGCTGGACATATCCAACGACTTGGTTAGGAGAGGACTGCTTGCATATGACGCGGCAGATCAGGCGCTTGCTAGCGCAGCGACTCTAACGGCAGCATACCCGTATTTCTTTAGCGACACTGCTGCCGCTCAGGCAGCACAACCGGCACGTGTTGCAGATAGGGCTCCCTCCGCTGAAGTGGTAACTGAGCTGGGAACGCGATTGGCCGCCATGAATGCTGCTCTGCGGGAGGAGAGACTTGATAACGACGCTAGAGTTCCCTTTCTCACTACTGTGCAATATATGATATCGGGTGGTTCCCAACGTCTCTTTGTAGAGGCGGCGGAGCAGGGGGACCTTCAAGAGCTCTTCGGGGTAATTCGTCCTGGAAGAGGACGTCTCTTGAACCTTGGAAATATGAATGCCAATTGGCGACGTCTCTTCTTTGGTCCAGCTGGGGCACCGGCGGCTACTGTGGTAGCGCCGGCTGTGAATGAGGCGTATAGAACGCAGCTTGCGAATCACGCCGCTATTGCGAGATTGATTGCGCGCGTGCAGGCAGAGAATGCGGCTGCTGCTGCTGCTGCTGCGGCGAGCGCACCGTTGGCGACCGCTGTGCCAGCTGCAGCATCTACCGCTAGCACGTCTACATCCAGCTCGAGCAGCGCAACAAGCAGCTCGTCGTCTACATCCAGCTTGAGCATGTGGAATGCTTCAGTTGGTCTTGGTGGCTTGCCGCTTATGGTACCTGCTGCGGCTGCAGCAGCGGCAGCTAGCGGCAGCGCAGCTTCTTCTGCTGCTACGGAGACGGCAGCAAGAATCGGGCGTATGCAACCGCTTATGAATACTGTGGTTGTGGCTATTTTTGGGGATCACGCTGTTTGGCCAGTGGGAAGAAGACGCACTGGAGTTGGTCGTATAACATCACCTATCGCCCTCAATCCGAGCGGTGCTGTTCCCTGGGACGCATCGATGGCTAATCACTTGCGAACGATGATGCGAAATGTGGAGCAGTTGCTAGTCGGCGACGGGGGCCAAACGTGGACGGTATTTCTGTCATGGGCAGCAGATTTAGCTGCTACTGATGATGCGTCGCTGCAAGGCATGTTCGAGCGGACGCGAGCAAATGCGACTGTGAACCTCGTCGTTCCAAGTATAATTACAGCAGTAGCAGCTGATTCCGTTAGAGCAATGATGACGTATTTCAGACCTGAGCTTACTCCGGCAGCAGTGGCCGCTGCCGCTGCGAATGTGAACGCGATTATGGCTGCGAATAACGCAATGCCTGTGGTTAGCAGCACTGGCGTACTGCCTCTGTTTGTTGCGCAACAGCCGGTGCCTCAACATGTTGGGGTTAATCCACACGTCGCAGCAGCGGCTGTCGGTGCCTCCGTCAATTCAGGCCCCGCCCCCCACCAGCAACCACCAGCCAATAATAACGTTGCTGTCCCTCCTACGGTTGTGCCTCATCAACCTCTAGCAGCAGTTAATGCCCCTGGAAATGGCGGCGGTGGTGGTATGGGGAACGCTCCCCTGGCGCAGCCACTCCCACTCCCAGCGGTGCCAGCAGCGGCAGCAGCAGCAGTGCCGCTTGCACTACCACCAGTTGCTCCGACCTTCTGGCAAACCCACGTCCTCAAGCTCCGCAATCTCTTCATCGGTGCGGCTGTTTTCGCCGGACTGGTCAAGAAAGCTGAAGAGGCAGTCGAGGAAAAAAGGGCAAAGGAAGGACGCGCTCCAGCTCATAACTGACGCTGATAGACGTTTAACCTAAAATAGGGTTCCCAACTGCCAAAGTGGCGACGTGGGAACCCTATTTGTTTTCTTGCAATATTGAAAATGTATCGACGTGTCGCATCTTGACAGCAATAAACCCCCGTGGAAGGGTCTGCTCCGATTTATCACAAAGGAGTATCCGATATGAATGCGAGAGTTTTGACTGCTGTATTAATGGCAAGTGCGATGATAGCGACGGGCGGCGCGCATGCGATGAAAGAGGCGGAAAGTGGGGGTGGAGATGATGGTGGTTTCGTTGCTGCACCTCATGACGAGATAAGTGATGCACAAATGTTGAATCTGTTTCTGAGTGCGGTAGCAGCATATGTTGGCAATCATTTACATGTATCCAGCTGGGCTAACACCGTTGCGATCAACGCCAGCAACATGTTGAATCCCGGCTATCATTTCACGCGCGCGGAGCGAGCGCTGCTGAGGGCTATGCTATTGAGTGATACCACAACCGTAACTGTGGATGATCAGGTTGCCAGACGAATAGACAGGCTCGCCACACTTTTGGATGGTGCCACTGAGGCATCACATCCATTTTTCTTCGTTCCGCGTTCCGGTAGGGCGCATACAGTAGAAACTCCTTCTGCCGCTAGGATCAATGTTAGTTTTAATGTTCCTGCAGAGCAGATGAGGACATTGCTGCAGAATTTCCCACAGCGGCGCGCGGCGGCCCCAAGTACCGCAGCAATCTTGGCCTCTTCTGCAAACACGGGAGCAATGGCGACTACCTCGAACGGTATGCCACTCTACTCGCTAATGTCCTCAAGTCCCGCCGCACCGTCAGCAGCGACAGCTTATGCCGCAGCAGCGGCTAGCGGTGTCTCTGGTGGAGAGGGTGTTGGGATTGGTGCATATGAGTATAAAGAGCCACTCGCGTCAGCTGCTAGCAGTGGTGTCTCTGGTAGTGATTATCCAGACGGATATGATGATCGCATTGACGACGAATACGATCGAGTTGCCCGACCTCCAAGGTCGTTTCTCAGCAAAACTCTGGGCCAGATTCGCCGTGCCTGGTCAGCCCATTACACCAAGCTCCGAAATGGCGCGATTGCCATCGCTATTCTCGCCGGCGTGGTGAATAAATCAAGCAAGAATGCCGAAGAGAAAAGGGCCGACGAAGCTGAAGAGCAAAATTAGCTGCGAGCGATGAGTGGCAATTCTGCTCAAACACCGGGTGCCTTTGGCCCGGTGTTTTTTCTGCTCAAGATCCTACTCGAATAATTATTCGACTTCGCCTGAATGATTACCATCTCCAGATCCTCTCTTCCGCTGGCGCTATTGATTACTCACATTTTTGCTGACGGGATTCATGGTTTTCGCTCCTGCGGAGCGCAGAAACCATGAATCCCGTCAGCAGAAAGAGTGAGTTATCATTTAGCACCAGCAGGAGAGGGAGACAATTAAACCCCACTCCCCATCCCTACCACCCATGCCGGCCTTCGCCCTGCCGGCTCCGCTGCCCTCGCTGGCGCATGCTGCCGCCCGATCGCAATACGCAACGCATTGCGGTCCGCATCGCTCCCAAGCTCAAACACCAGATTGATAATACGGGTCCGGTAAGCCCCATGCGTCGGAAGCATCGCTCCCTGTGCCAAAAACGACATCACCAGAGGTATAAAACGATGCTGCGTCGCCCGCACCAAAGGTTGCCATTCTGTATTGAAATACGCCCCAAGAGATGCACCCAGCACCTGCAGATCCCCGATCGCTTGTGATTGATTGCCGTCGATGGCATGCAATAAAGCAAAATTATAATCGAGCTCCCCTCGCGCCGCGCGCGCAGCGATCCATGCAATGGTTTCTCTTCGGCCACTAAAAGCGGCCTGCTCGAGGCCAACTTGGCGGATGGTGGGGATCACATCAACCAAACCTAATTCACGCACATAGGTTTCAATGTTGTGCATGAGCTGGATGTTTCCTTGCGAGGCTGCCGTCGCATAATATTCGCCAAAGTAATTCGCACCCGCCCGGATAAGCGCATAGAGCGAAGCGGTGAGTCCACGTTGCGCCGCGTAAGTTGCCGCCTGCTCCCGCGCGCCGGCAGACACTCGAGGTGCCAAGATATTCATCACAACCGCATTGTTCAGTCTTGTTGCGGTCATGATAGCACCATCAAACGCTGTCGCACCCTGGGTAATAAGCCAGCGCAATAGACCAACATTGCCGTCGAGAACCGCAGGCTCTAGCAAACCATTGAGCGTGGCCAAGTTGTGATGATCTGGGCGTGCCATATAAGTGGTGGTCAGAAAATCCAAGGTAGGCGCGAGCGCAGCAACGTTCACCGTGCGGAGAATGAGCTGGAAGAGAAAGGGAGTGGGCAGGCGTTCCAAAAGTGCGCGCAGCGTGGCGATGTCATTCGTTGATGCTGCCGTTTCCGCATCGACAAGTGGATTGGCATGGGCGAGGGGAGTGAGGAGCAGGAAAGTAGAGAATGAGGCGAGGCGAAGAAGAAATCTCATGCGTGCATAACGCGTGTGAACACCACAATATTTCTAGCGGCTCCATGCCCCCGGGCGTTGCCCGAGGCTAATTAATTGCGCGCCAGGGGCGCTCAGTTTTGAAGCCCGGAGGGCACAATTTTCTAGCCTCGGGCAACGCCCGGGGGACTAGATCGGCTCGCCGACATAGATCATCGGCGTGCCCTCTCCCGATTTTTCCAAGGAAAAATCTCCCTCCCCCGCTGCGCAGGAGAGGGGGTTTTGTTCGGCAGTCAGCCTCCCAAAAAAAAGCCCCGAGCGATTTGCTCGGGGCTTGGTGGAAAGAGACTAGAATCAAAGTTGTATCGTCGCTATTTACTCTCTATCGAAATAACGGCCATACACCTTTTCATCAAATTTCTTTATCGGCGGCTTCACAAATGCCACTACCGCATGATAAGCACCTTTCACATAAGGCTTCACAGACGCCACTGCTGAGTTGGCTAGACCTTCCACTGCAGAGGGCACAACGTAGCTCAGTGTTGCGTTATAAGTCGCCTTAACAGCTCCAGAGGTTGCACTATACATTTTCTCACATGACGCACGACCAAAATCAGCCGCCATGGTCAAAACACGAACAGGAAACCCAGACAACGCAGAGCTTGCTAGACGCAACGACGGCAAATCGGTCTTGTATGCAGCATACAATACACCCGCACCCACCGACCCGAGTATCGCTCCTGAGAGCGCCCTTGAACCACCAAAGATTGGAAGCAATGCATAAGAAGCAGCACCGGCTGCACCAAAGGCATAGTCTACAATTTCAGGTGTCCAATCTGCTTTGTATACGAATTTTGTATTTGCTGAGGCAGCGTCAGCTGTACCAGATGCTTGTGATGCCACCTGTTGCTGTTGCGGTGCCACCGCGTTTTTTGGCGTGGAAGCTGGCGAAGTCTCGCCGCAAGAACCTGCGCCTAAGAGCTGCACAGTGAGCAGCAGACTTAAAATAGTTACAAAATTTTTCATCTTGCATTGCTCCTTTTAGTAAAAGAATTCTTCTAAACAAAAGCACCTGGACAACTTTGAGGCTGCCCAGGTGCGACGAGAATATTCTCTCACCCGTTCAGCTTATTTGCCAAAGCGGCTGTTGTAACCATTCTTGCCAAAGGCAGAGATGGATGCAGTTGGCTGGGCCAAGGTTCTATCCCAAACTGCGTTTGCAAGATTATCAGCAGCTTCTGGTGTCCAGTTGTTCACGAAGTTCGTGGACCGCACCCAGTTGGCACTCCAGGGAAGGAACGACGCGACATAGGAGGCTCTCTCTGCAACATATCCCAAGCCGGAAGTTGCCATCTTCAAGAGACCACCGCCGGTGAGCGAATCAGCGCCAAGTGCAAGGCTTGCAATGGCTAGGCCTTGCATTCCGCCTACCGCTTTGCCGCTAATACTTGCCCACGTAAGAGCCCAAGGTCCCGCCACCGTTGTTACACCCTTAACCATCGAACCAACAAGAATAGCCTCGACAACGCTCCACTCTGGGTTCGTGGGGACAGATCTTGCGAGTTGGCTATCATTGTACTGTAGGTGGTTGATCTGATGCTGCCCCACCATTCCTGCTGAAGCAGGGGAGGAAGCTGGAGCAGAGTCACCGCACGAGCCGGCGCCTAAAAATTGCACTGTAAGCAGTAAGCCTACGATTGTTACTAGATTCTTCTTCATTATTATGGTCTCCTAAAAAAAGTTTATCTGAACGTTTTTGACGATCGGTTTCACGGTTATTGCACGCTGTTAGGAAATGGCAATACCCTATTTGCACAGGAAGAAATGAGTGGATAAAAAAAGCACCCGAACGATTGGAGTCGCCTCGGGTGCTTTTAGTGGAGCTATAGCTCTTACCGATGGTTTGTTGCCATTGGGGGCTTCTTGATGTCCTTAGGTGCAGGCTGGGAGAAGAACATGGCATGACCGCCTCTTACAAGGAACGCGTAAGCGCCGACCAAAACGGCTGCTGGTGCCCACACTGGGGCGGTGACAACCGCGGCTGGTAGAACCGCAGCACCGACACCAAAAACTTTTACAGCTGTTAGGCCCGCTGCAGCAACGCCGGTGACGATATCGGATGTCCAAATCGCGCTGCTCTCTGCAGGGGCTGTCATACTATGAGTAGATCCAGCGGCAGTACCTGCTGCGCCCGCACCACCTACAGTCCCACCAGCTGGTGCTGTGCTGCTCGTTACTTTGGCATCCCCAGTTTTTGCGCCCGCTGCGCCGCCCACCGCATTTGTGTTTGGGACCGCGCCAGCAGCATTACCAACAGCGCCCCCGGTTGTGGCTGGTGTTGAACTGCCACCACAAGAGCCGGCGCCTAGAAACTGCACCGCGAAAAGCAATCCAACGATCGTTACGAGATTCTTCATCTTGTTTTCTCCTTACACGTAGACAAACTCTGAGTCTGTACTAGCTCAGGAGGAAGTTCCTGTCACATCGTCGACATTTTGCAATAGACAATTTTAGGTTTTGACGTCGACGTTAGCCAATTTGTCGTCGCGACGCCAAGATTTCCCTCTCCCGCCCGCGGGAGAGGGATTAAGGGTGAGGGTGGAAATCTGTAAACCCGGATGTTCCCCCAGGGTTTCACCGCGCCTGCAGCGCGGCGTGACCCAGGGCTATCGAGCTAAACGCCATTGGCGTTTTCTTGAGGTGCAGCTGTTAGATATGTGTAGCCATAGTAAGCAGCAAGAGGGAGCGCAATAGCTGTGGCGACATACCATAGGGCTGGCTGCCACAAATTGATGATTGCCTTCGAGAGAGGGATCATACCCATACCAGTGCCTGCAGGCCCAAGAGGAAGACCAACACCAGCAGCAGCAGCAGCGGTTCGTCCCGCTACCGTTAGGCTTCGCGCCATTGCCGGCACATGGTAAAGTGCGCCACCAGCCATAACGACGCCTGTTACCGCTTGTGCACGTGAAATGGACCAGGAAGTGGCTTGAATAGAATCATCACCTTCTGTCCCAGCTGAAGGTTCAACCGGTGCACCCGGCTGTTTGTCCATGTTCAAACCATTCTTTGCTGCTTTGCAGCGATGCTTATGCCCGTGATGCTTGTGCACGCGTGCACCTATACCTGGTTTGCGTGCTGTCTCATCACAAGAGCCAGCACCGAGAAACTGCATGCAAACGAGCAGTCCCAATATTGCTGCTAAGTTTTTCATAAATCTATTCTCTCCAATAATAAATCATTTTATTTACATGAATGATTATTGTGTTATCGCATGCTGATTTTGATTTGCAATAGATGTCTATATATAAAAAAACACCTGAACAAGAAAACTTGCATCAGGTGTTTTTGACGAACAGAGCTCTAAACCAGTGTTAGTTCTTGGCAGCTGGTGTAGCGGCTGGTGTTGCTGAAGCAGGAGGTGTAACTAGTGCTGGTGCAGAAGCGCCCCATCCCATCAAGTAAGTAACGACCGTAGCCACTACCGGAATAGCAATAGCTCCTGCCCTAACGTAGTTGTTAGCTATGCCAGCGGTAAAGCGAGCATTGCCGAACTTATAAAAGCCACCAGCAGTTAGACCTTCCAATGCTGTGACTCCTAGCCCGACGTATAGGGGCGTCCAGTTCGAGGCTACCGCTGCTGGAGCAGGGAGGGCAGCAGTCTTGCCTTGGCCGTCTTTGCCATCGGCAGTTTTGCCAGTGTCTCCAGCTTGGGGAGCGACAGCTGGGGTGGCTGGCGTAGCTGGGCCAACCTGGTTCTGCTTCACGCCGCTAGTAACAGCAGGAGCAGCGGTGTTTCCGCAAGAGCCAGCGCCGAGGAACTGCACAGTTAAGAGCAGACCAACTATTGTTACGATATTCTTCATAAAAACTTCTCTCCTTAAACAATAACAAACGTTGTGTTTGATTGAATGGTCATTGAGTTGTGTCATGCTAGGTTTGTTTTGCAAGAGCCTATTTTGCGCTTTTCGCCTCAATTAACATGTTGATCGGCCCACCCAGCTCCTTGGCGATACGCATGTCATGCACGGAGACGACGACAATTTTATCCATTTGCGCACATTGATGAAGCATCCGAGTGAGCAATGGCTGATAGGCTAGATCCAAATGCGCATAAGGTTCGTCCAGCAAATACACCTGCGCTTCGCGATCAATAAGCGCCCGCGCGATTTGCACCCGCTTGCGCTCGCCGCCAGACAAAGTGCCTAGCAATCTGCCTAGCAGGTGCGTCATTTCTAGTTCTTCACATAATGTATGAATGATTTGCAATGTCGCATGATCGAGCAGGGCATTGTTGCCGCGCCGTGGTGCCAAGCCTTGGGCGATGCGTGTTTCGACTAAGAGATCCGCGGGGCAGGGATCCTGTTGGCCAATGGAGGCGATGTGTTGTGCGCGTGTGATCGAGGGGAAGGTGG
>JABDBI010000016.1 GCA_013288705.1 Methanobacteriota archaeon | reverse complement strand
TAGAAGTTCCGTCACGTTGCCGTTGTGTATTGCCTTTAGAAAAGCAAGGCTTCCTTGTGCAAAGATCGAGACATTATCGGGAGTGGGCTCAAGCGCAGCTATAAACTTCAAGGGCCCATCGATCTGCTCAGCAAGCGCCGCTGCTGGAAGGCGCCGTAGTGCACTTCGTCAGGCGATTGTTCATCCGCAGCAGGCTCGTGTGCAACGTCTCGCGCTGCTGACGCCGCTTCCGCGTGTGGCGATGGCGCAGGCTCCTCCGCCGGAGGCGATAGCCGAGCGACTGATTCTGCAGCGCCCTGAGCTAAGCGGTCATAGCGCGCTTGCGCTTCGTTGAGCGCATTGCCCTGACTGGTTAGATGACTTTGCAATGCTGCGACCGAGGCATTAGTTGCGGCTACACTCGCTGCTTGTGCTTGCTCAAGATCAACTTGCGCTTTGGTAACGGCTTCCTCCAGTTTTTTGATGGCATCTGGAGCCGGAGGTGCGCCTATCGCTGCCCCATATTTACGAGCGAGCTCCGTTCTTTGTTGGCGGAACGCCTGCGATTCTTGTTCCTCTTCTAAAGCTGCGTTTGCGTAGGCGAGATTATTTTGCGCTTGCTCGAGCCTGACACGTGCATTGACGGCGTTGGTGACATGACTCTCTACGCTTTCTACTGCGGAAGCCAGGGCAGCTTGGTGACTTTTTGTCTTCCCTTGTTGAGCGCTATGGTCGGCGAGCTGGGTCTGAAGCAGTGCAACGCTTTCTTTTTGTTGAACTTCAAGCTCTTCAATTCGTGCGCTTGCTGCCTCTCTGGCTTTGACTGCGCTTTCGGCGTGTGCAACCGACTTCTCGCTTCGACGGTTCGCTTCAGCGACAGTGCTTGTCACCGTCTCAAGTTGCGCGCGTAGCGCATCAAGATCTTTCCTGTGCGCGGCTTGCATTGCTTTAGCCGCATCTTGTGCTTTATCCCTCTGATCCAGTAGATCCGTCGCGCGTGCGTCCAGGTCATTGTTGGATTGGGTGGTGGCTTTTAGCGCGCTATCTAACTCGTCGATACGCTGCTTGGCAGCTGCGGCAGCTTTTTTGTTGCTTGCGAGAAGTGCTTGGTTCTCCTTCGCTGCGGTAAACAGAGCCTCTGTGGCTTGTTGAGCATCAGGAACTGTCTGCCGGAAGGCGTCGAACTCTGCTTGGCTCTTTTTTAGTGCGCTGGCGAGATGTTGGTTCTCAGTTGTGATGCGTTCTAAGTCTGTTTGTAGTTGGCTGCGTTCACCTTGCAACTCTTGGACGCGATTGGCCAACCCGTTTGTCTCAGTTTGTGCCGCTTCCACATCGTGCATCAATCGAACGGAACGCGCCTCTGCTTTTCTCGCCCTGTCTTCAGCTTGTTGAGCGCTGAGTTTGGCAGTAGTTAACTGATGCGCATGCGTATCATTGGCGGCGATAAGAGCACTCCGAGTTGCCGCAGATTCGCCAGTCAGCACGCTGATTCGCTGTGCTTGCTCAGCAATTCGCGCGTCGCGCCGCTCTAACTCAGGCGTTGCTCCACGGTTGGACGCGCTGAGTAAATCGATTTGTTGTTGCGCCGCATGTAGCGCTTCCACATTCTGGGCAGCGTCACCTTCATATTTTGCGCGTGCATGATCAAAGTCTTGTTGTGCTGCACTTGCTTTAGCAGTTGCGGCTTCTTGTCGCGTTCGCTCATCGCCAAGTGCTGCCGTCTGTTCTCCGATTTGCGCAGCTTGAGCAGCAATTTGTTTGTCTTGACTGTTGAGTTGCGCTCGCAATTCTAAGTTCGACTGTTCGAGTTCTGCTGTTCTTGCGTGTGCAGCACCGAGCGCTTGGGTTGCTGCCAAGTTGTCTGCGTTACTCTTTACAGCTGCAGCTTCGGCCTCATCGAGTCTTGCTACGAGCGTTTTATTCGCAGCCACTGTCTCATCTGCAAACGCTTGCAGAGTAGCATTGGCAGACTGGGCGGTAGCAAGTTGCTCCTGGGCGCCCTTGTGATCGGCATCCGCTTTGCTCGCGCGTGCATTAGCTGCATCTAGCTGCGCCTGCATACTGAGCATTGCGCTGGCGTGCGCATCGCTCGTCGCTAGCGCCGCCGCATGCTTATCGTCGTGTTCGGGGGTATGTGCACGTGCCGCAAGAGCGTTTTCTGCAGCTCTCTGCGCTTCTTTAGCCTCCTTTTCTGCAGCACTGTCAACGAGACGCTTACCGGCCGGCTCGAGACCGGCGAGCGCGTTCTCCATCACTTCCAGCCTCGCGTTTAGAGCGCGACGGGCTTCGCCAAAAGCGCGATGGGAAGGAACCAGGTTCCCAAAGAGTAACGCCATAGCACTTGGATCTACCGGCTCAGAATTGAGTTGAATGTATTTTCGCCTAAAAGCGTCGACCGCTATTTTAATCGCCAGGCGCTCGGAACGAGGTTTTCTACTCAGTGCTTGCTCGACCTGCGCCGGTGTTAAGCGGTGCAGATTGTCGATTTTGATGATTCCATTCAGCTCATGGCGGGCGGCTATAAGCATGTTTGCACGATGTGCATCATCTCCCTTGTAGAAGCTTTGCCATGTGGCGTCGCGGAATGAGGGTTCTAAGGGCGCACGGTGTGGTCCAACGTCGTGCGTGCCTGTGGGTTCGGCTCGATGTTCTGCATGCGTGGGGCGCGTTTCGGGGGCACTATCCGCGCGGATATGGACAAGTGACACCTCGTGAGGTCCCCCAATCTTCGGCGGCACCATTTACCCCCTTCGTAAAGATGTGTCGTTTAGCCATTGTACTACGGCTGCAATATCGAGTTGGAGATCAGATGAGCTAAATTGTCTATATTGAATAAAAACTGGAGAAATTGCCTTTGGCGCTCAACAATGAACCCTGGTAATTGTTCACTGTGGGTGAACAAATTCTTGACTTACAGTAAGCGCGCGCAGGACGAAAGGCAGACTCCGGAGGAGGCTTAATTGCCAGTAGCCCAGGGAAAGCCTGCGCCCTGGCAGGCGCAGCCCTGGGTAAACAATCCCTGACATCCCTATTGCCCCGAAGGGGAAAATGGGATGTGGGGGTTATTATTTAAATATTATGATTTAAATTTAATATTATGATTTAAATTTAACCCAGGGCTGCGCCTGCCAGGGCGCAGGCTTTCCCTGGGCTGCTGGCAATTAAGGCTCTTCCAGAGCAGATTTAGATCTCACCAATGAATTTCACCAGTCATAGCTATAGTCCGGCACCGCAGTGAGAAGCCTCACCCGCTCCGCAAGATCATCCGTTTCCATTGCGTGTGGGTTGACTTGCAGCGCCCTCAGCGCATTCCCAAGCGTGCTCGCATCAACTGCCAATGAACCCGTCTCACCCTCGCTCCTGGAGGGGACATAGCGCGTCCCATCTCTGACGAGGTCTGCATCTGGTGGCACTCTAGTCCTGCCAGCTTTTCTTTGTATAATCGGCCGCAGCTCAGCATTTAGGAGGCCATAGATCTCCTGAAGTTCCTCTGTACTTAAATGTTCTGCATTGGTGCGCAAAAGCTGATGCAAATCCCGCAGCATATTTTTGAAGCTCGCATGGGTGGCGTGACTACCTGGTGGGTGCGCGTCAAGGAATGCCTGTGTACGTTTTGTGCTTGAAGCAGCTTTTGCCTGAGCCTCGACGGATTTTTGCAATTCTACTACTTCTCCCAGGATTTTTCTTCTGTCGCCAACGATGCGTGCTAACCCCTCGCTTCGCAATGTCGCGGCAGCCGCTGCCACTTCCTGTCGCTGAAAATCCCCTAAGGTTGTGAGTTGTTGTGCGCTCATATGTTCGCCATGGTTGTGCAGAAGCGCAGAGAGATCCTTAAACATTTGTCTCAATTTGACCGGGTCACCATGAGAGCCAGCCGGATGCGCTTCCAAAAATGCGTCAACGCGCCTCGCCACCAAAAGTGTTTGCAAGAGGCTCATGTAAGCTGCAATGCGCTTATCAATCTTGCCTTTGATGGTGTTTTCAGTTGACTGACGTGACAAAAAACCTTGCTTTGCTCTGCGTTGCACCATTGCTCTTTTGTGTTCCAAAATATTGAGCATCATCGAGAGATCTTGTGCGTTGAGTGACTCGGGATTGTTCAGCGCGACATCCAAACTGCCAAACAACCGCTTAAGGGCTGGGTTTCCCACATTTTCCGCGCTTTCTCCGGAGTAGTGTTGATCCACAATGCCCTCGACCAAAGGAGATAGTTGCTCTTCCCTGAGATCAGTGCGAAAGAAATCGAGTCGCTCAAGATGCTCAGCCGTGCTCTCGGGCATTGCCGTTTCGCCGTAAGCACCCCTGATACGCACTGAAAGTTGACCGAGTGTTTTGAGAAGTTCGGTTCGCTCGGGCAGGCTCAGGTTTCTTGGTGTAGGGGACCCACCTAAGACTGGCCTTAACATGACAGTGTCGCGGAGTGAGTCTAGGGTTGATTCTAGAGCAGCATCCAATTGCTCCGTCGCCAATTGTTTGAGCGCAGCGTGAGTTTGCTGGTCAGCTTTTGAACTTGGCTGTAAATGCATGAGTTGTTCTAAGTTTGCTATTGCACTTGTTAGGCTTGGGGCTGTGCCAGTACCGTGAACACCTCGAAAGGCCGTCAGTGCGTCACTTAACTGACGCAGTGCAGATTGCGTCGATGGCGTATCAACCGGTGTAGCGCCCGCAAGGCGTGCTACTTGCGCGACGCCCGCGTCGAGTGATTGCCGGGTGCGCTGCGCAGGCTGTTCTGCAAAATATTCGGCAACAGCTTTTGTCAGCTTTCCAAGTTCTTTTTGCAACGCGCCACGATCTGCTGGCCGTCCAAATCGGATTTGTTCGACGAGTTCCTCCATCCTCTTCATGGTATCGCGAATACGTTGCTTTTCCGCCGAGCCCAGATTGGGTCTATCTAAAACGGATGTGACTCTATGTTGTAAACGTGCAAATGCACCTGAAGCATCGCTTCTACGGGCCATGGAGGTTAAATCATTTGCAGGTGACAGATGTTTTTCAAAGTTGGCGATGGCGGCATTTGTTTCGCGTTCAGCGACGACATCTGGATGACTTCGCGATAGCTCGGGGCTCGCTCTTCTGAGATGCGCGAGCGTTCGAGAGACGTCGGCAGCATCGATGCTATTGCTGAGTGATAGCTTGAGAACTAACCCGGCAGCAGAAGTTGTGGTGATTTCTGGCGGGCGGCTTTGCTGCGCCACAAAGGCACTCACTTCACTGGAAAGCCGTGGGGCTGCTGGCGCCGCTTCGGGGCCACGCACGAGCCGCATGGTCGCATGCGCGGGCGCAGGGGTTGCTGCAGTTGCATGTGGAAGGGGGCGGGTGGCAGCTAAATGCTTGTCGTCCGACATATGTGGGAGCTCATGGGCTCCCCCGGTTTTCGGTGCGTGGTGCATAACATTTCTAATATACAATGTTGTTGTCTTTGCCGGAAGTATTATACAATGAAATAATCAAACAAGGACAAGTTAGTATGCGCCATACGTCACCTTTACATGGACCTTCGCACGTGGGTTCACCGCATGAAATAGAGAGTGGGCGACCGGGAGGGATTCAGCATCGCGATGGCTTTGAATCGGGGCCTGCTTCGATGCACAGCACCCCGGCGCAGCGGGAAAAGACGATTAACGATAGGCTTCGAGTTGTGAGGCCAGAGGGTGATGCCCTCACGGTGGATCGTCTTCCTCCTAAATCTGCTTCCACGATTTTAAAAGTGCTCTCGGCACACGAGGCCGCAGGTCGGCTTATCGAGCCTACTCTGGGCACCAGAATATGGAACGGCATCAAAAGTACCTTTGCGGGAATTTGGAATTGGAGAGATCCGAATGCGAGCAGGGGCGAGCAGGTCTTTCGGTTTCTCACGCAAATTGTGGCTCCTTTGGCGCTTTTTACCTTGGCTGTATTTACAATTGGACCGTTCGCATTTTTTACTATTCCAAGCATTTTAGGGATGATGGCGGGCAGCCATGTTGCCGGACGAGTTGGTGCACGGGCCATATGGGGTGGGGAGGCTCAGCGAAGAACGGCGTCCGAGGCAGCGGCGCGAGAATTGCTTGGTGGTTCCCCGACGCATAGGGTCATCTATGATCATGTGGAGGCGAATAATCTTCTCCCTAGAGGCGAATTCGATTTGGCGACTAGAAGCTATTTGGCGGAGAAATTGCGCCTGCTTGAGGATAGAGGAGAACCGCGGACCGCTGCAAATTTGCAAAAGCTGATTCTTGCTGATCTGGCACTGCACCTAAAGGATCTCCATGCTGCTAAATCAACCGGGCAAGACAAACATGGAGCAGCGGCTGCTGCTGCAGGCGGAACGAGTGGCACAGGTGCAACGACTACAACAACCTCAACAACAACAGCGGCCACGACAACATCCGCAAGCACAACAACTGCGCCGGCTAGCGCTGGAGCTGAAAAAGCAAAAAAACAAGCAGAACAGCGAGAACAAGCAAACAGGGGCATCGACCTCGGTGCAATGGCTCGACAAGCAGAAAAGCTTGATACGAGCGCGCCACTTCGCTTTCGCCGACGACCCAGAGTGGGCGCACCGGCTCCAGCAGGTGAGACTCCGGGTACGGAGTTACCACCAAAGATAAGAACGTCGTCGGCCCCAAGTGAAGCAACTACGCTGGCCGCTTTGCCGCCTGAAGCCTTGGCATCATTGGCGCAGGCACGGCAAGACGTCAAAACAAGAACAGCGACGGCATTTCGGATGGCGAGTGATGTATTGGCGTGGCTTCGTCAGCATGGGCGAGACGTAAGTGGGATAACGGTCAGCTTGGCTACACGTCAAGAACAATCCAAAACACTTAGAAAGCTTGCTCAGGGTTTGTCGAACGAAATTGGTGGAGACCAAGTTGGTGATAACGAGACCTACAAAGCACTGCTGAGGGCATTTGGTGATCTCGCAGATGCGCACAACAATCTTGGTCAACGCGAAGCTGGCCTGCTGAAAGGGGGGGCCGCACCGCTTGCACTCACCTACGAGGGTGATTCGTCCATACCACGAAATGTTGCGCCAGCTGTACTGGATCATCAAGACGTGGAAACTGATCAGCTTCATAAAGGCACCGTAGCAGTTCGATCAGACGACCGAGTCACGTCGACAGGGGAATCAAGCAGGGATCGGCAAAAGGCACTGAAGGCTAAACAGGCTTTTGATGCACTTGTACAAAAGATTATTGCTGAGCAAGGGGCTGCCGTCGCCGTGAATGGCATGCGCGACGACCAGGTGTATAAGTTGATGGTTCGTATGTTACGCCAAGCTGAAGGCACTACTGCATTGTCGACGGGCGCCAGTAAATCCTATAATGCGCTTGTCCAAGTGTATACTAATCTAGCTTCAGCCAAAAATGCTGTCGCTGCTTCAGATAAGCGGTTAAAAGGGGACGCTGCACCGCTTGCACTCACCTATGAGGGTGATTTGTCCGTGCCACCTGCTATGCCTACGCCAGCTCGACCTCGACCCGAGGTAGCGAGAACCATGGATAGAGCTGGAATCAATGTGAAGGAACCTGGCAGTCCATTAGAACGAGCCGCTCAACAAGCGGACTACACTGCGCAGGTATTGCAAGCGCGTTTGCCCGTGGAAACTCCAAGTCATGTGGATAGATCGCAAGGGGGCACTAGTCCCGATCACAATGCAAAGTTAATCAAGGATGGAATAGATACAGCAAATGCTGCCGCAGCGAAAGCTGATGCAAGCGGAGACCATGCGAGATTAAATCAGATAATGTCTGACCAATTGGACCTTCTCGGTAACGTTCTTAGTGACGAGGCTGCCGCCCAGGCAAAAGCAGCAGCGGCTTCTGCGATGGCAGACATAGATCGCAATGTTGAAAAACGCTTGCTTGATGAAGCAGCAGTAAAAGCTGCGGAGAGTGCAATTGCAGCTGCACACGCTGCTACGGCTGGATCTGACACGACGACCACCAAGGTGACGGCTGCTAAGACAGCCGCCGCTGCAAAAAAAGAGAGTGCTGCTTCATTCTCGAAGGCTACTGCAAGTTCGAAAGCCAGCGATGCGGCGTTGAAGAGCCACCTGAGTTTGATCGCCCGCATGAAGCAGCTCATCAATGAAATGACGAAAATCCAGAAGGCCATTAAGGCGAAACAACAACAAATATCAAAGGAGGGGAAATTGGTTCGGCAGGAAACGCTAAGAGAACTTAAGTACAGCCAAGAACAACTACAAAGAGTGGAGGGGAATTTTAATCTCCTCTATGGACAGCTAAATAGCCGAATCGGCAGTAGGCCACTTTTGCAACCTCTACTGCAAAATCTCAGTGTCTTGGCTCATCAGGCGACGGAATCTTCCCACCGCAGTTTTCTTAGAAGGGCACGTTAGCTACCCACACACGGACAACCCCGTAAGGCGTAGCCAGCCACAAGATGTTATTCACCTCGTCATACGCCATATCATTGATACCAGCCCCTCCCAATCCACCCATATCCTGAGTGCCGCTGCACGGAATTGGCTGATTCACCGAGTTGGGATTCGACGGCGCATTCGTGATATACACCGTCGTGTTCTGTGCCGAATAGCAAGACCATTGCCCGACACCGTCGCTCCCCGGAGCCTTGCTTCCATCAAATACGCTGAGCTCATTTGCAGTCGCAACCCATATTTTATTGCTCGCTTTTATAAGCGCTTTGATATCGCTGAGCCCTCTCGCCAGCACTGTGCCATTTTTCGCAGCGAATCGGGTCCATACGGCCCCATCGAAATGAACGACACCGCCATAGATGGCCTGAGAGGAGCCCCCCTGTAGGCCAATCCAAACATCCGAGGAGAACCCAGCAATACCGGATGTAATCGCTGTATTGTTTTGGGTAAACCCCACAGAAACTCCACCCCAATTTTCAGGGCCAAATGGGATCGGCGGCTGGCTAGGATCTTTCAAATTCTTCAAATAGACACCAGCAAGTCCGACTCCAAGATACACCGATTCCGAAACACCAAACCATTCCTTGCCACTGACCAGATCGATCGCAATCGCGCTAATCCATTGCGCAGGCAAAAGACGTTCTCCTTGTTGGGTGAGGTCTTGCTGAAGCGTCACCACGCCGTTCTTGGTGCCAACATCTATGCTAGATGTTCCAAATGCGATAGACAAAACCTCGTCGCTATTCAACGCTTCAATCGCCTGAAACTTACCCGCCGCTGGATCCTGTCCGGCGGGAAGTCGCAGAAGACCATACGTGCTCCCTTGCCGTGCAATCCACAGATCGCCATTGGGCGAGAAAGTAAACACATTCAGCGCTGGCGACCCGCTAGAAAATATAGTCGGATTCACATCGGCCCACGGAAATGCTTGCCACGTTCCATCTGCCCTTTGCCAAATCAAACCGCTCACCTGATCGCTTGCAAACCACGTCCCACGCGCGGGGTTGTACGCAGCTTTGTTGATATTTCCGCCAAGTAATCCGGTGGGATATGTTGTGAAGTTGCACCACGGCGTGAAGATATTAATTGTGGCGGTGCTGTTAAGAGATTGAGTGCCAGCTTTTGCCGCAATCGAAAAGGTCATCGATGGATTAAAGCACTCAGCTGGAGTCGGCGCTGGAAAAGTGAATTGTGTGCCATTGGGAATAGCGGCTTGTGCGATGGCGACGTTTGATGGGAAATCGCTTGGCTTGGTAAGGGTAAATGTTGCAGTCGGAAATTCCAGGGATCGCCACGTGGCGACGAGCGTGACCTTGCTGCCTGGTTGAACCTGTTTGACTGCACTAGCAAACGTCAAGACTGGATGGCCGGGGGTGGGTTCTGGTACAGCTGGACCGCTTGGCGTGGTGCTGGGCCCGCTTCCGCAGTCACAACGCACCAGTATAAAAGTCAGCAAAACACAGATGAAAATTCGTTTCACGCCAATCTCCCATCACATGACCAGATTAGATTATCACATGGTGAGATGCGCCGTGGGAATCACCCGATTTTAGCATAACTATCTAATAAAGAATGGGTAAGTAAAAAAGTAGACCTTGCTCCGGAAATGGCGTACAATTCCGGAGTGAACTCCGAGAGGACCTGCGGAATGTATCAGAGACTTTCTAATTTGCCGATAAATAATAGTTTTTTTCTCTTCGGCCCGCGCGGCGCAGGAAAAAGCACGCTGCTGCGCTCGCTCTTCCCAGACGAAACTAGCCTGTGGGTGAATTTGCTTAATCCAAAAGAGGAAGATCGTTTTGCCAGGGATCCTGCGGAGCTTATTGCCATTGCCGATTCGCTGCCAGACCAGATACAGCATGTTGTCATCGATGAAATTCAGAAGTTGCCACGTTTGCTAGATGTGGTGCATCTCCTGATTGAGCGCCCACAAATAACGCCTGCAAAGATATTTGTGATGACGGGCTCAAGTGCACGTAAGCTCAAGCATGGAGGAGCAAATCTTCTCGCTGGGCGCGCATTTGTTTATCACCTTAATGCGCTGTCCTATCTGGAACTTGGCGCAGACTTTGATCTTTTGCGTGCCATTTCTTTTGGGCTCTTGCCGAAGGTATGGCTTTTTCATCACGATGAGGAGCGCATTAAATTTTTAGAGGCGTATGCGCTGACCTATCTCAAAGAGGAAATTTGGGCCGAGCAAATTGTTCGCCAACTTGACCCATTTCGCAAATTTATTGAAGTTGCTGCGCAAAGCAATGGAAAGATCATAAATTATGCAAATGTAGCGCGTGATGTGGGTGTCGATGATAAAACAGTAAAAGAATACTATTCGATTTTGGAAGACACTCTCATTGGGCACTTTTTAGAAGCCCACCAAAGTTCATTCAGGAAGCGGCTCGCGCAAAAGCCAAAGTTCTATTTCTTCGACACAGGTGTCGCACGTTCGCTAGCACGGTTGCTTTCCGTGCCACTTCGGCCACAGACCAAAGCCTATGGCGACGCGTTTGAGCATTTCATCATTGTCGAATGCATGAAGCTTGCGCAGTATTTTCGTCCGGATTATCGCTTCTCCTATCTGCGCACAAAAGACGATGCTGAGATTGATTTGATTGTCGATCGACCGGGGGAGGCTTCGCTTCTGATTGAAATCAAGAGTGCAGTAAATGTTTCTGAGGAGAGCCTGAGCTCCTTCAGTAGGCTTGTAGCGGATTTTTCGGATTGTGAAGCGATTTGCATCAGTGATGAGGTGCGTGCAAAACGTTATGGGAAAATCACGGTGATGCCCTGGCGGGATGCAATCGTGAATTACTTCGGGCGATTAGATATCGATCGGTAATTTCTGCCGCAGCCCTTTCAAATCTCCGCGATGCTTCTTCGCAGCGATCCGCCTTTGCTTAGACGCCTTGCTCGGCTTCGTCTTCTTGCGTGCCTTGGGTTTCTTCAGCGCGTGTCGCACAATCTCGGCCAATCTCTCTCTTGCGATTTGTTTGTTGCGAAACTGGCTACGCTCGCTGTCGACGTGCACAATAAGTTCACCCTCGGTGGTGAGCTTGGCCGCTAGCACCTTGAGCACGCGTGCGCGTTCTTCGTCCGTGAGCGCAGATGTTTGTGAGATGTTCCAGCGCAATGTCACACGCGAGTTGGTTTTCTGCACATGCTGACCACCAGGCCCGCTAGAGCGGCTAGTAGCGATTTCAAATTCCGAGTCTGGAATCGATATGCCGAGTTGTATGTAGAGCTCGCCTTCCATCAGTTATAGACTAGCAGAAAGCGTCTTTTGTTGCATAAACATTCATTTGCTCTCCTCGCAAAAACCCCACTAGTGTCATGCCAAACTCCTTGGCCACTTGCACTGCCAAGCTCGATGGCGCTCCGACTGCAGCCACCACGCCGATACCCGCCATCAGCGCTTTTTGCATGAGTTCAAAACTCGCACGGCCGCTGAGCAGCAAGATGTAATTGTGTAGTGGTAACTTCCCCGCAAGCAATTGTGCTCCGATGACCTTGTCGAGCGCATTGTGCCGACCCACATCTTCGCGCACGCATACAAGCTCGCCCGTTGCTGCGAATAGCGCTGACGCATGCAGACCGCCGGTTTGCTCGAAGACGCTTTGTGCTTGGCGAAGTTTGCTCGGGAGCGTGTACATGACCTCCGGGGAGGGCATCGGAGATTGCACAATGATCGGAGCACCTTGGATGGCAAGGGCAGCGAGCGAGCTCTTGCCGCAGACGCCGCAGCTCGATGTGGTGTAGAAGTTTCGCTCGAGGCGGGCGAGATTGACTTCGACGTTCGGAGCGAGATGGATGCGGACTTTGCTATTGCCAGCGGGGAATTCAGATTGACTGATTTGCTGGTGCGATTGGATGATCCCCTCGCTCAGCAAAAATCCACAGGCGAGCTCTTCGTCGTGCCCGGGGGTGCGCATGGTGATGGAGATGCTTTTTGTTGCGCGCGCTAAGACTTGGCCGTATGAGAGCTGGATTTCGAGCGGCTCCTCGACCGCAAGGACGTCTTTACAAGAGATGTGGTTACTGCGGAGAAACTTGTGGATGTCGACATGGGTGATGCTGGTATCGTCTGGCATGCTACTTGAGCTGCGGTAGTGAAAGCGATTTGGCAATGACCTTCAGATTGATCGACTGAGATTTGGCTGGGCAAGCTTAGCATGACGCGTCAGTGACCTTGTTCATGAAAGTTATCGACGTCATGTTCTTCGCCATCTGTCTTATCTTTGTCGCCATGAGGTGTTGTCGTTTTCGTCAGAGGCGTACAAGTTCCATCCGCGGCGAGAAGGCAGATATTATCTACCCGGATTACCGGTCTTAGTTGATAGCTGATCGCGTTTACACTACTATCGATTTTTCCGACACTGCAAACGTCCGTACTCAGATCGCTCTGATCAGCCCCGGTGCCTGCAACATTCACAGAAAGACTCTTCACTGGATCAAAATCCAGAATCATCGCGTACTTCTGTGGATTGCCGTTTGCGTCATTCTGCGGTGTCCAGGTGAAGTGAGCAAAGCGAATTTTATCACTTGGAACAGTTAGCGGAAACGAGTTCTTGCCATCCTTACTAGATGGAGTTGTCTGTACAAAACTGTTTGTAGCAGACGTGTCTACAACAATGCGTAGGCCATTATAGGTTTGGCCGGCAGTGAATTTGATGTCTGAGAGCAATCCGCTGAGCAGTCTGTCATCGGTATCTGCGGTGTTAACTGACGGCAACTTTAATAGATCGATCTTGGTTGCAGTAGTTGCAGTCTTGACTGACATCCAGGTCGTGGAGCCTTCTTCATCCCTATCATCGTTTCCATTATTGGCAGCGGCCACCGTGTGAATCATGACATCCGTCAACCCAACAGTTACGGATGCACATTGATCCACGGCAGTCCCTGTTGGATCAACGAAATAAGCGCGCACATAACCTGCTGATGGTGGCTGCGCAAAATACAACATACCTGTTGCCGGTCCAGGAGATTGATTCAATGAGCTCCCCGAAGCGCTAGAACTCCCCGAGCCTCCCGAACATGCTGAAGCAAGCAACATTGCCGCGTATGCTGGCAATAAGAATTGGAGTATCTTTCTCAATGCATTGCGACTCATGATATTACCCTCCCCATTTTATCTTTCCAATTTTAACTCCTGGAAAATTCAAAGTCAAATCACTGTAATAGTATGATCTCTATGGGGAAGATTTTCCAGCATGGAGTTGTTTCTTTATGGAATTTCCCTAAAATCCGGGTATCACGCAGAGAGGGTAATCAACGACTAGCATAGGGGGCTCAGACCTATGTCGCAAGGTAGTCACGTGATCGAATTAAATAGTGAAGAACAACGTCGTTACGCACGCCATCTGATTTTGCCCGAAGTGGGCATGGCCGGTCAAATGAAGCTAAAAGCCGCGTCCGTTCTGCTGGTTGGCACGGGGGGGCTCGGAAGCCCCGCCGCTATGTACCTCGCTGCAGCCGGAGTTGGCAGATTGGGCTTGGTGGATTTCGATGTGGTCGATGAAAGTAACCTCCACCGGCAGGTTATCCATGGCCAGGGCAACCTTGGGCAGAAGAAAGTTGAAAGCGCCAAAGCGCGGCTAATGGATATCAATCCGCACGTTGAAGTGTCTACGTACGACACCAAGCTCACCAGTGCCAACGCGCTAGATCTTGTCGAACCTTACGACATTGTCACCGATGGAACAGATAATTTCCCCGCCCGCTACTTGGTCAACGACGCCTGCCAGCTTCTGGGCAAGCCCAATGTGTACGCGAGCATTTTTCGTTTTGAAGGCCAGGTGTCAGTTTTCGACGCAAAACGCGGACCCTGCTATCGCTGCTTGTTTCGTGAACCACCGGCACCCGGATTAGTTCCATCCTGCGCAGAGGGTGGTGTGCTGGGTGTGCTGCCGGGTATCGTCGGTACCTTGCAGGCCAACGAGGTGATTAAGCTGATTTTGGGGATTGGCGAGCCACTCATTGGCCGTTTGCTTACGTTTGATGCGCTTAGCATGGCGTTCCATACAGTCAGTTTTGGAAAAGACCCGAGCTGTGCTTTGTGTGGCGCTGCTCCGACGATATTAAAGCGTAAGCGATTTGAGAAAGCGATGCACGTCTACTAACGAAACGCCATCGTCAAGTCTCTCACGCTTCAGGTCTTGAACCACATATTGACTATTATGAAGCTACATCATGTAGTGCTGCATGTTTGTTGGCTCGAGCATCAGCGCTTGTGCAAACCCCAGTCCGATGCTATAACCGCGGCCAAAGAGAGGCGTTTTCGCATGAAGGTCCATGAGTACCAAGCAAAAGACATTTTACGCAAATACGGCGTGGTAACTTTGCAAAGCAAAGTTTGTTTCACCCTCGATGACGTGGTTTCTGCAGCCGATGAGCTGGGTTACCCCTGTGTGGTGAAAGCGCAGGTCCATGCGGGCGGGCGCGGCAAAGGTGGCGGCGTGAAGCTCGCCAAAAACCGTGACGAAGCTGCCACACATGGTCGCAACATCTTGGGCATGATGCTCAAAACCCCGCAAACCGGGCCCGAAGGGCAGAAGGTCAATTGCGTGCTGGTCGAGCAGGGCTGCCAAATCGATCGCGAGCTTTATCTCGGCATGGTCATCGACCGCGAGAAGAATGGCGTTTGTGTCATGGCGTCGACAGAAGGCGGCATGGATATCGAAGAAGTTGCTGCCCACACACCTGAGAAAATACTTAAAGAATGGGCCGATCCAGTGACTGGTTTGATGCCCTTCCAAGCGCGAAAACTTGCTTATGATCTGCATGTTTCCGACGATGTTGCAAAGAAAATTGTGAAGTGCCTGCTCGGGCTATATAACGCGTTCGTTGCAACCGATTCGTCGCTGCTCGAAATCAACCCGCTGGTGATCACCAAGGGTGGTGACGTGGTTGCCCTCGATGCGAAGTTGAACTTCGATGACAACGCGCTTTTTCGCCAAGCAAAGCTTGTTGAAATGCGCGACCCAGCGCAAGAAGATCCGCGTGAAGTTGTGGCGCAACATCATGGTCTCAGCTACATCGCGCTCGATGGCAACATTGGCTGCATGGTCAATGGAGCAGGGCTCGCGATGGCGACCATGGACATCATCAAATATTGTGGCGGTGAGCCAGCAAACTTCCTTGACGTAGGTGGCAGCGCCACGCAAGAACGCGTGACGGAAGCGCTGAAGATTATTCTACAAGACCAAGCTGTGAAAGCTGTAATGATCAATGTGTTTGGCGGTATCGCGAAGTGCGATGTGATTGCTCAGGGCGTCGTTGAAGCAGTAAAAGAGCTCGGTTTGCATGTGCCTTTGATCGTTCGTCTTGAAGGTACCAATGTCACAGCTGGGAAAGAGATTTTGAAAAAGTCTGGCCTGGCAATTATTCCGGCCGACGATTTACTCGACGCTGCTAAAAAAGCCGTCGCTGCAGCGAAATAGGAAACATCTATGAGTATTTGGGTTAACAAATCGACGAAAGTAATTGTGCAAGGCATCACCGGTTCTGCGGGCGCCTTTCATGCGCAGCAAATGCTTGAATATGGCACCAAGATTGTTGCGGGCGTGACGCCGGGCAAGGGTGGCCAGAAGTTTGAAGGCAAGACGCCGATCTTTAATTCTGTACACGAAGCCGTGAAAGAAACGGGTGCGAACGCCTCCGTGATTTATGTGCCGGCGCCATTTGCTGCTGATGCGATACTTGAAGGTGTGGATGCGGGGCTCGACTTGGTTGTTTGTATCACCGAGGGCATTCCTGTGCTCGACATGGTGAAAGTGCGACGCGCGATGCAGGGCAAGAGGACGCGGCTTATTGGCCCCAATTGCCCTGGTATAATTACGCCTGACGAATGCAAGATTGGCATCATGCCTGCGTCTATTCATAAGCGCGGCAATGTGGGCGTGATCTCGCGCTCGGGCACGCTCACCTATGAAGCAGTGTTTCAGCTCACCAATCTTGGCATGGGCCAGTCGACTTGTGTGGGTATTGGTGGCGATCCGATTAACGGCACGGATTTCATTGATGTGCTTAAAGCGTTCAACGATGATCCAGAGACGCAAGCAGTTGTGATGATTGGTGAAATCGGTGGTACAGCAGAAGAAGACGCAGCTGCCTATGTGAAAGCCAATATGAAGAAGCCGGTGGTGGGCTTTATTGCTGGCAGTACTGCGCCGGAAGGGCGTCGCATGGGCCATGCGGGTGCGATTATCTCGGGCGGGAAAGGCACAGCGGATGAGAAGATTCGTGCGTTTGAGGCGGCAGGCATTGCCATTGCACCGACTCCGGCGGAGATTGGCATTACCATGAAGTCAGTTTACAAGGGATAGTGTTTTATGTGATAATGAAATGTTGTGACTAGGCATTTTATAATCACATGTTTTTTAGTTCTCTCCTGTGCTGCCCAATCTGCGACTCCAGCGAAATTACGTGTGGGGATTGTAGGCTTTTTGCCGTTTGTAACCCCAGCCAATCAGGCTCCTGCTGGCATTAGTGTTGAGCTATTTGAGCACATCGCCAAGCAACTACAGTTGAACTACCAATTTGAACGGCTGAGCGACATCAATACAGGCCTAGCGCGCCTCAAGGCTGGGACGCTCAATATGCTTGTTGGTCCAATTGCCATCACGGCTGAACAAATGCGCGTGGTGGATTTTTCACAACCCTACTATCACACTGGTCTCGGTGTTGCCGTTCAAGAAAATCCTCCCAGTGATTGGGATGACTTCAAACCACTGGTAAAGCTACTCGCATCTGGTCTGCTCGGTTTCATGGTACTTGGCTCTATCGTTGTGGGTATCTTGATTTGGCTTTTCGAAAGAGAGGGAAATCCCAAGCAATTTTCTGGCCGCTTTGGCCATGGGTTGATCAATGGCGCATGGTTTGCGTTAGAGACCATCACGACGGTTGGTTATGGCGACATTGTGCCAAAGAGCATAGGTGGCAGAATTGTAACAGGCTTTTGGATGGTCTTAGCGCTTGTCTGGATGGCAGCTGTGACGGCGACGATTTCTGCGACCTTCACGATTTCGCATTTACCATCCAAGGAAATGCAGAATATTTCAGGTCTGCGCAATAAGCGTGTCGCATTCGTTGCTGGGTTTGGACGTGAAGCTATGGTCGCTCCATATGGCATGCGGCCAATTGAGATGCCTGATTTGCGGTCTGCATTTACAGCGCTACAAGCGCATCACGTAGATGCAGTGGTGCATGACCGGCCGCAGCTCAAATACTATGTTTTCAATAAACCGGAAACCGCTGCTGTTGTGACCGATATTTCGCTCGCGCACGAGACCTATGGATTTGCTTTTGCGGCAAATCAGCAGCGGCTGATTCATGATGTGAATCTGCAAATTCTGATGGCAATTGAGAGCGACACCATGCATGCTATTGAGGCGAAATGGGTTGGGGCGTTTTAGTTGCGAGAGAGAAAAGTGTCACCTAATATTGTTGTTGCAGCTCTCTATAAATTTGCCACCCTCAGCGACTGTGCGCAACTGCGTACGCAACTCTTGACGGAGTGTCAGAAGACTGGGATTCTTGGAACTATTTTGCTCGCGCGTGAGGGCATCAACGGCACCATTGCCGGCACCCGCGAAGGCATCGACCATGTCCTAGCCTTTTTACGCGCGGACGCACGCTTTCATGATCTGGAACACAAAGAGTCCATCACGTCATCCATGCCATTCTTTCGCCTCAAGGTGAGACTGAAGAAAGAAATTGTCACGCTCGGTCTAGAGAATATCGATCCAAACAAAAAAGTCGGAACTTATGTCGATCCAAAAGATTGGAATCAGCTCATCAATGATCCATCTGTTGTCGTGATAGACACTCGCAATGCCTATGAATTTGAAATCGGTAGTTTCAAAAATGCGGTGAATCCAAACACGCGTTCGTTTCGAGAATTCCCAGACTTTGCCAAAGCTAATTTGGATCCGGCTCGTGTCACGAAAGCAGCGATGTTTTGTACGGGTGGTATTCGGTGCGAGAAGGCATCGGCATATATGCTGGAGCAGGGATTCGCCGAGGTTTATCATCTCAAAGGTGGTATTTTGAAATACCTCGAAGAGGTGCCAGAAAGTGAGAGTCTTTGGCAGGGTAAATGCTTTGTGTTTGACCACCGTGGGGCGGTTGGTCATGATGATTAATCATCAATATTTTTCTTTGGGACACGCTTTGCAACTTTGGCAATTAGTTCTTGCTCTAGTTTGCGGACCTCCTTAAGCGTGCCGACAACTTTATTTTGGAATTCCTCTTGCTCTTTTTGCATTCTGCCTTTGAACTCTTCCCGTTCCTTTGCTTTGTTTTTTGCAAATTGGGTTCTCACCTCGTTGACCGCATCGAGTTGGTTTTGCATTTGGCCACGCGCGTTTTCAATGTCTGTCAGCAATGCGGTGCAGGCTTGTCTAGCACCCTCATGATCTTTGGCGCTATTTCCTGCGCTGGTCCAAGCTGAAATAAAACCACTTATACCGCCTGTACTTTCTGACGCTTTTTTCCAAACAAGGGCGGCCGTGTGGAGTTTGTCTAATTCACCTCTTCGATCCAAAAGATGTTGATAGACAACCTCTGCATTTGCCGGGTTTTGCCTTAGTTGCGCGAGTTCTTTTTTAAATCGCGTTGTTGAAAACTCATCTCCGACATATGCCTGTGCGCGGGTCATATGAGAGGCAGCTTTTTGGTAAGCTAAGGCAGCGATTTCATCGGCGTTCATGCGGGCGAACGCGGGTGCCTCGGTGCGCTGTGTGTGAAAGGGCTGATCAACATAGATGGAGTGGCCAGGCGCTCTGGAACTTTTGGTTGGTTCTGGCGTGGTGTGGTCGCTTGTATGTGTTGCCACGGGGTGTCCCGGAACTTTGCGAGTTGTCATGGGGTGCTCTCCCTTGGCTTGGCCAATGAGAGCATTGTACCCCAATGTCACCCAAATCTGCTAAGTACGCGGTCGAAATTCGTATAACTCTACAGTGATGAAATCTTTTTTCTCGTCTCCATCTTTGTTGAGCAGCGTGACATTCCAGCCATTTTCTTTCGCCCATTGATGCATCAGAGGTAAATCACCATGTGTGGTGGAATATCCAAGCAACATTCTTCCGCCTGCAGCGAGATGCTTTTTCCCATCTTGAAGAAACCGATATAGAAGGTCATGTGAAGGATCAAATAGGCTCTTGTCGAGCATGGATTTTACGTTTGCGTTGTTGCGATGGCAAAATGGAATGTTGAAGAAAATCACATCAAAACGATCGGTTTCAGAAAGTGGTCCAAACATGTCACCTTGTAGCGCAACTAATTTGTTGCTGACTTGATGAATGCGAGCATTCTCACGTGTATTCGCGACGGCGTCGGGATTGATGTCGATGGCAACAACTTTTTTTGCACCATTAAGTGCAGCGGTGACTGAGAAAATTCCCGTTCCAGATCCGAGCTCTAAAAATGTTTCACCTGGTTTGACCGGAAGATCAGACTGTTTGTTTGCACCGGGAAAAATAACGGGTGAATAAACGTTGGGGAATCCAGCAAATTCTCTTTGTCGAAAAGTAAACTTGTAGGGCTCTTTGATCTCCGAATTTTTTTGTAGCAGTTGGTCTGCGGCACTAAGCTTATCGACTTTCTCGACGAAGCGCTGGGTGGCGCAAGAAATGGTGAGTAGAAGACTGAGAACGAAAAATAGTTTTTTGTAAGTTGATTTCATAAACACTCCTGATGCCGGCTGTATCAAATCTGTGTTTGGGCGCAAATATCTTTCTTTCACCTAGACCCGCGCGTCTGTTTCACAGCCGCTGGTGCCTAGGTAAACACGTGGGCCATGGTAAATGACTGCGGCTCAAATATTCAAGGGTGCCTGAATTTGGCCCTTATTGCGTAAGCAGGTCTGTTCTGGTTAATTCCTGGTCATCATGCCACATACACCTACTTTCATTGTTGTTAAGTTTGGCGGCACCAGTGTGGTGTCCAAAGCCCGCTGGGACACCATTGCTGCTATCGCGCGCGCGCATGTTGCCGCCGGCTTAAAAACCATTGTTGTCTGCTCGGCAGTCACCGGCATTTCCAATGCGCTCGAGAAAGCTCTCAAGCAAATTTGCGCCGGGAAAGACATCAAACCCATTCTCAAAGAAATCACCGAGAAGCACAAGGCGCTCGCCAGCGAATTGGGCGTCGACTTTCAGACCATTCTCGGCAGCGACTTCGCCATTTTAGAACGCCTGCTGCTCGGCGCATCTTTGGTCGGGGAAGTGACGCCTCGGATCCACGCGCACGTAATGGCATTTGGCGAACTGTTATCGACAAAACTCGGGGCTGCCCATCTTGCTGCTCAAGGCGACAAAGTGTTGTGGATGGATGCGCGGAAGATTTTACGCGCATCAGACGACGCGGGTATTCTATCAGAACGTCGCCATTACCTATCCGCAACGTGCACGCATCAAACCGATGCCGACCTCATCCATTTACTCGCCAGTGAACCCGCTCCGATTATCCTAACACAGGGTTTCATCGCGAGCGATTCCGAAGGCAACACAGTCTTGCTAGGTCGGGGAGGCTCCGACACGTCCGCTGCCTATTTCGCAGCGAAGCTCCAAGCAGTACGCTGCGAAATCTGGACAGACGTTCCGGGCATGTACACCGCCAACCCGAGAGACATCGGGGACGCTCGCCTTCTCAAACAACTCGATTATACCGAAGCACAAGAACTTGCGAGTATGGGTGCCAAAGTGCTGCATCCAAGATGCATCGCACCGCTGCAGAAATATAACATTCCATTGCATATTCGCAGCACTCTTGCGCCCAGCGTGGATGGCACAATTATCTCGTCGAATCCATCGAGGCGTGATCGTTGCATCAAGGCGATTTCGGCGAAGAAGGGAATCACCCTCGTCTCTATCGAGAATCTTGGTATGTGGCAGGAGGTTGGTTTTCTCGCCAATCTGTTTTCGCAATTTCAGCGACACGGTTTGTCGGTAGACTTAGTTTCTACTTCGGAGACCAACGTCACCGTTTCTTTGGATCCATTGTCCAACGCCCTCAACCCGAAAGTTCTCGACGCGTTGACCGAGGATCTCGGTGCGCTTGGCAAAGCACAGGTGATCGAAGCCTGTGCAGCAATCAGCCTCGTCGGGCAGAATATTCGCTCGATACTGCATCAGCTTGGCCCCGTGCTCGAATTGTTCGAAGGTCCAAAGGTATTTCTCGTTTCCCAAGCAGCAAGCGACTTGAACCTGACGTTTGTAGTGGAAGAAGAGCAGGCCGATCGCCTCGTTGAGCAGCTTCACCAATTGCTTTTCGGTCGGGTTGTTGCAGACGATACGTTTGGACCAACATGGAAAGAGCAATTTGGCGAGCCCATGCGTCAAGACGAAGTGCCCGCCTGGTGGATGAGACGACAAGCCGATTTGTTGCAACTGGCGCGTGTGCAATCGCCACTTTACGTGTATGACCAGGAGAGCCTCGAGCATAACGCACGCAGTTTGACTTCTAAGAAATCTATCGATCGCTGTTTTTTTGCCATGAAGGCGAACAATAACGCCGGCGTGTTAAAGACTTTGCATGCGCTTGGTATTGGCTTCGAGTGCGTGTCGCTACAGGAAGTGAATTACATTCGTGGCTTATTTCCCGACATCGAAGCGTCTCGACTGTTATTTACACCTAACTTCGCTGGGCGAGAGGAATATAGTGCAGCACTCGCGCTAGGTTGCTTTGTCACGCTAGACAACGTCTATCCACTCGCCCATTGGCCAGAAATGTTTGCTGGCAGGGAGCTCTTGCTGCGCCTCGACCCGGGTCGGGGGATGGGACATCACAGCCATGTGCAAACAGCAGGCGAGCAATCTAAGTTTGGCATCTCGCTCTCGCAGCTTGAGACGGTGAAGGCTCTTGTTCATGAACACGACGTCAAAGTCATTGGCCTTCATGCGCATGCGGGCAGTGGCATTCAGACGCCCACGCACTGGCGAGATACGGCGATATTTCTTGCGCAACGAGCCGAGAGTTTCCCCAACGTGCGCATCCTCGATATCGGCGGTGGGCTGCCTGTTGCCTCGAGTCCTTCGGATGGTGGATTAGACATCGGCGCGCTTGATGAGCAGCTGATGGCTGTCAAGAAAAGTTATCCGCAATTTGAGATATGGCTTGAGCCAGGTCGTTATATGGTTGCGAATGCTGGCGTGCTGCTTGCAAGCGTGACGCAGACCAAGGAAAAGGGAGCAACGCGCTTTGTCGGTGTGGATACGGGGATGAATTCGTTGATTCGCCCCGCGTTGTATGGAGCGTATCATCGCATTGTGAACTTGAGTCGATTGCATGAGCCGGTCACGATGACGGCAAATGTAGTGGGGCCGATTTGTGAATCTGGCGATACGCTCGGGTTTTCTCGCTCATTGCCGGAGACGGGGGAAGGCGATGTGCTGCTGATCGATACGGCGGGCGCTTATGGGCACGTGATGGGCTCCGAGTACAACATGCGGGAGCCGGCCGCGGAGACGATGTTGCTGAATACGGAATCATTTCTTTTCTAAATCCGTTTCACGATGAATCCCATTGGATTTGGAAAACTATGACGCGCATACTGTCTATCCTATTGCTCTTCGCCAGATTTTTGAGCGCCGACACCACGGCAGCAGATTTTCAAGGAAAAGCATGGGAGTTTGTGGCCAGCGGTGGGAATGCGACGTTAACAGCTTATCCCGGAAATTTTTGGCACGTCACCATAGACAACGTGAATCCGGAAGTACTCTCATTTACGGATCGCCCCGAACGGTTGGCACGACGGATTTCCATGGAGCATTTGGTTACAGCTTGGCCGGAGCTGTTTGGTGGTCGTGCGAACAAAGAGATTCCCCCGAATGCTGCGCTGCTGAGTATGCCGCGTGACGGGCGGCCGCCAACAAAAGTTGCATTTAGTATGACCGATCCGACTTATAATCCAAATCTGAAGCAGTTTTCGTTTCTGGCTACGCCAATTGAAGAGAATGCGATATTTCCTGGCGGGTATCAATATGACCAAGTGGCTCTCTTCATCGATAGTGCAGGTGCGAGCACCGGCATTGGCGTATTGAACCCCGTTAACTCCTGCATCCAAGCTGGCATGATGACGCTGGGAGTTGTTTTCAACTGCTGGCCCAGCAGGGACTATAATCAAGTCAGCAACTGGATGATTGTGAATTGCGTCGTTGCGGGGATTACAACCATTTCGCAGGCGTGCATGTGCGGGTGCGATATTTGTAACTATCTTAATCTGTACTGCCCAGGTTGTTGAGATCCGAGAAAGCCGAAATAATGGAGGACGCAAACCGGAACATGGGTATCGGGATAGGCTTTCTGACAAGCGGAGCTGCAGCGTTGGTGCCGGCGATTATCTGGATGGTGCGGGTTTTCGGTCCGCGTGCCCATTCGCCTGCAGTTGCAATGGGGAGCGTATTGGCATCTTGACGGATGGTCATTCATAGTCCTATAATAGTTATGAATGGTCATATTTAGGGTCATGCCAATGAAATCAGTCAATATAGCGAAATTCAAAGCAGAAATGGGTAAATACCTCGGCTATGTGCGAAAGGGTGAGGGGGTGATTGTTTTAGATCGTAAGGAGCCGCTTGCGCAGGTTATGCCGTTTCAGAAGGGGCCGACGAAGGAACTCGAAGTTGAGGACGCCTCCGAGGAGCCGCGACTTTTTTTTGCCATGCGCCCAGGGCCAATTTCGGGAATCTCTACCGATAGCTTGGAATTTCTGAAAGAAGAGCGAGGAGATCGATGAACGCCTATGTTGATTCGTCGGTTGTCTTGAGAACAGTGTTTGGAGAGAAGGATACCATTAAGTTGCCTAAAGCACTCAAGCAGTTGGTTGCGAGCGAACTCTTGAGAGTGGAGTGCTTTCGTACGATTGACAGAATGCGCCTTGGACTCGCAATTTCTGACGAAGACATCTCAGAGAGGAGGGCACTTCTCTACAAAGCTATGCGTTCAATTCGCTTTGTGAAACTTGGTGCTCCGATTCTCGATCGCGCTTGCCAACCATTCCCCACCACATTGAAAACGCTCGATGCGATCCATTTATCGACGGCTCTTCTTTGGCAGAAGCAAGAAGGCGAGGAACTCGCCTTTTTGACCCATGATGAGCAGCTTGGAAGAAGCGCACGGGCGATGAATTTTGAAGTGATTGGGTGTTGAGGTTGCCAATGAACGGCGATATCTCAAAACCCCTATGGCAGCGTCAGCTCATTCTCCGCACAATCCGCGAGGCTCTTTACGCGCACGACTTTCTCGAAGCCGAGACCCCCATGCTCGTCAAAGGCACTTGCCCCGACGTGCAGATCGACTCGATTATTGCCGGCAATGGCTATCTCGTCACGTCAACCGAGTACCAGATTAAGCGCCTCATCGTGGATGGCTGGGATAAGGTATTCACCCTCACGAAGAATTTCCGCGCCAACGAAAAAGGGCCTTATCATAGCTCCGAGTTCACCATGCTCGAATGGGCACGCGCGCATGCGTTGCTCGAGGATATCGAGGAAGACGCAATTCGATTTATACGGGATGCATTTAGGCAAATCCATCCAGGCAAAGACCAGCTGAATTATCGTGGTCACGCGATCGATATGGCTAGCCCATGGGAACGTCTCACTGTGCGCGAAGCGTTTTCGCGATATCTACGTATGCACGATGTCGGAGATTTCTCTCTTGCTGCACTCTGTGAATCTGCGAATGATGCTGGCGTTAGGTTGCCTGCAAATTTTCTGCGTGACCAGCATCTAGTGTTGTCGTTTCTGCTCGATCTTGTGCAGCCGTATTTGGGTAAAGACACACCAACGTTTCTGCGAGAATGGCCGGCATTCATGACGTCATCGGCTCAGCTGAGCGAGCGTGATCCACATGTAGCTGAGAGAAGCGAGCTCTATATGGCAGGTATTGAAATCGCCGACGGTTTTCCGTTTTTGCGCGATGCCGGGATGCAGCGTGATTTCTTTGCGCGCGAGCAAAAACGTCGTGAAGAAGAAGGTAAGCCCCGTGTCGTGCTCGACGAGAAATATATTGAGGCGCTCGAGCGAGGTATTCCAAGCGGTGCTGGAATGGCACTCGGTATCGATCGTCTCGTGATGGTGCTTTTGGATAAGCAAACCATCGGAGAGGTCCAAGCGTTTTCCGAGCACGAGATCTAGACGCGCAAGGCGTATACCTCATTGCCCGCGTACGTCATGCCAAATTTCTTGGCCACACTGGCTCCTTCCTCGGAGACCGTGATACAAGCGAGCCCGCCAAAATCTTGCGCATGAATATCGTCGACGAAGCGCTTAATCAGTGTGCGTGACAGCAATGTCTTTTTGAGCGCCGGGGCGACGCTGTAACTAAAGAGATACAAGAACGGATTTGCAGGCCTATGCACATTCGGTACAACTGTGCGATCTTTGATTAGCTCGGGACTCTTCTCAAAAATAGCGAATTGGTAGTCGAGCATGGGGTACCATCCCGTATAGCCGACTGGCCACCAAGATCCATCGTCGGCTTTGACCCACCACACGCGAAATCCTTTCGGAAACGCATGCATGACGTAAAGCAAGCGCGCGAAATCCACCTGGTCGGAGAGTTTCGGGTAGGAAATCAAATCTGCCGCAAAAGTTGACAGCACAAATTTTCGCCAATGCTCCGAAGCATGCAAGCCAAAAGAGCTCTGCACATGTTCTTCGATATCATTCCATTCCAGCGACATGAATTGCTCGCAGGAAACAATCTCGGGGCAGGACTTCAACCAGCGCTCTGCATCTTTCCAATCGGCAAGATCAGGCACGCTCTCAAGAAGTTGTTGTGGTGTTAAATTCATGAATGCACTCGAAAACATCGTTCGCTAAATTCTCAGGGTTGTAGCCGCCCTCTAAGAAAAATATACATTTGCCATCGCAGCTCGCATTTGCAATGGCTTTAATCTGCTTTGCAATCTGCCCATATCCCTTGGAAGAAAGCCGCATGGATGCCAGGGGGTCGTCTTCATGCGCGTCGAATCCGGCGGATACGAGAATCAACTCAGGTTTAAAGTTCAGCGCCAATGGTTTTATCTGTTTTTCAAGAACGCGTAGATAGTCATCATCAAAACATGAGTCTGGTAGTGGTATATTGACGGTGAATCCGAGTCCAGCATCTTTCCCTTTTTCATCTATGGAACCCGAATGTTTTGGAAATAGATCATCTTGATGAATATCAATAAATAACACCCGATTATCGTCATAAAAAGCTTCTTGCGTGCCATTGCCATGGTGCACATCGAAATCAAGAATGAGAATACGCTGGATGCCAAGGGCGAGGGCACGCTTGGCAGCAATAGCAATGTTATTGAAGATGCAAAATCCCATGCCGGCGTCTGGGCGCGCGTGATGCCCGGGGGGGCGCACGAGTGCGAAGCCACTGCGGGCACGCCCATCGAGAACGCGCTCGACAAGCTCAAGACCGATTCCCGCAGCAAGGCGTGCAGACTCTACATCGCTTGGTGCGATGAGCATCTCGTGTTCGAGGCTCATATATTCTTTGTCGAACGAGAGCATCTGATCAATATACGCTGTCGAGTGAACCAACCTGAGTTCATCGCGCGTTGCGAGGCGCTCGACTGTGAGATCTATGTTGTACTCGCTGCTCTTTAAGCGCGACAAAATCGCTGCTAAGCGAGTGGCATTTTCGGGATGCGCGGGATCGCCAGTTTTGAGCATGGCTGTGTGGGAAAGAAGTTCCATTAGCTTTTCGCGCATTTTTCAATGTCTGCAAGAAACAATACCTCATTGACGACCGTAATTCAAACATTCAGATTTTTGGCCAGTCATCCAAAGGCGCGTCAATGACACAAAAGCTGTTCCAAGTTTTGTTTGCATACTTGTTAGCGCTAGTGATGAATTGCCCGCCACTTTTGGCTGGTGGAGACTTATCACTTTCCGACGCAGCCCGCACGAATAACTTTGCAGCCGTATGCATCGCGCTCACGCAGGACCCGACTCCAGAATTCGTAGCCGATGCCCTCAGAATTGCCAGGGTGGCGGGAAATATGCGAATCATGATTGCTCTCGTTGCGCATGGCGCAGATGGAAATGGAGAGCAGCTTGCGGAAATGGGGAGGCAAATAGCGGAGGCTGATGCCCAGGTTGCATGGATGCATAGATTCCTCACACATCTTGCGCATCTTTACCGTGATCATCCGGATCGTGCGGCGTCATTTTTTAGGGTGTGGAACGCCGAAGACGCAAATATCGCCAACAGTGCTTATTGGGCTTTCCAGCAAGTACAGGAAGGGCTGCCATCCGCCGCGCCTATTCATGGCGCAGCGGCGCCAGCAGCTCCTGCAGCACGCCCGGAGCCGGCTATTGTTGCGAGGCATCGGGTGATAGCCGCGAGAAGACGCCCGGCTCGGGTAATACACGCCAGCCAAAGCTGTGCTCAACAGTGCGAGTCTTCATGCGTTGTCATGTAGTGCCATGGCTTAGCGTAGAGATCGGCTTTTTGGGCTTCGCCTTGCCACTCGCCTTCCTGATGTCCTCTAGCACAACTTGCGCGTGTGTTGATGGATCCACATCGTCATAAAAGCGGATCACCTTTCCGTCTGGCCCGATCAAAATGCTCTGACGAGATGTAAAACCCACCACTGGCACAATTCCAACGCCAAACTGCTTCGCCAATGATCCATCCGCATCAACGAGTAAGTCAAACGGAAGATTATATTTGGACTTGAATTTTTTATGACTCTTTTCGCCCTGGCGCGAAACACCAAAAACCTCGGCATTCATTTCTTTTATCTTCGCGTATTCAGTACCGAAATTTTTGGCTTCAGTGGTGCAGCCTGGTGTGTTGTCCATCGGGTAGAAATAAAGCAGGACGAACTTATTTTTGAAGTCGGCGAGCTTGATAACTTTGCCATCTTGGTTCTTCGCTTTGAATGATGGGGCTAGATCTCCTGGCGCTAGCGCCAAGAGAAGAGGAAGAAGTAGCAACATGGCCGATGAAAAATTTCTCATGCGTCAATATGACCTTGTTCAAAGTACGACGTCAAGGTCAAGGAACCTTATTTGTGTAAGCGACTTGGCCATTTTCTTGCGCCATGCAACGCGCGGAGAATAATCACCAAACTCGCATCCACGGTATAGGGAATCATAAATGGAGTACACCCAATCGAAGGTGATTTATTTTGCAATGCCTTGGAATACATAAAGCAGTGGCGCTAGACCAAGAATCGCTAGCAATGTCAATAAGATGAGACTCTGTATTCCCGTCGCCCCTCTGGCAAAACTATATGCGTAGACTCCCTTGATGAAGTTATTGCTCGCCGATGAAATCAAGACGCCTGCTGCGCCAACCTTGATCGGTATGCTGAGGCCAGTAGATTGCGTCAGGGTCATCACAAAAGGAGTCACATCTGTCACACCGGTTAAGGGTGCAAGAATGTACATTCCGAGGCTGCCGCTATAACTTATTACGAGGCCAGTAATTACTGTCATCGTCAGAAACAGAAGCGCAAAAATGAGAGCGGAAGATATTTCGAGCGGATTTTTGATTTCATAGTCTTGCTCAACCGCAGCATGTTTGACGATGTGTCTTGACCACAAAACGCCAACGCCGATTGTAACGGCTCCAAGGATGAAGAGAAAAAGAGATATTTCTCGACGTAGCACTTCGCTAAAAATGCAGAGCAAAATGGCTAGGCGTATATATGTCATTCCCGATGATGCCAGTATTGCACCCGAATACAGAAAAGGTCGGGTTTGGCTCTTGCCGCGTCTGGCCAAAACAATGGTTATCACCGTGGAGGAATACACACCACCAAGAATCGCAGAAACAATAACGCTACCTCGATCGCCGATGATCTTTTGCAGGATGTAACCACCATAGGAGAGCGCACTAATTGCAACAACGATGAGCCAGGTTTGAAACGGATTAATATGCAGCGGTGTGAGTGGATGGTTGGGAAGAATTGGCAAAATTACGACGGAAAGAAGGAGAAATTTGGTGGCTGTCAGAATTTCCGCTGCTGGCACACGTCTGGCAAACCTCTCAAGCCCGACCTTGAGCTCCAACAACAGCATCCCAACCACCAGCAAGGCAATGGCTATCCAAAAGCGGTCTTGATAAACAAGCGCGCCTAACAAGTAGGTGAAGAGCCCAGACATCTCAGACGTGAGGCCAGCTCCTTGAAACAAGTCAAGCTTGTGCTTGTAGGACATCAGCATAAAAGCGCCGATGACGGCAAAGCCCAAACCCAGTGCAACGGGATTGCCTTGGGCAATCATGGCAACTGCGTATCCCGTTAAACCAATCAAGGGAAACGTGCGAATGCCACCAAATGAATAGCCCTGCGGTGTCTCAGCCTTTTGCTCTTCTCGCTGTAACCCAATAAGAAAAGACGCAATTAAAACAACGATCAGTTTTTGGGCTTCCAGCGGGATGTATGAAGCAAGCTGTTCAAACATGAATCCTCTCGTGGAAAGTATAACATGATTTTGTGAACGACTGTGCAATCTCGCTCGGTCTTTTGCCCGACGAACGAAGTTTAGCCGTGAGGTATGAATCTGATCCCGTTCAGATGAAGGAGCAAGCATGCAAAAGCGATCAAAAACATTCATATTATTCTTGTGCGCAGTGAATATGACCTTGTCACTGGCTGCGTCCGCTCAATATACTGGCCCTGGCGGCAGCATTGTGCTTAATCCTGTCGATGGCGGTAATGGTGGCTGGGACAATGGTGCCGGCAGCTATGCAGCGGAAGGTGAAGCTTGCTCCAATGAAATGTTGGGTGGCACGCAGCCTTGTATGGCAGGCCTTACTTGTACAGAAACCTACGTAAATGGCGAGCCCTTAAGCCCGGGCACATGTATGGTAGCATGCGCGCATCAGGGCGGCACGGGCGCAGAATGCCAGCCGGGCCAATTTTGTGTCGATCTCAATGGCTATAGCGTGTGCCAATATGGCAACGATTGACACCGCCAATGGGCTTTAGTGGGCTCAGCTATCGATGACGCCCACCTCCGCCATGGAACCCACCACCACCACGAAATCCGCCTCCTCCGTGAAAGCCACCACCACCGCCGTGGAATGCGCCACCACCGTGATACGCGCCGCCACCGCCAAAGCTATGCGGAGCTGACGGGCGCACCGCGTGATTTTGGAAATGGTTCACGTTACCATGGCTCACATAAGACCTTGGGCGCACCCCCGGCCGAAACGCGCCGCCGCGCCACCCGTGATAATAAGCCGCACGTCGACCAATAAGGCCATGGCCATATAGCACGTGCCGCCATCCGAAACGTGGTCCAAGATAGAAGGGTCTATACCAGAAAAGCGGACGTGTCGGCCAAAATACCCAGCCGACGAAGAAAGGCCATCCGCCTACGCAAGGACCTGCAAAATAGGGAGAACAATAAGGGTAGGGCTCATACCAGTAGTAGTGATAGGCATCGTAGTCGGTGATGTAGACCGGATAAGTACCGACGATCTCCACCTGGTTGGAGCTGGCGTCTTTAGAGAATGCCAGCGTTGCGATGACACATCCGTCATCCACATTTTGTGTCGATGATGGGATAGCGTAGAACTCGAAGGCGTAGCCATCGTCCAAGCGCTTCTCTCGAACCTGGATGTAATCGACCTTGCCATCCTTGTCGATATCGACGTTGTTAATGCCGTTGTCTTCGTTGATTTTCTTTTCCAGCGCTTCAGCGTCTTTGAGGTTTTCGTTTTTGATAAGCCCCATGACGGCCGATAAATCAAAATCGTCTGCTGCTGCACTACAAGAGTCTCGTGCCTCTGCGATACTGGAATAGAAAAGGAGGAGAAAAGAGCCAAAGATGGGAACATAACGCGTCATGATGCACCCCACTTTGGCAATTCTAGCACACATCTGGCACAAAAGTCTTCGAAGCCTGTGGTATTCTTGTTAGATGGCGCGAAAAGAGGGCAAAGCAGAGCCAAAGGCTCCCGTTTCTCCAGGCGTATCGGGAGATCATTGGCACGATATATTGCAGCACGCTCTAAGTGACTCGGAGCTTTCGTCGGAGCATTTAAAGACCGTGAGCGGTGGTGTTGAACGCATCACGGCGCCACATATTTCCCCAGCCGCGCACGCGGGCGCTGGCGCGAAGGCCGCTGTGCGCCGACCGAATCTCTCAGCAGATGTATGGGCAAAAATCGCTGGACTGGCCGCAGATAGCAGGGATCGACGCAATTTGTTGAGCGCATTGGCGCCGAAAGAGAAAACCCATTTAGAAGCCGCCCTGAAAAGAGACGTCAGCAGGGAACAAAAAATTAGCGAAGCGCAGCGCTTGGTAACGCGGCCAACCGACAGGCTTGCCATCAGTAACGCCTTTCACATGTTGGTTTCCCTGGGAGGGGCTGATGCGCTCGATGTCGCCGGTCAATTGGCGCTTACGCAAGCGCACTTGGAAGGGCCAACAAATGCCTTTGTTTTTTCTCTCACGCGTTTGGGCACGCCGGAAGCAAGGCTCGTTGCACGTACCCTCGTCGACGCGCATGTCGCCCATGTGCTGACGCTACCAAAAGAACAGCGCATCAAGGCGCTCGCCAATTTGGCAACCGCGTTCATCATCCCTGGCGAGACTTATAAGGCCCATATAGAGAACCCGCATCTTGTGGCAGTGGTACATGAGCAAGGCAAAAGACCCGGAATTTTTACGCGGATTTGGGAGCGCCTCACTGACTCAGAAGAACTTTGGCAAGCGAAACAGCAGCTGCGCTCGATGGCTGCGCTATTGGCCCCGCCTACAGGAAATGTTGCTTCCCACTTTCACGAGGCATTGAGTCTTGCCATGCCAAACATGGCGGAATGGCGGTTCAGTCATAGTGGATTGTCGAAGGCAGAGCAGGAAGCTCTTATGGCGTGGTCGAAGTCTCCAGCACGTTCAGCCAAAAGCTTGGAGGCCGCACTGAACGCTGGTGACGTTGAGCGCGTACAGCGTATGTTGCGAAAACCATTGCCTGCAGGAGTTCCGTCCCAGCGTTTGTTCGAGGACACCATGAATTTCGCCATCATCAAGAAAGATAAAGCGCTTGCGCTTCAGGTGGTTCGAAAAGCAAGAGAAATGGGCATTCAATTCAATATGCCCGTCGATTCGTTGGGCAAATTTTTTCGTGACGTAGACTCAAACACGGAAGGCGAACTTCTTCGGGAGCTAAAAGCACAAGTCAATGTTTTGCCTTTCCGGCACACAGAGCAATCGCCACTCTCTTATGCTGTGGCTACCAATCAGAAGCCACTGTTTGAATTCTTACTGGGGTTGCCCAATGCAGATATCACTTCCGCTATTCGCACGGCGCTGGAGAGGGGGCGCATGGACATGGCGGCGACGCTCTGGTACAGATGTCAGACACGCGATCAATGGAGCCTTGTCTTTCAATGGGCTAAACGCACCAGTAATCCAGAATGGCTGATGAGGTCGCTACGCAAGAATTTGCCCGTTGAACCTGCAGACATCGCGTCTGTCGTGGTGACTGCTTGGCGCGCGCAGCCACAGGAGATAGGGTTGGCGATCGAGGCTTTGCGACGCATCGGCTCCGCCAGGCTCCGCACACTACTGGATCCAGGCCTTATTGAAGCGATGTTGTCGTCGGATTGGGGAGATGATGGCGTATTCACTGGTTCCCTTGAAATGGCGACGGGTGAGGATTTCCGTCCCAGATTGCGCGAGATACGCCTGGCGCGGCGCAAAGAGCGAGCGGAAAAAGCGGGCGTGGTTGTGACGCCAATGAAAGTTGTTTTTGCTGAAAGCGAGGAGCAGCGGCAAAAGCGAATCGTCGCTGACCGTGCGAATATCACCATGGCGCAGATCTTGGGCGAAGGGTTTGATGCGGAGCTGGGTACGCCGGCGCGCTCAGCCGAGCCAGTTGTGAGGGAGGTGTACTTAAAAACGCGGCAAGACCGAGTGTTAGAGAGATTGCGTGCTGGAAATGTCATTTTTCTCGACGATCAAAATAATGCCGGCCAAACCGTGTTACACGCTGCTGCTGCTGCCGCTGATGTGACGCCGGAATTTCTCCGTGACCTTCTTGCGACACCGACTACGGACGCCTTGCGTCGACACGCGGTAAATCTCGCCGACAATCGCGGCACCACACCGTTGATGCTAGCGGTGCAGCATGGCGATGCACAAAAAGTAGCGCTTCTCCATGAAGCTGGAGCCGACGTTAATCAAGCCGACAACGCCGGCGTCACACCACTGATGATGGCGGCAAGAAATGGCAATCTCGCGCTGGTGAAGCAGCTGCTTGCTTTGAAAGCAAACCAAGCAGCGAGAGATCTAAGCGGCCACAATGCCCACTTTTATGCACGCCTAGGACCTCATGACGATGAGTTGCTTAAGCTGTTGGCTGCTGGCGTTTAGCGATTGGCAATCGCTCTGCCAATACCAACAAAGAAGCCAACCACCCCACCCACGGTAGCGCCAGCAAACGCTAGCGCACCTTTCACCACTGTGAATGGCGCCCGAGCGACTCCCAAGGCCAATCCTGTCGAAGCGCCTGCTGCTGCCGCGACGGGCGTGCTGGTGACTGCCGCGCCGAGCTCGACGGAGTTACGCACCCAGTTTCTTGTGACAACGTGATCAGGTGTGGTCGTATCTCCCTCAAGGCAACTCACTGTTGATGCGCATGGCGAAGTAAATAATCCGCCCACGAGTCCGCCCACAGCACCTGGCGCCGTAGATGTGACGGAAGCAACATCGATCGCAGCGTGCGTGATCACCCCGACGACGCCTTCGGCTCGCACATTATAGCCGCAGCCCTTGTATGACGGATCAGCGTTACCAATAGCGACATCTGGGACGAATGTCGCGACACAGCCTAGTCCGGCGCCAACTCCTGCGCCTCTTCTTACACCGCCACGAAGGGAATCCATGAATTTGCCAAGCCGCGTTGTTCCTTGGGGATTGGCAGGTGCAAAGGTATCGCCGGCGAGCGAATACAAATATCGATTGGCCCGGCCAACGGTTCTCGAGCCATTGACCAGCTGAATGGAATGGGAGGTCACTCGCATAGGCAGCATGTCCGCTCTGCAAGGATCCTGCTGGCGGCTAACGGAAAGTTCACTGTGGACGCGTGGCATGTGTGTATCCTCCTGATTACGTATTATTGCAGGAGGATGATTGATTTGGCTTGGGTTATTCTAACCGAAGCTCGGGCCTTACTTTCTGGATGCGCTCATAATCCCTATCGGAGTGCAATAGAATCAGCCCATGCTCCATGGCAATTTGGGCAATTAGACAATCAATTGTGCTGCGAATTGTGATTGCCGCCTGACGACAATCAAAATATAGATGCGCCGCATTCAAAAATGTGGATTTGAGATCTTTAGGATGAAAAAATCGCTGCGAACCAAAATATGCTTTCAATCGCAAGAAATCCATCTTCGACGCCGCCCCCTGAAGAAGCTCCTGATAAATGACGCCGCTAATACCAAATACAATTTGGTCATCTAAAATTGCCCTAAGCCTGCCTACGGCCTTGGTATGCCTATTGCGCAAGAAATCAATCCAAACCGAAGTGTCAACGAGATACATGGTGTCTAACCGCGCGCCCGAGCCGCTTTGTAGTCATAGTTGTCACGGATTTTGACAGTGCCGGCCAATTCTCGGAGATCTTGCCTTTGGTGACTTTCGATGAACTCACGAAGAGCAAGGTCTACAAGTTCGCGTTTTGTGGATACCTTGGCAAAGCGAAATGCCTCTTTGACCAAGTTATCATTGAGCACGATGTTGGTTCGCATGGGTACACCTCATAAGGTGTATTATAATGTGTATTTGCTAATTTTGCAACTTCATGGAAAAATCCTCCCCAACCCCCGGGATTACCTTCCACGACCCTTCCGCACCATAATCATTGACGACTTTGACGTCGGGATCTGCAGGCCCATTGGCACCAATCACGTAGGTAACTCTCGGCCTTTTCGCAAACGCTCCGGTGTCCGCAACACAGACCATCGTATATTCCATATTGAAGTCTGCACCTCCACTTAACACAAGCCCAAATTGGTACGGTACATTTGGTTCAAGTGTAAAAGTTGTGATGCTTGCACCACTTTTGTCCACAAAATAAAATTGATTCTCATATGCAGCCGAAAACTGGCAATTAGCTTTGGCGTTTGCTGTCACGTTATGAAGCGTATGTGTGGTTGTGGCGAAGGATGAAAGACAAAGAAGTGAGCTGAGCAGTGGCGCGAGGGTGAATGGCAATCGCATCGTAATGATCTCCAATGGAATCACGTGGAGGTGCCATATTGGCGTCGGAGATGCCATCAGTCAGTTGGCGGTGATTTTTCACCAATAAGCAGCGAACCAACGACCTCCGGTGAGGTCTGCTCTTCGCAAAAACGCGTCTGGGCGATACTCATGAATTGCGCCTTTGCCATCATTTCTGTGGTTTCTTGCACAGAGTAGGCCTCGCCTTTGTTCCACATAAAAAACGACAATAAAGCGCCCAACTGAGGATGAGTCTTTTCTTCATCCATAAAGAGTTCGCGCACGATCAGTCGCCCGCCAGGCACCAGCGCGCGATGCGCCGCATGGAACATCGCCAACACTGCCTCTTTGTCAAAAAGATGAATGGTGTGAGAAAGAAAGATGACATCGTAAGGCCCGCCCCAGTCTGCATCGGTAGCAGACGTTTCAACCAGTTTGATTCGCTCCGTCAAATTGGCTTTCTGCACATTTTCTCTAGCAACCTTGAGCGACGCAGGAATATCACGAAGAATAATTTGCAGGTTCGGGTTCGCTCGTGCGAAAGCAATTGCATAGCTTGCTGGTCCGCCCGCAAAATCACAGAGCGTGTTCGCTGTGCTCAGATCGATTGCGCGTGCGATGTCTGGCGCTGAAAGCGCCCCGATATGTGC
>JABDBI010000015.1 GCA_013288705.1 Methanobacteriota archaeon | reverse complement strand
GTTTAGGTTTTTTTCGTTAAATCCTTTGAGCTGCTTAATTGCTTCTTTCATCACTGTGGGGGTAATAAAAATAAGCAGTTCCGATTTTGATTTTGTGCTTGCGGATTTACCAAACAATCCGCCTATAAGGGGCAGGCGCGCCAACCATGGAAGTCCATCGGTAGAGTCCGTATTTTGGAGCTGAGCAAGACCCCCGATAACCGTCGTTGCGCCATCCTCAAGTAAAACAGTCGTGGTGGCGGTATTGTCGTTAATAGATGGGATAGCGTCAACCGTCGTGGAACCAAGTTGCGATGAGATGACGTTAATGACAAGACTAATTTTATTGTCGGGGGTAATTTGCGGCGTAATAACGAGCGTCACGCCTGAGTCAATTTCTTGCAGCGTAGAACTGGTGGTAACCCCGGACGCTGGTGCATTCGCCGAGTTTGAGCCTGAGGTCGAGTTTGTGGCCGAAGTGGGGGCACTCGAAGTGCCTGAGGTTCCAGTTGAGCCAGACGAAATCGACACACTGCCAGCGGTTCTAACAAAAAATTTCAAACCGCTGCGAATCGTCGCTGGTTGGTTATTCATGGTCACAATTGAAGGGCGTGCAAGAAATGCAACGTCTCCATTTACTTCTCCTGCCGAAAGTTCCACATCAATATAGGTGTTGCCAAATGGGCCAAGCGCTGCCACAAGGCCCGATATCGGACTCGGCGCGGCGGCAGCTAAGTTGAGAGGGCGGCCGTTTTGTCCCGTGCCTGCCGAAGTTGATCCATTGACGGTGACAAATCCGGCAGTGCCATTAACTCCCCATTGAATCCCAAGGTCCCGCGAAAAGCTCTTGGATACCGCAACAATTTTAGCTTCGATAAGAACTTGCTTGTCCAATTTGTCGATATTTTCAACCAACGAACGAACGCTCTTAATTTGATCTTCGGTGCCATGGATCGTAATCGAATTAGTTCTATCATCGACCAACATGATCCCTCGCCCGGCAACCAGGGCTTTCGCCTGCAACCACACATCTCTTGCCTTCGCATATTTGAGATGAATGGTTACCGTGGTGAGATCTTTGCCAAGCGTTTCTTGCGCCCTCTTGGTGGTGATTTGCAAAACTCCATTTGTCAGCGAAGCCACAAGATCGTTGGAGACCAATATCGAGCTCAATGCGTCATTCAGTTGAATCACCGGAAAGCTTGCTGTCACGTTACCCTGCAAATCCCCGGGGATCACAACATTCTTCGCCTCCATATGGGCGAGCAAGCGAATGACGTTGGCAACCGGGGCATCGCGAACTTCCAAAGAATACTTCTCTGCAGCCATTGCAGCCAGAGGAAACAAAACAACAAAAAGGCCAAGGAAGCGCAGCTTAAACTCTTTCATTTTTCTTTCTCTTAAACGATAACCTGAAAACACCGTTTTCATTGCGCAAAACGACCTGTTGTTTTTCGATTTGAATTATCTCTGCAGAGCCTATCTTGTCACCAGCCTCGACGATTTGATCGTCAATGAGTGCCGCGGCTTTGGATTTGTTGTAGATGATGGCAAAAAGAGTCAGTTCTTGTATACCGGCATCATCCTCTTGCCGTACAAAAGGATTGTTTTTCCACTCGACTTGATTCTTTGGCGCGTTTTGGAAATCAGTCGTATTTAATCCAGAAAGTGGTGCGGCCGCATGCAGAGCGATGGGAATTGACAAAATCATCGAAATTTCCATGGCTACTCTAATTCGATTCATAAAATCCACCCTGAATTTTTGTGACCACGTCACTTGACTTAGTGCCATCCACAGCCATTGAGATTGTCTCAATCACAAATGGTGCAGGTAGGTTCTCGAGATCTTCAAGATATCGCCCGACAGCCGTGAAATTTCCGGAAACCGTCAAGATCGCGCTTCGTTTCGTAAAGGCCTTTTCTGTTTTGGATTCAGCCAACTGCATAGAAATCACCTTCACACCTTTCATGTACGTAGGCCGCACAAGGGCGTCGAGCGCTTCTTCCACGGCGTCAGCCGATGAAAGCCATTGTTTCTTCTTCGGTTCTGGAGCCGTTTTGCCTACACTTTTTGCGGCCAATTGTTTGCGTTCGTTTTCCAAAGTTTGAATTTGCTGTTTGGCATCCGTAATTGCCTTCTGACCAGGCAAGGCAAAGACCTTGAAAAACCCCAGGCAAGAAACCAAAAGGGTGGCAATAAAGATGATCGTCTCCCGCTTGTTGAGTTTTTGCTTGAGATCAATTTTAGCGAGCTTCAAACTCATCGAAGTTGACACTCTATCTGAAAGGTTGATTGCGCCAAGTTTGCCACCGATGCATTTTTGCATTCCGGAAGATTCATCAGGCTGTGCTTAAGCGAAAAAATAGACTGCGCTGTTTGCATGTTTCCCTTGAGCACCAAAACACGGGTGCCCGACAAAGAACCTGTCAGCTGCGACAATTGGATCGACGGCGGCACCATCAGAGCAACCTCTTTCAAAAGCCTTGACCACGCAATCGGATGATTAAGCTGAGCAAGAATATCCTGAGCGGATTCTTTTTTGTGTTTTGAACTCACTGAAGCGCTCAATTTGTTAACTTCTGTCGTCACGGAATCGAGCTGCTTTTTGAGCGTATCAATGCTATGCCTTTGCCAGAGCATGAAACCCGCGCATCCGAGGCTGATGACGACAAACACAATGAGAATGGAGAGATAATTAAGCTCGGTCTGGCCTCGGGCCGCGGATTTACCGTCTAAAAAATTAACATGTCTCATCGCTTTCTCTCCTCTTCTACAAAGCTAGTCCTGTCGCTATGCCATAGTATGCTGCTGCATGAGTCAGCTCAGCGGGTGGAATTGCTTTTGCATCTATTTTTTTGAACACCTCCAATAAACCAGTTGGCACCCGAAGCGTTTCCTCGATGTGCTCTTTGAGCCCGGGCAAATATATGCCGTCCCCGGACAAAATCGCGCTACTAATAGACTGATTTGGAAACTGGGTCAGGTAGTTTTCACAAGAGTATTGAATCTCGACGCCAAGTTTTGGAAAGAGCTGCTTCTGGTCTGCACTCGCACTTGCGGTCACGCCAGAAAAAGTTCTGTAAAAAAGAAGCCCCTCGGCAGAGATAACAGCGAAATAGGCCAGTGCATTGTCTAAGGTAATGATTGCATAGCGATCGGTCTGTTTTAGATCATAGTTATATTCTACGCAGTTTGCTAAGGCCTGCATATGTGGCTCAATCATTTGCGGCTGAGAAATCCCAATTTTCTGCAATTCGATCAAGTGATCCTGCAGCTTTCCTCGCTCTATGGCGAGCACCAAATAAGACTGCTTTTTCTCCTCCGCCCCACTCATCGGATAGTAGCGAAGTATATGACCTTCTACCGGCACCTTAATGGCTTCCTTAAGAGACCACTTGATGACTTCCTCAAGCTCCTCCTTGGGCACAACGGGTGTGGTGATTTTCCGAATTTTGATGGTTCCATCATGGATGGAAAATCTCGTCGTCCCACGATGCATTGCAGGATGGTGAAGCAATTTCTTCATGCCCTCTTCGTCGCCTCGCTTCACCACAGCATGCGCAAATAGCTGATAGCTCTCGCCCTTCTTGGTCAGGCAAATCATTCTGATATCCTGCGCCGTCACATCGATGCCCACAGACCATTTTGTCATTTATCTTCCCTGAAGAACAAGAATGCGATTTTCGACCTGAAGAAAAACCGGAGACTCTTTGTCTGGAAAATGGCGCAAAAAATCCTGATAGGCGTTTATCGCATTTCGGATATCGCCATTTTTTTCGTATAGGACACCCAAATTGTAATATGGGTCCGCGTATGATGCCTGCAAAGAAATGGCTTTTTTAAAGCATTGCTCTGCCTTGGTATTTTCTCCCTGCTGCGTTTTCAAATAGCCCAAATTATTGTGACATTCGGCACACATCGAATCGAGTTCAGTAGCGAGACTAAGATGCTTTTCGCTCTCCACAAGAAGATTCTTCTTGAGTAGAATCAAACCCATGTCATTGTGAATTTTTGCGTTATGCGGATTTTTGTCTAACGCTTGCTGATAGAGTTGCAGGCTTTCATCTAAGCGATTTTGCCCAAACAGTGCCGCTGCCTTTTCCATGGTCACGCCGAGATCTTCCGGCTCTGCGTGGCGATGCAGGACTTTCCTCTTGATCGCGACTTTTTGATGCGCGTGAAAAACCCCTGCATTCCGCAGCTTCAGCCCTGCCGTCAACACAACGACCAGTGCAAAGACAGCAAACAAAATTTTAGTTCCTTTCTTCTGGCCAGGGAACCTGAGCATTCCGCGGCGAAACGAAGTGGCCTTGTTTGCCGAGGCTGGCTCGCCCTCTTTTTCTTGCGGCTTATGAGATTTTAGCGCGTTCAAAATCACCGACATGACCAAAATCTCCTGCGTAGTTTGAAAGTCTTCTGCGTACTCTAGAATGAGTCGCGGCAAATATTCAAGCATGCGGCTTGATTTTTGACGTCGTCCTTAAGTGTGTGCCGAGAAGGTGACGCTACTTGAGCTGCCATCGCTCATGTTGAAGACAATGGTAATCGTCTCAGAACTCCCAAGGTGATCCCAAGTAATATAGTCCAACGTATGCGTGCTGCCGTTGTTGGTTAAAAGAACATTGCTGCTAAAACTAAAAGTTGAACCGGAGTGTAAGCCAGTTTGGCTGTTGTATACCTGCGAACCGTCTATCGAAATTATCAAGATTTTATAACCATGGTCAGGTGTCCAGCTAAGGGTCATTGACGTGACGGTGCTGGAGCCAATACAGCTCGTATTAGGCAGTGTGAATGAAACTCCCAAAACTTGCACGGAAGGCCCATTAATATGCGCGTTGGATGTGTTGACGTTAAGGGATGTTGCTTGCGTCAGCGGATTTGGATCATTGATGCTAAACGAATTTGTAGCGGATCCCCGTGTTGTCGTGACCTGAATCTTGCCACCCAAACCGGTGGTTCGGTTGATCGTGAAGGCGTTTCCTTCAAAGTAGCGGGTTGGGATCACGCACGGATCGCCCCCGAGTAAAATTTGGCCCATGGAAAATTCCATTGCTGCATGCGCCGAGTAAAATGCTTGATCCATCTGCAGCTGCTGCGTGCGCGTCCATTGATTGGCCGCCACCTGCACCAGCAGGGAAGCCGCCATCGCCGCCAAAACGCTGATGGCAAGAAGCACGCTTAGCGCAGCAAATCCTCTATGGCGACGTAAAATTCGCATAATCGTTCCCCGTATTGCGCAAAAATACCCTCGTCTGCAGGGTCAGCGTGCTCGTGTCCAGCGCGTTCACGGTCATCTGAATGTCGATGCTGCGCACGTTGGCGGCGGTACCGGTTACATTTCCCGCTTGATCATAGTAGGTGAATGCGAGAGAGGCCAAATTGCCTATCAAGATATCTGAATTGCGAAGCAGATTTCCACTACTGAGACTATAGGTGATATCGGTTCCCACCGGATATTGAATATGAAGGTTGGTTGCTCCGATATTGAATATTTGGGAAGCACTTGGCGTCAACCTAATCTCTCTCACCATGCGATCCATACCAGCGCGAGCTTCCGCCAAAACCTCTCGCCTCGATGAAATTATATTAAAGCCCTGCACCGCGCTGCTCAAAATTGGACCCAGCACTGTCCCTAGGATAGCAATCATCACAATGACCAGAAGAACCTCGAGCAGACTGAAGGCTTTTAGTTTCATCATGGCACATAGTTCGCGATAAGCGTGACAAGTTGAATGGCATTAGCGGCATTGTTCCAGCTCACGGTCACGGTCACGCGTGCATAACCTGAGCCTGATTGAGCGCTTAAAAAGTCGTCGGTGCCGCCACTGATGTAATTAGGATTAACCTCATATGCAGAGGCGGTAATCACATAACTAGCAAATCCCGTCACTGGGTTTTGGTTGTATAATAGGGTGTTATTGATAGATGTGAGCGTCGACGTGTATCCGCATCCGGAGAGATTACAATCTCGCTGCGCAATAATTTCCTCCATGGTTTTTCGCGCTAAATTGGTGGCGATAACAGTTTGATCTGCCAATATTGACGCGCTCACAGAACCCTGAAAGACATAAAGCAGTCCAAAGATCCCAGCGCTAAGGAGTGCGAGCCCCAAGATGGCGTCCAGCAACGCAAAGCCTTTTTCTCCCCCTTTGAAAAAGGGGGCTGGGGGGATTTCTTCCACTTGCCATCTCGAGAAAATCCCCCTACCCCCTTTTCCAAAGGGGGAGTCTATTTTTTTTTTGCAGGCTCCTTTAATTGTTTTCATGGCCCAGTCACCTTCCCGGTATTTTGCGTCACGGTGATCGTTTTACTGACGCTTCCATTGACCAGCGTCACACTCCCCCCACCACCGGTTGTCGGGTTGCCCATATTATCGAACTCCACCGTGAAATTGCCTGATATTGTCGTGCTTGGATAATTTGTGCTCAAGGTGACGACCATTGTTTGGCCGGTCAGTGGACTTAGCAGCGGTGTGGAAACAGTTCCCTGATAGACCGTATAGGCGCCACCACTCACAAACTGCACGCCAGAGGTCTGGCCAGTCATCATGGCATTTTGCCGCGCATACTCAATATCAGACCGAACTTGTTTGGCCGCAGCTTCGACGCGCACGCTCCCCACGGGAGGAACGAGGAAAACCGCAGCGATAGCCATAATGCCCAACAAAGCGATCGAGAGAATGACCTCGACTGCGGTTATTCCACGCATAGCTCATGAACAGGTCGAGACTGTCACGAAGACGCCGGTAGCGGGTGTGTATTGGAAATAGGTATCTCCAGCAGCAACCACTCCAGTGCCGTTCACGTCATACACGTAGCAAGTTGCAGAGACCTTTATCCACGACGAAGTCACACCCTGCTGCAACAGCCCCCCAAACAAAGGATTGGTTGGACTTGCGGCACCAGCCGTCGCTGCATCCAGGGTAGTCGGATAGCTTAACTGATGTCCTTGTGCGACTTGGTCAGAGGAATAGATGCCTACTGCCTCTTGTATTGCACTCGCAGTCATTCCCATGGAATTGCTTTTGGCTGCAGTTAACGTCGTGTTAAATAGCGTTGGAAGGGCAACAACTGCCAAGATTCCTAAAATCGCTATGACCAACACGAGTTCAATCAACGTGAAGCCACGTTGTGCGTTTTTTCGATTTACGCGTGCTACTTTTCTCATCATCTTCATTATTTTGTTCATCATGACTTACCCCCCCAATCATCTTATCACTTTACATTTTAAAACATCAAGCTGCCCCGTATTTTTTTTCAGCAACATCATGTACAACCACTTGACGCCAGGGCAAAGGTCCCAGTGGCTACAGTGTACAAGAAGTATGTATCAGTTGGGCTTGAATCCATAGTACCATTGCCGTTCGTGTCATATACATAGCAAGTGCTCGATTTCTTAAACCATTGCGATGTCACGCCGTTTTGCAAAACCGTACCAAACAACGGCGTGCTGCCGCTTGCCGTTGCGCCAGCTGCTGCGCTATCCAACGTTGCTGGATAGCTAATATTATTTCCGCCCGCCGCCTCCGTCGCGGCATACATCGCAATCCCTGCCTGAACCGCGCCAACCACTCCGTTCATCGAACTGCTTCGTGCATTTGTCAGGGTTGTACCGAACATGTTAGGAAGTGCACTCACCGCAAGAATACCCAAGATCGCCACCACCAAAATGAGCTCGATCAATGTGAAACCTCGCTCAACCCGGCGTACTTTCTTGTCCTTATTTATGAGACGATTGACGATCATGATATACATAAGCCATTGGCCCCCCTCTAGCTCTTATCTACCGTCACAGTAAATCTTATCACATAGCAAAATTATATACAATGCAAGGGCAGTCGCTTATTATTTTGTTGGCAGGATAACCTTGGAGAGATTCCATATGGGTAGGTATATGGCCAACGCGAGTAAGGTCACGCCGGCGAACAGAAATACCAGTAGGATGGGCTCAATCAGTGTGGCCATATTTTTCAGCATTTCGTCTATCTCGCCATCATAAAAGGTTGCGGTGGCATCCAGCAAGGCATCTAGCTGGCCCGTCTTTTCACCCACAGATACAGCTTCTTGCACCATCGGTTCGAAGTACTTGGTATTTTCCATGCACTTAGACAGTGAGTGACCTTGCTCGAGGCCTCTTTTCACTGAAAGTACATCGTTGGCATAATGGACGTTGGTCATCGTATTAGCCACAACAGCGAGCGCATGCGCGATTGGAACGCCAGCACGATAGAGTGAGGAAAGCAAGTGGCCGAACCTGGCGTTGGCGATGAGTCTGTTCAACTTGCCGAAAACCGGCAGGTGGAATGCAACGACGGCAATCCAGTATTTGCCAAACTCAGTTCGCGAAAAACGTTTCCACAGCCAAATTGAGCCACCTATAATGATCAGCAAAACATACCAATAAGACGTGCAGAGGTCGCTGAGACCCATGACGACTTTGGTCGGGGTAGGAAGTTCTGCGCCGTGATTCGCGTAGAACGCTTTGAAGGGCGGAATCACGAAGGCGAGCATAGCCCAGGTCACGCCGGCCAGCGCGAAAACAACAATTCTGGGGTAGAGCGTCGCAGATTTTACTTTGGAGTGAATTTCTGACTCTTTTTGCAAAATAGACGCCATTTCCTTGAGCGTTTTATCGAGCACACCTCCCGCTTCGCCCACCTCTATCATGCTTGTATACAGCGGGCTGAAATACTGCGGATAGGCACGAAACGCGACAGAAAGGCGCGTCCCCGCGGCGACGTCTTTTTGAATGCGTATCATGGCGTCTTTGAGCGCCGGATTTTTCAACTGGCGCGCCAAGATGGACAAAATTCGATCCATGGGTGTGCCCACCGCGAACATCACCTGAAACTGACGCGTCATGTTCGCAATGTCTTTAGGTGTTGCTTTCCTTTTAAAAAAAGAACTCGCTGAGACTTCGAGCCCTTTTTCTTGCACGTCCGTTGGCAACAACCCTTTGGCCGCGATGGCGTCCTTAATCGCGATGACGCTGTCACCGTCGAGCTCGCCTGACACCAAGTTTCCGGACTGGTCCCTTGCTCTAAAGACAAAAGTTGGCATAGATCAATCCGCTCCACACACTCTTAGAACTTCTTCTATCGTGGTAATTCCCTGCCCAATCTTTTCAATGCCGTCTTCGAGTATAGAATGAAAACCAGCCGCAGCAGATTTTTCTTTAAGGCGAATATCTGGCGCGTGGTTATTGATGAGAACGCGAAACTCTTCGTCGACTTCCACCAATTCAAAAATCCCCACGCGGCCCCTAAAACCTCGCCTCTCACATTCCGAGCATCCCTTGCCCCGGTAAGTTTTGAGGCCTAGCCCTTTGGGCCCAAGGGCGCTTAACAATTCTGGTGCTACATTCACCAGTTCTTTGCACGACTGACAGATGCGCCTGACCAGTCGCTGCGAGATCACACCCAGCAATGTGGAGGAAATGAGATAAGTTTCCATGCCGAGGTCGTTCAATCTTGCAATGGCGCCAATCGCCGTATTGGTGTGCAGAGTCGACAAGACGAGGTGCCCGGTCATGGCCGCCCCAAGGGAAATCTCGGCCGTCTCTTGGTCACGAATTTCGCCGACCATAATAACGTCTGGATCTTGCCGCAGCATTGCGCGGAGCGCCGACGGAAAGGTCACACCTGCTCTTGGATTAATTTGCGTTTGATCCACGCCTTCGATTTCATTTTCCACAGGATCTTCTACCGAAAGGACGTGGCTCTTATCACGGTCAATTTTTTGTAACGCGGCATAAAGCGTCGTGGTTTTTCCTGATCCCGTGGGTCCCGTTACGAGCAAAATGCCATGAGGCCGCTGGATCAATTTTTCAAAAACCTCTCGATCCTTTCCTAAGAATCCGAGGCTGTCTAGGGTGATCACATTTTCTGTAGACAGCATGCGAATAGCTGCTGCTTCGCCAAACATGGTGGGATAGGTGGCAATGCGGATATCAAGTTCTTTGCCACCAATACGCAGCCGTGTCCGACCGTCCTGCGAAATGCGGTGCTCAGCGACATCCATCCCGCCCATGATTTTGATGCGCGAGAGAATGGCCGCCTGCATTCCCGGAGGCAAAACCATGAATTTCTCCAAAATACCATCAATGCGCAGGCGAATCTTGAGTCCCTCGCGCGTTGGTTCAAGATGAATATCGCTTGCTCGCTCCCCCAGCGCGTATTGCAACAAATGATCAACTTCTGAGACAACCTTCGCGGCCTGTGCCACTCCCGCGCCTGCATCACTTTTCGGTGCTTCTTGCCGGAGGTCATAGTCGATGACTTCAACAGAACCATGCGCAGTCGGTTTCTTTTTTTTGGTCTCTCCGTAGTGCTTTAAGATAGCCTCGTCGATTTCTCTTTTCGGTGCAAGAATATACTCTATATCACGGCCGAGTTCTGCGCGTGCTTCGTCGAGTGTTGCTAAATCAAATGGATCTGCCGTCGCAACTGTGAGCTTGCCGTCTTTCTCCGAGATCGGGAATATTTTCCAGCGGCTCACCTGCTCGGGGAGCATTAATTTAAATACACTCACATCATGTTGCATAGATTCAAGGGAAGCAGACATCACCCCTGCTTTCACAGCTAATCTGTCGTTGAGTTCTTTTTCAGTTAAGAGCGAGCGCCCTATGAGAAGATCTCCGAGCTCTTTGCCTTCTTTTTTTTGTGTTTCTAATACATCCTTAAGCTGGTCGGCGGCGATGCGGCCTTCTTTCACCAGATCCTCTGCCACAGCGATAATTTTTTGCATACGAAGCGACATAAGGCAGTATTGCATGCCTTGATGATTGCGCTCAAGCGGATCTGCCTGCAAAAAAAACGGCCCGTTGGCACAAGACATTGGAGGTTGTTATCAATTTAAATGAGAACAAAACCGAGTCTGATGTTTCTATTTTGCCTCACTGCAGGGGCGGGTCTCTTTGTGAGCGTCGCGCGCAGTCAAGGTTGGCACTCATTTGAGGTGGTCCGGCAGGCAAATGCCTTGAGTGCAGCAGCAAGGTACGAAGATGCCCTGGGGGTTTTGGTGGCCGAAAACAGGGCCTTGCCCAACCAGAAAGACATCGTGAACACAATCAAGATTACTTTTGTTTCCTATTGCAAGCATGAAATCAGCGAGAGTGAACGTGCGCTCGCGAAGAATCGTGCGAATGCTGCAGCCTATGATCGTGCGGCGCGCGCTTACGGCTATCTAGGTGACAACTTTCGGGCGATGGCTGTGTTGACGGCTGGCGTCATGGAAAACCCCGGCGCGATTCCACTCTGGGTGGACATTGCCGTTTTGGAGGCGAAAGCCGGACGGCAAGCAGAGGCACAATCTGTGCGCAATGAAGTCTTACGCCTCAAAAAAGAGTTGGCTGCTAGTAGGGGAAGTTTGAACCTGCCGGGCAACTGATGTATCCGCTTCCGGTGAGATTGAGTTGGTTGACCACGATCATCGTGCATGGTGTATTGATGGGCCCTGAACCTGAATACCTAAGCGTTTGGTTCGGGAAATACACGGCGCCTGTTAAATTTAAGCTACCTGAACCACTCAACGAATCGGTGCCGCTTGATGGAGCATTTCGATCCTGGAATATCAGAATGCCAGACCAAGTCCCTGATGTTGGAGCAGATAACGTGATGGGGTGAGAAGCTGAAATGTTAACGGTTGGATAGTTCCCAGAGATCTGGCCCGAGAGAATAAATGTCACACCACTGCCGTTTATCTGGCCGCTACTGGACATTGCCAAGCTCCCACCGTCGACAATATAAATACCCGGATTGATCGTCATGTTGCCACTGCCGCTAATGGCTATGCCGCCGCAATACACGCCTGGATTCATGGTCGTCGCGGAGCTTCCTGAATACGAGTAGTTGTTGTAAGTGCAGGAAGAATAAGATGGAACGTTATACGAAAGAAGAGGGTCAGACACGGCCGATGAGTTAGTCGTGATTGTGCCACCATTTACACTTGTTGTAACGGTGCCACTTCCCGTGATCGAATAAGAACCTACGATATTGATATACTGCATAAAGATATTGCCGCTCCCTGAGTCCGTAAAAGCTGTCGCGCTCGAGGAGTTGACGTTCATCCCGCAGTTGGTGGTATTGATCGGCCCGCTGCCAGTATAGTTGGCTGCGCTGCTTGCACTGCCATTCAAAACATAGATGCACGCCTTTCCCTTACCAGGATCATAGATGCTATAGCTATTGAGCGCATTACCTTGCGTCGTGGTCACATGAATCTTTCCACTCGAACGGGTAATTATAAAGGCGTAACCCATAAAATTGCGCGCAGGGATTGGGTCTGGATTGCCAAAATCCTTCACTTGCCGCAACGACCATTCTAGCGCCGCGCGTGCGTTATAGTAGTCTTGCGCAATGTAAAGCTGTTCAGTACGCGAAGCTTGATTGGTTGCCATAAAAATGAACAATCCCACACCAAGCACACTCACGATGCCCAAGGCAATGACAACAGCGATCAGCGAAAAGCCCTTATGGTGACGTAAAATTTTCATAGTCATTACCCGTGTTGCTCATAAATATTTGCGTCTGAATCGTAACGCCCTGCGTTGACGCCGGCGCAGTTGCAGTCACCTGAAAGCGAACACTGCGCACATTGGCGATAACCGAGGTCACCGCCCCAGTTTGGTCGTAGTAGGTGAAAGTAAGCGAAGTCACATTAGGAATCAGGACATCGCTGTTTCGCAGCAAGTTTGTGCCGCTTAACGAGTAGGTGATATTCGTCCCTGTAGGATATTGAAATTGAAAGTTGCTTGCAGCGATGTTGCTAATTTGCGCCGAGCCTGGAATCAAGCGTATCTCCCGGGCGATTCGATCTACGCCAGCACTCATGGCTGACACAATCTGCCGACTATTCAAAACAATGTAGTATTGCTGAACCGCCGTTCCCAAACCTGGAGCCAGCGCCACCCCAACGATGCCAAGGATGACAATCGTCACCAAAAGCTCGACGGCGGTAAAACCAAACAACTTGTTGATACGTTTTTTCATAGCCCTCTTTCATAACCCTCAATAATTCGAGATCACCGTCACGAGTTTTAGCGAACTAGCGCCTCCATTCCAACTGACAGTCGCGGTCACACGCGCATAGCCAGAGCCGATCTGGGGAACAAGAAAGTCATCTCCCCCGCCACTCTTGGCACCGCTCACTTCTTGAGCAGCTGCAGATACCGCATATCCCGGAAAACCCGGCACCGGATTGGCGTTATAACTACCCGTGATGTTCACAGAAATCAGCATGGCTGCATAACCGCAGCCAATTGCAGTGCAATCTCGCTGCGCGATGATCTGCTCCAAAGTTTGAGCCGCAATATTGGTGGCAATAATGGACTGATTCGCCACCAACGACGAAGCGGACACCGCGCCCACGGCGCGTGTGACGCCGACAAACCCGAGCCCAATCACAGCCATTGTGAGCACAGCCTCGAGCAGAGAAAAACCTTTAATCGTTCTCGTTTTCATTGGATTGTCACCAACCCGGTATTAGCCGTCACTGAAATCGTATGTGTTTGCCCGTTACTAGAGATGGTCACGCCACCACCACCCCCTGTGGTTGGGCTGCCAAAGTTATTGAACTCCACTGTATAGCTGTTGGTAATCGAAACGCCCGGATATCTTGCCGAGAGCGTTGTGACCATATTCTGGTGCGTCAGCGGACTCACGAGCGGCGTGGCAGTGGTTCCCTGATAAACGGTATAAGCGCCACCACTCACGAAGTTCACGCCCGACGTCGTCCCCGTCGTCATCGCATTTTGCTGCGCATAAGTGATGTCCGATGCAACCTGATTAGCGGCGACGTCCAGTTGGCTCTTACTAAGAGACGGCATATAGAAGATGGCAAAGGCTCCGACCACCCCCACTAGCACCATCGCCAGTACCATCTCCAAACTCATACCCGCACACCCCCGGACCGCGAGATAGATTTAGATTAAGAACCTAAATCACGGACAAGCAGCAGCAGTAAACGCGCCAGTTACACTGCTATAGGCCCAACACTGACCTGCAGTCTTACAAGTCGCATAGGTCGCTGACCCACCTGCCAAATCAAAGCAATAGGTCTTCGCCGTACCCGACGTGAACCAAGCTGCGGTAATACCATTCGTCAACACAGTCCCAAAGCAAGGAGCTGCCGCTGAACAGGGCGTACTCACAGCAACACCATCCAGCGTGGCCGGATAGCTCAAAGCAGCACCCGTCGCCACCTGATTTGCTGCGTAAAGCGAGACACCAGACTGTATGGCACCCACATCACCATTCATTGCGGTAGTCCTCGCTGCTGTAAGCGTAGTACCGAAAAAGATTGGTATCGCTTCGACCGCAAGCACACCTAAGATCGCAATGACCAGCACCAATTCAATCAAAGTAAAACCCGCCAGGCCATGAACCCCACCCCTCCGGTGGGCACCGCCCGCCAACTTCACCACGACAGCTCTAAACGCCTCTTTTATCCTCATCATAAAACCCCCATGGCCCTCAAATTAGCCCTTCCTGCGTAGAACTTAACAACTACACGCCCCACTTACCACTTTTGATAGGGATCCGTTGCGGATCTCACCCATCCTGTCTTAGGGTCATACTGATAGGCCCTCTTGAACGGATCTACCGGCGAACCCTCTTTATCTCTGGGTGAGCTCCAAGTCGGCGTCGTAAATGGATATTTTGCATCCATCGCAGCTGCCAAACTCTTTGGATTTTCTTTGAACGTAAGCTTGTACATTTGCACCGCACCTCTCAGCTGTCTCAGCTCAGATATTATAGCTTGTTCATGTGCGGCCTTCGCAGCTAAATGGTTTGAATACCAACCTGCCCCGACTACAACTAAAGCCACGCCGATAATCAAAGCGTACCACACCTTTCTTCTCATAAACAATCTCCCTTCGAAGGACACCTGGCATTTAGTGTAACACAACCCTCGATAGATTCCAAATTGGCAGGTAAACTGCCAAGGCAAGTAACATCACGGCGCCGAACAAAAAGAAGAGCATGATTGGCTCAATTAGCGTTGTAAGATTAGCCAAAAGGTCATCCACTTCGCCATCATAAAAACTCGCTGTAGACTCTAATACAACATCTAATTTTCCCGTCTGCTCTCCCACCGCACATGCCTCTTTGACCATCGCCGAAAAATAGCGAGATTTCTCCATGCACTGAGACATACTGCGCCCGTGCTCTAGCCCGGTTTTCAGATCGCGAATTTCTGCTGCATAGCAAACATTGGTCATCGTATCCGCAACAACCTTTAAGGACAGCGGCAATGGAAGGCCGGAACGATAAAGAGCAGAAACCAAATGGCCGAAACGGGAATTGGCGACCAACAAATTCAGACGACCAAATATGGGAAGCGCGAAGGCAGCTTTGCTGATCCACAATCTTCCGGCGGGTGTTTTTTTGAAGTGTGTCCATGCAAAAAATCCCGCAATGAAGCAGGCGACCGGAATATACCAGTAATTCATAATCACATCACTCATGGCGATAACAATTTTCGTCGGCAAAGGTAGTTGCGCGTTGTGACCCGCATAAAACGCCTTAAAAGGCGGAAATACGAAAACGAGCATCATGCAGCTCACGGCTGCTAGCGTGACAAGTACAATTTCCGGGTAGAGCAGCGCACCTTTTACTTTCGAGGTGATAATATGCTCTTTTTGCAAAATAGCGGCCATCTCCTTGAGCGTTTGACTGAGCACACCGCCTGCCTGCCCCATTTCAAGCATGCTCGTATACAGCGGGCTAAAATAAGTTGGATGTCGACCAAAGGCCTCAGCAATGCGCATTCCGCCAGTGATATCTTTATGGATCATAGTCAGGGCCTCTTTAATGCCCTCATGTTGCGCCTGCTGCGCTAGCGTGGAAAGTATTCTCTCCATCGGCGTGCCGACGGTAAAAAGCACTTCAAATTGGCGCGTCAGATTGGCCAAGTCTTTGGTTTTGAATTTCCTATTGGAACCAAAATTGAGAATTTTCTTCAATGACAATTCAGAGCTCTTCGTCTCGACGGAAATAGGATACAGCCCCTGCTTCTTCAATTCTAACTTGGCCAGCATTGCGTTTTCACAGTTAAGCTGGCCAACAATGGGCCTGCCTAATTGGTCTCGAGCCTTATAGATAAAAATTGGCATTTGTCACAGATCCCCGCAGACTTTGAGAACTTCTTCTACCGAGGTGATCCCTTGTTTTATTTTATTGATACCGTCTTCTAAGAGAGAGTGGCTTCCCAATGAAGCGGCCTTTTCTTTGAGCCGCACCTCTGGTGCCCTCGTGTTGATGAGAACACGAAACTCATCATCCACTGCCACCAGTTCAAACAACCCAATTCGCCCCTTGTATCCGCGCATGCTGCACGCATTGCACCCTCGACCAATAAAAGCGTGAAGCCCTGCTCCCCTAAAACCGAATCGTTTGAGTTGCTCAGGAGGAATTGGAGCTGCCTCTTTACAGCTGGGGCAAATTCGACGCACCAGACGCTGGGCCATGACGCCGATGAGCGTCGACGAAATTAGATAAGGCTCTAACCCCAAATCGACTAGACGGGCGATGGAGCCAATGGCGGTATTCGTGTGCAGCGTCGATAATACCAAGTGGCCAGTCATGGCTGCTCGCACAGACATTTCAGCAGTTTCCTGATCGCGAATTTCACCGATTAGAATGACGTCTGGATCTTCGCGTAGCATGGATCGCACGACAACCGGAAAAGTGACGCCGGCCTTCACATTGATTTGGGTTTGATTGACACCGTCGATTTCGTTTTCGACAGGATCTTCAACGGTGAGAACGCGATTTTTGGTGCGGTCTATTCTTTGCAATGCGGCATAAAGTGTGGTGGTTTTGCCAGAGCCAGTGGGGCCTGTCACCAACAACATGCCGTTTGGTTGGAGGATCAGCCTTTCGAAAATCTCTCTGTCGTTTCCCAAAAACCCCATGTCTTCCAAAGTGAGCAAATTCTCCTTCGACAAAAGTCGAATCGCTGCAGCCTCGCCATGGATGGTTGGGAAGGTAGAGATTCGCACATCCAATTCCTTTCCTCGAATATGCAGGCGCGCGCGTCCGTCTTGGGGCGTACGATGTTCCGCGACGTCCATGGAGCCCATGATCTTGATGCGCGACAAAATGGGCTGCTGCATAGACATTGGGAGCACTCTGACTTGTTCCAGGATGCCATCAATGCGAACGCGAACAGTGAGCCCATCGCGCGTTGGATCCACATGGATATCACTTGCGCGCTCGAGATAGGCTTTATCGAGCAACTCATCGACGATTGCAGTTGTCTTTTGCCCTTCAAATTCTTGTTCCTGCGAACCGGTGGGAGCTTTTGCTGGCTGAGACTTTATTTTTTGCCGCGCGACTTCATTCGCCGCGCTCTTGAAGCCCTCTACTTGTGCAATGCTTACAATTGCGCTTTCTCGCCCCGCGTGTTCGCCATCATAATACGTCTTTAACGCCTGCTCGATTTCCTTGGGCGATGTCAGCATACACTCTATGTCCCGCCCAAGTTCTCTCTTAGCCTCTTCCAACGCGCCGAGGTTAAACGGGTCGGCAGTCGCGACCATCAACTTTGTTGCGTCTTCAGATACCGGCACAATTTGCCAACGTGTCGCTTGAAGAGCACTAATTAATTTAATCACCTCTAAGCTCGGCTTCATGGTTGCCAAAGAGATCATTTTCACACCGGCTGCTGCCGCCAGCTTTTCGTTAAATTCTTGCTCGCTTAAAAAGCCGCGGCCGATTAAAATGTCATCAAGGCTTTTACCGAGGTTTTTTGTCGATTCCAAAGCAACCGCTAATTGCGCTGAGCTCAGCCGACCCTCCCTTACCAATTGCTCCGCAATCGAAATGACTTTTTGGGCGCGAACTGACCCTTGCGGCTTAGAGAACATAACCCATTATAAATCGACCTGCCCTCCCCGAAGCAAATGATTCTAATATAAATTTGACTCCCCGCTCTCAGTGAATCTAGAATGTTGCATGAACAACCCGTCTCAGCCTGCCACAGTTCTCGTTGTTGAAGATGACACGATCGTTCGACGTGTGATCTGTGCGATCATTAAATCGGGAGGCTACAAGGTCATTGAAGCGGATGGCGCGGCATCTGCTCTACAGATTTGTAAAAACCCGAGCGAGCGCATTGATCTTATCTTGACCGATTTCGAGATGCCCTCCATGAACGGCTCGGATCTGATTAGAAGACTAAAGCTGGAGCATGGGCACATAAGAGCAGTGCTGATCTCAGGCTTTACGCCGGATATCATGAAGATGCACGGTGGCGAGAGTGAGAACATGTTTTTCATGCGTAAGCCGTTCCTGCCTGAGGCACTTCTCAAAATGATCGAATCAGCTTTAAGCTAACCGGGAACTTGGATGTCTCAAAAAATTTCTAACCAGATATTAACTGAGGTTGTTTTCCCGCTGTTTATTAAAAACATCAAAGACTACGCAGTCTTCATCCTGGATCTAGACGGGCATGTAATCACTTGGAATGAGGGTGCGCGAAGGATCAAAGGATATGAAGCCGAAGAAATCATAGGACGCCACTTCTCATGCTTTTATCCTGACGAAGATGTCAAACATGGCAAGCCGATGAATGCGCTCAAGATTGCAGCGCGAGATGGCAAATTTGAGGAGGAGAATTGGCGCGTACGCAAAGATGGCTCTCGATTTTGGGCCGACGTCGTTATTACTCCAATTCGCTCCAGTGATGGAGAACTCATCGGATATGGGAAGGTGACTCGGGATTTTACCATTCGCAATCGCGAGGAAACAAAATTCAAGGGCCTTCTTGAAGCAGCGCCCGATGCTGTTGTGATCGTCAATCCAGAAGGCAAAATTGTTCTCACTAACGCACAGACCGAGAAGTTGTTTGGCTTTCCTCGTGCAGAGCTGGTTGGACAGGTTGTCGAAGTTCTTATACCGGAGCGCTTTCGCAATCGCCACCCAGGGCATCGCAATGGCTTTTTTCATAATCCAAAAGCCAGGCCCATGGGCATCGGGCTTGAGCTCTATGGCCTCAGAAAAGACGGCTCTGAATTTCCTATTGAAATTAGTTTGAGTCCGCTTGAGACGGAAGATGGAATTTTAGTATCTAGTGCAATTCGCGACATTACGGATCGCAAGCGCTTGGAGGAGAACCTAAAAAGAGCAAACCAATTGAAGAGCGAATTTCTGGCGAATATGTCACACGAGTTGCGCACACCGCTCAACAGCGTCATCGGGTTCTCGGAGCTCCTCATAGATGAAAAAGCAGGACCACTCACGACAAAGCAAAAGGAATTCCTCTCGGACGTTCTAAACAGCGGCAGACACCTATTGCAACTCATTAATGACATTCTTGACCTCGCAAAAATAGAATCGGGCAAAGTAGAGGTCGTTCTCGAAAATTTCTCCATCCGCAAAACCATTGCCGAAGTATCGTCAGTGCTTGGCCCGACCATGCAAAAAAAGAAATTAAAATTCACAACAAACGTATCTCCCAAGGTGGATATGGTCCTACTCGACCAACAGAAAATAAAACAAATCCTTTATAATCTTCTCTCCAATGCTGCCAAGTTCACCGATGAAAATGGTGAAGTCGAAATCATTTGTTCTCCTGTAGACAAAACGAAGCTTCAGATTCAAGTGAGAGATACCGGGATCGGAATAAAGCCGAAGGATATGAATAGGCTCTTCATTGAGTTTCAGCAGCTTGACTCAGGGCCAAATAGAAAATCTCAGGGGACAGGGCTGGGCCTTGCCCTTACCAAGAAGCTGGTTGAACTTCAAAAAGGAACAATTTCCGTCGAGAGTGTAGTGGGAAATGGTTCCACTTTCACGGTCTTATTCCCTATAAACCTCACATGATGGAGCAAACCATGTCAACGCGAATTCTGATTGTCGATGATAATCCAAGCAATCTCAAGCTAGCACGCTATGTGTTAGAAATGGCAAAGTACGACATTGAAGTTGCAGAAGATGCGGAGAAAGCGATTTTAATCATTGATAAAATGCCCTTCGATCTTATCTTGATGGATATCCAGCTCCCAGGCATGGACGGTTTGACATTGACACGCAAATTAAAATCTGAGAAACGAACAACAAATATTCCCGTCGTCGCGATGACAGCGTATGCGATGAAGGGCGATGATAAAAAAGCATATGACGCAGGATGCGCTGGGTACATCCCAAAACCAATTGATACAAGAAAGTTCCCGGAACAAATCGAGAGTTTCTTGCATGCAGCGCCTGCTATCAGCTAGGTTTTTGCGAAACTGATCACAAATTTGGTGTTGGCGCTTTTTTCGTCTAGAAACAGGTTGCCACGATGGCCTACCATCAGGCCGCGAGAGATGCTGAGGCCAAGGCCGCAGCCCTTTCCGACGACTTTGGTCGTGAAAAATGGATCAAAAATACGATCAGCAATTTCTTTACTAATTCCTGCACCACTGTCTGTGACTGTAATTTCAATGTGATCACCTTGATCTGCCGCGCCAATTTCAATCCACTTGCTGTCGTTGTGCTCGATCGCATCTGCAGCATTGAGCAAGAGATTCAGAAGTATCTGTGACACTTCGCTCGCGCGACAGGCAATGCTTAGATTTTCCGGGACCTGTTGACGAACCGTGATGCCGCTGCTCTTCAGGCGGTGTTCACATAACGGGAGGGTATCGTCAACGATGCTCCTAATGGGAGTCAGAATTGCGGGATCAGCCACCGATTCTTGCGCAAGAGTTCTTAACCCTTGCGTAATTTTAGCGATGCGGGAAGCAGTGTCTATAATGGTCTGCAATGATTCCCTGAGTTTAGTTTTATCGACACCAACTTTCTTGGCGGTTTCTTTCGCCTGCTCTGCCAGCAACGAAATTACCGTAAGAGGGGTATTGATCTCATGTGCCACACCACCAGCCATCGTTCCAAGCGCTGCCAACTGAGCCGACGACATCATTGCTTTTTGCGTCGTGAAAAGCAGTTTTTCCGTGTGTTTTCGCTCAATCGCATAGCGGATGGAGCGCACCAATAGGTCGCCATTCACTTGCCCTTTGACCAAGTAATCCTGAACGCCTGCCTGCATCGCCTTCAAACCAAGGTGCTCGTCATCTAAGCCAGTCAATAAAATAAGGGGTAATTCGGGGAAAGTGGCTCGAGCTTTGAGAAATGTATCAGGTCCTTGACTATCAGGCAGTGAAAGATCGAGCAGTGCAATATCGAAGTGGCCATGCCTCAATTTCTCTAAACCAACCTCAAGCCTTTCGGTGCTGTCAGTTTCAAAGTGGCCAGGCCCTTCCGCAAGCATGGCGCGCATAAGCCGCGCAAATATTGCGTTGTCTTCTATCAACAAAACTCGAATCGGGGTGTTCACTGCCATACCTGTATAAAATACGCGAATTTCATTGTGGAATAAACCTCCCTAAAGTAAAATATTAAAATGATAAATGTTCTTGTTGTTGAGGACGATGCCATTGCTCGGTCGGTGATTTGCGCGATCATCAAATCGGGGGGCTACAACGCCATGGAAGCTGATGGTGGCGAGTCCGCGCTCCAAATTTGTGAAAACGCAAATGTAAAGATTGATCTTATTTTAACTGACTTCAAGATGCCCAACATGAACGGCGTAGAGCTAATAAAGCGGTTGCGAATCGACCATGCAGATATGCGGGCTGTGCTCATGTCTGGGTTTGCAAACGATACGGTAGACACAGAAGGTGGCAAAATGACAAACCTGCTTTTTATGCGCAAGCCATTCCTGCCGCAAGAGCTTCTTACGATGATCCGAACAGCTTTGAGCTGAGGCTTAGGCTTTGGGGAAACGCATCACGAATTTGGTATTGGCACTATTTTCGTCGAGAAACAGATCCCCACCATGGCCAGCCATTAGGCCGCGAGAAATACTGAGGCCAAGGCCCCACCCCTTTCCTATACCCTTGGTCGTGAAGAACGGATCAAAAATATGATCGGCGATTTCTTTTTCTATTCCCGTGCCACTATCTGTGACTGTAATTTCGACATGCTGTTCTCGATCAGATGCGCCAATTTCAATCCACTTAAGGTCACAGTGTTCGACGGCGTCTGCTGCATTAATCAAAAGACTTAGAAGCAAATGTGAGATTTCGTTCGCACGACAAGAGATACTTAGGTTTTCCGGAATGTGATAACCAACCCTGATATTGCTCTTCGCCAACCGGTATTTGCATAATAGAAGCGTGTTCTCAACGATGTTCAGAATAGGAGTGGGAACTGTGGGGTCTGCGATCGATTCTCGCGCAATTATCCTCAGGCCTTGCGTGATTTTAGAGATCCGCGAAACATTATCGACAATGGCCTGCAAGGATTTTATGATTTGAGCGCTATCGACGTCAGCTCGCTGAGTCGCTTCTTTAGCTTGAATGGCTAGCAACGAAATTACACTGAGTGGCGTGTTGATTTCGTGTGCAACCCCTCCGGCTAGTGTTCCGAGCGCTGCCAACTTCGCAGACGACATCATGGCTTTCTGAGTCGCGAAAAGCAATTTTTCGCCGCTTTTTCGTTCAATCGCGTAGCGAATGGATCGCACCAATAGATCACTATTCACCTGTCCCTTTACCAGATAATCTTGAACACCCTCCCGCATCGCTTTTACACCCAGCTCCTCGTCGTTCAAGCCAGTCAATAAAACAACGGGCAAGTCCGGAAAATTTCCTCGAACCTTGAGAAATGTCTCAGGTCCTTGGCTGTCGGGCAGCGAAAGATCGAGCAGTACGATATCGTAGGAACCTTGTCTCAGCTTCTCCAATCCATCGAGAAGCGTCTCGGCGTCTTCACACTCAAATTGGGTGGTCCCTTCCATGAGCATGACATGCAAAAGCCGCGCATCTCCAGGGTTATCCTCAACCAAAAGAACTCGAATTGGGGCGCTCATTGGTATGCCTCAGTTTCTTGGCAGCTTCACCAAATAAAACCAGTAGTTCTCCAAGCCCTTGATGATTTCAACAAAATGATCGAAGCCGATTGGCTTGGTAATAAAACTGTTGGCGTGCAGATTGTAAGTCATAAAAACATCTTCTTCTTCTTTTGAAGTTGTTAATATGATGACGGGGATTCGTTTCAAATTTTCATCTTCCTTAATTGTCGCGAGAACCTCTCTGCCATCTTTTTTGGGCATGTTTAAATCAAGCAAAATCATGTCGGGTCTTGGCGCACCGGTGTACTGGTCTCGCTTATATAAGAAGCTAAGCGCTTCTTCGCCATCTCCGACCAAATGAATTTTGTTTTTGATCTTCCACTCTTTAAACGCCTCCATTGTAAGGCGTGCGTCACCTGGACTATCTTCGGCCATCAATATCTGTATTTCTTGCTGTTGGTTCATGTGCTGTTTCCCTTTGGCATTTTTTTCGGGACAGAAAAGTAAAAGGTGGAACCGGTTCCGGGCTCCGACTCCACCCAAATATGGCCACCGTGGTTCTCTACGATCTTGCGGCAAACCGAGAGCCCAATGCCAGTTCCGGGATATACGCCCGATGTATGGAGTCGCTGAAATATCGTGAAAATTCTATTGAAATGCTCTTTAGCGATGCCGATCCCGTTATCTCTCACTGAAAATACCCAGTCGCCATTGCTCTCTTTGGCCGAGATATGAATTTTTTGCGAAACATCTTTTTTGCGATATTTAATTCCGTTCCCCACCAGATTTTGAAAAAGGCGTTCGAGTTGCCCATCATCGGCGATGATAGGTGGGAGCGGGTCATAGGTAACCACTGTCCCGCTTTCTTCAATCGCCATTTTCAAATTGGAAAGTGCCCGTTTGAGTACCTCTTCGGAATTAGTTTCAATGTGTTGTTTGCCTTGAGTGTCGATGCGCGAATAGTCCAAAAGATCATTGATCAGGCGTTTCAAACGCACTGCACCATCAACAGCAAAACCAATATACTCATCGGCATCTTTATCTAATTTGCCTTGGTATCGCTTGGAGATAAGCTGCAAATAGCTTGAAATCATACGCAGAGGCTCTTGTAAGTCGTGTGACGCGACATAAGCGAACTGCTGCAGTTCGCCGTTGGAACGTACTAGTCTTTTGGCTTGAATTTCAGTCAGCTGGTTGGCTTGCTCTAACTCCGCGGTGCGTTCCCAAATGAGGCGCTCAGTTTCTTTATTCACATTCTCAAGGCGCGCACGTCGAGCACAAATTTCTTGCATCTCGTGCTTGCTCTTAATGCAAACTGCTATCAAAAAGACGTCCTCAAATACCACCCATCCCGTGTGTTCCAACCAGCGCCAAGGGCTCGCGGCGACGACTCCATAGACCGATTGAGGCCAATACCACCCACGTAAAAAATGGTCTGCTGCAACGACGACGGTCGCAGTGATCAAGACTGGCCAGTCCCGGTAGAAAGCTAAAAATGCAAGAGAACCAAACACATGAAAATGCGTCTCGATGCGGCCTCCCGTGAGATGAATGAGCAGGGCCGACCAAAGCATTTGCGTAAACGCAATCAGGTGGCGCGTAAACACCCAGCCCGGCTGAAGCCATGCCATCGTGACCGGCAACGCCGTCAAAATTCCGCCCAGAAAAATGGCAGCCCACACGTGAATATGGATGTGGCTGACCTCTCCTTCCCATGCGCGCGGTGACACGACCAATGCACAGATGATTCCGAATATCCATTGTGCAATCATGAGGCCAGCAAACATATGATCTGTTCGCTTAAAAACGGCCAGCTGCATCTCTTGGAAAAACGCTGCTGACTGCTGCTCGGTGCTATTCTCAGTCTTCATATAAGGTGCAACCAAAGACAGGCGTTGTGCTGCGCGTTACTTTCTTGTCGTTGACAAACGAAATGACTGCGCTTTTTCCGAGATTATCACCATAGTGGCCTCTGGCACTCGTGATGCCGCCGCTAAAAACCAAGCGACCAAATACATCGTACAAGTTCACTTGGCCGGATGATTTTGCCCCGAAGCGCTTTGCTTCTATGCCGCCCTCGTCGAGCAGGGTTTGCACCCCTGGAATTGCCTTTGTGTCAGACCACAGTTTGGTTTCTGTCCAGTCTTCTTTCGGATTCTTGGGGCTGACAAAAAGAACATAAACGGTGAGTTTTCGATGCACTTTAGCGAGGATTTCGTTGAGTTCACCGGCAGTTGCCTGCGAGCAAGGACAATGTGGATGGGCAAATATGACCATAGTGGGCACCAACTTACTCAGACTGAGATGGCTGCTCTCAGGCCATGAACTTGGCGCTAAACCCGATTTCCCAGGGGTATTGGCGTAGTTCCAGAGTTGCAGCATCCCAAAGCCAACCAGGCAAAGCCAAAGCGGCGATATCAGGTAGATAATGGTACGTTTTTTCACGCGGGCAGCACCTTTGCCAGCATGTCAAATACTTGTTTCGCCGCAAACGGCTTCGCAAAAACAGCTTTTGCGCCTTTTTTGTAAAGCTCATCGTCGCTAAAATCGCTGAAGCCAGTCATCAACATGACAGGGATAGATAGTTTTGAATCTTGGACAGTACGAAGTAATTCTAGGCCGTCCATGATGGGCATCCGAACGTCTGACAAAATCACGTCGACATTTTGTTTACTTCTAATAATTTTCAGAGCTTCTTGACCGTCGCCAGCACCCACGGCCTTCATGCCTAACAATCGAAAGCTGTTAACAAGTATTTCGCATAGCGTCTCATCATCATCTACGACCAAGATGGTGGCTGGAGCATCTTCACCCATATTTAAATGATACTCTTTGATCTTGCTATAAGTCAATATTGCGGCCGTTGCAGGAAATAAACCTCCTCCGCTTTGTGTTGGTGTCGCTTATGAAACACACCACCCTCCCTTTCCTTGCTCTGATTGTCCTCGCCAGCGCATGCGAACCATCAGAGCCGCACGTCAACGCGCATTCATTTGCAAGATTCCAAAGACAATCAGCCCTGCCACATGCGCTCGATCCCCTCTCCGAGCTAGAGCTCGAACGCGGCGTAAGCACGCTTAAAAGCGCCAATCTCCTGGGCGATGGCTGGTACTTGCAAAGCATGAGCACGCTCGAGCCAACAAAGACTGCGCCGGGCACATATCCGAACGTGACCGCAACATCTCGCCAGGCACGCGCGGTGGTCCTGCACAGCCGTCAAAATGAGCGCTATGAGTGCGCGATTGATTTAGCTGAACAACGAGTCATATCGAAGACGCCCATCAAAGGCCAACCTGCGGTGCTGGATAACGAATATGACGAAGTTACCGCGGCCATGAAAGGCAATGCAGATGTCAAGCTCGCCATGGGACTGCGTGGAATCACCAACATGGACGATTTATTTGTCGATGGCTGGGCTCCAGGCGACCTCGCTGACGAAGGTGTAGATACCACCCACCGCCTTTTGCGCGCAGTCTTCTATTTGCGCCAAGATGCCACCAATCCTTACTCGCGCCCGATTGAGGGCATTACGGCGATTTATGATGTGACTTTGGGTCAAGTCGTGAAGGTGGAAGATTTAGGTGTTTTGCCAATTCCACCGCACAGGCAAGATTTCTTCAAAGTCGCGCATGACGCGCTCCCACCGCCGCCAGGATTTTCGCCAGATAACTCCCCGATCCAGGTGAATGGCAACGAGGTTGCGTGGGGCGGGTGGCGCTTTCGCTACCAGATGCATCCGCGCGAAGGGCTCGTGCTCTACAACGTTGGTCGCGTCGACAAGGGAGTTTTCCGAACCGTTCTCGACCGTGCTTCTCTCTCAGAAATGGTTGTGCCCTACTCGGATCCAAAGAAAAATTGGCGATGGCGCGCGGCATTTGATCAAGGCGACTATGGCATCGGCAATAACGCCAATTCACTTCTGCGCGGCGTGCATTTTCCCACCGACGGGCTTACCTTCGACGCGGTGATTGCTGACAACTTGGGCAATATTAAGAAAATGCCCCAGGTGGTTGCCATGTATGAGCGCAGCGGTGGAATTGCATGGTCACATTACGATAGCGATTCGAATCGAGTTGCCGCGCAATCGACAAAAGAGCTGGTGGTGCTCTTTGTGTTCACCGTTGGCAACTACGACTATGGTTTGCAGTGGATTTTTAAGCCTGACGGCTCCATCCAAATGCAGGCTGTATTGACGGGTATCATTTTGACCAAAGGTCACCAGATTCAAAAATGCGCACGATGCGCTGCCGCAGCAAATGCGAATGCGAATCGCCTCTCGCAGGGCGACCGATTTGGCACGGTAGTGGATAAAAATATTGTTGGCATTGCCCATCAGCACTTTTTCAACTTTAGGCTCGACTTTGCTGTGGATGGTGGCAAAAATAGTGTTGCTGAGATTGATTTGTCGAATCTAGAAAACCGCGATGAAAATCCACACGGCAACGCGTTTTTGTTGAATGAGCGCCTACTGACAACTGAAAAAGAAGCCGTACGCGATGTGAATCAAGCTGAAGCACGGCATTGGTGGATATTTAACCCGGAGAAAAAGAATAGTCTTGGGCATTTTTCTGGGTATGTGCTTGAGCCTGGCATGAATGCGAATTACTTTGCGCAGCCACATGCGCATACCTACGAGGCGGCGCCGTTTTTGCTGCATCCATTCTATGTGACCAAGTATGACGCAACCGAGATGCATGCGGCGGGGGATTATCCGAATCAGAATGAAGGTGATGGCATTCCGAAATGGATTGCATCGCGAGATACGTCTATCCTCGATGAGGATGTGGTCGTTTGGTATACGGTTGGGGTTACGCACCTGCCTTTTGCAGAGGATTGGCCAGTGATGCCAGCGGCGCGTGCCGGGTTTATCTTGAAGCCGATGGGGTTTTACGAGCATAACCCGACGCTGGAGCTGCAGGATTAGAATTCCCCCTTTGGAAAAGGGGGTAGGGGGATTTTAGGTTAAGCTTACCGAAAATCCCTCCCGACCTCCCTTTTTCAAAGGGAGGGGCTGAGCATCTGGCCGACTAGCTCGAACACATCTGGTGAAATACCCGGATGTGCTTGTATGCGCTCCAGCTCTGCGCGCATCAGCGCTTGCCTCTTCCCGTCAAAGCGCCGCCATTGCCCAAATGCACGCACAAGTCTAGCCGCAACCTGCCGATTAAATCCATCGACAGCAATCACCTGCTCCCCACAGAATCGATAGCCTTCACCACTGCTCTGGTGAAACATAAACGGATTGTTCATGCAAAACGCCCCAACCAACGAGCGCAAACGATTCGGGTTACGCGCATTGAAATCCGGGTGCCGCACAAGCCGCTGCACGTCAGCAAAACTCCCCGGCAGCGTCGACAATGCTTGCGCGCTAAACCAATAATCAATTACCAGATCCTCATGCTTCCATTCACGATAGAAATGCTCGAGCATCTTTGGCCGTTGATTGGCCTCCCAATTGGTCATCTCGCAGAGCGCAGCAAAACGATCGGTCATGTTATCGGCACCGTGATATTGCGTAACCACAAGCTCCAGCACGCTGCTCTCACGCAGAGACGACAAATAGTGCAAACAAGTATTTTTGAGCTTGCGGCTTCCAAACGCATCCACCCGATGATGCTCTTGATAGAGTCGATGCAACACATCGCGGTGAGCGCTGGCAATCTCACGCTTCAAGAGAACCCGCGCCTGATGGATCGCTTCCGGATCGATCACATCCATCTTCTGGGCAACAGATTCTGAAGACGGAACGCCAATCATCAACGCAAGAAAAGCTGCGTCATCTATTTTCTTGTTGAGGAAAAAACCAAACGCATCTTTCAAATCAACTTCAACCCGCGCATCTGCGCCCTTTTGCAACGCAAGCGCCAGATTGACAAGCTGCCTCGTCAGAATCTTCTGCCCCGCATCCCAAGCATTCACCGGATCCGAGTCATGCTTCATCAGCAACATTAAACTCTCTTTGGGCAAATCAGTGGCAAAGCGCACTGGCGCCGAGAAATTACGAAACAGCGATGGTACCGGTTTCGACTTGATGTCGGAGAACACAAACGTCTCTCGCTCTTTTGTAAGCTCGAGCACGCGCTCCTCCAAAAGCACCTTGCCGTCACCGTCTAGAAGCCCCATGCGCACAGGAATATGCATGGGCGCCGTCTTCTTTTGCGTGAGCGTCAACGCGTAGGTGTGCTTCGCAGCATCAAAGTCCTCGTGCACTTCGATATGTGGCGCGCCGGCTTGCGTGTACCAGAGCATGAACTGCGTGAGATCCTTGCCCGATGCGTCCGCCATCGCTTGCACAAAGTCTTCCTGCGTCACCGCTTGACCATCGTGTCGTTGGAAATAGAGGTCCATGCCTTTGCGAAAATTCTCCGCGCCGATCAGCGTCTTCAACATGCGCACAATTTCCGCGCCTTTTTGATAAACTGTGGCGGTATAAAAGTTGTTAATCTCCACAAAATGGTCTGGCCTTGGCGGATGCGCCGTTGGACCATCGTCCTCGGTGAACTGGCGTTGGCGCAAGTCAAGAACTTGGTCAATACGCTGCACCGCCTTCGAATAAATTGCCTGGGAAAATTCTTGGTCACGAAAAACCGTCAGGCCTTCTTTTAGGCAAAGTTGAAACCAGTCTCGACAGGTAACCCGATTGCCGGTCCAGTTATGAAAATACTCGTGGCCAATCACCGCTGCGATGTCTTGGAAAGCACCGTCTGTCGTTGTCTGCTTCGAAGCGAGAACGCGCGCGCTGTTGAAAATATTGAGGCCCTTATTTTCCATGGCGCCCATGTTAAAATCGCGCACTGCAACGATGTTGAAATTGTCGAGGTCGCACTCGAGGCCGTAGGCTTCTTCGTCCCACTTCATCGCCTGCTTCAAGCTATGCATACCATGGTGGCACTTCTCGACGTCCTTCTCGTCTGCATAGATAGCCAAATTGACGGTTTTCCCGGAGCGTGTCTTGAACGTGTCTTGCAAAGCCCCGAGCTTGCCGGCTACAAGCGCGAAGAGATAGCATGGCTTCGGGAACGGGTCTTCCCAGGTCACGAAGTGACGATTGTCTGGTAATTCTCCGCTGGCGACTCGATTCCCGTTGGAGAGCAAGACGGGGCAGCTGATCTTATCTGCATTAATGGTGACCCGATAGGTCGACATGACGTCAGGGCGATCGTAGAAATAGGTGATGCGGCGAAAGCCCTCGGCCTCGCATTGCGTGGAGAAGATGCCTTTCGAAACATAGAGGCCTTCGAGCCAGGTGTTTAAGTGAGGCCGGATGCGATTGTGGACTTCGAGCGTAAAAGAAGCAGGAGGGGCAAACACCGTCAGTCGATTTCCCTCAACCCGATATTCTTGCGCAGTGAGCTCCCGGCCATCAAGAATGAGTTTTTGTAATTCCAGCTCTTTGCCGTCGAGCACCAAGTCGCTTTTTTTCGAATTTCTGGCTTCGAAGCTTAGAATCGACTTCACGTCCGTGAAGTCTTCTCGCAGATCAAAGCGTAAATCAACATGCTTGATGGTGTAGGGGGTTTGCTGGTAGTCCTTGAGGTAAATCACCTTGGGCGCTGTCGTCATCAAAGCTCCTTCTTTTTGCAATCGGGAGCGTTATACCGAGAAGCGCATGAGATGGCCAGGCTATTCTACGCACGGACGGTTATGGGTATGGACAAAAGTGGTTGTAGCAGCCGTAGTAAACTTTATTGCATGGATTAAAGCAAAGTTCATAGCATGTGCCAATATTGGCTGCGCTGTTTTGTCGCAAAGAGTTCACGCAAACTTCCGCAACAATACCTGCTTGTGCTCGGTTGCAATACCCGCTGTCAATACACTGCTGCGCTGTCATAACTGGCGGCGAAGAAGCAAGGTTACCACTGCCGCCGCACCCGACAGTGCTGAGGGCGACCAAGAAAACAAGGACCAAGAACGCTTTGGAGCATCTTTTTGACATGAAGACATGATAACAACTTCTGTGCAATAAAGCAAAATTCATGGGATTGACTTATCCCGAAAAAAAACCCAAATAGCACAAATGATTATACGTCCAATAATTGCAATCTTAATTGGCCTCTTTTTCGCCAATCCAGCGTGGGTGCAAAACAACACTCAGTCCGACGCCAGTGAGTCGTGCGGCATACGTTTTACCAGGGATGCACTCTATTGGAATTTCATCCCAGCGACGGTCTCCCTCGTGAGCATCTGCGCACATGGGTGCTGCAGAAAGGATGACCAGCAATCTGCGCTGCTAAAGGCGGGGATGGCCGCGGCTGGAACAGACATTCTTTTGCAGATTGTCGCAGATATTGGCGTTGGACTTGCCACTCGGAACAGCGACGTGAAAGATGATTCTTGTGTAGTTCCCATGGCTCGAACCTTTGCTATTACAGAATGGGCTCTCACTGTTCCGATCGTTGCTGGGCTTGCCTATTTAGGCCATCGACGCTCCTTTGGGATTAAATTTGCAATGTTGTTTGGCCTTTTCGCCAGCCAGATTTACAACGCTGCATGGTATACGTCGAAGGCCACGTCCTAAAACCCGAGCGCCGCCTTACGCTCTTCCGCACCCGGCACAGCCGCCTGCTTCTGCGTGATGTTCGGCAGATTAGGCGCCCTCTCGGCGTTGAGCTTAATCCACTGCAGTTTGTCTTCCGGCAAGCTGCCTTCATCATGAATGGCCTCGACCGGACACTCAGGCTCGCAAGCGCCACAATCGATGCATTCGTCGGGATTAATATAGAGCTGCTCGCCATCACCATAAAAACAATCCACCGGGCAAACAGAGACGCAGTCCGTAAAGCGGCATCCTCGGCAATTATCTGTGATTACAAACGCCATTTTATTCCCTCATCGTTACAATGCGCTTCCTAGCAGATGCGCCCAAATACGTCATCTTGTTATTGACACTTAGGCGTTTTCCTGGCGTCATGATCAACCATTCTTTAATCTTTTGGATTCCATCATGCTCGATAGCAAACAGCGCGCCCACTTGAAGGCGCTGGCGCACCCGCGTAAGCCCGTTGTTCTTGTGGGAAAAAAGGGACTTTCCGATAATTTGATCAAAGAGGCCCTAGGCGCTCTTTTGGCGCATGAGCTCATCAAAGTCCAGTTTCAAGAATCGGCTTTAGAAGAGATGGAGTCCATCTGTCAGCAGCTGGCATTGGATCTGGATGCAGAGATTGTGGAAACACGCGGGCATGTCGTGACGTTCTACAAGAGTCATCCGGAAAATCCCCGCATTTCTCTCAAATAGCAACGGAGCGCACTCTCCCATGCGAACTTTTTACCCCCCTGTTGAGCCCTATAACACCTTTCGTTTGCCGGTTTCCAATATCCACACGCTTTACGTCGAGGAAGTGGGCAACCCACAAGGCTTGCCGGTTGTTTTTGTACACGGCGGACCTGGGGGTGGTTTGGAACCCACCCAGCGTCGCTATTTTGACCCAGCAAAATGGCGCGTGATTTTGTTTGACCAAAGAGGCGCCGGGAAAAGCGCCCCGAGGGCATCTCTTGAAGAAAATACCACTTGGGATCTGGTAGCTGATATGGAGAAAATCCGCGCCCACCTGGGTATTGAAAAGTGGCACGTGTTTGGCGGTTCCTGGGGGAGCACCCTCAGCTTGGCTTACGCCCAAACGCACCCGGAGCGCGTGCGCGGGATGGTCGTCCGAGGAATTTTTCTCGTGCGTCAATCGGAGATCGATTGGTTTTATCAGCAGGGTGCAAGCGACATTTATCCTGACGCGTGGGAAGACTTTGTACGCCCTATCCCTGAAAATGAACGTCATGATTTTCTCGCCGCGTATCACAAGCGCCTGTCGAGCTCCGACGCAAATGTTGTGAGAGAAGCAGCCGAGGCATGGAGCGTTTGGGAAGGACGTACATCTAAGCTGCTACCAGATTCAGCGTTGGTCAGACAATTTGGCGCAGATGAATTCGCATACACATTCGCGCGCATCGAGTGTCACTATTTCTACAACAAGGGCTTTATGCCAGAAGATGGTTGGCTATTGAAAAACGTCGAGAAGATTCGCCACATTCCGGCCTATATTGTACAGGGCCGTTACGATATGCCGTGCCCGGTGCGAAGCGCATGGGATTTGCACCGCGCTTGGCCGGAAGCTAACTTTACCATCGTGCAAGACGCAGGCCATGCAGCATCGGAGCCTGGTACCACCAATGCGTTAATCACCGCTACCGACGAATTTGCAGCCCATGCGTTCTAAAAAACTTCACGGCATCTTCATCGCATTTAGAGTCGCTGCACACATATTCTATATGTCCATTGTGCAGCTCCTTGATGCGCTCTTGGGACGGCTATCAATCCCGTCGGTCGATGCGCGCGTTCAGCAGTTTGCCCAAGGTGTGCTGCACATTACCCGCACGCGGGTGAAAACCTCCGGTGTGTCGCACATCGACAAAAGCCAGTCTTATGTGTTCATGTCGAATCATCAGTCTGTGATCGACATCCCGGTTTTGTTTGCAGCTATTCCGAACTCTTTTCGCATGATGTTCAAAAGCCAATTACAGCGCGTCCCCATTTGGGGGCGGGCCATGGAAAAAGCAGGGTTCATTCCCATCGACAGAAAAGATCGTTTTAAAGCCATACAACAACTCGAGGTTGCCAAACAGAGTCTCAAGAAAGGTGTTTCCATCTGGATTGCTCCCGAGGGCACACGCAGCAGAACACTAGAGCTTGGGCCATTTAAGAAAGGCGGGTTCCATACCGCCATTTCTCTGCATATCCCCATTGTTCCCGTCTGGATTGAAGGAGCTGCCAAAGTCGTCAAGCCCGATTCAATTGTTGTGCACAGTGGGCTGACCGTAAGCGTACGTATTGGCAAGCCCATTGATACTGTGGGATATGACAAGAGCAACCTAACAAAACTGATGGAACGCGTCAGGCACGAGATGCTGGAGCTTTCGCATGATCGCTGAGGTCAATCACGAGCGCATTCCGAATAACGTTCATCTTTCGAGCGATAAGCGTCTGCAACGCGCTCTCGAAGGTTGGCAGCCCAATTTTGCCAGCTGGTGGGGCGACATGGGGCCTGAGGGCTTTCAGCAAAAAGAAATTTATCTGCGTACCGCTATAGGCGTAGATGCCAATGGATGGGCGCAATTTGATTACGTGAAGATGCCAGATTATCGCTGGGGAATTTTTCTTGCAGCGCCCACGGAGAACCGCACGATTCCTGGTGGCGACCTTGCTGGAAAGCCTGTGTGGCAAGAGATACCGGGTGAACATCGCAATAGTTTGCGCCGTTTAATTGTCACGCAAGCCGATACCGAGCCAGCATCGGTGGAACAGCAGCGCCTCCTCGGAAAAACCTGCCCTTCGCTCTATGACTTGCGTAACTTGTTTCAGGTGAACGTTGAAGAGGGGCGGCACTTGTGGGCGATGGTTTATTTGCTTCATAGCTATCTTGGCAAAGATGGACGTGAAGAAGCTGATGCGCTTTTGGAGCGCCGAAGTGGCAATCCCGACAAGCCGCGCATTTTGACGACGTTTAATGAACCGATTTCCGATTGGCTCTCGTTTTTTATGTTCACCACTTTTACGGATCGCGACGGTAAATTTCAACTCTTGAGCCTGGCTGAAAGCGGCTTTGATCCGTTGTCGCGCACTTGCAGGTTTATGTTGACCGAAGAGGCGCATCATCTGTTTGTTGGGCAAACCGGTGTGCAACGTGTGATCAAGCGCACTGCTGAGCTTATAAATCGATATGATACCGAGGACATTGCCAAATATGGCGGTGTGCCATTGGTGATTTTGCAAAAATACATCAACTTCTGGTATTCGAGTTCGCTCGACTTGTTTGGCTCGGAGCAGAGTTCGAATGCGGCGAACTATTTCGCGGCTGGTCTCAAAGGGCGTGCGCATGAGGCCAAGCATTACACGGAGCACATGGCTAACCAGGACACGTACGCACTCACGACGCTGCAAAATGGCAAATTGGGTGAACTTGCAGTGCCGCTTCGCAATGCGATGAACGAGGTTTTGCGTGACGACTATATTGCTGACAATGAGAAGAGTTTGGAGAAGTGGAATCTTGAGTTGGCCAAGCATCATATTGACTACAAGCTAGCGCTGCCGAGTAAGCGATTTAACCGCACGGTTGGGATTTATAGCGAGCATCACTATGGGCCTGATGGTATGCCATTGTCACGTGCGGAATTTGAGGCGCAGCGAAGTTTTTGGTTGCCGACGAGGGAAGATAGAGAGCATGTGCATTCGTTGATGCAACAAGTTGTGGCGCGTGGAAAGATGGCGGGGTGGATTGCGCCGCCGCTGAAGGGCATTAATGCGTTGCCTGAGGATTTTGAATACGTGCGGTTGTGAGACCGCCCCTTTGGGGCTCTAGGGCCGAGAGACAGAGAGGGGTGTCGCCCACGCATTTCACCCAGGCCATAGCGTGCGACGAAACGCCGCCCGCGTCAGCCTGGGCTGTTGCACCGATGCGCCCTGGAGGGCGCGTAAAACGCTTCATCGTATCCCCAAAGATGACTATTGCCTGTGTTCTTCGCGCCCGCCAGGGCGCATCGGTGCAACAGCCCAGGAGAACATGGGCGTCGTCCGACGACGCACATGGTGGCCTGGGTGAAATGCGTGGGCGACACCCCTCTCTGTCTCTCGGCCCTAGAGCCCCAACGGGGCGTGCTTTAGTTGCCGAGACAAATAAAGCAACAACAGCGACGCAAGAAGCAATGCTCCCACCCCCGTGTGCATAACCACCAGCGGGACAGAACGCACAGTCGCAACAGTTGCCAAGCCAAGACCGATTTGCACAATCACGAGCGCACTCGGGATGATGGCCATTCGCCCATCCTCTCGAAACGTTTTAACCGAGGTCATAAACACCAACGCAGCCACAGCATAGCCAACCAAGCGGTGCAGCATATGCATCTGTCCGAGATGCCACGACGGCCAAAATGTGGGGCCGCAGGAAAGCCAATCGTCGCCACAGGCTAGACCGGCGCCTACGTGGCGTATCATGCCGCCGAGGAGGATTTGTAGGAGGACGGCGAAGAATGCGACTAGCACGAGTGTCGATGGTCTACCCTCACCCTGCCCTCTCCCGCTGGGCGGGAGAGGGTTTCGGAGGCGGACGGCGATGTAGATGAGGAGGCAGAAGAATGTCATGGCGGTGACGAGGTGGATTGTTGATAATGCGGCGTTTAGGCCGAGGAGGACGGTGACGCCGCCGAAGACTCCCTGGAGTGCGACTAAGAATACAGCAAGTAAGGTGAGGCGACGTGTGACTTTGTCGGTCGTTTTATTTAGCCACGTCCATAGGGCTAGCACGAGCGTGAGCATTCCTACCATCGATGCCCAGAGGCGATGGCCGTGTTCATACAACACGCCGCCCGTCATTTCGGGGAATAATTCGCCATTGCAGGTCGGCACGAAATACCAGTCTGGGCATGCGAGCGACGCGCCCATGGGATTGACCAGGCCGCCAATGAGTAGGAGAATCCAGGTGGCTAGGACGGTAAAAATAGAGAAATAGAATAGCTTCATAATAGCCATGTTCGTGCAGCAATTTCTGCACTTGCCAATAGGGGTAGCAGCCGCTAGGCACGCTGCCACAATATGATTGTTGCTTGTGTTCTTCGCCCCTGCCAAGGGGCACCGTTGCAACAGCCCAGGAAAACATGGGCGTAGTCAGACGCACATGGTGGCCTGGGAAAAAGGTGGCAAACAACACCTCTCTCCCCCTCCTCATTCACGCCCTGGGAAGGGCAGCGGATTGCGAAACGGCGATCACGTTACAAGATCACGTTCATCAAAAGAAATCCCATGTCGCGTAAGCAACGCTCTCAGTTCTTCCTGAAAATTCCATTTGCGATGATGCGCACGCTGTTCCTGAATATATCGGCGCACACATGGTACTTGCGATTGACTGACAGAAAATACGCCATATCCGTTCTGCCATGCAAAAAGCTGGAACTCAGTTCCTTTGGTCTTGATCCATTTTGAGGAACCTGACTTAATCTTCTCTGCCAAACTTGCCAGAGTCAATGTGCGAGGCAAATGAACAAGCATATGGACATGGTCTTCGATGCCGCCAACTTCATGCACATCTGCCCCTTCCCTTCGAGAAATAGCCGACATATATGCATGCAAATCGCTGCGAATGGCATCAACAATGAATTCTCTCCTGCCTTTTGTGCTGAAGACAAGATGGATATTTACGCAGGCGTGAGATTGGACCACGATCGACCTCCACGGTTTTTTTATGGGGATGCTGGGGTTTTTGGCCTGAATGACCTGTCACTACCCGCTGCCCTTCCCAGGGCGTGAATGAGGAGGGGAGAGAGGAGAGGGCTGTCGCCCACGCGTTTTACCCAGGCCACCATGTGCGTCGTCGGACGACGCCCATGTTCTCCTGGGCTGTTGCACCGATGCGCCCTGGCGGGCGCGTAAAACGCTTCATCGTATCCCTAAAGATGACTATTGCCTGAGTTCTTCGCGCCCGTGAGGGCGCACCGGTGCAACAGCCCAGGCTGACGCGGGCGACGTTTCGTCGCACGCTATGGCCTGGGTGAAACGTCTCGACGCACATGGCGGCCTCTGTCAACGCATCGCAGATTGCGTCGCCGCAAAACTCTTTAACCGTTCCAACACCAATTCACGCTGCCTCGCAAGCACCTGCCTCTCCAGCCCGGCAGTCGCTTCAATTCTTCTCTGCAAAATCGACGCCAACCGTGCATCTTCCCCAAGCTCATCAAGACACTCCAGCAATTCCCCAAACGCCTCCCTGTCCGATGAATCGATCTTAATGAGCTCCTCAAACGCATCCGCCGCAGATTTCAAGTCGCCCTTGCAAAAACGCAACGCATGACCTAGCTGCAACCGCAACGCCCGCGCACGTTCCGGTGGCACATGTGCAATGCACAAACGAAGGGCATCCGTCATCGCATCGTAGCGTTCGCTATCACGAAGCGTCGCAAGCAACTCATCTTGAAATTGCAGGTCTTGCACCAGCCACTGTTTGACAATTTCCAAGCGATTCAACCATTGCGCATGCGAGGGCTTTCCCTCCACCAAATGACGCAACGCCTCAGGGCGCAAAACGCCTCGCAGTTCGACATTTTCGCACGCTTTTTTGGCAAGAAGATAAAGCTCTCGATGCTCCTCGGCACGTGGGATATCGTCGCGTCGCTGTATTCTCGATAGCGCAAGTTGCTGTCGCTCGTAAATCGCGCTTGCCTCTTCACTGCTCACAAGGCCCAGCAAGGTATCGCATGTCTCACTGACCAGCTGCTGATTTTCCTCCTGCTCAGCAATTTCGATGATCGTGCGAAGAAGTGAGGCAGGATGTTCGCTGTTGAGCGCAGCCTGACGATATAGGATCAGCGCCAACTTGCGTTTATGTAAAAACGTAAGACAAATATCACCCGCCTCTTCAAGATAACGGGCCGCTTGCCCTGCGCGCGACATCGCGAGTAGCTTACGCACCCGAAGACGCCGATGTCGCCATTCATCCTGGGCTATGCTCGGTGGCTCTAACATGCGAAAGTGTTCCTATATGGCCCAAAAAGTCGTGCAAGGGGATGGGGTATTGCCCCGAAAAACAGGCATCACACATGCCCGTGGTCTTGCCCCGAAAACGATGGGTCATTTTTGCACGATTCACCGCTTCGTGTAAACCCGCAACGCTCAAATAGCCAATGCTATCCACCATCAGGTATTTTGCAATCTCTTCAAGCGTGTGCGTTGCGGCAATGAGCTCCGAGCGCTTCGGCGTGTCAATGCCGTAGAAGCACGGATTGGTCGTTTGCGGTGCAGCAATGCGCAGATGCACTTCTGTTGCCCCGGCTGCACGCAGCATTTTTACAATCTTACGACTTGTTGTTCCACGCACAATGCTGTCATCTACCACCACCAATCTTCGCTTTTCCACGACCTCTGTAACTGGGCTTAATTTTAGCCGCACACCAAAATGTCGAATGCGACTTTCTGGCTCGATAAAAGTACGCCCGACATAGTGATTGCGAACGAGCCCCATATCAAAAGGCAAATTGCTCGCTGCCGCATAACCCATGGCAGCAATTATACCACTGTCTGGCACAGCGATGACCACATCAGCATCGGCGGGAGCTTCGCTGGCTAACTGCCGCCCCATCTCTTTGCGAGCGGCATGCACAGACAATCCAAACACTTCGCTGTCTGGCCTCGAGAAATAAACGTGCTCGAAAATGCACTGCGCTTTTTTTCCTAATGCAGCATCAGATAACATCTTGGAGCGAACGCCATTGTCATCGATGATAACCATTTCACCAGGATCTATCTCGCGCACAAATTGCGCGTCGACCAAATCAAATGCGCACGTCTCCGATGCCAGAATATAACCTTCTTTGAAGCGCCCCAGCACCAACGGGCGCACACCCCAGGGATCGCGCACGCCTATCAACTGGCCGGAACCAAGCACGCAAAGCGAATAAGCTCCCCGAACACGATCGAGTGCCGCGATCAGTCTGTCTTCGAGCGCAGGAGACTTATCTCTTGCAACGAGGTGACAAATTACTTCTGTATCAGACGTCGTGTGAAAAATCGCGCCCTCATTCTCGAGCGTAAGCCTGATACTATCGGCATTCACCAAGTTGCCATTATGGGCCACGGACAAGTAACCCTTGCCGGTTTTGGTCAAGATGGGTTGTGCATCTTGCAAGCCCGACGAGCCTGCTGTGGTATAGCGCACGTGGCCGATGGCCAAGCTGCCGGTCAGGGTCTCTAGTGAGCGCTCATCAAATACATCTGCGACTAGACCTGCGCCCACCTTACGATGCAAATTGATGCCATCCCACGAGACAATACCCGCGGAGTCTTGACCGCGGTGCTGCAGCGCGTAGAGCGCAAGATAAGTCAGCTTGGCTGCTTCTTTGTTGCCAAAAATACCGACGACGCCACAATGATCGCGAAATCCGTCTTTTTCCCCCCTTTGGAAAAGGGGGTAGGGGGATTTTTCTTGAGGCAACCGATCGGAAAAATCCCCCCAGCCCCCTTTTTCAAAGGGGGAGTCTGGTTTTTCTCGATGGGCTCGCAGATCATCCATTTGTCACGACACCAATTTCTCGAAGGAGAATTTCTACAGGCAAAGCGCTCTCGAGTTGCGGCAATTTTTCTCGAGGCAAAGACAACACGATTTGTGGATATCTATCTGGCAATTCCTCCGAGATTAATTGCGTACCAAGTTTATTTCTTGAAGCCATTTCCGTCACTGCCGACAACAAACCTTCGGGACCAGCGTGATGCGCGCAGGTAACAATTCCTTCCTGAACGGCAAAGCGAATCGCGTCAGCGAGAGGTTTTGCATCTCCAGAGAGATGCATAATCAAGTCGCCTGCCTGCTCAAAGAAATTAACTGCCCTCCGCGCCGGGTTTTCATGAAGACCAACCACCGCAATCGCAGGTGTGGGATAGATTGGCTTGCCATCTGTCTCGTTGTAAAGACTCACATTACCCGACACCACGGGAAGCCCAAAAAGCTTCGCAGCGTCGGCGATTCCTTCGATACCAGCCACGAGCTGCCCCATCCCCTGCTCCGTCTCCGGAGAGCCGTAGTTGAGACAATCCGAAATCCCAATCGGTGTCGCCCCCACGCACGACACCCGGAGCACGCCCGACGTAAGCGTGCGCATAGCACCCTCGCGTGGCTCCCGCGCGCATGCTTCTTCGTCGCACAACAACACCAATGCAACTGCTTTTTGTGAACCTGGAATTTGCACAAGCGCAGCATCTGCTTCCTGGCCATCGACTAGAGTCCCCAGCCCAATGTGGCGGTCATACTGCTCATACACCCAAGTCTTGTCTACTTTGTCGAGCGTTGCCGTGGGCGTATAAATTGGCTGCGGAACTTTCCATGGTCGCTCATACACCGGAGCGCCTTCGGTCAATGCAACAGCGGGGAGTACCGCCTGAACATCACCGTGCCAAAAAAGTTGCACCAGCCCGTCACTGGTGACTCTTCCAACTTCTACGCAGTCAAGATCCCAGCGCGTAAAAATCTGTACAATACGCTCTGCTTTGCCTTCTTCTACCACCAGCATCATGCGTTCTTGACTTTCCGAGAGCATAATCTCGTACGGCGTCATACCCTCCTCACGCATCGGCACTCTGTCGAGATGCAAAGCCATGCCGGTCCCTGCACGCGCCGCCATCTCGAAGCTCGAGCACGTTAAGCCAGCCGCACCCATATCTTGGATGCCAACCAGTAAGTCTTCTGCAAAGCACTCTTGGCATGCCTCGAGCAGCAATTTTTCTTTGAATGGATCGCCCACCTGCACGGTTGGTCGCGCAACTTCTTTGGCATCGCTAAAGGAATCGGATGCCATGGTAGCGCCATGAATGCCATCGCGTCCTGTCTTCGCACCGACGTAAAAAACCAAATTGCCAACACCCTTAGCGGCACCAAAATAGATTTTGTCGTGCTTCAACACACCGATGGCAAAAGCGTTCACCAAAATGTTGCCGTTGTAACAGGACCGATGCGCAACATCGGACATCACCGTTGGCACGCCAAAACAATTACCGTAGTGGGAAATTACATCGACAACGCCGCGCAGTAAACGCGGTGTCTTGGGATGCGCTGCATCGCCAAAACGCAAAAGATTCATGGCGGCAAATGGCCTTGCGCCCATGGTAAAAATGTCCCGAAGAATCCCGCCCATGCCTGTCGCAGCACCTTGAAATGGCTCGATGAAACTCGGGTGATTATGACTCTCTACTTTGAAGGCAACGGCAAGGCCATCGCCTACGTCGATCACACCGGCGTTTTCTCCCGGGCCCACCAGCACACGTTCGCCCGACTTGGGCAGTTTTTTGAGATGGATTCTGCTCGACTTATACGAGCAATGCTCGCTCCACATCGCAGCAATAATTTCGCGCTCCAACGCATTTGGCTCTCGCCCGAGCAATATTTGTGCGTGATGAAGTTCTTCTGTTGTCAACGACATCAGCCACCCCCTCGGAGAGCCACCAATATTCTGAACCCATCGGTGCCACCTAGCCTATTTTCTGAAAAGCGCTCCGGGTGGGGCATCAACCCAAGCACATTGCGTTTTGGACCGCCAAAAATACCGGCGATGCTCAGCTGTGCGCCATTCACGACGCTATTTCCATGCGTATCTTTTTCTCGATAGCAGAGTGCTATTTGATTGTTATCTTGCAACATTTGCAGGGTTTTTTCGTCGGCGAAGTAGTTGCCTTCCCTGTGGGCAATCGGCAAACGAATGGCCTCATCGCGCGTGTAGGAAGACAGCAAACCCGCGCCACCGCCAGTCACTTCAAGCTCGACGCGTTTGCAGACAAACTTGCCATGATGATTGGGCAACAATGCTCCGGGCAAAAGCCCCGCTTCGCACAAAATCTGGAA